>JADHNZ010000028.1 GCA_016779225.1 Planctomycetota bacterium
GCCTTGACCTTGCCGGGGTAGCGGCCGTGGACGGAGTCGTAGGCGAGCAGGTGGGCCAGCACCGAGGGCTCGGTGAGGTCGTTGATCGCCACGACCTCGCAGCCGGGGGTGTTCTGGAGGATCCGGAAGACGTTCCGGCCGATGCGGCCGAAGCCGTTGATCGCAATGCGCATGGGGGGTCGAGTCTGGCCTCGCCTGCCGGGCGAGTCGGGCGCCCACGGGGCGCAGGGGGTTTGCTGGAGGGGCGGCGCGGGCCCAGGAGAGGGGCCCACACGAATCCCGCCGAATCCGGGCCAGAGAATAAGAGCGCCCACCGATGCCTTCAACGAGACTGTCCCTGGAGTTCCAGCCTTGACCCAGCCCGAAGCACCCCATCCCTGGTCCAGCCGCTGGTCCGGCCTGGCCCAGGCGGCCGGCCTGAGGCCCGAGCAGCCGGTGGCCCTTGGGCTCTCCGGCGGCGCGGACAGCGTGCTCCTGCTGCACCTCCTGGCCCGTGCGGCCGAGCGCCCCCGGGTCCTCGCCATCCACGCGGATCACGGGCTGCGCGGAGAGGCCTCGCACGAGGACGCGGCGTTCTGTGCCCGGCTCTGCGCGCGCCTTGGCGTGCCCTTCGCCCGCGTGCGGCTCGAGCTCGACCCCTCGCCCGCGGGCCTCGAGGCCCGCGCCCGGAAGGCTCGCTACGAGGCCCTGGCCCGCGAGGCCGAGGCAGCCGGGATCCCCATCCTGCTCACCGGGCACCACGCCGACGACGCCTTGGAGACCCTCCTGCAGCGCTGGACTCGCGGGTCCGCCCTGCCCGGCCTCCCCGGCCTCAAGCGCCTGCACACCCACGCCAGCGGCGTCCAGATCGTCCGTCCGCTGATCACCCTGCGGCGCGAGGAGGTCCGGCGGCTCCTGCGCGACGAGGGTCTCGAGTGGCGCGAGGACGCGAGCAACCAGGACCCGGTCTTCACGCGGACGCGCGTTCGCGAGGGACTCCTGCCCGCCCTCGACCGCGAGACCGACGGCGCCGCCATGGAGGGCCTGCGCGCCTTCGCTCGGGCGGTCGAGGGGCTCGAGGACGAGCTCGCCTCCCGGACCGCCCATCTCTCCTGGCAGCCGGATGCCACCGGCTGCGCCCAGCTGCCCCGCTCGGAGGTGGCCTGCCTCCCCCAGGCCCTGCGCCGGCGCGTCCTGTGGCGCCTGGTCCAGGAGGGCTCGGGTGGCTCACCCGGAAAGACCCTGCTGGACGGGATCATCGAGGATCTCGAGGCCCACCGACCCGCTCGCCACAGCCTGCCCGGCGGATGGCTGCTGGACCTCACCGCGGACGAGCTCTGCCTGCTGCCCCCGGGGAGCGCCACGCCTGAGCCGCGCTACGACCTCGATCCCGAGGCCCGCCCCCTGGCTGTCCCCGGACGCCTCCGGCTCCCCGATGGGCGCGTCCTCGTGGCCGAGCTGGTGCAGGCCTCCGGCTGTGAGGGCCACCCGCTGGATCCCTCCTGCGTCGAGCTGGACGCCGAGCTGCTGGGGACTCAGCTCGAGGTCCGCGCGCCGCGCGAGGGCGACACCGTCCACCCGCTCGGAGCCCCTGGCTCGCGCAAGCTCACACGCTTCCTCGCGGACGCAGGCGTCCCTGCCCAGGACCGGCCGACCGTGCCCCTCGTCCTCGCCGCCGGTGAGGTCGTCTGGGTCGCGGGCGTCCGCCCCACCGATCACGCGCGCCTGCGGGGTGCGACCCGCTCGCGGGTGCGCCTGTCCCTCCTGCCTTCGGCTCCGCGCGAGTCGGCACCAACGGACCGCTCGGGCTACGCCTCCCGGGGCCAATCGCTCCCGACCCACGGTCCGGCCTGACCCCTGGTTCAGGACCCCTTTGGAGCCGCTAGGATGCCCCTCCGATGGATGGGGAGCGCCTGCGCAACAACTACCGGAGCCAGCTCGAGCGCCTGCGCGCCGCCGAGCGGGCGGCCGGTCGTGAGGTGGGCTCGGTGACCTTCCTCCCCGTGACGAAGAGCGTCCAGCCCGCCACGGCCCTGGCCCTCGCCGCCGCCGGCGCCCCGGCCCTGGCCGAGAACCGCGCCCCGGGTCTCGAGCAGAAGGTCGAGGCGGCGGGTCCGAGCGCGACCATCGAGTGGCACTTCATCGGCTCCATCCAGCGCAACAAGGCACGGCGGATCCTGCAGCGCGCTCGCGTGCTGCACTCCGTGGACAGCCTGCGCCTGCTAGAGACCCTGGAGCGCATCGCCTGCGAGGAGGACCTCACCGCCGAGGCCTACCTCGAGGTCCGCGTCGGACGCGAGGCGCAGAAGCACGGCATCCTCCCCGAGGAGCTGGACCCCGTCCTTCGGGCAGCGCGCGAGCGTTCTCAGCGCATTCGCCTGCGGGGCATCATGGTCATGGGCCCGCTGGACCGCGGCCGCACCCGTGAGGTGTTCGAGGAGGCGCAGGAGCTTGCCGTTCAGCTGCCCCTGCGCGCGCCCGGCCTGTTCCTCAAGGATCGCTGCCGCCTGTCCATGGGGATGAGCGGCGACCTGGAGCTCGCGGTCGCCTGCGGCACCGACCTCGTGCGCGTTGGCAGCGCGCTGTTCGAGGGTGTCGAGGAGGAGGCCGCGTGAGCGCACGCCTGCTCCTGCGCCCCAAGGGGGGCGGCGCGCCGGCGGAGCTCCCCCAGCGCGGGAGGCTGGTCATTGGCTCGGACGCGGCCCGCGCCGACTATGTGCTGGACGGCCCCGGCGTCGAGGCCGTGCACTGTGCCATCGGCCGGCTCAAGGACGGCGGCTGGGCCATCAAGGACCTGGGCTCCGAGTACGGCACGCTCGTGAACGGCGCCCCGGCCACGGCCGCCCGCCTCGCCGCGGGCGATGTCTTGGTTCTGGGCTCACGCAGCCTGGTCATCGAGGACCCCAGCGCGCCCCTCGGCCGGCCTGCCGCGGCTCCTGCGGCGCCCGCGGACGCCTCCAAGTCCGCCAAGCCCCCCGCGGCCTCCCCTCCGCCCCCTGCGCCCGCCCCCGCGCCCGCGCCCGCCGGCGCTGCAGCAAGCCCCGCAAGGAGGAGCTCCGAGGCCCCCGACCTCCCGGGCTACGCGGTCGGCCGCCAGCTCGGGAAGGGCGCGACGGGCACGGTCTGGCTCGCGCGCCAGCAGAGCCTCGATCGCGAGGTCGCCATCAAGGTCCTCTCGCCGCGCCTCGCCGCCGACCGGGCCTTCGTGGCGCGCTTCCAGGACGAGGCGCGGGCAGCAGCCTCCCTGAACCACCCCAATGTCGTGCATGTCTACGACGTGGGCGAGGTGGACGGCACCCACTACCTCTCCATGGAGTTCATGGAGGGCGGCTGCCTCGAGACGCGGCTCAAGGCCGAGGGGCCCCTGCCCTGGCGCAAGGCGCTCGAGGTCCTCGCGGACGGTGCGCGTGCCCTCGACTACGCCAGCTCGCGCGGCCTCGTCCACCGGGATGTGAAGCCCGCCAACCTGATGCTCGGCGCCGACGGCCGGGCCCGCCTGGCCGATCTCGGCCTCGCCACGGCCACCGAGGCGGAGGCCGTCGAGGAGGCGAGCGGCCGCAAGCTGGTCGGCACGCCCCAGTTCCTCGCTCCCGAGGTCATCCGGGGCGGCGCGGCGACGCCCGCCTCCGACCTCTACTCCCTCGGCGCGACGCTGTATCGGCTCCTGAGCGGGCGCAAGGCCTTCGAGGGCGAGAAGGCCAAGGAGGTCCTCCGCAGCGTGCTGCAGGACGAGCCCGAGCCGCTGGGGCCGCGGGTGCCCGGCCTGCCCGCCGGAGTCGCGGACCTCGTGATGCGGATGATGGCCAAGGACCCGGACCAGCGCCCGGCCTCCGCCGGAGTCGTGGTCCAGCAGGCCGAAGCCCTCCTTGCCGGCCAGGCGGTCCCCGCGGGCCTCGCGCCAGACGCCGATGCGAGCAGCGGCTCCGGGCGGCTCCTCATCGCGGCCATTGCGGTCGCCGCGGCGGCAGCCGGCGGCTGGGTCGCCTTCGGTGGCGGCGACGAGCCGACGGCTCCGCGCGGCGCGGGCACCACAGAGCCCTCCCCACGCGGCGTGACGGAGGAGCCTGACCCGGTTCCCCCTCCCGACGCGGGCAGCGAGGTCACGACCCCGGGCGCAGGGGAGCAGACCTCCCCGGGGCAGGACGAGCCGGGCGAGGACGACGCTGCGGAGCGAGCCTTCGAGGAGCAGGCCTCCGTGGCCCTGCGCGTCCTGGAGAGCACCGAGCTCCCCGACATCGAGCGAGTCAGCGCCCTGCGCGCCTTCGCGGGCGAGTGGCCGGGCTCCTCTGCGGCCACGCGCGCTCTCGAGGCCGCCGCTGCCCTCGAGCAGTCCCTGGCCGCCGCGGCCGCCGTGGTGGACCCCATGGAGGCACCCCGAGCCGCGCTCCTCGACGCCGTGGGCGCCGCGGCCCAAGGCGGCCTGCCGCGCATCGCCCGCGCGCTCGAGGCCATGGAGGGCGTCCCCGGCCAGGACCTGTTCGCCCAGGACGCCACCTTCCTCGCAGGCCGGGACAAGGTCCTGCAGGGCCTGTTCGAGGTGGCGGCCACCCAAGCCCGCGACCTCCGCAGCGACGCCGCGCGGCTGCTCGAGGCCCGGGACCTGGACGGACTCCAGGCCCGCCTCGAGGCCTTCCTCGCCCTCGCAGATCCTCCGCTGCCCGTCACCGGGGAGGGCCAGGGTCTGACGGACCTGCGCGAGGCGACCGCCGAGGCCCGCGCCCTCTTGGGTGAGCTGCCCGCACTGCGGGCCTCCCAGGCCGCCGACCGCCGCGGTGGGGACCTTGGCCTGGTTGCCGCGCGCGTGACCTCCGAGGGCGGCCTGTGGTCGCGGCTCGAGAGCGGGGACCTCGCGGGCGCCGAGGCCCTGCTGAAGACCCTGGAGGGCGAGCTCCAGAGCGACCTGATGCGGCCCGCGGTGGAGCTGCTGCTCGCTGACCTCCAGCGCGGCCGCGCCGGTCTTGAGCGCCTCCGCGCGGCGTTCACCCAGCCCGGCTGGGACCGACGCAAGGTCATCGACTTCCGCACCGGTCGCCAGCAGGACTTCGAGGTCACCGCCATGGGAGCCGATGGTCCCCTCGCGGAGATCGACGGGATCCCCACCTCCCTGGGCTGGGCGCCGTTCCTCGGCTCGGTCCGCGGGATGACCTACCTCTTCTCCAAGCGCGTGGACGGCGGCTGGCCCGAGGTGGCAGCGCCCGAGGTGGACGCTCTCGTGCGCCTCGCGGCCCTGGTGGAGAGTGTCCAGGCAGCGCAGGTGATCCTCGCGGACGGGAGGCCCTCCGAGCGGCGCTGCGAGGCGCTGGTCGAGCCCTTCACGACCCTGCTCGGCGACCCTGAGTTCCTCGCCGACCCGGCCGCGCTCGAGCGCGAGAACGCCGCTGCGCGCAGCCTCGCAGAGGCCTTCCGAGCGCGCATGGCCGAAGACCCCGTGCACGAGGCCCTCCACCTCGAGCGACTGCTGCGTGACCACGCGGCGAGCAGCCTCGTTCTCCTCCTGCGCGGTGCGGAGTAGCGCGACGATGACGGGAGCCCAGGAGCTCGAGCGCGCCCTCGAGGCCGCGCCCACCGATCCGGTGGACCTGCTCGTGCTCGGCGCGGCATCGGCGCCAGCGGGCCTCTCGCCCTGGACGCCGGGCGAAGGCTCCTGGCCCGCGGGCTGGGCAGAGGCGACCTCGTGGCGCGGCGTCGTGGACGGTCACGCGGTGGTGGCCCTGGGGTCGACCTCCGCCCGCCCGGAGCTCCCCGGCTGGCACAGGGCCTTCCCGGTGTGGTGGGCGTCGCAGCGTGGAGCTCGAGCCGTGCTCATCCTCGCCGAGGGCCAGACCACCGGGCGCCAGCCCTTCCCCGCCGGCGTGCTGCACGCCACGGATCACCTGGACCTGACTGCGGCCTCGCCCCTCATCGGCCTGGGCGCCTCGAACCGGGGGCCCCTGTTCCCCGACCGCACCCAGGTGCTCGACCCCAACCTCGTCGCCCCGGCCGAGCGCCTCCTTGGGAGCCAGGGAGGCGTCCTGGCCTGCCTGCCCGCGGCCGGCATGGGCCTCGCGGACGCAGGGCCTGACGCCCTGGAGGAGGAGGCGGACGCCACGACGCGGAGCGGCGCGGACGCCCTCGCTGCGGCCGCCCACTGCGCACTCCCCGCCCTCCTCGTGGCCCGCCTGAGCGAGGACGCCCTGCGCGCCGAGGACTCCCCTGCTCTCCTCTCGGGCCTCCTGGCCTGCATGGACACACCGCGATGAGCCCCCATCCCCTCGCCGTCCTCGTCTCAGGCAGCGGACGCCACCTCGAGAACCTCGCGGCCCTCTGCGCGAGCGGAGAGCTCGACGCCGAGCTGGCCCTCCTGATCTGCGACCGTGCGGGCGTGGGCGCCCTCGAGCGTGCCGAGCGCCTGGGGCTGCCCCTGCTCCACCTGGACCCGGAGCGCCGCCTCACGCCCGAGGCCTTCGCCGAGGAGGCCTTCGCGGCCATGCGCGCGCGCGGAGTGCAGACCGTGGTGCTCGCGGGCTTCCTGCGCTTCCTGGTGGTCCCCCCGGACTTTCGCGGACGCGTCCTCAACATCCACCCGTCCCTCCTGCCAGCCTTCGGCGGAAAGGGGTTCTACGGCCATCGCGTGCATCAGGCGGTCCTCGACCGAGGCTGCCAGGTCAGCGGCTGCACCGTGCATCTCGTGGACGAGGTCTTCGACAACGGCCCGATCCTGCTCCAGCGCTGGTGCCCCGTGGAGCCTGGTGACGACGCCGATCGCCTGGCGCAGAGGGTGTTCGAGCTGGAGCTCGAGGCCTACCCGGCGGCCCTGCGCGGGTTCCTGGCCGGCGCCTGAGCACTCCGGCATCCCCTGAGAGCTCCTGCATCCCCCGAGAGTTCCTGCAGGCAGAGCCGCGGGCCCGTCCGGCTCGGGCCGGTGAGGGCCCTGCCCTTGCCGCCTGCACCGGAGCCTCGACCAGCGGGAGATGGGGTGGGCGAGGGGTCTCGAACCCCCGACCTCCGGTGCCACAAACCGGCGCTCTAACCGACTGAGCTACGCCCACCACGACCCTCTTGCGAGGGCGTCTCCCGTGGGAGGACGAGAATCCTCACGATCGGAGATGGGTGCGTCAAGCCCGCGGGGTCCGAATCGAAGCGCGCGGAGGGCCAAAGCCCGCCCCGCAGGGGCGTCGACGGCAGCTCTCTTGGGGAAGCGGGAGCGCGCGCCTCGGAAGCCCGCACACCCGCCGTGTGCGGGGCGGGCGGCAGAGGTCGGTCTCAGCGCCCCAAGAGGCGGCTCAAGAGCCCTCGTCGGGGAGCCGGTAGCCGTCGCAGGCGGGACTCGGCCTGGGCCAGCCGCTCGCGGGTCGCCTCGAGCTCCGCCTGGAGGCCCCCCACGAGCACCAGGGCGCGCGCCTTCTGGGCCTCCGTGCGCTCGAGCCGCTCCTCAAGGCGTCCCACGAGGCGGTCCGTGCCGCGCTCGACGAGGCGCGCCACCTCGAGCTCCCGCCGGGTCGTGCCCAGCTCGCCCGAGAGGTCGGCGGCCCTGCGGCCCAGCTCCGCGATCTGGAGCTGGTAGGCCCGCTCCTTGCGTCCAGGCCCCACCACGCGCATGGCAGGCTGGGGCAGCAGCTCCACGACGGGCTCGGAGGTCTCTCGGTCGAGGGTGCGGGTCGCGCTCATCGAGAGGTCTCATCGGCTGGGAAGGCGCCGGCCTTGCTCCTCAAGCCACGGGGCCAGGGCGTCCCAGGGATCACGCGGTGGAGCCCTTCGCTCGAGGCGGCCCCTGGCCTACGCTGACGGCGTGCCTTCCCCCACCCAGCCCCCGCGCAAGAGCTTCGGCAACATGAGCGACGACCACTGGTCTCGCTCCCGGCGGGACGCCAACGAGGAGGCCCTGGACTACTACCGCCAGCGCTCCCAGGCCCCTGGGGTGGCCGAGGGCGGCGGTCCCCGCAACTTCTACTGCATGGCCTGCGACGGCGTGGTCCCTGCCGACCATGAGGGCAGCTCCTGTCCGCACTGCTCCGAGCCCATCGAGGGCCGCACGCGGCGCTACTTCAACTGGGTCGAGATCGACGAGCCGCCGCGCGGGGACGCCGGCCCCGTCTTCGTGATCGGCCTCGCGGTCATGACGGTGATCGTGGTCCTGCTCGCTCTGCTGGCCTGGTGGATCCGGGCATGAGCTCACGCCGCTTCGAGCGCCAGGCCCGCTTTGCGCCCCTCGGGCAGGAGGGTCAGCAGCGCCTCGCCGAGAGCCGGGTCCTGCTCGTGGGAGTGGGCGCCCTCGGGGGCGTGCTCGCCCAGGCGCTGACCCGCGCCGGGGTCGGCCAGCTGGTCCTCGCCGACCGCGACCTGGTCGAGGAGACTAACCTCCCCCGCCAGGTGCTGTTCGAGGACCGCCACGCCCGCGAGGGGACGCCCAAGGTCGAGGCGGCGCGCGAGACCCTCACGCGGATCGGCGGCCCCACCTCCCTCGAGGTCCACGCCGTCCATGTGGACGCTGCCAACCTGCCGGACCTCGCGGCCGGCTGCGACCTGGTGCTCGACGGCACCGACAACCTCGCGACGCGCTACCTGATCAACGACCACTGCGTTGCCACGGGCACGCCCTGGATCTACGGCGGAGTGGTCGGCGGCGCCGGCCTCGTCCTGCCCGTCCTCCCCGAGGTCGGGCCCTGCCTGCGCTGCGTGTTCCGCGAGCCCCCGCCCCCGGGCACGCTACCCACCTGCGACACCGCCGGCGTCATCCTGCCCGCCGTCGGGCTCGTGGCGTCCCTGCAGGCGGGCCTCGCGCTCCGCTGCCTCGCAGCACCCGCGGGCCTCGAGCCGGCCCTCGTCGAGCTCGACGCGTGGAGCGGTGAGGTCCGCAGGCTGCGCGCGCAGCGCGACCCGGCGTGTCCGTGCTGCGGCGCCCGCGAGTTCCCGTGGCTCGAGCGCGGGGACGCGGACCACGCGGTGTCCCTCTGTGGCCGCAACACCGTGCAGGTGCAGAGGCCCGGCCCGGCGCCGGACCTGGACCGGCTGGCGACGCGCCTCGCCGCCGCCGGAGCCTCCGTCCGGCGCGCGGGTCCGCTGCTGCGCGCCGAGGTCGAGGAGGTCGCGCTCACGGTCTTCCCGGACGGGCGCACGCTCATCGAGGGCACGGACGACTGCGCCCGCGCCGAGGCCCTGTACGACCGCTGGCTGGGGGGCTGATTGGCAGGGCTCCAGGCGATCGTGCTGGCAGCCGGGGCGTCGCGCCGGCTGGGGCAGCCCAAGGCGCTCGTCACCGTCGACGATGGACGCACGATCCTGGAGGTCCTGCTGGATGCCCTGCGCGTCGGACTCCCCGGCGTCGCGCCGGTGGTTGTGGCCGGCGCCCACGCAGCGGAGCTCCTCCCCGAGGCCACGCGCCTCGGAGCGCACGCGGTCGAGCACACCGGCTGGGAGTCCGGGCGCGTGGGCTCGCTCCGTGCAGGCCTCGAGGCCCTGCCAAGCGGCGCGCCCGAGGAGGGCGTGCTGGTCTGGCCCGTGGACCGTCCGGGCTGCACGGGGCTGGAGGTCGCCAACCTGGTGGCCGCCTGGAGCGAGGCCGGAGCCCCGCCCGGGGGCTGGCTGAGCCCGCGCGGGCCGGGGGGACGCCACGGACATCCGCTGCTCCTTGGGCGGGACCTCGCCGCCGCGATCCGGGGCCTCGACCCAGGGGCCGACCTGCGTGCCCTGCGCCGCGCAGCAGACCCGCTCTGGGCGCTGCCCGTGTCTCACGCTGGGACGGAGCTCAACCTCGACCGGCCCGAGGACCTGGCCGCCGTGCGCGCCTGGGTGCGGAAGCACGCGGCGCGCTGAAGATTCGCGCGACCTGAGGTCGAGGAGAGGACGGGGACCCAGCCCCCGTCCACCACCATGAGCTTCCAGGGAGATGTCCGTGGGATCGGCCTCGCCGAACTCCTCCAAGGCCTTGCACGCGGCCGCAAGCAGGGGGTCGTGACCCTATCCTCGAAGGGTCAGCCGCGCACGCGCATTGGCCTGGCCGAGGGCCGCGCGTTCCTCCTGCCCGAGGAGGGCGAGACCGACGACGCCTGGCAGGAGCGCGTGCGTGACGCGTGGCTCGATGCTGCGGGCGCCCACCTGGAGAGCCTGCATACGGCCGAGGTCGCTCGCGCGCACCGACTCGAGGTGCTCTACACGCTGCTGGACGGCGACGGCGCGCACTTCCGCTTCGAGCCGCGCACCCTGCCCCTGGACGCGCGCGGCGCAGTGGCCTGGGAGCCGAACCAGCCGGCGATCCCCCCCATCCCGATCGAGTCCCTGCTGCTCGAGTACGCGCGCATCGACGACGAGATGTCCGGCCTCGCGGCCGAGCATCGCCTGCAGCCCGACGATGTCCCCCTGCTCGAGCCCGGGAACGAGGCCAGCGTCGTCCCCGCCCTCGCCCAGCAGGTCGACGGTCGCTCCACGGTGATGGAGCTCGCCGACCGGCTCGGGTGGACCCTGCGGCAGACCGTGCTGAGCCTGGGCGCCGCCGCCAGCGCGGGTGCCGTGCAGCGCCTGCCCGCGGACCACCTCCTGGTCCTCGGCCTGCAAGAGCTGCGGCGCAAGGCCTGGCGGCGGGCCGCCGTGCGGCTGCGCGCCTGGACCGAGCGCGGCGTGCCCGGCGGGCTCCCCGCCGAGATCGCCGAGGAGCTGGGCGCCGAGTGGGGCTCTGGCCGGTTGATCAGCACCGTGCGGCTGATGAACGAGTCCGCCGTGTGGACCCTGCTCCGTAGGCTCGACCACGGGTTCGCCGACCCCAGTCGCTCGGTACTGCACTGGACCGAGGCCGGCCGCCTCTTCCGGGACAGCGCCAGGATCCGCCTGCACCGCCTCGCCACCGAGGCCGCGGACGGCACCGATCCCGATCGCCCCCAGGTGAGCGAGCTGCTCGCCGCGGCGCGCGAGCTGGCCGAGGCTGGCACGCCCCGGCGAGCCCTGCCCCTCCTCCGCCTGGCCGCCGAGCGCGGGGCCAGCACGGGGAGCGAGCGGCTCGAGATGGGGATGCTGACCCTGGCAGCGGGCGCCGCCGAGGAGGCCTCGCCCTGGATCCTCGCCGCCTGCGAGGAGTTCGTCGAGCGCGGCCTCAGCGACCGCGCGGTGCCCGCCCTGCGTGAGCTGACCGCGGCCCTGCCCCGCGACCGCGAGGCCCGCGTCCTCCTGGGCCTGGCCCGACGCTCGACCACCGCCGCGCGCAGGCTCCGCCGGCGGCTGTCGGTCACCTTTGCCGGAGTCGCGGCCCTCGCAGCAGCCGCCGCCGTGCAGGTCGGCCGCGAGAGCCAGAGGCAGGAGGACCTCGCCGCCGTACGCGCCATGCTGGCCGACCCGCAGCGCGCCCGGGTGGCCCTCGCGGAGCGCTTCCCGGAGAGTGACGCTGAGGATGTGGCGGAGCTGCGTCGCCAGATCGAGCAGCAGCAGCGCGACCTCGAGCTCGACCTGCGCGACGACTGGATCGCCGCGTGGGAGGCCGTGGCCCGCAGCGCGCGCCAGGGTCGCTCCCTCGAGGCGCTCGAGGCTGCACGCGCCCTGCCCGCGCCTCCGCGCCTCCAGGTCCTGCGCCCCGAGTGGCCGCAGCTCGAAGACCTCTTCGCTGCCATCGGGACGGCCCTTGTCGAGCAGGTCCCAGCCCTTGGCGCGCCCCGGCTGCAGGACCCCGAGCAGGTCCAGGCCGAGCAGCGCATGGCCGCCGTCTCCGCAGAGCTGCGCGCCCTCCTGACCATTCCGCCCACACGCGAGGACGCGGCGCTGGCCTCGGAGCTCGACCGCCTCGCGGCCGCACTCGCGAGCCGCGCGGCCGCCCGCGAGGAGCTGCGTGCCCTGCGCCAGCACGAGGACCTCCGCGGCACCCAGAACGCGCTGCTTGCGGACGCACGCGCCGCGGCCGAGGCGCGCAGGCCGTCCGAGGCCGTGGCCCTCTACGAGCGGCTCTTCGCTCTCGATGGAGACGCCCGCGTGCGGCAAGCCCTCGAGGAGGAGTTCACCGTCGCAGAGACGCGCGCGGAGGCCCTGGAGCGCGCCCGTGCCGCGAGCCTGCGCGGCGACGGCGCCCGAGCGCTGGCGATCCTGGCCCAACACATGGGCGACGACGCCGCGGCCTGGCCCCTCCCCATCCGCATCCAGAGCGAGCCTCTGGGCGCCGAGGTGCTGCGCGGGAACGAGGTGCTGGGAGTGACGCCCCTCGAGCTCCTCGTCCTGCCGGACGAGGTGGTCGCGCTGCGCCTGCACGCACCACTCCACCTGCAGGAGCTCATCCAGTTCGAGGGCCCCCATGGCCAGCGGGTCACGCTCTCGCGCACTCCCGAGCGCAGCTGGAGCACCGCCAGCGCGGTCGACGCCATTCCGGTTCCGCTTGGCGACGATCACCTCGTGGCGGATCGCGCGGGCCAGCTGGCCCGCGTGCAGGCGGGCGGCCTGGTGGCCTGGACCGCGCGCGTCGATGACCTCTCCGGTATCGAACGAGCGCCGGTGCACCTGCCCGCGCGGCCCGAGCGCATGCTGCTCGTGACCGAGGGCGGCCAGGCGTACAGCCTCGACCCCGAGGACGGGGCCGTGGCGGGCCCGGCCCTCATCGGAGCGCCGCTCGCGGGGCCGACCCCGGGCCCCTCAGCCGTCCAGGTGCGCGTGAGCGGAGAGCGGTTCGCCCTCTTCCGCGACGGGCACAAGCCCACCTGGGCTACGGGCCCCGCGCCCATCCCGGACGGAGACACCGTGGAGGGCCCCACCTCCGGGCTGCGGGTCCTGCGCCCCCTCGACGGCGAGCAGGACATCCAGCGCTCCCCATTCGGCGAGTGGAGCGTCAGCTTCGAGGAGGGCGTCTGGCGCGCGAGACACCCCCGACACGCCGACTTCGCGGCCCGCGGACGAGGCCGCTGGCGCTGGTTCGCCTTCGAGAGCCGGCGCGGCAGCGACCTGCTCTGGGTGAGTGACGAGGCCGGGCTGCGCGCCTGGACCCTCGCCGACTAGCGGCGAAGGGCGTGTGCCTAGACCCTCGCCGACGAGCGGCGAGGGGTGTGTGCCTGGGCCCTCGCGGGTGAGGGCGCGGAGCGTGTGGCGTGCCTCCGCCGACGGGAGGCGGAGGGCCGGTCGCGCCCGGTATCCTGGGGGCGTGCGTGCTGGTGTGATCGTCCTCGGCCCCCTGCTTGCGAGCGCACTGCTCGCGGGTGCAGGCGCGCTCTCCGGCTGCGCCGCGGCGCGGGCCGAGCAGGAGCTTCGCGCTCTGCCCGAGCACTGGGACACGCTCCATCCCCAGGAGTTCGCAGCGCTGGCCCTCGAGCTCACCACCGCACCGTGGGAGGGAAGCGCGCGCTCGGAACTCGCAAACCTCGCCGCGGGGCGCGATGAGGTCTCGGTGCGCGCGGTGGTGCTGCTCGCCCACGACCCCTCCCCGGACGCCTCGGCCGCGCTCCTCGCGCTGCTGACCCGGAGGCAGACCGCTCCGGCGCGGGGCCTCGAGGGCGCAGAGATCACCGCAGCCGCGGCGCTCGCGGACCGCCCGCTCCTGCCCGGCCAGGTGGCCGAGCTCACCGAGCTGGCGAGCCAACCCGCGCCCCACCCCACCCTCGATGTGCGGGTGGAGTGCGCCCTCGCCGCCCTGCAGCACGGCGACGCGACGGTCGCACCGTTCCTGATCCGCGTCCTCCGGGCCCGCACCCCCGCGGAGCGCGAGGACCCGCCCGACTGGGAGCCCATCGACACCCTCGCGTGGCCCAAGCACCGGGCCGCCGCAGGCCTGGCCGCATTCCTCGGGACCGACGACCGCTTCCGCCCCGACGGCTCCTGGCAGCACCAGGTGGACGAGGCTGCGCGCCTGGAGGAGCTCCTCGCCCAGCGTCCACGAGAGGCCGACCTCGAGCGCTCGGACCGGCAGGACCCCCGGTAAGCCGGTCCTCCAAGCCCCTGCTCGCCGCTCAGGCCGCCAGGTTCCGGCGCTCCCAGGCGGCTGGAGCGAGGGCGCAGCTCAGGGCCGGATGCGGGTCATGAGGCGCGGGTAGGGAGCCGCCTCGCGCACGTGCTCGAGCCCGCAGATCCAGCCCACGGTGCGCTCCAGGCCGAGCCCGAAGCCGCCGTGAGGCACGGAGCCGAAGCGGCGCAGGTCGAGGTACCACTCGAACTCTTCCTTGGGGAGCTCGTGCTTGGCGATCTCCGCGAGCAGCTTGTCGAGGTCCTCCTCGCGCTGGCTGCCGCCGATGATCTCCCCCACGCCCTCGGGCGCGATCATGTCCACGCACAGGACCTTGGAGGGATCTTCGGGATCCTCCTTCATGTAGAAGGCCTTCACCTGCTTGGGATAGCGCGTGATCATCACGGGCTGGTCGTGCATGGCCGACAAGATCGTCTCGTCGGGCGCGCCGAAGTCGTCGCCGGCCACGAACTCCGAGTCGGGGTGCTCCAGGAGGATCTTCGAGGCCTCCTCGTAGGTGATGCGGGGGAAGCCCCCCACGATGCACTCGAGCTTGGAGAGGTCCCGCTCGAGGGCCTCGAGCTCGGGGCGCCGGCGGCGCAGGACCTCCTTCACGATGTGGACGACCATGTCCTCGGCCAGCTGGCAGACATCGTCGAGATCCGCGAAGGCCACCTCCGGCTCCAGCATCCAGAACTCGGTCAGGTGCCGGCGCGTCTTCGACTTCTCGGCGCGGAAGGTCGGCCCGAAGCAGTAGACCTTGCCGAACGCCAGGGCCGAGGCCTCGGCGTAGAGCTGCCCGGACTGGGTCAGGTACGCCTTCTGATCCCCGAAGTAGTCCAGCTCGAAGAGGGTGCTGGTGCCCTCGCAGGCGCTCGGCGTGAACATCGGAGAGTCGATGCACACGAAGCCCCGGTCGTCGAAGAAGGTGCGGATGGCCGTGATCACGGCGTCGCGGATGCGCATCACCGCCCACTGGCGCTTCGAGCGCAGCCACAGGTGCCGACGCGACAGCAGGTAGTCCGCGCCGTGCTCCTTGGGGGTGATCGGGAAGTCGTGCGTGACATGCAGCACGCGGCCGCCGCTCGCCACGACCTCGAACCCGCCGGGTGCACGCGGATCGGGCTTGACCTCGCCCAGGAGGACCATGCTCGACTCCTGGCCACACTCGGCCAGCCGGTCGAAGAGCTCGTCGGGCACCTGTCCGCGCTTGACCACGACCTGGACGAAGCCCGTCCCGTCGCGCAGCTGGACGAACTGCAGCTTGCCCTTGCCCGTGCGGTTGTGCATCCACCCGCGGAGCTCGACGGTCTGACCCGCGTGCTCCCCGAGGCGATCGATCGTGGTGACGGCGCTCATGTCGGCAGTGCTCCCCGAGCCGCGCTCAGGGAAAGATCTCATAGGGGGGTCGCAGCGCCACCTCCACGATGGCGCCCTGCTTGACGAGGACGCGACCCTTGTAGGTCGCCCCGCTCCTCCGCGCCTCGACGCGCACCTCTCCCTCCCCCTCCACCAGAGCCTCGAACTCGGACGCCGGGGTGAGGAGCTCGATGCGCTCGTAGCCCAGGGCCACGAGGCGGTTGATGACCCGCTCGGGAAGTCGCGCCGGGGCCGGAGCGCCGGGGGTCGACTCCGGCTGGGGCTCGCGCTCCCGGCTCTCGAGGGCCTGGGCGATGCGCTCCTCGGAGCGCTTCTGGCTGTCGCGCAGGTCCACGAGCACATGCTCGAGCCGGCGCAGGTCCAGGGCACCCTGGGACTCGGCCAGGCCCTTGAGGCGCTGATCCAGGCTCTCCAGCCGCTGGAGGCCCTCCAGCCGCTCCGCGAGGCCCGCCAGCCGCCGCAGGAGGGCCACCCCCACGCCGAGGAGGCCCGCTAGCGCGAGGACCGTCACCAGCCCCACGAGCTCACCCGTGGTCAGGGCTGCGAGCGGAAGGGTCGGGCTCATGGCGCGCAGGGTAGCGGATCGGGCGCCGCCGCTGGAGAGGATCGAGCGGTCCCTGGGGACGCGCTCGCGGAGCCGCTACTCTCAGGGCCCGCGCGATGAACCGCCTCCTCCCCTTCGCCGTCTTCGCGGCCCTTGTGGGCGCCCTGCTCTTGGCGCCCAGCCCCTCGGCCGCGCGCCTCGCCGCCTTCCAGGCCGGGGACCTCCTCGGCGAGCCCCTTGCGGACGGCGAGACCACGGCCGGGCAGGCCCTCCTCGCGTCGCCCGCCCTCGCCCTGGGCGCCGTCACCTTCAGCCCTGGGGAGGACGGACTCGACGCTGCCGCGCGCGCCTCCCTCGTGCGCGCCCTGCGGACCCTGGCTCAGGAGTCGGGCCTGGAGCTGGAGCTCACCGGGGCCACGGCGGCCGCGCCGGGCGGCCTGAACCTGGCCGTACGCCTCGAGGACGAAGAGCGCCAGAGCCTCACCTGGAGCGGCAGCGAGGGCACGGTCAGCGTCCAGAGGACCTACCACGCGCCGGATCGCGGCTCCCTCCTTCCCCCGCTCGTCGCGATCGCCCTGGCGATCCTCTTTCGCAGGCCCCTGCTGGCCCTTGGAGCGGGGGTCCTGATCGGGGCGGCGCTGGTCCGCCTGCAGGGAGGCGCGACGCTCCTTGGGGCCGTGGTCGGCGGCGGTGCCGACACGGCGACCGTGTACCTGTGGGACCAGATCGTCGACAAGGCGCGCTACGAGATCATCCTCTTCGTGGTGTTCATGCTCGCGATGGTGGGCGTCATCACCCGCGCGGGCGGGATCCACGGCCTCATGAGCTCGATCGCGCGGCTCGCCTCGAGCGCGCGCCGCACCCAGCTGGCCACCTGGTTCATGGGGCTCGCGATCTTCTTCGACGACTACGCGAACACGATCCTGGTCGGCTCGACCATGCGGCCCCTGACCGACCGCTTCCGCATCGCCCGGGAGAAGCTCGCCTGGATCGTCGACTCGACGGCCGCGCCGGTCGCGGGCATCAGCATCTTCAGCACCTGGATCGCGTTCGAGGTGAGCACCTTCAGCGCCCAGCTGCCGGACGCGGGGCTCCCGACCACGGAGGGCTACGCGGTCTTCATCGGAACGCTGCCCTTCCGCTTCTACTGCTGGCTGACGCTGTTCTTCGTGGGCCTCGTGGTCTGCTCCGGACGCGACTTCGGGCCAATGCTCCGCGCGGAGCGCCGCGCGCGTGCCGGCCAGGTGCTGCGTCCGGGGGCCACGCCCCTGGTGAGCGACGCCGCCACGCGGCTCGAGCCCGCCCCGGGTGTGCGCGCGGCCCTCGGCACGGCCCTGCTCCCCCTCGGCCTCTTCGTGGGCGGCACGATCTTCCTGATCCTGCGGACCGGCGGGGCGTTCGAGCTCGGGAGCGCGTTCTTCACGCTCGATGGGGCGGCCCAGGTCCTCTACGACGGCAGCGGCTCCGAGCCCCTCATGTGGGGAGCCCTCTGGGGCCTCCTGGCGGCGCTCGTCCTCGGCCGCCTGCGCGGCCTGGGCCTCGCACCCGCCCTGGAGGCCGCGTGGCACAGCCTGCGCGCGATGGCCGTGGCCATCGCGATCCTCTACCTCGCCTGGATGGTGGGCGCCGTGTGCGGCGACCTGGGGACGGCCGCCTGGCTGAGCGTGACGCTCGCCGACGGCCTCCCCCATGTCATCCTGCCCACGGCCCTGTTCCTGCTCGCGGCCCTCGTGGCCTTCAGCACGGGCTCCTCCTGGAGCACGATGACCATCCTGCTCCCCCTCGTCGTCGGGCTCTCCTACCAGCTCGGCGCGGCGGCCGCGGGTCCGGGCCTCGACGCGGAGGCCATGGGGTACGGGCTGATGCTGCTCTCGATCGGCGCCGTCCTCGAGGGGGCCATCTTCGGGGACCACTGCTCGCCGATCAGCGACACCACGGTCATGAGCTCGATCGCCTCGGCCAGTGACCATGTGGACCATGTGCGCACGCAGGCGCCCTATGCCATCCTCGTGATGGCCGTCGCCGTGGTCTGCGGCTACCTGCCCTCGGCCCTGTTCCTCGACGGAGAGCGCAGCTGGCTCCCCTGGGCCGGACTGGCCGCGGGCATGCTCCTGCTGACGCTCATCGTGCGCCTCCTCGGGCGGCGGGCGGACGAGCCCGAGGCCGGAGGGCTCGACGCCTAGACCCCATGACCGCCTCCGCTCCTGAGGGCAGCCGCCTGGTCCGCGGGGCGGTCGTCGGCACCGTCGTCGGCCTGCTGGTGTACGCCGGCCTGGTGCTGTGGGCCGACCTGGACAGCGTGCAGCACGCCCTGGCGGAGCTCCAGCTGCGCACGGTCGTGGAGGCGGCGGCGCTGGTCCTCGCCGGCTACGGGCTGCGCTTCGCCCGCTGGGAGCTGTACCGCGCACGCGTGGCCCGCGAGCTCCCGGCCCTCGCGGGCCTGAGCCGGCTGCGCAGCGGCCTTGTGTTCCTCTCCGGGCTGGCGCTCACGGTCTCGCCCGGCAAGCTGGGTGAGGCGTTCAAGAGCGTGCTGCTCAAGGACGAGGTCGCCGCTCCGGTGGCACGGACGGCCCCGATGGTCCTGGCGGAGCGCCTCACCGACCTGCTGGCGCTGCTGCTCCTGATCGGCCTCGCCAACGCCAGCGCAGCCAGCGAGCACGCCTGGATCCTGCCCCTGGCGCTCGGCCTATGCGCCACGGCCCTGCTGCTGCTGTCCTCGCCGCGCGCCGCGGAGCTCGGGATCCGCACGCTTGGGCGCCTGGGCCCCCTGGCTCGGATGCAGCCCAAGGTCGAGCAGGCCCTCTCGAGCGCGCGGGTCCTGCTCGCGCTCGGGCCGCTGGCCGCAGCCGTGCTGCTGAGCACCGGCGCCTGGGCCCTCGAGTGCGTCGCGGCGTGGCGGATCGCGAGCGGACTCGGCCTGCCGGCTCCAGCCCTCGCACCGATCGTCGCGGCCTTCAGTCTCTCCCTGGTCGCAGGCGCGATCGCCCTGTTCACCCCGGGCGGGCTGGGCGTGACCGAGGGGCTGCTGACGGAGCAGCTCCGCCGGCGCTTCGTCGAGGGAGGCGCAGCCGTGGACGCCGCGCGCGCCGGAGCCGCCTCGGCGACGCTCCTCACGCGGCTGATGACCCTGTGGTTCGCGGTCGCCCTGGGCCTGGGCGCGCTCGCCCTGCACCGGCGCGGGGTCGGGAGCAGCGGCCGCAAGGCCGTCGCCTGAGTCCCCCCTCGGGGTCCGTCAGCAGCCGTACAGGCGCGCGGCGGCAGCCCGGAAGGCCTCGAGCTGCTCGCCGTAGACCGCGCGCAGGGCCGGGTCGGGCTGGACGGCCTCCCCCTCGAGCTGGATGAAGGGAGCGGCGAGCTCGTGGAGATCACACGGAGTCCCCTGGGCACGCCGCAGGGTCCACAGGGCCTGGAGCGCGGCGCCAAGGGCCGCGGACTCGGGCTCGTCCAGGGCCTGGACCTCGGCCCCAAGCGCCGCGGCCAGCACCTCGCGCCACAGCCCGTTGCGCGAGCCCCCGCCAACGAGGTGCACGCGGTCCACCGGCAGGCCCAGGTCCCGCAGGCGCTCGACACCCCACGCGAGGTTCAGGCTCGTGCCCTCCAGCGCCGCGCGATAGAGCACGCCCGGAGCCAGGTGCTGAGGCCGCATCCCCAGCAGCGTGCCGGTGGCCTCGGGGAGATCCGGGACGCGCTCGCCTGCGAGGTAGGGCAGCCAAAGCAGGCCCTCACAGCCCGGCGCCACCGCCCGTGCCGCCTCCGTGAGCGCCCTGTGGTCCTGGCCCGTGAGCCCGACCACGCCCTCCGTCACCCCGGTCAGGTTCATGACGCAGAGCAGGGGCAGCCACTGCCCGGTCGAGTCGCAGAACGGCGCGATCAGCCCCTCCGGATCCACGATCGGCTGGTGCGCCTGGGCGAAGACCGTCCCGGAGGTGCCCAAGCTGACCACGGCCGTACCCGGGCGCGTGGCGCCCGAGCCGATCGCGCTCATCATGTTGTCGCCGCCGCCCGCCGAAACGAGCGTGCCTTCGGCTAGGCCGAAGCGCGCTGCTCCCGCCGCGTCCACGCGTCCCGCGGGGGCGCCCGCCTCGAGCAGGCCGGGGATGCGCTCTGCCAGCTGAGGGTCCACGGTGTCCATGGCCTCCCGGTCGAACGCGCGCGCCACGGGGTCGAACCAGCCCGTCCCGGAGGCGTCTCCGGCCTCCATGCTGGCCACGCCGGTCAGGCGCAGGTTCAGGAAGTCGTGCGGCAGGAGGACCTGTCGGGTGCGGGCCCAGGCGTCCGGCTCGTGCGCCGCGACCCAGGCCACCTTGGAGGCCGTGAAGCCCGTGGGCACGCTGCGTCCGAGGCGCTCCGACAGAGCGCGTGCCTCCGGCGCCGTCTCGGTGTCGCACCACAGCTTGGCGGGGCGCACGACCTGCCCCTGCCCATCCAGCAGCACGCAGCCGTGCTGCTGGCCGGAGACCCCCACGGCCTCGACAGCGCGCCCTGCACGCGCGGGAGCGGCCAACAGCTCCGCGATGACCTCGGCTCCGGCCTGCTCCCAGTCCTCGGGGCGCTGCTCGGCCGCGCCAGGAGCCTGGCCCGCGAGGAGCTCGAGGGAGCGGCTCGCGCGCGCCACCACGACGCCCGCCTCCGGATCCACGAGCAGCCCCTTCAGGGACTGCGTACCCGCGTCGAGGCCGAGGACGAGCCCCATGACGGCCTAGCTCCGGACCCCCATCAGGTGCTCCACGAGGAGCTGATCCAGGCGCTCGTAGCGCAGCCCCTCGGCCGCGATGGCGTCACAGTCGAACGAGGCCTCCTTCAGCGCCGCGGCCTTGTCGGACGCATAGCCGCCGGACAGCAGCGGATCGAGCCCCGCGTCCGTGCGCGTGGCGATGATGTCGCGGACCTCGGGGTCCGCATCGAAGGCCTCGGCCTTGGCCTTCAGGATCTTGTAGGTGCGCATGCACCCCCGAGCGAAGTCCCACACGCCTGCGTCGTCCTCGGTCCGGTAGGCGTGCGCATCGAAGTGCAGGGGGCCGGTGTAGGGAGCGTTCCCAGCCGTACCCTCGAGCAGGCGCACCAGCAGGAGGGCCTGCTTCAGGTCCTCGGATCCAAAGCGCAGGTCCTGGTCGTAGCGGCCAATGCGCTGGCCGTTCAGGTCGATGTGGAAGAGCTTGCCCGCCTCCATCGACTGTGCGACCGCGTGCGCGAAGGAGAGGCCCGCCATGGTCTCGTGGGCGACCTCGGGGTTCACCCCCACCATCTCCTCGTTCTCGAGGGTGGAGATGAAGTGGAGCATGTGCCCGGTGGTGGCGAGGTAGATGTCCCCACGCGGCTCGTTGGGCTTCGCCTCGAGCGCGAAGCGCAGGTCGTAGCCGCTGTCCTTCACATACCCGCAGAGGAAGTCCATGGCCTCCCGCATGCGCTTGCCCGCGTCCATGGGGTTGCGGCAGGCGTCAGCCTCGGAGCCCTCGCGGCCGCCCCAGAAGACATACACCTTCGCGCCCAGCTCGACGCCGAGGTCGATGGAGCGCATGGTCTTCTGCAGCGCGAAGGCCCGCACGCGGGGGTCGTTGGAGGTGAAGGCCCCGTCCTTGAAGATCGGCTGGGTGAACAGGTTGGTCGTCGCCATGGGGACGACCATTCCGTGGTCGCTGAGGGCCTTCTTGAAGTCCGCCACGATGCGGTCGCGCTCCGCCGCCGAGCTGCCAAAGGGCACCAGGTCCTCGTCGTGCAGGTTGACCCCGTGGGCGCCGCACTCCGCGAGCTTGGCCACGATGCGGGTCGGGTCCTGAACGGCACGCACCGGCAGCCCGAAGGGGTCGCGACCGGGGTTGCCCACGGTCCAGAGGCCAAAGGAGAAGCGGTCGGCGGGGGTCGGATCGAAGGAGTCCATGGGGCGGAGCGTGGAGAACGGAGGGATCAGGAGAGGAGGCCGACGCGCGCCAGCTGCGCGCGCACGAGCTGCAGGCCCTCACGGGCCACCAGCATGGGAGACGGGGAGAGGGAGCGCCAGATCCGCAGCCCGTTCCCGAAGGCGGGGTCCTCGCGGCTGAACGACTCCACCACGACCCAGCCGTCGTACCGCAGCCTCGCCGCGGCGTCGAAGACGGCGTCGAAGGGCACCTGGCCGGCGCCCAGGACCCCGCGGTGATTCTCACTCACCTGCAGGTGCCCAAGGTGCCTGCCCATCCGTGCCAAGGCCTCCGCCGTGGAGTCCTCCTCGATGTGGGCGTGGTGGGTGTCGAAGACGGCCCGCACCCTGGGATGGTCCACCGCGTCGAGGAGCTCGACGGTCTGGCTGGTGCACGAGAGCAGCCAGGCCTCGAAGCGGTTCAGGAACTCCACGCCCAGCGTCACGCCGCCCGCGCGCTCGGCAGCCGCGTGCAGCACCTCGGCCGCGCGTTGGAAGTCCTCGGCTCCGGGCGCCCGGTCCGGGAAGTGGGCGTACGCCGAGTGGATGGGCCCCCCCACCAGGTCCGCGCCCAGGGCCTCCGCGCCGCGCGCGAGCTCGACCAGGTGCTCGATGGCGGCGCTGCGCACCGCCGGATCGGGGCTCGCGGGGTCGACCTCCTCCGTGCAGAAGCCCACCGCGGTGCGCGCCAGGCCCAGCGCGTCGAGCCGGCGGCCCAGGGCCTCCAGCTCCGCGCCGGGGACGCCGGTGATGGGCACCTCGACCCCGTCGTAGCCCGCCTCCGCGATCTCCTCGAGAACGGCGTCGTGCTCCTCGGTGACCCGGGGTCCCCAGAGCAGCATGCTCATGCCCACGCGAACGCCCATCAGTGGTCTCCTTGGCCGCGCAGGAAGGCGAACAGGTCTGCGAGGCCCTGCTCGCCAAGGCTCTCGAACCCCTCCGGCATGAGAGAGACGGGTGAGGCCTGCAGGACCTCCACCTCCTCCTTCTCGAGGGTGATGGTGCGGGCCTGGGCGTCGATGAGCTGCAGGGTGGTCCTCGTCTCACCAAGCAGGCGCCCGGCATGGATGACGCCGTCGAAGGTCACCGCAGTCCAAAGCTGGTAGTTGGCCTCCACATTGCGGCTGGGGTCGAGGACATGCACGAGCAGCTCCTCGCCCGAGGTGGCCCCGATTCCATCGAGGGCGGGCCCCACCTCTCCGCCCTCGCCACCCAGCCGGTGGCAGACCGAGCAGTGCTCGCCGAAGAGCGCGCGCCCGACCTCCGCTCGACCCTCCAGCTCGAGCCCGCCTGCGAGCCGCGCGACGAGCTGGGCCGCGCCCCCTCCCGAGGAGCCGGGCGAGGCGGCCAGGGCCCGCGCGGCGAGCTCAGCGTCCGGACTCTGCCGGAGAGCCTGCCAGGAGGCCGCCGAGAGAACGCTCGGAGGGAGCTCCTCCTGCTCGATCGCCGCGAGCAGCGCTCCGGTCCAGGCCGCGCGCCGGGTCAGGAGCTGCACCGCGACGCCCCGCGCGCTGGGAGAGAGCGCAGGGAGGCGCTCGAGGATCGCGCTCCCCACGGACTCTGCCTCTGCGAGCCCCACGACCTCGAGGACCGTGGCCGCGACCTCGGGCGCCGTGTCCAGGTCGAGGGTGGCCAGGAGGCGGACCGCGACCTCGTCGGGAGAGCCGAGCTCGAGCAGCCCGCGCGCGGCGAAGCCTGCCTCGAGGGGCTCCAGGTCCTCGCGCTCCAGCTGGCCCTCGAGGAACGCGACCGCCTCCGCCCGCTGGGGATCGAATGCGGCGCCCGCTCCCCACCCGAGCACCAGCTGCGTCAGCAGCACGCGCCCGGGCCCGTCCAGGCCCTCGTGCACCTGCGCCAGCTGCTCCAGGACGGCCGCGGTGAGGTCCGGGCCACGGCCTCTGCTGCCGGAGGCGAACCCCTCGAGGATCGCGCGCGCCAGCTCGGGGACGGCCTCGGGCAGGGCCTCGAGGATCGCAATCGTCGACGCGGGGTCCCCGAACTCCGCGTGGTGCGCCGTCACGCGCGTCACCACGCGGCCCAGCTCGCCGCCGAGGAGCGGCGGCGCGAGGGGCTCGAGCACGAGGTCATCGAACCAGACCTCGCCCTTGGACCATCCCCAGCCCCCGAAGAGCGCGTTGATCGTGACCTGACGACGGCCGTCCGCCGTGAACTCGGTGCTGATCCGACGCCAGCCGTCCCCCGCGCCAAGCCCCTCGGTGCGCGTGTCCTCAGTGCCCTGGACCTCGTGCACATTGAGCTGCGCACCGCGCCCGGTAGAGCGGTCGAAGCCCGGGGCGGTCCGCACCCAGGCGGAGAGCCGGTAGCGCCCTCCGGGCTCGAGCGTGGCCGGGGCGAACCAGCTGGTGTCGGAGCCGGTGGCGGAGCGAATGCCGAGCGCGCTCCCGCCGCCGCGGCCCGGCGCCACGAAGTGCTCGGCCTCCCCGCCATAGGTGCGCGTCGACCAAGCCGCGGGCCGGCCGTCGGCACCGAGGTCCTCGATGGACCCGTTCGGCAGGAGGTTGCGCGGGCCGCGCTGCTCGCGCAGCTCCAGCTGCTCCCGGCGCGTCCCGCGCAGGACGGCCGCCAGGAAGCCGGCAGAGTGCCGCGCCGCGGCGGCCTGGGCCGCCTCCGGGAGCCAGCGATCCTCGAGGACCGAGGGCTCGCGGAGCAGGGCCTCGAGCTCGGGGCCCACCCTGGGATCTGCGGGGACCTCGGCCAGCGCCAGGAGGGCGGCCAGACGCACCTTCGCGTCCGGGTCGTGCAAGAGGCCCTGCCCCAGCACCAGGTCGGCCAGGCCGCGGTCGCGGGGGCCCAGCTCGCAGGCGAGCCGTCGCAGGACCGCATGGGGCCCCGCCGCGTGGCGGCGGAGCGCTTCGAGGGCCTCGGCCCGTGCACGCGCACTGGCGCCCGCGAAGGGCCCGAGCAGCAGCTGCGCCGCGTGCAGTGCGCCTGGGACCAGGCCCAGGGCGTCGGTCCGCGCGTCGCGAAGGGACGCCAGCAGGAGCGCGTCACGCTCCGGCGAGGGCTCGGTCACGAGGCGCCGCTGGGCCGCGAGGCGCCAGAGCTGGTTGCCGTCCTCGAGGGCCGCAACGCGGTCCTCCAGGCTCTCGAGCGACGGCGACGCCGTGCCCCCCGCGTCCGGAACCACGCGCCAGATGCGGCCGTGGGTCTTGTCCCTGAGCGGCGTCACATAGGCATTGCCCGGGCCGTTGTCGAAGCCGCGCGGCGTCGGGTTGTGCTGGACGATGTAGTTGTACCAGTCGAGGATCCAGACGCAGCCGTCGGGCCCCACCTCCGCCGCGATCGGCGCGCACCACTCGTCGCGGCTGGCGAAGAGGCTCCACCCATCGCGCGCCACGAAGTGGCTGCCATCGGGCTCGAGGAAGAGCTGCCCCACCAGGTGCCCGGTCGGTCCGTTCACGAACGCGGCGCGGTTCCAGTAGCGCTTTGGAAAGGCTCGCGCCGTGTAGAGCGCGTGCCCGGCTCCCGCCGTGAACTGACCGTGGAAGTCCACCTGCCGCACGCCGTCGGTCACGGGGTGGAAGCGCTGCGTCTCCGCGATGGTCTGCAGGGGCCCGGGGGACCAGCCGCGCAGGCTCTCGTAGACCCGGTTCGGGATCCCCAGGTGCACGCTGGCATTCCCGTTCGCCGTGGAGGCGAACACCAGGCCCTCTTCGCTGAGCCCCAGGCCCCAGGTGTTGTTGGTCGTGGCGCGCATGGCCTCGAGCTCGGTGCCGTCCGGTCGGAAGCGATAGATGCCCGAGCCGAAGCGGTGCTGCACGCCTCCGACCTCGCCCCCGAAGCCCGCGTACCCCACGGTCCCCCAGATCCAGCCGTCCACCCCGTAGCGCAGGTTGCTGGGCCCGGCGTGCGTGTCTCCCGTACCCCACCCGCGGAAGAGCTCGATGCGCGCGTCGGCCCGGTCGTCTCCGTCGCGGTCGGGCAGCAGGAGCATCTGCGGCGCCTGGGCCACGATCAGCCCGTCTGGCCCGTGCACGAGGCTGGTCGGGACGCTCAGCCCCTCCGCGTAGACAGTGCGGGTGTCCGCGCGGCCGTCGCCGTCCTCGTCCTCCAGGATCACGATGCGGTCGCCGCCCCCGGCGTCCTTGCGATCGTTCGGGTAGTCCACGGTCTCCGCCACCCACAGCCGGCCGCGCGCGTCCCAGCACTGGGCGATGGGCTTGGTCACCAGCGGCTCGGTCGCGAAGAGCTCGAGGTGCATCCCCGGGGGCACCCGGTGGTGCCGCACGGAGGCCTCCGGCGAGAGGGGCCGCTGCATCGCGTCGAAGGGCCGCCCCTGCCCCGTGGGCTGATAGTTGGGAACGCGCGCGCTCTGGTACTCGAAGCCCTCGTCGGGCCAGGCGCGGCCGGGCTCCTCGTCTCCCGTGGCCCACCTCAGGCCGCGCACCAGCAGGTCCTGGAACCCCGGGTGGGTCCAGGTGCGCCCGTCGTGGCCCCAGGCCGTGTAGAAGACCCGTCCCTCGCCCTCTTCGCGGGTCCAGGTCCAGTCCTCCGCGCGCTCCTCCCCCGGCTGCGGGGGACGCCGCTCGAGGACGCGACGGTCCCCCGTGAGCAGGTGGTGCACATAGGTCTCGTCCCAAGACTCGAAGCCGTCGTAGCCGCGCGTGATCGGATGCGCCGCGTCCACGACCTGGCTGCGGAACACGCCGGTCCCATGGCTCTGGAACTGCCCGCCCACGAGCCCGACGAACGCGTCCGAATCGCGGAAGCAGAACGAAGCACAGTGCACCGCGACCAGCGCGCCGCCGCCCCGCACCCACTCGAGCAGCGCGGCTGACCGCTCGCCGCCGCGCCCGTCCGCGCCGAGGAGGTCGTGGTTGGCGTACACGACGAGGGCGTCGGCCTGGGCCAGGGTCTCCGGCGTGAGCAGCTCGAGGTCCTCCCGATAGAAGAGGTCGATGCCGCGTGCCGCCAGGGCCGCGTGCACCTCCGCGGCGCGGGCCGCCGGCTGGTGGTGGCCGCGGTCCCCGAGGAACCAGACCGTGAGGCGCTCGGGGGCCTGGGGGGCCGCCTGCGAGCGAACGCCCGGCACCAGGGAGGCCAGGAACGCGAGAGCACCGAGGGACCTCTTGAGTGGGCTGCGCATGGCGCGAGAGTAGGCGCGGCGCTGGCCCGCGTCGAGCTTGCCGAGGGGACTGCGTACAGATCCCTTTCGACGCTCGCGGTCCTCCAGAGGCTGGCGTCCGGGCACCCTTCGTGGGGCGCCGCCCGAGGACCCCGCGGCCAGCCGCTAGGCTGCCCCCATGCGCGTCGCCCTCTGCCAGATCGCCCCGGTCCTGCTGGATCGGGCGCGCACCCTCGACCGCGTGCTGGCCGCCCTCGACCAGCTCGACGGCGCCCAGCTTGCAGTCTTCGGCGAGGCCCTCGTCCCCGGCTATCCGATCTGGCTCGACCGCACCGGCGGGGCGCGCTTCAACGACCCCCGGCAGAAGCGCTGGCACGCCCTCTACCTCGAGCAGGCCGTGGACCTTAAGCGCGGCGACCTCGCGCCGGTGCAGGAGCGCGTCGCGGCCCTCGGGATCCATGCCGTCCTCGGGATCGTGGAGCGCGCGCCGGATCGCAGCGGGCAGACCCTCTATTGCACCTGCGTCACCCTCGGGCCCGATGGCCGCGTGCTCTCCACCCACCGCAAGCTGATGCCCACCTATGAGGAGCGCCTGGCCTGGGGGACCGGCGACGGCGAGGGCCTCGTGGTGCACCCGGTGGGTCCCTTCCGCCTCGGCAGCCTCAACTGCTGGGAGAACTGGATGCCCCTCGCCAGGCACGCCCTCCAGGCCCAGGGCGAGACCCTGCACGCTGCGATCTGGCCCGGTAGCGTGCGCAACACCGAGGAGTGGACGCGCTTCGCTGCGCGCGAGGGCCGCTCCTTCGTGCTCTCGGTAGGCGCGCCCCTGCGCGCCTGCGATGTGCCCTCGGACCTCGAGGGCCGCGCTGACCTCGGCCTCGTCGAGGACGCCTGGATCCACGACGGAGGCTCCTGCGTCGCGGCACCGGACGGCTCCTGGCTGCTGGAGCCGCAGGGCTGCTGCGAGGGCGTCTTCACGGTGGACCTCGATCCCGAAGCCGTCCTGCGCGAGCGCCAGAACTTCGACCCCGCCGGGCACTATTCCCGGCCCGATGTCCTGCACCTGTCGGTAGATCGCAGGCGCCAAGCCACCACGAGCTTCATCGATCCCGAGGAGCAGCCGTGAGGCTCGTCCTGGCTCTGGCCCTGCTGGCCTCGTGCGCTCCGGCGACGGAGGGCGACGCGCCTCTGCCCGCCGGGCCCTACGCCGTGGTCCTCGGCACCGCTCAGGACGGAGGCCTCCCCCAGCTGGGCTGCCGTGCGGCGTGCTGCGAGCGGGCGCGCGTCGAGCCGAGCGCAGCGCGCGCCGTGGCCTCGATCCTCGTCGTCGATCCTGAGGCGGGGCAGCGGTGGCTGCTGGACGCCACGCCCGACCTTCCGAGCCAAGTCGAGCGGGCGCGAGCGCATCAGGACCCACGCGACGGCAACCAGGTCGAGGGCCGCCCGCCGCTCTTCGACGGAATCCTCCTCACGCACGCCCACATGGGGCACTGCCTGGGGCTCCTGCACCTGGGCCGCGAGGCCTACGGCGCCAGAGGTCAGCGCGTGGTCTGCACGCCGACCATGGCACGCATCCTGCGCGAGGAGGCTCCCTGGAGCCTGCTGGTCGATGCGGGCCACATCGAGCTGGTAGAGGTCGAGCCCGGAGCCAGCCTGGACCTCAGCCCCCGGGTCCGCGCCGAGGCGCTGCCCGTCCCCCACCGCGGCGAGTTCTCCGACACCGTGGGCTGGCGCATCACGACGCCCGCGGGCGCGCTCCTGCACCTACCGGACATCGACAAGTGGGAGCGCTGGGAGCAGGACCTGCGCGAGGTCGTGGCCGGCGTGGACCTCGCCTTCCTCGACGCGACCTTCTTCGACGGCGGCGAGCTGCCCGGCCGGGACATGGCGGAGGTGCCGCACCCGTTCGTGGTGGAGACCCTCCAGCGCACCCGCTCTTGGCTGCCCGAGGAGCGCGCCAAGGTGCACCTGATCCACCTCAACCACTCGAACCCGCTCCACGACCCGGCGAGCCCCGCCACGGAGCAGCTCTGGGCAAGCGGCCTGCGTCTCGCCAGGCAGGGTGCGGTGCTCGGCCTGGGCACGGACTCGGGTCGGCCCTGAGGTCGAGGCCCGACCGAGGAGCCGTCCCTCAGCGCTCGAGCAGCCGCTCCGCAAGCTGGGCGGTTCGCTCGGCGCTCAGGAGCTCAACCGCCGGCTTCGCGCCGGCTCCGGCCTCGAGTCCCGTCAGGGCTCCGTCCTCGTCGAACCAGGCGACGCTCTCTGGCGCCTTGAGCGGAGCGAGGTTCGGGAACCAGCCCACGCCAACCCAGGAGACCTCCTCGGGATGGGTGCGCGCCTCGAGCTGGCCCTCCACGACGCGCAGCTCGCGGCCGAGGGAGAGCCAACGCACCAGCTCACGGGACGCTCCAATCCCACCGCTCTCGCGGTGGGTGCGCTCGGCGGCCGCGAGGGGCCCGCTGAGCAAGAGCGGCGCGAGGGGCGAGGTGGGCCAGGCCTCGAGGTTGCGCAGCACCGAGCCCATGGGCCCCTTGCCCTTGAGCTTGCCCTTCTCGCAGGTGAGGTCCCACTGGACGACGCCAGCCTCGAACACCCGGTGGCGCAGGAGCGGCAGCCCCTTCTCCAGGCGCATGCGGCTCACCTCGAGGCGTGCGGGCCCGGCGGGCTCCTGGCTGCGCGCCTCGACCTCGATCCAGGAGCCCGCGGCATCCCGGCCGAAGCTCAGCTGCACGAGGGTCTCCCCACGGCCCTCGCCCTCACCAGCGGCCAGGCCTACGCGCGGATGCCGCGCGCCGAAGGCCCTCAGGGCCGCAGCGAAGGGCGACTCCTTGCGCTCGGTCAGGAGCTCCTCAAGGACGCGATCCACCTCACCATTGGCGAGGTCCGCATACCGCAGGACCCCCTCGCGGTCGACGAGGTAGTAGTCGGGGAAGGAGTTGACCTGGAAGCGCTTGACGGTCTGGCCGCTCGAGTCGATGCAGATGGGGTACGGGATCCCCTCCTTGCGCGCGAACTCGTGCGCCAGCTCACCCTTGCTCTGGGTGTGCACCCCGAGGATCACCAGGCCCTGATCCGCCCAGCGCTCGTGGAGCTCCTTGAGGTGCGGCACGGCACCCCGACAGGGGCCTCACCAGGTGCCCCAGAAGTCGAGCAGCACCACCTTCCCGCGCAGGTCCTCCCAGGTGAGCGGGCCGTCGGTGTTCAGCCACCCCGTGACCTCGAGCGCCGGTGCAGGACGCCCCTCCAGCTCGCTCAGGTCCTGCTCCCGGCGCGGCTCCTGGGCCAGGGCCGCCGGGACCTGGACCCCCAGGGCGAGCACCCCGATCAGGGCGAATCGGCCGAGGGCCGCCAGGCGGCCCCCCTCGAGAGACGGACGAGGCGACGCGCCGGCTTGGCGCGCGCAGGAGAGCCACCCGTGGGGAGCGCGGTGAGTCATGGGGAGGGGATGCCGGAGCCGAGAGGGGTGAGAGCGCCGTCGGTGATCTGGGATACGCCGGCTAGACCGCTTGGTTTCGAACTCGCGTCCGGTTCCGTCACGGCCGCCCGCCACGCGCTGCAAGCAGGGCTCCGGCGGCCAGCAGGGCCGCCGCCAGGAGGAGGGGGACCTCGAGCTCCGGCGAGGGCGTCTCCGCGCCGGGACGGGGCTCCCCGGGCCGGACCACGCTCGCGCCCGCCGCGGCGCGCTCGTCCAGGGCCACCACATCGGGTCCGGGCCACAGGCTGCGATCGCAGGCGGAGGCCACTGCAACGGCGAAGGCCGCCGCGTCTCCCTCCAGGGTCACCGGCGCGGCCAGGCCGCTCCAGAGGACCCCGGGCTGGATGGCGAGCCCCTCTCCGTACCCAATGGGCTCCCCCGCAGCGGCTTCGGGCGCGCCGCTGCCCACAAGCCGCCAGCCACGACCCTCAAGGGCGTGCGCCTCGGCAGGGGTCGAGCCGACGGCCTGCTCCGACCGAGGGACGGCCCGGACCCAGAGGCCTGCTGCTCCCTCTGCTCCGGCCGGCTCGTGCCCGCGCACCTCGGCCCAGGCCTCGACCGCCGCCGCCAGCACGCCGGGGATCCCCGGTTCGATGCGATAGGTCCCAGGGCGCGCCTCGCCCGGACGCAGGACGAGCTGCTCGCCATCGAAGGCCAGCGCGCCGAGGGGGCCCGCGCTCACAAGGCCCCGCACCGCGGGTCCGCCGGACGCCGCAAGCCCCGCGCGAAGGGGTCCCTCCGCGGGCGCTCCATCCGTGAGCCACCAGGTGCCGGGCTGATCGAACCGCCCCCAGTCCGGCTCGTCTCGCGGGGGCCCCTCGAACCACTCCCGCGGCGGAGCGGAGCCCAGGAACTCGAGCCCGGGTTCGTCACCCGCGACGAACCGATGGGGCCCGCGCCCCAGCTCGTCCGCGAGGAGCCGCAGGCCAAGCGCGTGGCGGGCCAGGTCCCCCTCCGCCGGCAGGCCCATGGACGGGCTGCGGTCCACGACGACCATCCAGGGCACCGGCTCGCTCACGGGTCCGAGGCGAGGCTCGGCGAGCGCCGCGGTCCCCACCACGAGCGCGAGTGCGAGCAGCGCGCGGCTCAGCGGCACGCGCCTCCGAGGCGCGGCGGCGGCGGGCTCCCCCGCACGCGGCATCAGCCCCACCGTCGCGAGCAGGCGCGAGCGAGGCGCACCCCGCACGAGCGAGCGCAGGACGGCGACCACTGGAAGCGCCAGCAGGAGCCACGCGAGCGGCTGCTCGAACCTCATCCGCGGTCTCCCTCGAGCACGACACGCGCGCGGTCCTCGAAGGGCGCGGCGGACGAGCCCACGGACCAGCGCAGGCCTGGCCGCCTCGCCGCGCGCGCCCAGCGCTCGAGCCACGCTTCGAGACGGCGCTCATAGCCCTTGACTGCGGCCTCTCCGGCAGAGCTGCGCACCTCCTCTCCCTCCGGATCGAACCAGCGCACGGGCTCCTCACCCGGCGGATCGAGTTCCTCGGGCGCGAGCACCTGGGCCAGCACGAGCTCACGGCCGGGTCGCTCCCAGACCGAGAGGTCCTGGGGCTCAGTCCCCACCAGATCCCCCAGCACGGCGACGAGGCCGCACGCGCTGCTCGGCCGCCACGAGTTCAGAAGCCCACGCAGCCCGTCGGAGGCCCCGGCGGCCAGTCCGCCGAGAAGATCGAGGAGGTGCCCGAGGGGCGCACCACGCCGCACCTCGAGGGGCGGAGTGGCGCCCGTGACCACCTGCACCCGTGCGCCACCGCGCGCGCCCACGGTGGCGAGCGCCGCCGCAAGCGCTGCCGCTGCGCTGAGCTTGCCGGGAGTGCCGAGCCCCATGGAGGCGCTGGTGTCCACGACCACCGCCCAGGACTCGGCCGCCTCACGCCGCGTTCGCCTCACGAAGGGCTGGTCGCTGCGCGCCAGCAGACCCCAGTCCAGGCGACGCAGGTCCTCGCCCTCGCGATAGGGACGGTGGCCGATGAACTCCTCGCCCGCGCCGAGCACCGTGCTGCCCCCGGCCCCCTCGCGCCGCTCGCGGCGCGCGGCCATGCGGGGCACGAACCCCTCGAGCCGCGCCGCAAAGCCTTCGGGCCACTCCACTCGGGGCGAGGGCAGCGCCGGTCTGGGCCCGCTCCCCGCCATCAGCGCGCGCCGGTCCTCCGGATCCCCACCAGGGTCCAGTCGTCCTCTCGCACCCCGCCGCCGTGCGCGGTCGCCGCCGCGGCCAGGGCCTCGCAGAGGCTTGCCGCGCTGCCACCCGCCTCACCCACCTCAACGAGGACGCGACGCACGCCCTCCTCACCGAACAGCGCCGCGGGCGCATAGGGCCGCGCCGTCTCGCTGATGCCGTCCGTGTACAGCAGCGCCAGGTCGCCCTCCTCCAGGGCGGCCTCCCCATGGCAGGCGTGAGCGAAGCCCGGCATCACGCCCAGGGCCGGACCGCGCCGGCCAAGGCGCTCGACCTGCCCCGTGCGACGACGCCAGACCAGGCCGCACCCGTGGCCCGCGTCCACCGTGGCGAGCCCCCCGTCCGGCGCGAGCACCAGCAGCATCAGCGTCACGAAGGTGGCGTCGTCCATGCGCTGGGTCAGGTCCGCCTCGGCGCGCTGCACGCAGGCGCCCGGCTCGTCCAAGACGCTGAGGAACGCGCGCAGGCTGGCCTGCACCGAGGCCACCAGCAGCGCCGGTCCGACGCCGTGGCCGGTGACATCCCCAACCATCACGGCGGCGCGCCCGCCAGACACGGGAGCCGCGTCGTAGAAGTCTCCGCTCGCATGCTCCGCCGGGGCGTACCAGCCGTGGGCCTCCCAGCCGGGCGGGACCTCGAGCCTGCTGGGGAGCAGGCCCTGCTGGATCTCACTCGCCAGCTGCATGGACTGCTCGAGGCGCGCGCGCTCGACCGCCTCGGCGCTGCGCTCCACATTCTCGAGGGCGATGCCCACATGCTGGGCAAGGGCGTGGAACAGGGCCAGGTCCCCCACGCTGAAGTCCCGCGTCGCGGCTCGGGAGTCCACATAGAGCGCGCCGCGCCGGCCCGTCGCCCCCGCGACCCCGCGCACCTCGAGGGGGACGCACATGACGGCGCGGAGCTTGAGGTCGAAGACGCTCTGGCCAAGGTCCAGGTCCCCGTGGCCCGACACCGTGGTGCGGAACGGGACGCGCGTGCCCGTCACCCGTGCCACCACGCTCGTGGACCAGCGCTCACCCGCGGGGACAGGCGCGCCGCGGCGGTCCCTTGCGACCCGGACCTCGGGCTCGGCCCCGGGCTCGGGCTCGAGCAGCAGGAAGCCCCGCTCCGCCCCCGTGGCCCCGACAGCCGTGTCCACGATGTGGTCGAGCAGGGAGTCCGCGTCGCGGGACTCGGACACCCGGGCGATGGCGTCCAGGAGGACCTGCACGGTGTTGCGGTCCGTGCGCGCGTCCCCGGAGAGGAGGACTGCCGAGGGGTCCGGCCCCTCACTCGCGGGTCCGGCCTCGCCCTGGGCCTCAGGCTCCAGGGGCTCATCGCCCTCCTCGAAGCTCCCCTCAGGCCGAGGCTCCTCCTCCTGGGCGGGTCTGCCGCCGGCGACAGGGTTCTTGCGCTTCCAGAAGGGCATGGCAGGGCAGGAGCGGGAGGATGCAGCCGCCCCGGAGACGAGCCGGGGTTCCTCGATTCTAGGCGCCCGATGGTCCGCGGCTGGAGGAGGAACCCCGGCTCTCCTCCGTCCGCCCCTGCTCGCGCGCTTCCGGCGCCCAGCGGCGCCACTTCCCAAGGCCAGGAACTCCCCCCGCCAGGTCCGTGGACCTGGAGGGGCCCGCGGGTATTCTCTGCCCATGCAGATCACCGTCGAGCCGCACAGCCAGGCCGCCGTCCTCCACCTCCGCGGGGAGTTCGACACCTTCTCGTGCCCCTCCTTCCAGACCGAGATCGACGCCCTGATCCAGGCCGGGATCGTCCGCGCGGTGATCAACCTGCGCCTCGTGCAGTTCATCAACTCCACCGCCCTCGGCGCGGTGCTGAAGGCCTCGCGGACCCTCCAGGGCGCGGGCGGGCAGCTCGTCATCAGCCACCCCAGCACCTTCTGCCGCGACATCCTCGGCAAGATCGGCCTCGATCGGGTCATCCGCGTGCACGACACCGACGCCGAGGCCCTGGCCGCCCTGAGCGAGGGCGCGCCTGGCCCGGACGGACCGGAGGCGGACTTTGAGGAGGACCCGAGCACGCTCCTCTTCCGCCCCAGCGATCCGGCGCGCCTCGAGCACTTCATGGAGAAGCCCAAGGCCGAGAACCCCGTGCATGGCCACGCCTTCGGAAGCCACTGGTCTGGCGTCGCGCGCATGACGGCCCTCGACGAGGAGGGCCTCACCTTCACCTGGGGCGGCGGCAAGACCGGGATGAGCCCCTTCGACATGGGACAGTTCCTGGCCGTGGGCACCGGCCTCTCGGTGAAGTTCAAGCTGCCCCTGCTCAAGAAGGGCTTCAGCGAGGCCGCCGCGGAGGTGACCGAGCTCGCCCAGCTGGACGACTCGGTCGAGGTCAGCGTCACCTTCAGCGGCCTCGACCGAGAGATCGCCGAGGCCGTCCGGCAGTATGTGACCGACATGACCTTCCTCAAGGACGAGCTCAAGAAGGCCACGGGCGCCTGATCGCCGCGAGCAGGACATCCCGCACGGCGAGCGGGAATCCGCGCGGCGCGGACAGGATCCCCTCCGCGTCTATGCGCGCCGCAGCCGGTGCTGGGGCTCCTCCGAGAGCTGGCCGGGCTCTTCGCCCGGCTCCCTGACCGCGTCTCCGAGCAGGAGACCCTCGACCCGCTCCGCTACGCGCGACCAGGAGAGCTCCTCCGCACCCAGGCGCGTGGCTGCCGCGGCCCAGCGCTCCCTCCGCACGGGATCACCTGCGGCCATGCGCAGCCCCCCCGCCAGGTCCTCGACCCGCGCCCCCTCGAGCTCGAGTCCGGCCTCGGCCCGCGCCAGGCTGGCGAACCGTGAGCCGGGGACCGCAAGCAGCGGCGTGCCCGAGGCCAGCCCGCCGAGGGTCGTGCGCCGCGGCCCGCGCCCGCTGCGATCGGCGTCCACCATCAGAGTGGCTGCGCCCACGAGGGCGGGAAGCTCCTCGGCACGCGGGCGCTCCACGAGCACCACTCCCGAGCTGACCCCCTTGATGTTGGCGAGCGCCTCGAGCTCGCGCCCCAGCGGCCCCTCGCCCGCGATCACCAGGGTCCAGTCCTCCAGGGCACCCAGGGTGGCCGCATAGGCGCGAACGAGGCCACGCAGCCCGCGACCGGGGAGCAGCGGACCCGCCGCGAGGACCACATGGCCGCGTACGCCGTGACGCTCCAGCAGGTGCGAGCGCAGGCCGCGCCGATGGAGAGCCGGGTCGATGCCTCCCGGGACGAGGTGCACCTGCTCCCGAGCGACCCCGAACTCGAGGGCCTGAGCCTGGGCGAGGTCGTCCAGTGCCACCACCCCGCAGAGGGACCGGCGCACGCGGGGGCCCCAGAGCCTCTCGCCCACCCAGCGCAGCCCCCGCTCGACCGGACGACCCCGGGTGGGGAACCCCTGCTCCGCCACGAACAGCGGAACGCCCGCACGGCGCGCCACGGCGGCGCTGTGGGAGCCCGCAGGAGAGAGGCCGTCGTACGCCAGCAGCGCGTCCGGCACGAACCCCCGGATCCCGGGCATGAGGCTCGAGCCGCTGCGGGGCACGACCCCTGGCGGCACCCCGAACCCTCGCACCGCGTGACCGCGCCCGATGAGCTCCCGTGCCAGGGCGCGCGCGTGGTCCCCGCTGCGCTGGCGCAGGGTGAAGGGGTTGAGCACGAGGGCGATGCGGAGGGAGCGGCGCATTCGGAGGGGACGGCCGTCGGTGCATCGACCGACGCGCAGGCCAGACCTGCGACCGGGCCGCCCAGGTCCCCAGAGCGGGACATGGCCCCCACACCGCACGGAAGACCTTTCCGGGCCGACCGCAACCACCCCGATTTTGAACGGAAAAGCGTTCCCCGTGCCTCAGCGCGCGACGCGGATCGTCGATCACGGGGGTGGCCAAAGGACCTCTTCTCCCCGGATGCCGCCATGAATCACTTCCCGACCCTCAAGAACCTCTCCAAGCGCGCCCTGTTCATCGCGCGCTGGGATGTCCTCATCGAGCGCCCCGAGCGCGGTTATCCGACCAGCCTCGACGAGGTGGTGTTCCGCCCCGGCGCCGTGGACGCCCTCTTCTACGCCGGTCAGCACGGCTGGCACCTGTACCTGTTCGCCGACGAGCCGCAGGTCCCCGACGGCAAGCAGTCCTACGCCCAGTGGCAGGCCATCGAGGCCGGCATCCTCGACCGGCTGCGCGCGCAGGGCGTGAAGATCGCCCGCAGCTATGCGGCCGTCGACCGCGTGGGCGGCGTCGAGGGCCACGACAAGGAGTCGGTCTACGCCACCCCGAACACCGGCGTGATGCACCACGCCCGCCAGAACGACGGCATCAACCTGGACGACTCCTGGGTGGTCGCCGCGGATGTGGAGTCCCTGATCTCCGGCTGGCGCGCCGGCTGCCACACGGCCGGCGTGGGCCTGCCCCGCATCGCGCGCTCGGGCCCCCTCTCGGTGGAGCCCGAGGTGCTGGGTCCCGACCTGGCCCACACCCTCGCAGCCCTGGGCGCACGCCCGCAGCTGCGCAAGAGCGCCTGAGCCCCCGGGCCCAGCCCGTACACGCCCCCCCGCCCACCAGGACCCCCTTCTTCCTGGTCGCCTAGGAGGCCCGCCCCCTCACCCAGGGGCGGGCCTCCGCCTTTGTTGGCGATGGGGAGGGCGAGCCGGGTGCAAGGCCTTGGCTGCTGCGTGGGGAGGTCGGCCCGCGCCGCCGCCGCGCAAAGGGCAAGCCCCCACCCAGGGACGACCGGGGGCGCCCAAGGTGTCACCCAGGGGATGCAGCGCGGACACACCCCGCGGCTCCCCCTGCGAGCGAGGCCAGCGCCCCTGTACTCATGAGACGCACCCCCGGCCCTCCGCACCCAGCGGAGATGCGCTGCACCGAGTAAAGTGAAGGGTCGGATTCTCACCATGAAGCGCCTCCTTCCCCTCCTCATCCTCGCCAGCCCGGCGGCCGCCCAGGCCACCTTCACCGTCATCCAGAGCGGCAGCTTCCCCACCGCCAACGCGGACGCCTCGGCGATCGTGGGCAACGACGGCCAGGGGGCATTCCTCTGGACCGTCACGGGCGGCTACACGCCCCTCGGCGAGCAGTCGGCCGTGGGAGTCAGCGAGGACGGCCAGACGGTCCTGGGCCAGATCACCGACCCGGTGACCGGCGAGGATGTGGCGGGCCTCTGGACCGCGGCCACCGGCTGGCAGAGCCTCGGCGGCTTCGGCAGCGCCTGCGGCACCGACGCCAGCAACCCCTACGAGCTCTCCGGTGACGCGCAGACCGCCGTGGGCCTGGGCTGGTTCGGCTGCCAGGGTCGCGCCTTCCGCTACACGAACACCTTCGGGATGCAGCAGCTCCCGATGCAGACCAACAACAGCTCCCGCGCCAGCGCCATCTCGGTGGACGGCAACTGGATCGGCGGCTGGGAGGAGGACGCCTCCGGTGCGCGCCGGGCGTGCGTGTGGGACTCGAGCCTCAACCAGTCGTTCCTGCTGATCAGCAGCAGCAACCCCAACGGAGCGGGCGAGGTCTACGGCTTCTCCCACGACGGGGCCTACGCCGTGGGCACCGAGGGCAACGGCGCCTTCATCTGGGAGCAGGCCAGCGGCACCGCCACCTCTCTGGGCCCCGTCCCCGGCGGAGCGTTCCTCGACAAGACCATCCTCCTCTGCGTGGACGAGGACGGTGAGCGCGCGGGCGGCACCTTCGGCTTCGGCCCGTTCGGCCGCGCCATCCTGTGGAGCCCCTCGAATGGCTACCAGTACCTCGACGATGTGCTCACGGCCGGCGGCGTCGACATGACCGCCTGGGAGACCGCGAATGTCTCGCACATCAGCCCCGACGGGAACATCCTCGTGGGCGCCGTGCGCGCGGCGGGCGGCTTCGCGAGCAGCGTGTTCGTCGCGACCCTTGGCGCAGGCGACATCGGAACGAACTTCTGCACCGCGGTCCCGAACTCGACCGGCAGCGCCGGCAGCATCGCAGGCATCGGCAGCGACCTCGTCGCCGCCAACAACCTGACCCTCGAGGCCAGCAGCCTGCCCCCGGGCCAGTTCGCCTACTTCGTGAATGGCCCGAGCCCGGGCTTCATCGCCGGCCCCGGCGGAAGCCAGGGCAACCTGTGCCTCCTCGGCGGTCTCGGCCGCCACCGCCTCCAGGTCGGCACCGCGGACGCCAGCGGCACCTACGCCATCCAGGTGGACCTCACCAGCTTCCCCCGCCCCACCGGCTTCGTGGCGGTGCAGCCCGGTGAGACCTGGCACTTCTCCTGCTGGTACCGGGACCAGAACCCGACCCCGACCTCGAACTTCACGGACGGGCTGACGGTCACCTTCCAGTGAGCCTCCTCGAGCGACGCGCGCGTCGCTCCCAGGGCGCGGGTCTCGTCTGGCTGCTGCTCGCCGCAGTGGCCGTCGGGGCCCGCGAGCCTGTTCTGATCCTGGCCCTGGGCGCGGCGCTGCTTGCGTGGGTGCTGCTGCGCTCGAGGCGGAGCGGCCGCAAGAAGGTCCGTCGGACTCCCTTCAAGTCTCGGCACGGCCTGACCCAGCGGCAGCCCCTGGAGGAGTTCGAGGCCCGCATGGCCGCGGGGATGTTCCAGGAGGGCCGCGAGGTCTTTGTGACCGCCTGGTGCACCGACACCGAGGTCGTGCGCTGCACCGCCAGCGTAGGCGGCCTCACCTCCTGCCGCCCCGCCGACGATGTGAGGCGCTGGGCCCACCATGCCCACCGGGTGGGCGCCGACCGCATCCGCCAGTACCACAACCACCCCGATGTCCTGCTGCGCTCCTTCCCCTCACGCCAGGACCGCCGCAGCCACGCCCACCTGACCGAGCTGCTCGACGGCACCGGGGTCGCCCTCGAGTCCTGGCTGGTCTGGCGCTCCTGGCTGGGCCACGCGCGCTTCAAGCGCTTCGGACCCTAGAGCGAGGCGGCCAGGTCCCTCTGGACCGGGTCGCGCCAGCCGCAGCTTCGGCAAGGCTGGGTCCCCATGGCGGAGGCCCCAAGAGAAAGGGGCGGGCCTCTCCAGGCCCGCCCCGAAGGACTGCGCACCGGCGCCCGTTCCGGGTCCCTGGCTCGCCTACATGGCGGCCGGGGCGGCGCAGTCGTTCTCCTCTCTTGTGTCTGGAAGCTCACAACCGCGTGCTTCCACGGACTAGGACGAGGGCACCGGTCAGCGGGTTCCACGGGAATTGCGAGGAATCCCAAGCCGTGACCGCGGGCATTCCCGCACTCGGGTCGCGCGGCGCGCGCGGGCAAGCCGCGCGCCTCAGGCGCGCTCGAGCACCTCGAAGCCGCCCACGACCCAGCCCTCCTCGCGCGCCAGGTCCAGCAGCGCCACGGTCGTGTCCACCACGAACTCCGCCCGGTCCCCAGTCCCCAGGCCGTCGTGGAGCAGGACGACGCCCCCACCCGCGCGCCGCACGCGCTCGACCACGCGCGCCGGATCGCGCTCGCCCTGACTGTCGCCCGAGTCCACCGTCCACCACCGCAGCGGTTGACGCCGTAGCAGGCTCCAGAGCCAGGTGCTGGCGACCACCTTGCCGTACTGGGGGCGATAGCCCGCAGGCCGCAGCCCCGCCGCCTCGAGCTGCCGGTGGCCGCGCGCCAGGTCGAGGCCCAGGCTCACCGGGTCCGAGCGCCAGGGATGCGGATGCCGCGACGAGTGGCTGCCCACCTCGTGCCCCTGCGCCGCGATGCGCGCCGCGAGGGCCGGCTCCGCCTCGACCTTGCTCCCGATGAGGAAGAAGGAGGCGCGCGCCCCGCGCTTGCCCAGGGCCTCGAGCACGCGCGGGGTCAGACCCTCCCAGGGTCCGTCGTCATAACTCAGGACGAGCCGGCCGCGCGTCCGCCGCGCCAGGGAGCGCAGCTGTGCCTGCTTCAACAGGTGCGGGATCACCACCTGCAGCAGGACCAGCCCGGCCAGGGCGGCGAGGAGCAAGAGCACGCTGTCCACGGGGCTCAAGAGTACGCTCCCGAGCGAACCGGCGGCAGCGCCACGGCGTGATCGAGCCCGAGCCATGGCGCCCTTCGGGCAGCGCCGTGGCGCAGGATCACGAGCGCCAGGGCGCTTGAGAGGCCCAGCCGCAGCTCGACGGCCTCCGCCTCACTCCTCCGCCAGGCCCCGCCACCGCTCACTCGGGGCAGGCTCCAGGCAGGGCACGCCCCTCAGGCCTCACCACCGCAGCCGCACCGGGCCGCCCGCGGCAAGCGGCCAGGCCACCCAGCGCTCGGCGGCCCGCTCTGCCTCGGGAAGGCTGCCGTCGGCACGCACGCCGGTGCCGTCCTCCCAAGGGCGTCGGGCCGAGCGCAGGCGCAGGCGGGTGGGCTCGACCTCCACGACCTCCAGCCACTCCACCAGGGCCTCGCCCGCGGCGCGCACGCTCCCCCCGGACGCGCCTGGGCCCTCCATGCCATCTGCCCGCGCAGCGCCCGCTCTCGCCGCCTCCGGAAGGCTCAAGGCCAGCTGCATCCCCGGGAAGGGCAGCGCCCCCTCGCTCTCCACGATCCGGCTCCAGAGGGCCCTGTGAGCGCCGCTCTCCACCGAGGAGCGCACCGCAGGCACGCAGGCCAGCAGCCACGCCAGACCCAGGAGCCGCACCCGCCGCGGACGCGCCATGGCGAGCGCCGGTCCTCCCAGCCAGCCCGCAGGAAGCACCAGCGCGACCGCCAGGCTGCCCAGCACCTGAGCCAGCGCGAGGGGCCCGAGCACCAGGGTGCTCGCCGCCGCCCACAGGGCGCCGTCCACGCTCCACCCGTCGAAGGCCGAGCGCGCCTCCGGCGGCCCACCCTCCAGCACGGCCCACGCCGTCACGCCGGCCCACGCCGCAAGCAGCCCCGCAAGGACCCCCGGCCGCCAGGCCCGCACCAGCGACCACCCCAGCAGCGCCGTCGCAGCCCCCTGGAGCACCAGCGCGCAACCGTCGCCCAGCCCACCGGCACCCAGCCCAGCGCCCTCCCCGCCACACTCCGCCCGCACGAGCATCCAGACCCCGGCCCCGGCACCGGCCAACGCCAGCCCCTCGAGCCAGGCCGTCCTCCTCACCGCCCACAGCAAGAGCCCCGGCCCGACCACCACGAGCCCCGCGACCAACCCCAGCAGCAACTCCTCGATCCCCATCCTTGGCATCCTCCTCGGGCCCCTGGCCCTCGCAGCACCCAAGGCCAGTGCGCCTGGATCGAAGACACGCTTTCTGGCCAGAACCGTTGACAGAGAGGTTGGCACCTTTATGCTTCGTGCGCATATTCATGCCCCGCCCCCAGCGACACCAGACGATCCTCCGGCTGCTCGAGGCCGGGCCGGTGGCCTCTCAGGAGGCGCTGGCCGCTGCTTTGGCGGCGGAGGGGGTGTCCGTCACGCAGGCGACGCTCAGTCGGGACCTGCGGGCCCTGGGGGCCGTGAAGGGGGCCGAGGGGTACATGCTGCCCGGCCTTGCCGCGGTGCCGGCGGGTGACGCGGAGGTGCGGACGGCGGTGCGGACCTGGCTGACGCGGGCGCAGGTGGCCCTGAACCAGGTGGTGCTGCACACGCCGGCGGGCGGAGCGCAGGCGCTGGCCCTCGTGCTGGACCGGGTCCAGCCGGGCGGGCTGCTGGGGACCATTGCGGGCGACGACACGATCCTGTGCGTGCTGCCCCACGAGAGGGGCGCCAAGGCGTTTAAGCGGTACC
>JADHNZ010000029.1 GCA_016779225.1 Planctomycetota bacterium
ATTCGAGACTCGCGGGCGAGCGGCAGAGAGGAAGCCTCCCCGGGGTCGCTTCAGCTCCAGCTCAGGGGGATGAGCCGCCCGCCGGGGGCTGATCCCACGGCGCCTCACGGCCGCGGCGTGCCTCATCCGCGGCGTGCCTCATCCGCGGCGTGCCTCATCCACGGCGTGCCGAGTCCGCAGCGCGGCCGGATCACGGAGCTCTGCCAACTCCACGCGGCAGGGCTCCTAGGCCGCTCGGCACCGCGTTGCCGCTGCTCTTGGGGCGCGCTCCAGGAGACGCCACGCTCAAGGACCGACTCAGTCCCGCGGCGCGTCGCGCTGGAGCTTGCGCTGCAGGGAGCGGCGGTGGATGCCCAGGCGGCGGGCCGTCTCGGAGATGTTGCCGCCGCTGTCCCGGAGGACGCGCTGGATGTGCTCCCACTCGGCGCGGGCCAGGGACGGCGCGCGGTAGTCCTCCGTGCTCACCCCGGGGGCGGGCCGATCGCCGCGCTGGAAGGCGGCAATCAGGTCGTCGGCGTCAGCCGGCTTGGGAACGAAGTTGAGGGCCCCCACGCGCACCGCCTCGACCGCGGTCGAGATGCTGCCGTAGCCGGAGAGGACGAGGATCCGCGTCCCGGAGTCCTCCTCGTGGAGCGCCTGGACCAGCTCGAGGCCGGAGCGGCCGGGCATGCGCAGGTCCACGACCGCGTAGTCGGGGGCCCGGTAGGAGGCCAGGGCGACGGCCTCGTCGTAGCCACCTGCGGTCCGAACCTCGAAGCCGCGGGCGCGAAGGGCCTTGGCGAGGCGCTCACGGAGGACGACATCGTCGTCCACGAGGAGCAGGTCGCCCGGCTCGACGGGCTTGGGCGGAGTGGAGTCCAGCGGTGCCATGGAGGCATCCTAGGCCAGGCCTCCGGGGATCCGAGTGCCGATCCGCTCCGGCGGCACGGGAGCCGACTCAGGCCTCCTGAGGGGCCCCCTGGGGCTCCAGGGGAAGGCGCAGGCGCACGGTGGTCCCACGCCCCGACTCCGACTCCAGGACCAGCTCCCCGCCCAACCGCTCGGTGACGCTCCGCGCGAGGAAGAGGCCCAGGCCCATCCCCTCTCCGACCTCCTTGGTCGTGAAGAAGGGGTCCGTGGCTCGCTTGAGCCCCTCAGGGTCCATGCCCACCCCCGTGTCACGCACCACGAACTCCACCCCCCGACCCGTCACCGCCGCGGAGAAGCTCACGGGACGCTCGCCAGGGGTGGCGTCCACGGCGTTGGAGAGGAGGTTCCGCAGGGCCATGGTGAGCGCCTGGCGGGGGACGCGCGCCTCCTGGACCTCGACCTCCGGAGCCAGCTCGACCTCGATGCGGTCGGGGTGCGGGAACTCCTCGAGGGTGTCGTCCACCACCTCACCCACTGCGATGCGCACCCAGGCCTCCCCAGCCCGGTCCCCGGACTCGGTGCTCATGCGGTCGAGGATGCGGCGGCAGCGGGCGACCTCGGTGCGGACGAGGCGCGCATCCTCGGCCTCCTCGCCCGTCTCCGGCCGGCTCGCGAGGCGCACCTCGAGCTCCTTGGCCACGACGGCGATCGTGGAGAGGGGAGTCGCCAGCTCGTGCGCGGCGCCGGCGGCCAGGGTGCCCAGGGCCTCGAGCCGCTCCGCGCGAGACTGCCGATCGCGCTCGCGGGCGAGCTCCTCCGTCTGGAGGGCCAGCGCACGCGTGACGCGGGTCACGAAGTACACCGTGATCACCAGGGTCATGGAGAGGGCCACGGCCGTCCCCCAGGTGCGCAGGTCAGGGCGCTCCGCCAGGGCGGGCAGAGGGCGATGGGTGAACACGAGGACCGTCAGGCACACGGCCGTGAACCCAGCCCCCGCAAAGGCCAGAGCCTGGGGAAGGAGCACCGCGGCCATCACGATGTGAACGGTGAGGAAGGCGGCGAACGGGTTGCCCAGCCCCCCGGTCAGCTGCAGCAGGAACACCAGCAGGACCGTGTCGAGGACCATGACGAGCAGCTGCAGCTGCTCCTGCACGGCGGCGGTCGGCGGATCGTTGCGCCGCCTCCTCCAGGCATTCCACGCGTGCAGGGAGGCGTTCGAGAGCACCTCCGCCAGCACCACCAGCCCGAGGGGCAGCAGCGGCAGCTCGATCCGCAGCACCAGCGCGGTGATGCCAATGGTCGAGACCTGCCCGAGGACCGCCAGCCAGCGCAGGCCGATCAGCCAGCCCAGGCGGACGGCCCGAGGCTGCAGGGAGGAGAGCGTCGGGTCCACGGGAGGATCCTAGCCCGCTCGGGCTAGAACCTCAGGACCCCGGAGCGGACTTCGCGAGGGCGTCCGCCACGGGGTGGCAGGAGACGCGGTGGCCAGGGGCCACGGAGGCCGGCTCCGGCCAGGCCTGGCGGCAGCGGTCCTCCGCCAGCGGACAGCGCGTGTGGAAGTGGCAGCCGGAGGGCGGGGAGATCGGGCTGGGGATCTCGCCGGTGAGGGGGACCCGCTCGGCCCGGCGCCTGGGGTCGGCGTGGGGAATGGCCGAGAGCAGGGCCCGCGTGTAGGGATGCTGCGGCGCGTCGAAGATCTGGTCGGCGCCGCCGGTCTCGACGATGCGGCCGAGGTACATGACGGCCACGCGGTCGGAGATGTACTTCACCACCGAGAGGTCGTGGGCGATGAAGATGTACGACAGGCCGAACTCGTCCTGCAGGTCCTTGAGGAGGTTGATGATCTGTGCCTGGATGGAGACATCCAGGGCGCTGACCGCCTCGTCGCAGACGATGAGCCGGGGCTCCAGGGCCAGGGCCCGCGCGATGCCGACGCGCTGGCGCTGGCCGCCGCTGAACTCGTGCGGGAAGCGGTTGGCCACATCCGGGCGCAGGCCGACACGCGTGAGGAGGCTGGCCACGCGGTCCTCGAGCTCCCCGCGGTTCCCGATCCCGTGCACGCGCAGGGGCTCAGCGATCGCGTTGCCCACGGTTACGCGCGGGTTCAGGCTCGCGTAGGGATCCTGGAAGATGATCTGCAGGTCCCTGCGCAGGCTGCGAAGCCTCCGACCGCCGAGGCCGAAGAGGTCCACCGGCGCGCTGTCGGGGGTGGCCCGGTAGAGCGCCTCGCCCGCGGTGGGCTCGATCAGGCGCAGCAGCGAGCGCCCGGCCGTGGTCTTGCCGCAGCCCGACTCCCCCACCAGGGACAGGGTCTCCCCGTGTCCGACGGTGAAGTCGACGCCGTCCACGGCCTTGACATGACCCACGACGCGGCTGAGGAGGCCCTTGCGCACGGGGAAGTGCTTCTTGAGCCCGTGCACCTCGAGGAGCGGTGCGGCGGCCTCGCGCTTGGCCGCGGCCAGCTTGCGATCCGGAGTGCTCACAGGGCCTCGGCCTCCTCAAGGTGGTGGCAGGCAACGGTGTGCTCGGAGCCGGCCTCGAGGGGCACGAGGGGCGGCTCCTCCTGGGCGCAGCGGTCCGTCGCGATGGGGCAGCGCGTACGGAACCGGCAGCCCGAGGGGAACGCGTTGGCCGAGGGCACGATGCCCGGGATCGTCACCAGCCGCTCGCCAGGGCCGGCCAGGTCCGGCAGGGAGCGGAACAGCCCGATCGTGTACGGGTGGCGGGGGCGCCCGAAGAGGGTCTCCACATCCGCGTACTCGACCACCTTGCCCGCATACATCACGGCGACCTTGTGGGCGGTCTCGGCCACGACGCCCAGGTCGTGGGTGATGAGCAGGACGCTCATGCCCATCTCCTCCTGGAGCTCGCGGATCAGGTCCAGGATCTGGGCCTGGATGGTCACATCGAGGGCGGTCGTGGGCTCGTCCGCGATGAGCAGCGAGGGGTCGCAGCTCATGGCCATGGCGATCATCACGCGCTGGCGCATGCCCCCCGACATCTCGTGAGGGTAGTTGTCCACCCGCGCCTCAGGAGAGGGGATCCCCACCTTGCGCAGCATCTCGACCGCGTGGACCCGTGCCGCGTCGGCGTCGATGCCGCGGTGCAGCATCACGGCCTCCATGATCTGATCCCCGACCGTGTAGACCGGGTTCAGGGCCGTCATGGGCTCCTGGAAGATCATCGCGATCTCATTGCCGCGGATGCGGCGGAACTCCTCGTCCGGCACCGCGAGCAGGCTCTCGCCGCGGAACAGGATCTCGCCGCTCTCCACCCAGCCCGGCGGGCTCGGGACGAGGCGCATGACCGACAGAGCCGTCACGCTCTTGCCACTGCCGGACTCCCCCACCACGCCGAGGGTCTCTCCGTCGTGGATGCGATAGCTGACACCGTCCACGGCCTTGGCCGTGCCCTCGTCCGTGCGGAACCAGGTCCGCAGGTCACGCAGCTCGAGGAGGGGCGTGCGCGCGTCGCTCTTGGGACTCTTCTCCACGGCGCCCTCCGTCAGATCTTCATCTTGGGGTCCAGGGCGTCGCGCACCGCGTCGCCCACGAGGTTGTAGCAGGTCACCGTCACGAAGATCAGGACCCCCGGGAAGAGCTGGATCCACCAGTTCGCGGGGTTCTTGCTCTCGTTGACGAGCGAGCCCCAGCTCGCCTCCGGCGGCCGGATGCCGAAGCCCAGGAAGGAGACCGCGGACTCGGTGAGGATGCCGGCAGCGACGGCGAACGCCGCGCTCACGAGCACGGGGCCCATGGCATTGGGCAGCACATGCCGGAAGATCGTGCGCGCGTCGTGGAAGCCCAGGGCGCGCGCCGCGACCACAAACTCCTGCTCGCGCAGGCGCAGGAACTCGCCGCGCACGAGGCGCGCCACGCCGGTCCAGCGGATGAGCGCGATGACGATCACGATGGCGAAGATCGGGCTGATGACCTCGGCCGGGATGAAGGCCATGGTCATCAGGATCAGGAAGAAGGCGGGGATGGCCTGGAGCACCTCGATCAGGCGCATGATGGCCGTGTCCACCCAGCCGCCGAAGTAGCCCGCGAGGGCGCCAAACACGACGCCGATCACCGTCAGCAGGAACGCCGACAGGATGCCCACCGTCAGGCTGGTGCGGCCGCCCCAGACGAGTCGCGCAAGGAAGTCGCGCCCAAGCTCGTCCACGCCGGCCAGGTGCCGCGCGGGGTGGTTCCTCGGAGGCTCTGCGTAGCGCACCTCAACGGGCGACAGGGCCGCCGTGAACACGCCGGTGCCCTCCTCCTCGACCTTGGGCCCGCGCAGGTAGCGCCCGGCCTCGTCGATCGGCGCCCACCACCACCAGGTGGGCGGCCGGAACTGCTCCTCCTGGTGCGTCTCCGCGAGCCCGTAGGGGATCGGCGGGAAGGTCGGGACGAAGGTCCACTCGGTCGCCCCCAGCTGGTGCCCCTCGGGCAGAGCGACCCAGGAGCCGTCCGTGAGGCCAGCCTTGAAGGGACCGTTCTGGTAGAGGCTCTCCCCGGGACCGAAGGCCGCGAACCAGCCGAGGCCGGCGGCGACGGAGAGGCCCATCACGCACAGGGCCTTGCGCCGCCGCCACCGGCGGATCCGCTCGCGGTCGCCGCCGAGGACGAGCCCGTTCAGCGCCCGGTTCCACAGGGGCCAGGCCACAAGCAGGATCCAGAGGGCCATGAAGAACACCTCGAGCCCGCTGATCGCGTCCCACAGCGGATAGCTCCTGCGGCCGACGAGCTTGAGGCCTCCGCGCCATGGGGCCTGGGGATCGAACGCCCGGACCTCGCTCACGAACTGCACGGCGAGGCGCTCGGCCTCCTCGAGCGAGGCGCGCGCAGAGGCGCGATCCGGGGCCCAATCCTCCGTGGCCTCGTCGACGCGCGTCTCGAGCTCCTCGAGGGCCCCCCGGGCGAAGGCCTCGGTGCCGTCCTCGGGGAGGGCACCGCGAATGCGGTCGAGGCGCTCGCTCAAGGCCACCACCTCGACCGCGAGCGCCGCCTCGAGGGTCTGGGGCGCGGCAGCATCCCCCAGCGTCCCGGCGGTCTCGAGCTTGGCGCGGTAGGCCTCCTCGTCCTGGCCCGCCAGACGGACCATGCCCGCGGTCACCGGGCGCAGGGAGCGCACGGCCGCGTTGAACCCGCCGCGGTCGACCCCCTCGAAGGTGAAGGGCCGGTCGCCAGCCAGGAACGGGGCGAAGATCGCCGTCCCGTAGAGCACCGCAAGCACCGCGAGCCCGGCCTTGAACAGCCGGCGCTTGCCGAGCTGCTCGAAGACGAGGTCCCAGTAGTCCTTGCTGTAGCGCGGCTTCCCGACGCCCGGGTCGACCTCACTCATGGCGGATCCTCGGGTCGACCAGCGAGTAGGTGATGTCGGAGAGCAGGATGCCCACCTGGGTCATGACCCCAACGAGGATCGTCGTCGCCATGATGATGTTGAAGTCGCGCTTCAGCAGGCCGTCGAAGGCGTAGCGGCCCATGCCGGGCACATCGAAGACCTTCTCCACGATGATCGAGCCCCCGATGAGCACCGGTAGGACGCTGGCGAGGAGCGTCAGGACAGGGATCATCGAGTTCCGCAGGGCGTGCTTGTAGATGACCTTGTCCTCGGACAGGCCCTTGGCGCGCGCCGTGCGGATGTAGTCCTGGCGCAGGGTGTCCATCATCCCCGCGCGCATCTGCCGAGACAGGTACGCGAGGCTGCCGTAGGTCATGGTCAGGATCGGCAGCAGCGCGTGGAGGACCGTGTCCCAGGCATACGCGAGCGGCGCCAGGTCGGCCGCGTCCTTGTCGTGGAGGCCGACCACCGGGAGCAGGTCCAGGCCCGTGCGCCCGAAGGACAGGATCAGCATCAGCCCCGCCCAGAAGGTCGGGATCGCGAAGAGCACGAAGAGGACGACGGTGACGATCCCATCCCGGCGCTTGCCGTGGTGCCGCGCGCTGAAGATGCCCAGGGGCAGGGCGATGAGATAGCTCAGCAGCACGGAGGCGAGGGCGAGCGGAACCGTGACCTTGAGCCGCGTGACGATCTCCGGGGCCACGGGCTTGTCGGACTGCATCTCGCGCCGGAGGTCCCCCACTAGGAGGCCGCCCCACCAGTCCTCGCCCGTGTTCTGGACGCGGTCGCCGCCGTTGGAGTAGTACCAGCCGAACCAGCCGCGCAGGTCAGCCAGGAGCCCGACCTGCGCGCGCCGCGCCAGAGGCACCTCGAGCTCGACGCCGGCCGCCTGCGGGAGGACGGCGAGCACGCGCTGGACGGCACCCCGACGGCTCTCGACCGAGGCCTCCAGGCGATCGAGGGCGGTGAGGAGGGGCGGAACCGCGGCGGAGCCGGCCTCGCCCAGCTCCCGGGCCGCAGCGGCCCAAGCCTCCTCGCCGGCGCCGTCGTCGAGGAGGGCCGCACGAGCCTTGTCGAGCGCGGCGGAGAGCTCGGGGTCCGCGCCCGGCAGGTGATCGATGGGCAGCGGCGTGCCCTCGAGAGCCACCTGCCCCCCGGGCAGCTCGACTTCATCGGTCTTGCGCTCGGTGTAGGGGCTCGAGAACCACGGCACCCCGTCGCGGTCCAGGTTGAACGGGCCGAGGTAGTCGAAGAACTGGACCAGGAGCGAGCGGTCGAGGCCGTGCTTGCGACGGAACTTGTCCACCCGACCCTCCACATCCGAGTTCTGCCCGAGCTGTCCGCCCGTGCCGGCTCCGATCATCACGGTCGCCGGGTCGCCCGGCGCCGCGTGGAAGATCACGAAGACCACGAGGGCGATGCCGATGGTCGTGGGGACCATCAGCAGCAGCCGACGCAGGACGAAGAACAGCACGGGTGGGGCGCGGGGAGTGACGCGGGCGCGGGGGCCCGGGGAGTGGCGCAGGGCCCGGAGGGCGGCCCTGTGGGGCGGAGCGTTTCTGGGGTCAGCTCGTCTGGACTCTGCTCCTCAGGGCTCAGCGATCCAGGGTGCTGCGGGTGCCAGGCACGCCCTCGTCCACGAAGTGCCAGCGCCGGATCACATAGCCCGGGTCGGGGGCCACGATCTGGACGCCGCGCAGCTTCTTGTTCATCGCGAACTTGCGCGGGACGTTGTACATGAAGATGTAGGGCACGACCTCGCTGTAGATGTGCTCGTGCATCTGCTGCCAGATCTGCTGGCGCTCCTCGAAGTCGAGCTCACGCTGGCCCAGGGCGATCAGGCGATCCAGCTCGGGGTCCTGCACGCCGGAGTGGTTGGACGACTCCACATCCTCCGCGCCCCACTTGCTGTGCCAGAGCTGCTCGGGGTCGGACTCGAGGTCCGGGACCCAGGCGAGGTTGCAGGCGTCGAAGTCGCGCTTCTTGATGCGGTCGAGGAAGGTGGCCCACTCGAGCTGCTCGAGGGTCAGCTCGATCTGCAGCTCCTCGGCCAGGACCTCCTGGAGGGCCTGCCCGAAGTTCTTCGAGGCGTCGTTGCCCGAGGGGTAGCTGAGGGCGATGGAGAGCTTCACGCCGTCCTTGTCCCGGATGCCGTCGCCGTCGCGGTCGTACCAGCCCGCGCTGTCCAGCAGCTCGCGGGCACGCTCGGGGTCCACCGGGCGCGCCTGGACCTCGTGGTTGTAGGCCGCCGAGCTGTACGGGAAGGGCCCGGTCACGCGGTTCGCGAGGCCCTTGTAGGTGTCCCGGCGGTAGGCCTCGAAGTCGAAGGCCAGCTCGATCGCCTTGCGGACCTCCACATCGCGGAGCTGCGGGCGGAACAGGTTCCAGCCCGTGTAGCCATAGGAGCCGCCGTACTTGAAGCCCTTGTAGAAGCCCTCGGTGAAGGTCTCCGAGCGGGTCCGCGCGCCGAAGTAGTCCTCGCTCTTGACGCGCTCGAAGAAGTCGAGCTCGCCGTTGAGCAGGGCGTTCATCGCGGTCTCGTCGTCCTCGATCACCCGCCAGCGGATGGTGTCCACGAAGCCCGCGCGCTCGGAGTCGAAGTAGAGGCTCTTGCCGTCCTCGTCGGCGAAGCGCTCGGCCTCCACATAGGCGTCGGTCCACTCGGTCACCCGGTAGGGGCCGAGCCCAACCCACATCATGTTGGCCGGGTTGTTGTTGATGAACTCGCCCTGCTCCTCGGAGGAGAACTCGCCCTTGAACGCCAAGTTGTCGGGGTCCGACAGGTCGTAGACATGGCTCGGGAGGATGGTCATCGAGAAGCCGATGGTGCCCTCCGCGAAGGCGTACTGGCCCTCGTAGAAGAAGCGCAGGTTCAGGTCATCGAGGACCTCGCAGCCCGTGATCTTCTCGAACTGGAAGCGCTTCTCGTCGCAGTCCACGGTGGGATTGGCGTAGATCGACCAGGAGAAGCGCACATCGCGGGCGTCGAGGACCTGGCTGCCGGCGGGGTGTCCGTCCGTCGGGTGCCAGAGGACGCCCTCGCGCAGGCGGAAGTGGAAGACGGTGCCCCGCTCGACGCGGTCGACGGCCGCCTTGGACACGAGCACCGAGCCGCGCTCTGCAAGCGGGTTGCCGGGCGCGGCGGCGGTCACGCGCCAGCCGTCGCCCTCCTCCGCCACGACTCCATAGAGCACGCGGCGCTCCACCTGCTCGGGCGCGCCCGCGGCGGCGCCCTCGTTGCGCACCCGCACGAGCGTGGCGAGTGCGACCAGGTCGGCGGGCGCCTGCTCGCCCAGGACCAGCATGTCCTCGGCCGACCAGGCCTCGGCCAGGGAGGGCCGCATGTCGTGCTCCTCCCAGTCCTGCTGCAGGAGGGTCTCGTGGGTCTCGTAGAGCATGCGACGGGTGTAGGAGGAGTTCTCCGTCGCGTAGTTCATGTGCTTGGGCAGGCTCGCCTGGTGGACGATGACCCGACCGCCGTAGAGCGGCGTCTCGGCGCTCGGTCCCTCGGGGTGGAAGGTGTCCACGGGGGCAGGACCCCGCTGGGGCATGCCCGCGCTCTGGTCGGCGAGGACGGCCTCCTCGACCTCGGGCTCCGCGCTCGGGGTCACGGCAGGCGTGGGAGCCACGCCGGACGGCACGGGGCCGGAGGGCAGGGCGTAGATCGCCTGGCCGGACGGCCCGCGCTGCATGCGGACGGAGATCCCCCCGGCGGAGACCTCCAGCTCGTTGAGGCCGCTGCGGTCCATCAGGGCGACCAGCTCCTCGACATGGGCCACCGTGTCCTCCGTGGTCGGAGCCGCCGCCGCCGAGGTCCCAGGAGTGACCCGCTCGTACGAGCCGCCGCAGGCGGCGAGGGCAAGGAGGAGGGCGAGCGGGGTGTGGGCCCGGGGGCCGCGTCGCGGGGCGCTGGTCATGATCGAGGGGGGAGGGCGCCGGTCGCAGGCGCCAGAGAGCAGTATCCCCCCACCCCGGGGCTGCCTACAAGGCGCAGATGCAGCGATCGAGCGCTCCAAACCACGCCAATCAGCCGACTTGCGGCGTCTGCGCAGGGGCCCGTACAGTCCTTCTCGACCCATGGCTGCCCTCTCCCCCGAATCGGTCCGCCAGGGCCTCGCTGTCGGCCTCCTGGGGCTGGTCCTCGCAGGGGCGGTCCGCCTGGCGAGCGGAGCCCGGCTCGAGCCCGCGGACCTCGTCTTCAACAACGGCACCGAGGTTCAGACCCTGGACCCGGCCTCGGTCACCGGGGTGCCCGAGGGGCGGGTCGTGCGTGCCCTGTTCGAGGGCCTCGTGGTCAAGCACCCCCGCACCCTGGAGCCGCTGCCGGGGATGGCCGAGCGCTGGGAGCTCTCGGAGGACGGCCGTACCTGGACCTTCTGGATCCGCGACGGAGCAGAGTGGACCAACGGCGATCCGGTTACGGCGGAGGACTTCGTGTACTCCTTCCGGCGCTTCCTGCACCCCTCGACGGCGGCCTACTACGCCTACCAGCTCTGGTATGTCCGGGGTGCCCGGGCCTACACCCGGCTCCCCGACGAGCTCTTCTACGCCAATAGTGCGAGCGGATGCTGGCTGTCCCGCACGGAGGACGGGTTCATCCGGATCGGTGCCCAGGAGTATGCCCTGGCGGCCCTCGCGGACGACGCGGTCCTGGAGCTCGACGCGGTGACGGGCAGGCTGGCCGCGGGCGCGGGCGAGCTCACCCTCCCCGCGGGGAGCTCCCTCGGCGCGCTCCGCCCCGGCCCAGCCTCTGGCCGCCGCGCCGCGGCTCTGCGCGGGGCTCCCTACGAGGCCACCGGCGATGGGGAGCAGGGCAGCTGGCTCGCGGAGACCGCGGCGCCGGTGAGCGAGGCGGCCTGGCAGGAGCTGCTGGATTCAGGAGCCCTCCTGGATGGCCCCGCGTTCCGCACCCAGGTCGTGGAGCCCGAGCTGCTGGGCATCCGCTCGCCGGCCCCGGGCGTGCTGGAGATCGAGCTCAACGCCCCCACCCCGTTCTTCATCGACCTCATGGGGTTCTACCCCACCTTCCCCGTGAACCGCCGCTGCCTGGAGGAGGCGCAGGCGCGCTGGCCGGACCGCTGGGAGATCGAGTGGGTGCGGCCGGAGAACATCGTCACCAACGGCCCCTTCCGCATCGCCGAGCGCCGCGTGAACGACCGCATTCGACTCGTGAAGAACGAGACCTATTGGGACGCGGACAGCGTGGCCCTGGGCTCGATCGATGTCCTCGCCATCGAGCAGGACTCGACGATGCTCAACATGTATCTGACCGGCGGGTGTGATGTGATCGACCGCGTGAACACCAATGTCGTGCAGGAGCTCATGGGTCGCGAGGACTTCCAGCCGACGGCCTACCTGGGGACCTACTTCTACCGGGTCAATGTCACCAAGGCCCCCTACGACGACCCGCGCGTCCGGCGCGCGCTGGCCCTGGTGATCCCCCGGCGCGAGATCTGCGAGCAGGTCATGAAGATGGGTCAGCAGCCCTGCTTCAGCCTCTCGCCCCCCGGGATCGGAGCCTATCTCCCCCCCACCATGCGAGAGGGAGACCTCGAGGAGGCGCGGCGCCTCCTGAACGAGGCGGGCTTCCCGGGCGGAGAGGGCTTCCCGCCGATCGAGATCCACTACAACACCTCGGAGGCGCACGCCTCCATCGCGCAGGTCATCGCCCTCGCCTGGCAGGACGCCCTTGGCATCCGCACGAAGCTGCGCAACGAGGAGTGGAAGGTCTACCTCGACACCCAGTTCAACCTGCGCTACGACGTGTCGCGCTCGGCCTGGATTGGGGACTACGGCGACCCCAACACCTTCGTGGACCTGATGGTCACGGGCGGCGAGAACAACAAGACCGGCTGGGGCGACCCCGAGTACGACAGGCTCGTGGCGGCCGCCGCCGTGGAGCTGGACGCCGAGGCTCGCCTCGAGCTGCTGCGCCAGGCAGAGGCCTTGCTCATGGAGGCCCTGCCCATCCTGCCCATCTACTCGTATGTGACCCAGAATGTGGTCGCGCCGCGCCTGGGAGGCTTCGAGCCCAATGTGCTCGACGAGCACTTCCCCAAGTTCTGGTACTGGATGGACGACGCGGAGCTCGCGGCGCGACGCTCCGCCCAGCCTGCGGAGTGGCGCCAGGTGGCGCCCCACGGACCGGCGGAGGGCCTCTACAGCCCCGCCCAGCAGCGCGCCCGCGCGGAGGCGCGCTGAGTGGCACGGTTCCTCCTGCGGCGACTGATGTGGTTCGCCATCACCCTCACGGTGGTGATGGGCGTGTCGTTCTTCCTGATGAAGAATGTGAAGGGTGGCCCGTTCGACAGCGAGCGCGCCCTGGAGCCCGCCATCGAGGCCAACCTCAACGCGCGCTACCACCTGGACTGGCCGCTGTGGCGGCAGTTCCTGCACTACACCGGCCCCCTGAACCTGGATGAGAAGGGCTGGTTCGGTGAGGGCGAGCTGGCGGGCAGCCAGCCCCTCGGCGGGGTGCTCACCGGGGACTTCGGCCCGTCGTTCCGCTACCGGGACTTCACGGTGAACGACATCATCGGCCAGTCCCTCCCCATCAGTGCCCTGCTCGGGACCGTCGCGATGATGTGGGCCCTTGCCCTGGGCGTCTCGACGGGCATCGCCTCCGCCCTGCGCCGCGGCTCAGGCGTGGACCTCGCCCTGCGCCTCGCGGCCACCGGCGGCATCGCCCTGCCGAACTTCGTCATCGCGGGCTTCCTGATCATCGCGTTCGTGTTCCTCGTGCCGCTGCTCCCCGTGGCGGGCTGGGGCTCCCTGCGCGAGATGCTGCTGCCGGGGTTCTGCCTGGGCCTCGTGTACGCCGCCTACATCTCGCGGCTGACGCGCACGGGCATGCTCGAGGTCCTCTCCCAGGACCACATCCGCACGGCCTATGCGAAGGGGCTCGCCCCTCGCACGGTGGTCATGCGCCACGCCCTCAAGGGCGGCCTGCTGCCCGTGGTCAGCTACCTGGGCCCGGCGACCGCGGGCATCCTCACGGGCAGCCTCGTCATCGAGCGCCTGTTCTTCATCCCCGGTCTCGGCCTCCACTTCGTGAACAGCGCGAGTAACCGGGACTACACGCTCGCGATGGGCGTGACGATCCTCTACACGGTCCTGGTCTACACGCTGAACACCGTGGTGGACCTCGCCTACACCCTGCTCGATCCGCGGATCGACCTGGCGGAGGAGGCCTGACATGGGTGCCGGCCGCTTCGACCTCGATCCGGGCGCGATGGAGCGCCTCCTGGAGGAGGCCCGCGAGCACCGCGGCGAGAGCCTCTGGCAGGACGCCCGCCGCAGGCTGCGCCGCAACCGCCCCGCCTGGTACGCCCTGCTGTTCCTCAGCGTCTTCGCCCTGACCAGCTTCCTGGCCCCGCTCCTGCCCCTGCGGTCGCCCGTGCTCTCGGACCTCGACCACGCGCTCGAGGCCCCGAGCCTCGACGGCGGGGACTCGACCTGGCTGGCCCACCTGGGTGAGGCGCCCGAGGAGAAGGACATCGAGCGCGCCTACTGGCAGCTCTCGGGCCTGGATCACGCGCTCCTGCGCGCGCGCAGAGGCCTGTTCGGGACCTGGCAGACGGGCACCTGGCTCGGCACGGATCACCTCGGCCGCGACCTGCTCTCGCGCATCGTCTGGGGCTCGCGGACCTCGATCCTGGTGGCCCTGGCGGCGACCCTGTGCTCGCTGATGATCGGCGTCTTCTACGGCAGCCTGTCCGCCCTGCTCGGCGGGCGGCTGGACAACCTGATGATGCGGATCGTGGACATCCTGTACTCGGTCCCGTTCATCTTCGTGGTGATCTTCCTGATCACGCTGATCGGCGACCACCGCGAGACCCTCGAGCAGCAGTACGGCCTCGACCGTGAGAAGGTCTTCTACCTCGTGATCGGCGCCGTCTACTGGCTGACCATGGCCCGCGTGGTGCGCGGCCAGGTGCTCAGCCTGAAGCGCTCGGAGTTCGTCGAGGCCGCGCGCGTGATGGGCGCGGGCACCCTGCACATCCTCGTGCGGCACATCGTCCCGAATGTGCTGAGCGTGGTGATCGTCTACCTGACCCTGACCATCCCCGCCGTGATGCTCTTCGAGGCGTTCCTCTCGTTCCTGGGGCTCGGCGTGGAGCCGCCCAAGGTCTCGTGGGGCCTGATCGCCGTGGACGGCACGAGCGCGATCAACCCCCTGGCGATCCACTGGTGGGTGGTCCTCTTCCCGGCCCTCGCCATGGGCTCGACCCTGCTCGCCCTGAATGTGCTGGGTGATGGGATGCGCGACGCCCTGGACCCGAAGATGCGGGGGAAGGACTGATGGCGCTCCTCGAGGTGCGGGACCTGCGGGTCCGGTTCGAGACTCACCACGGCACCGTGCGCGCCGTGGACGGCGTGGACCTGACGCTGGAGCCGGGCGAGACGCTCGGACTCGTCGGCGAGTCGGGCTCGGGCAAGAGCGTGACGAACCTGGCGCTCCTGGGGCTCATCCCCTCCCCCCCGGGGGTGGTCGAGGGCTCCGTGCGCTTCGAGGGCGAGGAGCTGCTGGGCCGCTCGGACGAGGAGCTGCGCCGCATCCGGGGCAACCGGATGGCGATGATCTTCCAGGACCCGATGACCTCCCTGAACCCCCTGCTGACCGTGGGGCGGCAGCTGACGGAGGTGCTCGAGCTGCACAAGGGTCTGTCGCGGCGCGCGGCCCGGGCCCGCTGCGCCGCGGCCCTCGGGGAGGTCGGCATCCCCTCACCCGAGGAGCGCCTCGACCAGTACCCGCACGAGCTCTCGGGCGGCATGCGCCAGCGCGTGATGATCGCCATGGGGCTGCTCTGTGAGCCTGCGCTGCTGCTGGCCGATGAGCCCACGACCGCCCTGGATGTGACCATCCAGGCGCAGATCCTAGAGCTCATGCAGGAAGTCCAGCGGCGCCACGGCACCGCCATCATCCTCGTCACCCACGACCTCGGCGTGGTCGCAGGCATGGCCGACCGCGTGGCGGTGATGTACGCCGGCCGCCTAGTGGAGAAGGGGCCCACGGGCCCGCTCTTCGCCGCGCCGGGGCACCCCTACACCCGCGGCCTGCTGGACAGCGTCCCGCGCCTCGAGGGCGCCGCGGGCGAGGCCCTGGCTTCGATCCCGGGCTCGCCGCCCGACCTGGCGGCCCTGCCCCCGGGCTGCGCGTTCGCCCCGCGCTGCAGCGAGGCCCTCGAGGCCTGCCGCGCCGAGCGGCCGGTCCTGGTCGACCTCCCTGGAGCGCGGGCCAGCGCCTGTCCCGTGCTGGCCGGCGGCGGCAAGAAGACGGAGGCCCCCGCATGAGCACTCCCCTCCTCGAGGTCCGCAACCTCGCACGGCACTTCCCCGCCGGTGAGCGCAGCTGGTCCGGGGCACCGCGCCAGGTGCTCAAGGCCGTGGACGGCGTGTCCTTCGACCTCGAGCGTGGAGAGAGCCTGGGCCTCGTGGGAGAGTCGGGCTGCGGCAAGAGCACCCTGGCCCGCACGATCGTCGGCCTCTACCCTGCGACCTCCGGCACCGTGCGCTTCGAGGGCACCGAGCTGACGAGCCTCTCACGCTCGGCCTGGCGCCCCTACCGGCGCCGGATCCAGATGATCTTTCAGGACCCCTACGCGTCCCTGGATCCCCGCCAGACCGTGGCGCAGATCCTCGACGAGCCCCTGCGCCTGTTCGGGATGGGCCGACGCCGAGAGCGGCGGCTGCGCGCCCTGGCCCTGCTAGATGCCGTGGGCCTCAACCCGCGCCATGTGAACCGCTACCCCCACGAGTTCTCGGGCGGGCAGCGCCAGCGCATCGGCATCGCGCGCGCCCTCGCCGGGGAGCCGGACCTCATCGTCTGCGACGAGCCCGTCAGCGCCCTGGATGTCTCCATCCAGGCCCAGGTCATCAACCTGCTCGCCGAGCTGCGAGAGCGCTTCGGGCTGGCGTACCTGTTCATCGCCCACGACCTGGCCGTCGTGCGCCACCTCTGCGAGCGCATCGCGGTGATGTACCTCGGGCGCGTGGTGGAGGTCGCCGGCCGCGAGGCCCTCTTCCGATCGCCCGCGCACCCCTACACCCAGGCCCTGCTCTCGGCGATCCCCCACCCCGATCCCGAGGTCGAGCGGACGCGCGAGCGCATCGTCCTGACGGGCGATGTTCCCTCGCCCTTGGCTCCACCCACGGGCTGCACCTTCCACCCGCGCTGCCCCCACCGCGGCGCCGTCCCCGGCAACCGCTGCGCCACCGAGCCCCCCGTCCTCCTGACGGACGCCGAGGGCAGGCAGCGAGCCTGCCACCTCGAGCCGGGCTCCTGACCCGGCCCTGCTCCGCTCCCATGAAGCTCCTCGCTCTCCCGCTCTTCCTCACCGCGCTCACCGCGCAGGACGCCAGCCAGGACCCCGCCCCGAGCGTGCCCGCTGCACCCCCGCGCTTCGTGCGCCTCGTGGAGGAGGGCTCCGAGATCCAGCTGCAGCTTGCCGAGCGCCACTTCACGCGCGAGGCGGACGAGGGCGAGGAGGGCTCCCCTCGGGTGATCCTCGTCGCGGCAATGCACATCGGCGAGCCCGGCTACTACGAGGCCCTGCAGGCGCGCCTGAACGGCCTGGACCTGGTCCTCTTCGAGGGCGTGGGCGAGGCGCCGCTAGCCGCGGACCTGGCGGCAGGCGCGGGCAGCCCGTCGGCGTGGGCCATCGCCGCCACGCGCCGACGGATGCGCGTGGCCGCAACGCTCCTGGCACGGCACCGCGCCGAGCACGGGACCTACCCGGAGCTCTTGAACGCGATCCTGCCGGCGGCCGACGCCACCCCGCACGGCTACGACACGGTCATTGACGCCTGGGGCAGGCCCCTGCGCTACGAGGTCCACCCCCCGGCCGAGGCCGGCGGCGAGGCGACCTTCACCCTCGGCTCCCTGGGCGCCGACGGCCTCGAGGGCGGTGTGAAGGGAGCGCGCGACCTGTGGTTCCGCGAGCAGCGCCCGGTCGAGGAGTACGAGACCGAGGGGCGCAAGGGCATCCAGCAGGACATGGCGGTCGCGCTCAGCCTCGTCTTCCAGCTCGACGCCATGAGCGACCTGTCACCCAAGTGGCGCAACACCGACGCGACGCTCACCCAGGTCCAGGAGTGGCTGGAGGCCGACGGCGCGCCGCTCCAGCTCGACTCCCTCGCCGGAGACTCCATGCTGTCGAGCGTGATGGGGCGCGCCCTGCGGCTGATCGGCTTCTCCGACACCATGAGCGGGCTCGTGCGCATGATCGGGATCGAGGTGCTCGCCCGCGCCGAGGTGCTCCTCCAGGACCCGCCCAAGGGCATGGACGCAACCATGGCGACCCTGCTGGGGCGCCGCAACGCGATCGTCCTCGAGGCGCTCACCGAGGCCACCCGCCCCCGCAAGGGCGGAGAGGGGCGAACCGTCGGAGTGCTGTACGGCGCCGCGCACCACGCCGCGTTCCAGGAGGCCCTGCTCGGCTGGGGCTACCGCCAGGAGGCGGAGACCTGGCGCACCGCGGCCCGCGTGGACCTGGACGACCTCGGCCTGCCGCGCGCCCAGGTGGACTGGACCCGACGCATGATCGCGAAGCAGCTCGACGACCTGACGCGCTAGCTCCCTCGATCAGGGCGCGACGACCTGGAGCGCGCCGGGCTCGACCTGCAGCTCGAGCCGCGGGGCCGGTGCCTGGGGGTCGCCGTCGGCCTGCCACTCGATCGGGGCCCCCTCGGCCTCGAGGACCAGGTGCTCCGCGGTCCCGCGGCGTGCAAGCCAGCGGGGCCCGGGTCGGCGCACCGCGGCGGCCGCCATGGCGAGGGCCGCCGGCAGCGGGCCCGAGCTGCGGCGGAGGGCCCAGTCGAGGCGGCCGTCCCCAACATCCGCACCGGGCGTCATGGCCCAGCCCTTCGCGTAGGTCTCCACATTGCAGATGACCCCATGGCGGTAGCCGCCCCCGAGATCCTCGCCGTCCGCAAGCACCCGGAACGAGGCGGGGTAGCGGCAAAGCAGCGCTCCCACGCCCAGGACTCCGTAGAGGGAGTCGGCGTGCAGGCGGTACCAGTGGCGCAGCCTCGGCCGGGAGCGGGCGGAGTGAATGCTGTGCACGACCCGCGCGTCGTAGCCCAGTCCAACCATGGCAAGCACGAAGCGGCCGTTCGCCCGGACGATGTCCATGGCGCGCGGACGGCCCTGGACGAGGGTGCGCACCGCGTCGTCGACGGCGAGCGGGATGGACAGCTCACGGGCCACGACATTCGCGTTCCCGCGCGGGATGAACCCGAGCTCCAGCGTGCGTCCTGCGGCCAGCACCCCCTCCGCAGCCTCGCGCAGGGTGCCGTCTCCTCCCACGACGATCAGGCGATCGACATCGGCCTCGCCCCCGATACGCGTCGCGTCCCCTGGCCCCTGGGTCGGGGCCAGCTCGGCCTCCCACCCGGAGCTCTCCAGGACCTTGCCCGCCAGCAGCGCCGTGGCCTCGCCCGTTCCACGGCCGGCTGTGGGGTTGTAGAGGATGAGGGCTCTTCGCACGGCGGCACCGAGCCCAAGAGCATCACGCCCCGAGGGGCGTGCGGCAAGTGAAGACGCCTAGGCCTCGGCCGCGCGCCCGGTGACGACTCCAGGAGCCCGGTCCACTGGCAGGGCCAGGTGGCAGCGGAAGAGCTCCGCGCAGCGAGCCCAGGAGTGTCCCTCGGCGAAGGCCCGGCAGCGGTCGCGAGACAGCTCGAGGGCAGCCCGAGCGGCACGCCCCAGGTCCTCGTCGAGGACCGCAACATCACTCCCACCCACGACATCCAGCGGGCCGCTGACCGGGAACGCCGCCACCGGGACGCCGCTGGCCAGGGCCTCCAGCATCACGAGCCCGAAGGTGTCGGTCCGCGAGGGGAAGACGAACACATCCGCGCTCCGGTAGAACGCGGCCAGGGCGGCGCCGCGCTGCATCCCGGCGAACACCGCCTTGGGGAAGCGGCGCTCCAGGGAGGAGCGCGCAGGACCGTCGCCGACCACGAGCTTGGTGCCCGGCAGGTCGAGGGCGAGGAAGGCCTCGATGTTCTTCTCGACCGCAACCCGACCGCAGTAGAGGAACACCGGGCCCGGGAGCTCGAGGGCGCGGACGCCGTCGGGACGGAACAGGGCCGTGTCCACGCCCCGGCTCCAGCGGACGCAGTTGTCGAACCCGTACTGCTCCAGATCCTTCTGCACGGTCTCGGTCGCGACCATCACGCGCTCGGCCGGACCGTGGAACCAGCGCATCAGGCGGTAGGAGAGCCCTACCGGCAGGCGCGTGCGCGCATGGAGGTACTCGGGGAACCGGGTGTGGAAGGCCGTCGAGAACGGCTGCCCCCTGCGGAGGCACAGGCGCCGCGCCGCCATCCCGAGGGGCCCCTCGGTCGCGATGTGCACGGCGTCGGGCTGGAGGCGCTCCCAGGCCCGACGCAGAGCGCGCCCGGGAGCGAGAGCGAGCCGGATGTCCGGGTAGGTCGGGCAGGGGACGGTCCAAGACAGTCCGGGATGCACGACCTCGACCTCGTCACCGCGCCGGCGCAGCTCCTCGACAACCGTCTCGAGGGTCCGGACGACGCCGTTCACCTGGGGGGCCCAGGCGTCGGAGACGAGGAGGAGCTTCATGCGCCCACCGCCGCGGTCGCCGGCTCTGACGGGCTGGCGCGCAGCTCCAGAGAGCCCTCGCCGCCCGGGACCCACTCAACGATGTGCAGCCGGCCGTCCAGCTCCTCGACCAGCGCGGTGCAGCTCTCCACCCAGTCGCCGTCGTTGGCGTACAGGAACCCGTTCTCCTCGCGCAGCTCAGCCTTGTGGATGTGCCCGCAGACAGCGCCCTGGAAGCCCCGGCGGCGCGCGTGATCCTCGACGGTGCGCTCGAAGTCGTCGATGAACTTGACCGCCTCCTTCACCCGGGCCTTGAGCCAGGCGGAGAGGGACCAGTACGGATACCCCAGGCGCCGGCGCGCCGCGGCCAGCAGGTCGTTGAGCCACAGGGCGAGGGTGTACGCCCTGTCCCCCAGGTGTGTCAGCCACTTCGCGTGGCGGATGGTGACATCGAACTGGTCCCCGTGCAGGACCAGAAGCCGCCGGCCGTCGAGGAGGACATGGGTCGCCTCATCCACGATGCGCACGCCGCCGAGCGGGAGGTCGATCCAGCGCCGGAGGAACTCGTCGTGGTTCCCGCACACCAGCACCACCTCGGTCCCCCCCGCATCCATGCGCAGCAGCTCCGCGAGCACGGCGGTCTGGGTCTCGCTCCAGTACCAGTTCCGGCGCAGGGCCCACCCGTCGACGATGTCTCCGACCAGGTAGATCCGGTCACAGTCGTGCTTGCGGAGGAAGTCCAGCAGGAACTCCGCCTTGCAGCCTCGGGTGCCCAGGTGCGTGTCTGAGAGGAAGAGGGTCCGCACGCGACGGCGGCCCTGAGGGGCGTCCGGCGCGGGCTCGAGCCACTGGGGCGGCTCCTCCACCCACCGTGCGCGTCGCTGTCGATCTGCCCTTCGATTCGCCGGGAGGGCCCGGCGCTTGGCCTGCGCGTCCATGGTCGTTCTCCACGGACGATCATCGGAAGAGCGCGGTGAGCGATCTCTTCAGCGGAGGTCAATCGCTGGTGAAGCACGCAGCACGCCCCAGGGCCCTCGGCCCGTGACCACGCGCGCTCAGCCCGCGCGAAGGCCGCAGGCGAGCGCGCCCAGGGCTGCGGCGCAGAGGCAGGCTGCCAGGGTGCCGAGGGCGTAGCCCGCAGCCGCCAGCAGCGAGCGCTCCTGAGCCAGCTGGAGCACCTCGACCGCGAAGGTCGAGAAGGTGGTGAAGCTCCCCAGGAGGCCAAGGGCCACGAGAGGCCGCAGCACCGCGCCACCGTCGGGCGTCCGCGCCAGCACGGCCGCCACATAGCCGAGGGCGAGGCTGCCGAGCAGGTTCACCGCCAGGGTCCCCAGGGGACGCCCCCAGGGCGAGCCCGCGGCCCATCCCGTCAGGAGGGCGCGAAGCGGCGCACCCACCGCGCCCCCAAGGGCGACCCAGAGCAGCTCACGCATGCGGCCACTCTAGCGCGGCGGTGCCTCAGCGCCCGAAGAGGAAGTGGCACACATCGCCGCTCTGCATGACATAGTCGCGCCCCTCGGTGCGCAGGCGTCCGGCAGCCTTGATCGCCGTCTCGGTGCCGTGCTCGTCGAGGTCGTCCACCTTGTAGACCTCCGCGCGGATGAACTTGTCCTGGAAGTCGGTGTGGATCACGCCGGCTGCCTGCGGGGCCTTCCACCCCGCGCGGATCGTCCAGGCCCGGACCTCCTTCGGCCCGGCGGTGTAGTAGGTCTGGAGGCCCAGCAGGTCGTAGGCCGCGCGGATCAGGCGCGGGAGTCCGAGCTCGCGCACGCCCAGGTCCTCCTGGAACACCTCGCGCTCCTCGGGGTCCATGTTGCGCAGCTCGCTCTCGATGTCGGTGCAGATCGAGATCCAGTTGCTGCCCGTGGCCTCCGCGTGGGCCGCCACGGCCTGGGCGTGCTTGCCCTCCCCGTCCAGGTCGTCGTCGGCCACATTCGCCACATAGAGGACCGGCTTCATCGACATCAGACAGAGGGGCTTGAGGGCCGCGCGCTCGCTGTCCTTCCAGTCCAGCGCTCGGATCGCCTGCTCCCCCTCCAGCAGGTCGTGCACCCGCTGGAAGAGGTCGCGCTCGAAGATCGAGTCCTTGTCGCCCGAGCGCGCCTTCTTCGAGACCCGGTCGATTGCGCGCTGCAGGGTCTCCAGGTCGGCCAGGGCGAGCTCGAGCTCGATGATCTCGATGTCCTTCTTCGGATCGACGGGATCCTCGCGCACCACCTGAGCGTTCTCGAAGCAGCGCACCACATGGAGAATGGCATCGGTCTCGCGGATGTTGGCGAGGAACTTGTTGCCCAGGCCCTCCCCCTTCGAGGCTCCCGCGATCAGGCCCGCAATGTCGACGACCTTGACCACCGCGGGGATGACCTTCTCGGTCTGGATGTGACTCGTGATCCGCGCGAGGTTCTCGTCGGGGACCTCCGCCACGGCCTGGTTCGGCTCGATGGTGCAGAAGGGGAAGTTCCCCATCTCTGCGCCAGCCGCGGTGAGGGCGTTGAAGAGGGTGCTCTTCCCCACATTGGGGAGGCCGACGATGCCGCAGGAGAGGGACATGGGAGCGCTGGGAGGGGTCGGGGCCGACCGGGACGCTGCGGGTCTCCATGACCCGTGGGGCGCCCGCGGCAGCCGCGCAGTCTAGCGCGCCTGGACCGCCTCGATCACTGGTAGGCGACCGCGCGCCCGGCGGTCACATCGGCGAAGTACGCCCGCAGCAGCGCGTCCAGCCGCTCGGGCCCCGCGGGCGCGCCGAGCTCCTGCTGCAGGGTCAAAAGGCCCGCCAGGGAGCGCTCCCGGGCCGCGGGCTCCACGGCAAGCCCGCCGCGGAGCTGGGCCTCGTACACGGCGTCCCACGCCGGCTCCAAGGCCGTGCGCTCGTTCCAGTCGTTCCAGGTCGGAATCAGCACGCGCGTGCGCTCCCCCGTGCCGAGGGTCGCGGACAGGAACGAGGGACCGACCTCCGCGGTCACGCGCACGCAGCTGGGCTGGCCGTCCGAGCCCGGCCAGTGCGGCGAGGCCCAGCCCGCCACCCCGGAGTCGTCGAAGCCCCACCAGGCCACGGTCCAGGGGCGGCGCCCAACCTCGTCGAGGGCACTCCAGGCGCGCGCCTCATCGTTGACCGCCCGAGCCAGCGCCTCGACCGCGCCGGCCGCGGGCGTCTGCTCCTGGCCGCTGGCGAAGTCCTGGAAGCTCGCGTAGCGCGCGACCGAGCTGTCCACCAGGTGCCACCGCGCGTAGCCGCGGAAGGTCGCGCTGGACGCGCTCGGTGGGTGCGTCGCGCACAGGCGCACGCGCTCTCCGCTGGCCGCCTCGACCTCCGCCTCGAGCTGTGCCCAGGCATCCTCGTCCAGCTCCTGCCCGTCCCATCCCGGCAGGTCGTGCCAGAACACGAAGACCACCAGCTCCCCGTCCACGCGCAGCATCGGCCGCCGGGCCCCATACCGCTGCACGAGGGTCACGAGCTCTGCGGTCAGCGCCTCGCGCCGCTCGCTCAGCGGAGCGCCGGGGCGCACCCAGCCGGCCTGCAGGACCTTGGGCTCCAGCATGGGCGCCACGCGGAAATCCACGCCGGGGCGCTCGGCGGCGGCCAGCAGCACCTCCAGAGCGCGCTGCTCGAGCAGGGTCTCGCCCGGCAGGGTCTCCTGGGCATCCAGCTCGCTCCCGTGCAGGTCGACGACGAAGCCGTCCAGGCCGGACGCTCGCGCCAGGTCCACCGCGAGACGCGCCACCCGCGCGTCCCGTGAGTCGTACAGGCCCACCAGCGGGAGAGCCTCCTCGCCGTCCACCTCCCCCACGGCGCCGTCGCGACGCCCGTTGGTGCGGACGAAGGAGGGATCGTGCAGCAGCGCGGTGGAGCCGGGCGCGCACGGGGCCGGGGTCTGCCAGGCCCAGTTGCGCCACAGCTCCCGCGGCGTGGACGCGGCGCCGCTGGCCGCCGGATGGGCGGGGCTGCGGTACCAGGCCTGCCAGACGGCGAGGCGCAGGGTTGGCGGGGTCCCGTCCACGGCGGCCGGCTCGCCGGCCTGGATGCCGTCCACCAGCAGCGGCGCCGGCAGCGACGACTGCACCTGCACCTCCAGTCGCACGGCGTCCGCCGGGATCGCCGTCCCAGCGGGGACCTCGAACCAGCGCCAGGCCTTCGCATCCCGCGTCGTCGGCCGCCACGCGCCGTGGGCAAGCCTCACGGGCGAGCCGCCGCGGCGCAGGGCCCACAGGGCCAGCTCCGCCTCGACCCCAGCCTGGGGCTGCCCGCTAAGGCCCGCGGGCTCGTCCACCCGCAGCCACGCTCCGACGACGGGGCTCGCACCGAGCCAGGGCCGCCCGGGCTCGGGCGTCAGGTCCAGAGCGGCGCGTGCCTCACCGCCCGCTTGCAGCTCGAGATGGGTCGCACCCTGCTGGGAAGGGACCGCGGCCGTCGCCTCCTGGAGCGAACCCGCCACCAGCCCCCAGCCCTCCGGCCCAGACTCGAAGCCGCCGTCGAGCTGGTCCATGCGCCGCGCCTCGTAGGGCCCGAGCAGGATGCGGTCCAGCAGCGTGGTGCCTTCCCCCGTCAGGGTCAGGCGCGTCCGCACCTCGACCGTGCCGGGCGCCACCCGCCCCGCGGCTCCGAGGAGCGGCTGGGCCACGAGATCGAGCCACCTCCCCGCCGGCGCGAGCGCCAGGTCGAGGCTCCCGACCGCGATGACCTCGTCCCCGCTCGCAGTGCGCCGCAGGACCTCGAGCCGCGCGACGCTGGCCGCGCCTCCCGGCTCCCGCCGCACGCGCGCGCGTGCGGCGAGGCGCTGCCCGAGCCAGACGCTCGCGGGGGCGCTGTCCAGCCCGAGCGACCCGGGGGCCGCGCCCTGCTCCACCCAGGCCTCGCCGCCCGCGGGGATCGCGGCCGCGAGGACCGGGCGCCCGTCAGGCGCGGCGAGCACCGGGGCCAGGGGCGCGCCGCCACTGGACCAGCCCTGGAGGCCCGCCGCGAAGTCTGCGTTCGCGAGGTCCACGCGCGCCGTGCCCAGGTCCACGACCGGGGACGCGACCGCGAGGGCCAGTCCGAGGGCGAAGACGCTGGCCAAGCGGCCCACAAGGACGCTGGCGGTGCGGGGGGGGCGCTGCACAGGAGCTTCCTGGGCAAGGGGCCGGCGCCCATTGCGGGTTCAGCCTTCCTTGCCAGGCCGAGATTCAACGGTTCCCGCGGGCGAGAATCCAGGCTGCGTCCGGGACTCTGGGCGGGGACGCGCCGAGCGGACGCCAGACGGCCGCAGCGAGGTGCAGCCGAGCTGCCTAGCCCTGGTCCACGAGCGCGATGCAGTCGATCTCCACGCGCGCGTCCTTCGGAAGGCGGCTGACCTCCACCGTGGCGCGGGCAGGCGGCTCGCAGCCCTCGAAGGCCTGGCCGTACACCTCGTTGACGGCCGCGAAGTCCCCCATGTCCGTGAGGAAGATCGTGCAACGCACGGCCCGGTGCAGGCTGGTGCCCGCGGCCGCCAGGACCGCCTGCAGGTTCGCCAGGCACTGGCGCGCCTGCTCGACGACGCCGGGTCCCACCAGCTCGCCGGTCGCGGGGTCCATACCCACCTGCCCGCTGCAGTGGGCGAGGCCGCCGGCGACGATGGCCTGGGAGTAGGGGCCGATGGCCGCCGGGGCGTTCGGCGTGGCGACGGGGGTGCGTTCCTGCATGGGAGTCGGGGGAATCAGCGGTTGAGGGCGGCGCGCACGATGCGCTCCACCTCGGGAGTGAGGAAGGCCTCGAGGGGCGCGCCCATCAGGGCCACCTGCCGCACGAGCGTGCTCGAGATGTGGCTGACCTCGGGTGAGGGCAGCACGAGGACCGTCTCGAGGTCGGGGTGCAGGGCACGGTTGGTGAGGGCCATCTGGCGCTCATACTCGAGGTCGGCCGCGGTGCGGACGCCGCGCACCACGGCGCAGGCGCCAAGGCGACGCGCACCCTCGACCAGGAGCCCGTCGAGCGCGAGCACCTCCACGCCCGGCAGGTCGGCCACCGCGGAGCGCACGCACTCCAGGCGCTCGTCGAGGCTCAGGAGGTGACGCTTGTCGTGGTGCGCGGCGACGGCCACCACGACGCTGTCGAAGAGGCGCGCGGCACGGCGCACCACATCAAGGTGCCCGAGGGTCGGGGGATCGAAGGTGCCGGGGAACAGCGCAACGCGCGTAGTCATGGCGCGATTGTACGGACACCGCCGGACGGGCCGCTCGTCTCCTCCCTGGGTCCCCTCCCTCCGCCGTGTCTGTCCCCCTCTCCCCGCAACTCGATCCTGGGCCGGACTCGCGGCCCGGAACGGAGGCGCCCGGCGGCCTGCTCCTCGACCTCGGGCTCTGCGCCGCCCTGGGGGCGGCCATGGCGACTGCGCTGGGCGGCCCCGCGCGGGCACGCCCGGACCTCGCCCTCGGCCTCGCCGCGACGCCCCTGCTGATGCGGCTGCTCGGGTGGCGCGCGGTGCGACGGCGCGCGGGCTGGCTGGCCGTAGCCTGGGCAGCGGGGCTGGCCTCCGGCTTCACGCATGGAGCCTCTGCCCTGGACCCGGCGAGAGGCGCGCCAATCGCGAGGCCCCCGTGGAGCGGAGGCCTGCGCGGGCCGGAGGACCGCGGCTCCGCAGGGCCGGTCGCCTCACCCGAGGGCCTCCTCCAACCGGGCGCGCTCGTCGCCCTCGACGCCGACGGGCTGCACCCGAGCATGCGCTCCCGCGCCCTCGCGGAGGACGCGCAGCCTCCAACCTGGAGGCCTGGGCCCGAGGCCGTCCTGCGCCTGCGCGCGCAGCGCGGAGCGGCCTCCCCGGTCGAGCGCGGAGGAGGACCTCCGAGCGAACGCGGGGAACGCCAGAGGGGCCCGTCTTCGCCGGCGGCCCCGATCGAAGCGGAGGCGCTGCCCGGCCTCGCCCCCGAGTCGCTCGAGGCTTGGTTCGCAGCCGCGCGCCGCAGCGCCCGGCAGCGCCTCGCCGCCCGAGCACCGCACTCCGCAGGCCTGGGCACGGCCCTGCTCCTCGGCATGGCCGATGCGGTGGCCTCCGAGCACCGCGACCTGTTTACGCGCACGGGGACGCGCCATCTGCTCGCGCTCTCTGGGCTGCACCTCGGCCTGCTGGCAGCGGGCCTCGTGATCCCGGTGGTGCGCGCGCTGCACGGCAGAGGGAGCGCACGCATGGCGCTCACCGTCGCCCTGGGGGTCGCCCTGATCGCAGCCGCCACGGCATGGGGCGGACACAGCTCCTCCCTGCAGCGCGCGGCCGTGGCTGCGCTCGGGGCCCTGCTGCTGCCCCTGCGGTCCAGGCCCGGGCGCCCCGTGCCCGCGGTGGACGGCTGGGCCCTGTTGGGGCTTGCGCTGGGCTGCCAGGCCCTGCGCGAGCCCGACTCGGTCCACGCGGTCGGCACCCAGCTGACCTTCACGGCCACCGCTGGCTTGCTGCGCGGCATCGCAGCTCCAGAGGGCGCGCGCCAGACGCCCTCGCGCCGTGCCCTCCCCGCGTCCTCCCTGCGGCGCGTGGTCGAGCATCCCGCTCGGCTGCTCGCCCTGGGCCTCCGAGCGGGCTGGGCAGCCAGCCTCGCGAGCCTGCCGGTCACCTGGACCGTGTTCGGCGAGTGGGCGCCCATCGGACTCGTCCTGACCCCACTGGCGGTTCCGTGCATCGCACTGCTGGTCGGGCTCGCCTCCCTGCTGGCCCTGCTCCCCACGGCCCTCGCATCCTCCGTTCCCATCGCGGGCGCGCTGACGGGCTGCGAGGACCTGCTGCTCGGCCTCCTGCGCTGGGGCGACGCGCTCCCGTGCTCGCCGCTGCTCCTCCCACCGAGACCCCTCGCGCTGCTCCTCGCCGCGAGCGCCCTCGGGCCCGGAATCGGCACGCGGCTCTGGGGCCTGAGCACGGGCCGCCTGGGCTGGCTCCTGCTGGCGGGCCTGCTCCTGCCCGGGCGTCCCTCGGCGAAGGTCCTCGAGGTGGAGGCCCTCGCCGTCGGACACGGCACGGCCGTTCTGGTCCAGACCCCAGACCTCGGCGCCTGGGTCTTCGACTGCGGCTCCGCGGATCGCTGGGGCACGGGCCCGGCACTCGCGCGCGCCCTCGCCGCCGCCGGCCACGAGCGCGTCGGACTCGTGCTCAGCCACGCAGACGCCGACCACACCCAGGCGGCCGCCTGGCTCAGCGAGCGCGCGCGGATGGAGGTTCGGGCGGGCTGGGCCCTGCCAGCGCCCTCGGCCGGGGGGCACGAGAAGGCGCTGGCGGCGGGAGCGGACGGCCACCTCGGGCTGACGCTGCTGGCCGAGGGGCCCCGGTCGCGCCTCACGCTCGTGCGCGGCTCCCTGGCCACGGACAACGAGGGCTCTCGCTCCCTGCTGCTCGAGTGCGACGGCCGGAGCGTCCTGCTCTCGGGGGACGCACACCTCGAGGGGCTGGACAGGGTCCTGGACCGACTGCCCCCGCTGGACCTGCTCCTCCTCCCCCACCATGGCGGCGCCTCGCCCGGTCTCCCACGCCTCCTCGAGCGCACGCGGCCATCCCTCGCCTGGGCGAGCCGCAGCGGGCCGGCCCCCGCGCTCGCAGACTGCGAACGCGCGCAAGTTCCCCTGCGCACCACGGCCAGCGGCCCCCTGCGCATCCGTCTGCCTCCGTTGCATCGAGGCCGGGCGTCCCCCACACTCGGACCCCCATGACCACCGCGCCGGCCTCCTCACCACTTCCCTCGGGGAGCGCGAAGACGGAGGACGCCGCCGGCGGTCCGAGCGGAGCCGCAGCCCAGGGCGCGCCCGTGCTCGAGGTCCAAGACCTCGTCAAGCGCTACCCCGAGCACACCGCCCTCGACGGGGTCTCGTTCCAGGTGGAGCGCGGCCAGCTCTTCGGCCTGCTGGGGCCCAACGGCTCAGGCAAGACGACCACCCTCTCGTGCGCCCTGGGCCTGATGCGGCCGACCAGCGGCTCCTCGAGCGTCCTCGGGATCCCCTCGCGCCAGTTCCACCGAACGCAGGGCAGGGTCGCCGTGGTGTTCGACGCGCCGGTCCTCCTGCGCGGGCACACCCTGGCCGCGAACCTGGCCTATGTCGCGCGCCTGCGCGGCGCGGCGTCCGGCGGCCGCGGCCCCGAGGAGGCGCTCCGGCTGGTGGGCCTCGAGGGCCTTGAGCGGCGCCGCGCGAGCCGGCTCTCCCTGGGGCAGTCACGCCGCCTCTCCATCGCCTGTGCCCTGCTCGGAGAGCCCGAGCTGCTGGTGCTCGATGAGCCCCTCTCCGGTCTCGATCCCGTGGGCGTGCGCGAGATGCTCGCGCTCTTCGCGCGGCTGCGTGACGAGGGCATCACCCTGGTGCTCTCGAGCCACCGGCTCTACGAGATGGAGCGGCTCCTGAGCCATGCGGCCATCCTCATCCGCGGGCGCCTCGCGGCCTGGGGCTCCCTCGAGGAGCTGCTGGGTGCGCACGGGCGCGTGCGAGTGGAGACGCCGAACGGCGCGAGCCTGCGCTCCGCGGCGGCTGCCAACGGGTGGCGCCTCGAGGCCGAGGACGAGCAGCGCTGGACCGTTGCGGCGGACGGCATGGAGCCGGCCGAGCTCAACCGACGGCTGGTCGAAGCCGGCGTGCCGGTCGCCCGCCTCGAGCCTGCTCGGCAGACCCTTCCCGGCCTGTTCGACGCCCTCGTCCAGGAGCAGCCTCGGGAGGCGACCCGATGATGGCCGGCCTGCTCGTCGTCCTGCGTGCAGAGCTTGCGCGCCTGCTCGCAACCCGGGCCTTCCACGGCGCCCTGCTGGTCACGGCGGCGGCTGCTGCCGGCCGGGCCTGGCTCGCGGCCACGGCGCTCCCTGACAACGGGGTGGACAGCGGCGCGGCCTGGCATGGGCTCGCCGTGGGGCTCCAGTCCGGCCTCGTCCTCACGGGCTTCATCCTGGTGTTCGCGGCGGCGCGCGGCCTCGCAGGCGATGCCCAGACCTGGGTGCTTCGGCTGGCCCTGACCCGCAGCGCCTCACGCGGCGGCGTGGTCGCGGCGCGCCTCGCGCTGGGCCTGCTGCAGCTCCTCGCCCTTGCACTCAGCTGCGGGCTCGGGGCCCTCGCGGGCGCCTCCCTGGCCGGGGACTTCGGTCCGCTGGTCCTCGAAGGCTACGAGCTGTGCGACGCGGCGCTCGCCCGAGAGGGCCTCGAGCGCGTGCTCTTGGCCGTGCTCCCCGCCCTGGCGGCCCTGTACGCCTTCGGCCTGTACGTCTCCGCCCTCTGCTCGGGCGCCGTGCAGGCCGTGGCCCTTGCCTTCGGCCTCCTGCTGTCCTTCGACCTGTTCAAGGGCCTGCTCGGCGGGGCGACGCCCTGGCTGTTCCCGACCCACGCGCCAACCCTGATCGACACCTCGGCCTTCGGGTACGCGGTGGAGCTCACGGGCCTGGGTTCGAGCACCGCCATGTGGGACGAGGCGGCATGGCGCGTCGGCCTCGCCTCGTGCCTGGCCTCGTTCCTGCTGCTGGGTCTGGCCTCACGCTTCATCCTCGGCCGCCGTACGCTCTGATCGCGATGCACCTCTCGCTGTCCCTCCGCCGCCCGCTCCTCCTCGCCGTGGCCGGGGGCCTGCTGCCCGCCTGCCAGTTCGGTCCCGCGAGACCCATCCCCGACCCTCCGCCGGAGGTCCTGGCCTGGGCGGAGGACCCGGCCGAGGGGACCCCCGGCGTGTTCCTCGGCCTCGAGGTGCGGGAGAACGACAGCGGCTCCCTGGACGACCTCTTCTTCGCCCCCGGCGCGCGGGTGGTCGAGGTCGTGGCGGGCTCCCCCGCCGAGACGAGCGGCCTGCAGGTCGGGGACATCCTGCTCGAGGTGGCGGACGAGGAGATCCTCGACGGGGCGTCCCTTGCGGCGCGCTTGCAGCAGCTGGGGCCGGGACCGTGTGCGCTCGAGGTCCAGCGCGGGGACGCCGTGTTCAAAGTCCCCGTGGAGCTGCGCGCCCTCGAGGGGCAGGCCGGGGCGGCCGAGGCCGTCGCGGTGGTCGACCCCACGCGGACCCTCGCGCGCTGGCGCGATGCCGGCGGCGGGGCGGGGCTCGAGGCACGCCATCCCGAGGGGCCTCTCGCGCGGGCTGGGGTGCCCGTGGGCGCGGTGGTCACCGCAGTGGACGACGCGCCAATCCGCTCGGCCCGGGCCCTGGTGCGGACCCTCGCAGCGGCGGTGCCCGGCCAGCGCGTGCAGCTGTCCTACCGCACCGCGCAGGACGCTGACGCCCGCGCGGAGGTCGAGCTGTTCGAGCCGGACGAGGTGCTGCTCGAGGCCGGACTGCCCCTGCTGCTGAGCTACCAGCACGATCCGGGCGCCCAGCGAACGGAGTGGACCCTGCTCGACCTGTGGCTGATCTGGCTCGTGCGCTACGAGCGCGACGGAGAGGAGCATCGCTGGTCCGCCCTGCGCTTCCTGCGCTGGTCCACGGGCGTCGGCGAGCTCGGCGTGGAGGCCGGCTCGTGAGGCGCGGCGCAGGGCTCCCCCTGCGGTCGCTGGGCGTGAGCCGGCATGCCGGGCATGCCCTCGCCGTGGGGCTGCTCACGGCCGGACTGCTGGCCGGCCAAGCCGAAGCCAGAGGTCCCGCCGCTTCGGGAGGCGAGCCGACCTTCGTGGAGCAGAGCCTCGAGTGCCGCGGCGAGCTCCTGCTGTGGAGGATCGTCGATCAGGACGGGGATGGCGCGCTCGAGCTGCTCGTGGTCGAGGCGCCCCCCGAGGGGCGCCGACAGCTGCGACTGCACGCGATCCAGGGGGGCCGCGTGGCCACCGAGCCCCGCGCCCGGATGGACCTCCTCGAGGACATCACGGCAGTGGGCCTCGCAGAGCTCGACCCCGAACAGCCGGGGCAAGAGGTGCTGCTGCTGACGCCTCGTGGCGCGTACTCCTACTCCCTCAACCGGACGAGCTACCGAGGGAATGTGCAGCGCCTCGTGGAGGCCGACCTGCTCTACGACTTCCCCCGCAGCGACGGCCTGGGCTGGTGGCCGTTCGTGCTCCCGGGTGCGGCGGGCGGGGACGATGTGCTCTACCCCTGCCCCGACGCCCTGTCCGTGCTCCGGGACGGCGCGCTCGTCCCCCTCGAGGGCCCCGAGCCCGGCGGCGCCTCCGCCGACGCCCAGGACGGCCCGCCCCAGGCCCGCGCAGGAGCCGCGAGGGTGGAGCTCGAGGTGCGCGGCGGCAAGCTCAGGGCGCCGTTCGTGGGCGAGGATGCCGGCGGCACCTGGACCATGGCCGAGGATGGCCGCAGCCTCGAGGCGCCGGCCCTGGTCGACTTCGACGGAGACGGCGACCTCGACCTCGTTTTCGCGGGTAGGGACGCCCTGCGCGTGCACGCCTCCGAGCGCGGGCGCTTCAGCCCCGCGGTCACGATGCGGGCGAGCTGGCCCGCATACCTGGGCGAGGACCCCGACGAGCGCGAGCTGCGCCTGCTGCCCGCGGCCCCGGGCCGACGGCCAGACCTCCTCGCGATCCTCGGGCAGGCCTCGGATCAGGGTCTTGGGAACTCGGGACAGCGCCTCATGCTCCTGCGGCAAGGACCTCTGGGCCCCCTCCCCGAGACGCCCCAGCAGGTGCTGAGCTTCGAGGCGGCGCGCCTGACTCCGAGCCTGGCAGACCTGGATGGAGACGGGCGCACGGACCTCGTGGTGCGCCAGTTCCGCCTGCCCGACTTCAGCGATGTGCTCACGGGCCTCGAGTTCGAGCTCTCCTTCTTCTGGTACCGCGGCGACGGCCGCGGATTCGAGCGCCAGCCCACCCTGCGGGACGATCGCACCTACGACGAGGAGCAGATGGACGAGCTGATCGCACGCCGCGTCTTCGGGCCCGACCTCTCGGGAGACGGCCTCGGAGACCTCGTGGAGGTGGACCTGCAGGGACGCATCTCGATCCGCCGCCTCATCAAGGACAGCGGGTTCTTCAGTGGCACGACCTGGACGCTGGAGCGTGCTGCGTGGAAGCGATTCGACACCACCGGATCGATCCGGGAGCTCGAGGTGAGCGACATCAATGGGGACGGCCTGGCGGACATCCTCAGCGCCGGGGATGCGGGCGTGACGGCAATCCTCTCGCAGGGAGGCCGCCGATGAGCCGCGCGAGAAAGCTGCCCACCCGGCTCCCCACCCTGCTCCTCGCCCTCACCGCTGCGGGCAGCGCCCAGGGCCAGGACACCAAGGCAGAGGAGGCCTTCGTCAAGACCGTCTTCGAGGTCCCGCGGGGCGCGTTCCAGCTGCACTTCGCCGACCTCGACGGGGACGGTGACCGCGACCTCCTGCGCATCAGCAGCGCCGGCTACCAGGCTCACCTCCTCGGAGACGACGGGGCCTACGCGGCCGACCCCACGCCCCTGCGCGGGTGGGACGGGCCGCGCATCGCCTGGGACTGCGCGGACCTGGACGAGGACGGAGCGCAGGAGCTGATCCTCATGGACGGCTCGAGCGTCCGTGCAGTGCCCTTCCTGCAGGGCACCTTCGGGGCCCCGCGCCCGGTCCTCGAGGAGGTTGCCACCTGGTGCCCGCGCGGCCTCCAGCGCGTGCGCTGCGCGCGCGATGTGGACGGCGACGGACGCACGGACCTCGTGCTGCCGCGCACGGCCGCGCACCGGATCCACCTGCGCCGGGAGGAGGGCTGGAGCGAGCCGATCGAGGTGGCGTTCAGGGCCACCGTCCGGCAGCGCTTCGGAGATCCCGAGGAGCTCGGCGAGCAGGTCTCCCAGGCCGTGCGCATCCCCTGGTTCACCGTCCAGGATGTGGACGGGGACGGGCTGCTCGATGTGCAGTCGGAGACGGAGAACGAGGTGGCCTTCCACCTGGCGACCGCCGCGGGGCTGCCCGCCGAGCCCACCTGGATCCTGGACCTAGCCGAGTTCCGCGCCGAGCTGGGACCCGAGACGGAGATCGACCTCGACGACCTCTTCTCCACCGTTTCGCAGCGGGTGGAGTGGCGCCTGGTGGACCTCGACGGCGTCGCGCCCCTGGACCTCGTCGTCGGCGTGGGGAGTCGCCTCCGGGTCTGGCTCGGCGGCGCGGCCAAGGGCCACGCCGAGCGCCCAAGCCAGGTCGTCTCGGCCGCGGGCAATGTGGTGTGGTTCTTCCTGCGGCAGGTCGAGGGCTCCCCCCTCCCCGAGCTGCAGCTGGTGCGCGCCGAGCGCGTGGGGCTGGCCCGCGTGCTGCGCTACCTCGTACTCCCCGGCAGGCTGAACTTCGACCTGTTCACCTACCCCAACGAGGACGGGGTCCTCGCCAACCGGCCGTCCCGCCGCAACAAGATCGGGCTCCAGATCCCGCGCCTGCTCTCGATGCTCGGCGACGACGGCCTCGGCAAGGCCATCGAGGCCCAGTTCCGCGTGCCCGCTCGCCGCCTGGCGCGCAGGGGCGACGCGGCCGACGACATCGCGGACCTCTCCGGGGACCGGCTCATGGTCTTTCCGGGGGCTGCGCCCGAGCCCTCCCCCACGGAGACCATCCTCGACGGCGCGTTCGACGCGGATGTGTTCCTTGAGCGCTTCGTCCTGAGCGACCTGGACGCGCGCGGCGACGGCGCCGAGCGGGTCCTCGACATCGGCGCCCTGGAGACCTACGAGTTCGCCCCTGGGGTCCGCCTGCGCGCGGCGCACGCGGGACTGGAGCCCAAGCACGAGTTCGACCTGCCCGCGGACGCGCGCCACACGCTGGCTGCACGCGACCTGACCCCCGCTGCGGGCGAGGACCTCGTGGTCGTCTCCCGAGGCGACGGGCGCGACTGGGTCACGCTGCTGGTCCGCCGCCCCTAGTGCGACCCGCGCACGGAGGGACGCGCCCGCGCGCCCGCCTCAGCGCCGCCGCCCTGGGTCGTCGCTGGTGTCCTGCATGTCGAGCGCCCAGTCGCGCCAGCGCTCGTCCAGCACCCGCAGGGACTTGCCTGGATCGACCGCGAGCAGCTGCGTGGCGGCCTCGCGCCAGCTGGCGATGAAGGTGCCGCGGTCCAGGGACAGCTCCCCCGCGAGGCGCAGCCACCGCTGGGCCGCCTCACCCTCGCGCCGGATGAGGTAGTCGTAGAACGACCACGACTTGGCCACATCCGCGTCGTCCATCTCGAACAGGGTCTTGATGGCGAGCTGCTCGACCGGCCGGCCGTTGCTCAGGGCCACGGCGTTCAGCTTCGCGCGCAGGCCCATGTCGAAGGACTTCTCGCCCTTCTCGCCGATGCGCCGCTGCTTGGACTGGGTCGAGTTCTTGTCGTAGCGGAACTCGATGCAGGTCATGTCGTTGCGCCCCAGCAGCTCGAAGGAGAGCCACCAGGCCACCGCCTCCGACAGCCAGTCCTGGCCCATACGCCCCTCCTCGTTGCCGTAGTGGAGCCCTGCGATCGCATGACCCGCCTGGTGGGCCACCATCGGAATGAAGCGGTCGTCCTCACGCCACTTGCGCAGGAAGCGGAACGGCTTGGCCTGGGTTCCGTCGAGGCGCTCGCCGCCGATCTGCTGGCGCGCCTCCACATCCCGCGACCAGTCCGAGCCCAGGTACTTCTCGCTGGTGCCGCGAAACAGGTCGTCCTGGAACGGGACCAGGATCCACTCGGCGAAGATCTTGTCGGGGATCCTGTCGGGGAAGTCCTCCGCCTCGTAGGGGTCGAGCAGCTCCTTGCGGAACAGCTCGATCGCCTCCTCGCCGAAGCGCAGCGCGGCCTCAAGATCCTCCGGGGGCAGCAGCGCCGGGGTCGTCGTCACGCGCAGGTGCACGGTCTCGAAGCACTGGATGCGGTCCGCATCGACCCCAAGGCCCGAGAGGATCTCGACCAGCCGCGGGTCGGCCTCCGCCTTGTGGAAGGAGTCCTGAGCCGCCTTGCCGCGCGCCGCCAGGGCGTCCTCCCGGCCTCGTCGCTCCTCCTTGCCCGCGGTCTTCTCGAGCTCGCGGGCCGCCTTCGGCATCCCGACCGAGCGCAGCCACTGCGCGAAGCGCTTGCCCGCTCCTAGGTAGCGCTCCTGACGCTGCTTCCACTCCGCGGTCCCCCGCTGGGCCTCGTCCCGGGCGTCCAGCAGCAGCTGCAGCTGGCTGTCACGCAGGCGGTACTCACGGGCCAGCCCCAGCAGGGTCTCGTCCGGAAGAGCGAGATCGATCTTCTCGATCGAGCCGCCGCTGAACGCGACCACATTGCGCTTGGAGGAGGGCTCGCGCTTGCCCTTCTTCTCCTCCCAGGGCGTGGTCCCCGGGTCCTTGGGGTCCAGCACGAACAGCTCGACCGTCCCCGCGGGGTTGTAGCTGATCGCCCCGTTCTCCCCGATCGTGAGGCCGGTGTAGGCCTCCCCAAACACCACCGGGTGTCCTCGGAACTCGCCGAGATAGTCCTCGAGCTTCTTCTGGGCCTTCGCGTCGACGCGCACCGCCAGGATCTGGGCCGCGGCGGGAGAGGCGAGGGCGAGGGCCGCTCCGAGGAGTGCGGCGGGGGTCCAGGGGCTCCAGCGCATGGCCCCAGCCTAACGGCCGGGGCCCTCCGAGGCTGGGTCCCTGGGCTCAGGCCTCTTCGGGGCCGCCGAAGCGACCGTCGAGGAATCCCTGGAAGCCCTGCAGCGCCACGCGCTGGGTGTAGAAGTCGAGCCCCCGCAGGCCGCCGAGCTCCTCACCCCCGCCAGCGCGGCCGGGCCCTCCGTGCACCATCTGCGGGAGGACCATGCCGGGAGCAAGCGCCTGCTCGGCCATGCGCTTCGAGCCGATCCACACGCGCCCGTGCCACGGCGCGACCCCCAGGGTCACCGCCTCGGTCCAGGCCGCGTCGTCCGAGTAGAGGCTGATCACGAGGCCACCTCCGCCGCGGTTGGCGAGGCGGGTCGCGTCCTCGGCACGGCCCGAGTAGGGCACCACGGTCGAGACGGGGCCGAACACCTCGAGGGAGTGCAGCACCTCGGCCTCCGCATCGCGCGCGCGCAGCACGGTCGGCTCGAGGAACGCACCCGGCCCCTCCGGACGCGTCCCGCCGCGCACGACCTCCGCCGCCTCCTTGAGGCGCTCCAGGCCAGCCACCACATCCTCGATCTGACCCGGGGCGACCGGGGCCACGCGCGTGTCGCGCTCGCCCGGATCCCCCATGCGGTAGCGATCGAGCTCAGTGCCGAGGTCCTCGAGCAGGGCGTCCACCAGGTCCTCGGGCACGAAGATGCGCCGCACGGCGGTGCACTTCTGGCCGGCCTTCTGGGTGATGTCCGTCGCGAGGTTCGAGAGGGCCAGGTCCCAGGTGGCGCTGCCAGGCTCCAGGTCGGGGGCCAGCACCGCCGCGTTGATCGAGTCGGCCTCCACATTCACGCGCGTGCCCTGGGCCAGCAGGTTCGGGTGCGAGCGGATGCGCAGTCCGGTGGCCGCCGAACCGGTGAAGGCCACTCCGTCCATGGGCCCCAGGTGGTCCAGCAGGTCGCCGGCGGAGCCGCACAGGAACTGGAAGCCGCCCTCGGGGACGAGCCCGGACTCGACGATGCAGCGCGCGATGCGCCAGGCCACGAGCGCGGTGTTGCTGCCCGGCTTGGAGAGCACGGGGACCCCGGCGAGCCACGCGCACGCCGCCTTCTCCATCATCCCCCACGCCGGGAAGTTGAACGCGTTGATGTGCACGGCGAGGCCGGGGCGCGGGACGCGCACATGCCGGCCCCAGAACCGCGGGGTGCGCCCGAGCTGCACGCCCTCTCCATCGGTGAGGTAGGGCCGGTCGCCAAGGCGCTTGCCGAACGAGGCGTAGGCCGCGAGGGTGCCGGTGGCGCCGTCCACATCGAACTTGCCGTCGCCGCGCGTGTTGCCGCCGTTGATGCGCGCGAGGTCGAGCAGCTCATCGCGAATCTCGTGGATCGCGCCCGCCAGGGCCTTCAGCATGGCCGCGCGCTCGGGGAAGGTCATCGCGCGCAGGGCAGGCCCGCCCACCTCGCGCCCGTGCCGCACGGCCGCCGCCAGGTCGAGGCCCTCGGAGCCGCACTCGGCCACCGTCTCGCCGGTGGTGGGATCGTGCAGGGGCGTCCCCGAGCCGGGGTGCCAGGAACCGTTCAGGTAGCTCTCGAGCTGTTGCATGGGGCGGCCTCCGCGGCCCGCTCTCTGCGCACCGCGCCGTGCAGGGTAGCCGAAGGCGAGGCCTTAATGCCCGCGCCCCCCCCTGTGGGAGCCCGCCAGAGGCAAGAGCCTGCAAGCCCCCGAGCCGCGCTCCGAAGGAGGGTGCATGGCCGCTCTCCTCCCCCTGTCCGCGCTCCCCGTGCTGCTGCTCGTGGGCTGCCTCCTGCTCGTGCTGCGCTCCCTCGGCTCCCTACGCGGTCTCGCAGCCCGAGGGACCCTCGCAGGGGGCGCCCCGGCGACGCGTCAGGAGGGCGAGGCACCCCGTCGGAGCCCTGGCCTCGTCTCGGCCCTCGTGTCCATGCTGGCCGTGGGTGGCATGGTCGTCGTGGGCGGGCTCGGGGCCCTGGGATGCGCGGTCGGAGGCCTCGGGATCTCCCGTGGCCTCTCCGACCACGCCGAGGAGTCCGCGCCGCAGGAGCGGGCAGAGAGCCTCTCGGCGGGGAGCGAGCAGCTCACCGTCCACACGACGAGCCCCCTCGAGCCTGGCGCCCTCGAGGTAAGCCTGTCACGCGCCCTCGGCCGAGCCGTGATGCTCGCGGAGGCGGACCAGGGCGAGGGCCCGCGCAGGACCTACCACTTCGTGCTCGCGCCCGAGGGCGACGACCTAGCGGCCCTGCCCTGAGCGGGACGCCTAGGCGCCCCGCTGGGTTGCCTGAGCGGGACGCCTAGGCGCCCCGCTGGGTTGCCTGAGCGGGACGCCTAGGCGCCCCGCTGGGTTGCCTGAGCGGGACGCCTAGGCGCCCCGCTTTGCCGCCCACAGCCTCGGACGCTGGTGGGCGGTGGACTAGGCTGCTGGTATGGATTCGGACGACCCTCTTCCCGCTTCGGCGCGCTGGCTGCCCCCCGACGCGTTCCATGGTCAGCGTGCCTTCGTGACGGGAGGCGGCACAGGCCTCGGGCTCGAGATCAGCCGGGGACTGGCGGCGCTTGGAGCCCATGTCACCATCGCCTCACGGTCCACCGAGCATCATGCGGGGTTCCTCGAGGAGGCCACGCGCAAGGGCTGGAGCGCGGAGGCCGTGGTGCTCGATGTTCGAGAGGATCCGGAGGTCCGTTCTCGCCTGCAGGAGTTCGTGAACCGCCACGGCGGAATCGACCTGCTCGTGAACAACGCTGCGGGCAACTTCGTCTGTCCGGCCGAGCGCCTGTCGCACAACGCCTGGCGTGCAGTCCTCGGGATCGTGCTCGACGGCACCTTCTCCTGCAGCAAGTACGCCGGCAGGCACATGATCGCCGCGGGCGGCGGCGCAATGCTCAATGTGGTGGCCACCTACGCTTGGACCGGCATGCCCGGCGTCGTGCACTCGGCCAGCGCGAAGGCCGGCGTCCTGGCCATGACCCGCACCCTGGCCGCCGAGTGGGCCCAGCACGGCGTGCGAGTGAACGCCATCGCCCCGGGCCCGTTCCACTCCGAGGGGGCTCAGGGCAACCTCTGGCCCGATCCTGCCGTGGAGCAGCGCATGCGCGCGAAGGTGCCCATGGGCCGGTTCGGCAACACCGACGAGGTCGCAGCACAGTGTCTGCACCTGCTGTCGGGGGCCTCCGAGTATGTCACCGGGGAGTGCCTGGTCATCGACGGCGGCCTGTCCCTCGCGCCCGGACGCATGTGGGAGCCTGGCGAGCGGCTGCAGCGCCGGCGCAGGACCTCGGAGGAGTCCGCCGCGGAGGACAGCACAGGAGAGAGCGCATCATGAGCGTTGAGGACCGCGGACATCTGCTGACCGAACAGCTGGACGGCACGCGCGCGCCCCTGGACAGACTCTCCATCGAGGAGGGCCTGGCGCGTCTCATCGAGGAGGACCTGCAGGCGGTGCGCGCGGTCGAGGCGGCGCGGCCCGCCCTCGCCGAGGCGGTGCGCCTGTTCACCTCGGTGCAGCGCGGCGGAGGGCGCATCCTGGCGGTGGGCGCAGGGACGAGCGGACGCCTCGCCACCCTGGACTTCTCCGAGCTGCCGCCGACCTTCGGAGCGGACCCGACGCGCTTCGTGGCGGAGATCGCCGGGGGGCCACGCGCCCTGACCCAGGCCGTCGAGGGGGCCGAGGACAGCGCGGAGGCCGGAGCCGAGGCGGTGCGCCGCAACGGGATCGGCAGCGGCGACGCCTGCCTCGGCATCGCCGCGGGCGGAACCACGCCTTTCGTGCACGGCGCCCTGAACGAGGCACGCGCGCAGGGAGCCGGCACGGTGTTCATGGCCTGCGTCTCGGAGGAGCAGGTCCCCTCCCCCGATCACCTCTCGATCCGCCTGCTGTGCGGCCCCGAGCCCGTGCAGGGCTCGACGCGCATGAAGGCGGGGACCGCCACCAAGCTCGCGCTCAACGCCCTCTCCACCCTGACCATGGTCCAGCTGGGCAAGGTGCACGAGGGCCGCATGGTGGATGTGAACACCCAGGCGAATGTGAAGCTGGTGGATCGCGGCCTGCGCCTGGTGAGCGCCCTTGGCGGGGTCGACCGTGCCGAGGCCGAGAGCCTCCTCCAGGCGGCCGAGGGACGCGTGAAGACCGCGGTCGTCATGGCCAGGCTCGGCCTCGACGCCCCCGCCGCTCGCGAGGCCCTGCATGGCGTGGATGGACACCTTGGCCGCCTGCTGGAGGAGCCCCGCCGATGAGCGGTCACGGTCCCCTGGCCTGGATCGGCGCCCAGGAAATCGTCACGACCCTGGTCGCCCTTCTCGTCCTGCTCCTCGTCGTCGCGCTCGTCGCGCGCGCCGGCGGCCGCGGCGAGGGCTAGGCGAGCGCCGGGCCCAAGCGGGCGCCGCGGTGTCTTGTGCGGCGCACCCGGAAGGGCGCGCGCGGTGTCTTCTGCGGCGCGCCCAGCAGGGCGCGAACGGTGTCTTCTGCGGCGCGCCCAGCAGGGCGCGAACGGTGTCTTCTGCGGCGCGCCCAGCAGGGCGCGAACGGTGTCTTCTGCGGCGCGCCCAGCAGGGCGCG
>JADHNZ010000030.1 GCA_016779225.1 Planctomycetota bacterium
TGCTCATGGCTCGGTCCTCCTTCAGGCTCCCTTGACCGCGGCGCAGATCTTGCCGGCGGCGTCGTCCAGGTCGGTGGCGGTGATGATCGGCAGGCCGGACCCGGCGAGGATCTCGCGGCCCTGCTCCACATTGGTGCCCTCGAGGCGCACGACGAGCGGCACCTTGAGGTTCACCTGCTTGACGGCCTCGACGACGCCGTTCGCGATCACATCGCAGCGCATGATGCCGCCGAAGATGTTCACGAGGACGCCCTCGACCTTGTCGTCGCTCAGGATGATCTTGAAGGCCTCGGTGACCTTCTCGGTGGTCGCGCCGCCGCCGACATCCAGGAAGTTGGCCGGCTGGCCGCCGTTCAGCTGGATCACATCCATCGTCGCCATCGCGAGGCCGGCGCCGTTGACCATGCAGCCGATGTTGCCGTCCAGGGCGATGTAGGAGAGGTCGAACTTGCTGGCCTCCACCTCCTTGGGGTCCTCCTCGTGGATGTCGCGCAGCTCCTCGAGGTCCGCGTGGCGGAACATGGCGTTGGCGTCGAAGTTGATCTTCGCGTCCAGGGCCAGAACCTTGCCGTCGGTGGTCGTCACCAGCGGGTTGATCTCGGCCAGGGAGCAGTCCTTCTCGCAGAATACCTTGGCGAGGCCGACGAGGTAGGCGCACGCGTCGTCCACGAGCTCGGCCGGGATGCCGATGCCCTCTGCCAGGCGACGGGCGTCGTCCGCGGCGAGGCCGGTCGACGGCGAGAAGGGAGCCTTCAGGATCTTCTCGGGGGTCGCGGCCGCGACCTCCTCGATCTCCATGCCGCCCTCGCTCGAGGCCATCATCACCGGGCAGGACTGCTCGCGGTCGATCGCGATCCCGATGTAGTACTCCTTGGCGATGGACGAGCCGGCCTCGACCCAGGTGGTCCGCACCAGCTGCCCCTCGGGGCCCGTCTGGTGCGTGATCAGGGGCTTGCCGAGCATCCCGGCCGCCGCGTCGCGGGCCTCATCGGCGCTCTTGACGAGCTTCACACCGCCGCCCTTGCCACGGCCGCCGGCGTGGATCTGCGCCTTGACGACGCACAGTTCGGTCGGGAGGGCCTCGTAGGCCGCCGCTGCTTGGTCGGCGTCGGTGCACACATGGCCGTCGGGGACGGAGAGGCCCGCCGCGGCCAGGAGCTGCTTCGCCTGGTACTCGTGGATCTTCATGCTCTGGGAGGGGTCGTCGCGCGAGGCCGGAGCGCCCGGCTCCCCGCGAAAGGGCCGAAGATCCTACCCGCGCACCCCCGCCCAGGCGAGGACCCGGGGGCCCGGAGGCCCTCCTCCCGCTAGGATCCGCCCGTGAACGGACCCGAAGGCATCCTCGTCGACCACGAGCTCGAGCCCCACCTCGAGGCGTGGTTCCCCGCGGCCCCCGGCGCCGAGGGCCTGCCCCACGCGCAGGTCCAGCCCGCCAGCCTCGACCTCCGCCTCGGTCCCGTGGCCCACCGCGTCCTGGCCGGCTTCCTCCCGGGCAGCGGACCCGTGCGCCAGCAGGTCGAGGAGCTCACCAGCGAGGTCCTCGATCTCACCGGCGAGGGCGCGATCCTCGAGCGCGGCTGCGTGTACCTGGTCCCCCTGGCCCGGGGCCTGCGGCTCCCCGCGGGGGTCCGTGCCCGCTTCAACCCGCGCTCCTCCAGCGGCCGCCTGGACCTCTTCACGCGAGTCCTGGTCGGCGGGCACCCCCGCTTCGACGAGGCCCCCGCGGGCTGGGAGGGTGACCTGTTCCTCGAGGTGTGCCCCCTCTCCTTCCCGGTCCGCCTCCGGGCCGGCGACCGCCTGTGCCAGGTGCGGCTCAGCCGCGGACGCGCCGAGCTCTCCCCGGAGGAGCTGCGGGAGCGCGCGGCCGCCCAGCCCCTGTGCTTCCTCGGCGAGCGGCCCCTGGGCCCTGACGAGCTGCGCTTCGACGCCGAGGGCGGGCTCGAGCTGACCGTTGGCTTCGAGGGCCGCGAGCCCGCGGGCTGGCGCGCCGCCCCCTTCGCCCCTCCGGTGACCTTCGGCGCCGAGGGCGCGCATGACCCGCGCACCTGGTTCGAGCCGGTGCAGGCTCCCGGTGGACGCTGCCTCCTGCCCCCCGGCAGCTTCCACATCTTCGCAAGCCGCGAGCGCCTGCGGGTGCCTCCCGACCTCGCTGCCGAGATGCTGCCGGTGGACACTGGCCTGGGCGAGCTGCGCAACAACTACGCGGGCTTCTTCGACAGCGGCTTCGGCTGGGAGGAGGACGCAAGCGGCCAGCCAGTGGGCACGGGCACCCCTGCCGTGCTGGAGGTTCGCGCCCACGATGTCCCGTTCATGGTGGACGACGGCCAGGTGTTCTTCCGCCTGAAGTACCTGCGCACCACGGGTCGCCCGCGCGCCCTCTACGGCGCCGGCCGCGAGGCCTCGAGCTACCGCGGCCAGGACCTGACCCTGGCCCGCGCGTTCCGGCGCGAGGCCTGACCGCCCGCGCGAGGGGCTTGCCCTGGGAGCCCCCCGGCGCGAGGGCCGCTGCAGCGGGGCGAACCCACCCGGGCTCCAACGAGCGAGGCGCCCCCCCGCAAGCGGGAGGGCGCCTCGCACCGGGGCCTCGGGGAGCTGCGCCCCCGGCCCCTCAGCTAGCGATCACTGGAACAGGATCGAGAGGCCGTTGGTGAAGTTCGACACCTGGCCCTGGTCGCGGTACCAGGTGGAGAAGTGCCAGGTCTCGCCGGGGTTCACATTCTGGACGCCGACCACGGGCCAGTTGGCCGACAGGTCGATGCCCAGGCCGAAGGTCCCGTTCGGGCCCGAGTTCTGGATCTGGCCGGGCGCGCTGAAGCGGCCGATCTGCCCGCTGAGGCAGAGGACGCCGGCCGAGACGGTGGCCGAGCCCTGGTTGGCGCTGACGATGAACATGCCGAACTGGGAGGCCGGCAGGGAGGACGCCGTCAGGGTCAGGCTGTTGGCCGCGACCGAGGCCGAGCCAGAGGCGCTGATGACGCCGGTGGCACCGGTGCTGTTGGTGCTCGCCGCGCAGTAGCTGGTCCCGATGCCGGTGCCGCCGCCGTTGGGGTCGGGGGTCCAGGCATCGCCGGACGCGTAGAGAACCGCGCCGGGCTTGAACAGGTCCAGGATGGCCTGGCCGTCGTTGACCGGGGCCACATCACAGTCGAAGCGGAAGTTGTAGAGCGTGCCCCAGCGGATCGCGTTCGCGTTCGGGTTCTGCGAGTAGGTCTCGGTGCTCCAGGTCACGAGGCCGCCGCCCACGGTCGCGGTCCAGTCCGCGGTCGAGTACGGCTCACCCGAGTGGTAGTCCACATCGTGGAACCCGATGTTGGTCACGCTCGCGCCCGAGGGGACCGGGATCATGAACTGGCCGCAGGCCCGGTCCGAGTAGAGGTTGTGCACCGCGTACTCGTAGTGCCAGGTGCCGTCACCGTTGTCGGTGGCGTTGGAGGCCACGATGAAGAGGCCGTCGCCAGGCACCATGACATCGCTGGTGATGACAGTGGGGTCGTGGGTCGCCCAGGCACGAATGGCGGGTTCCTCACGGACGGTGGCCGCCGCCCAGGACATGTTCCAGCCGCTGCTGAGGTTGCCGCTGCCGATCGAGATGCGACGGTAGGAGGCGTTGTTGGCCTGGTTCCCGGCGGCCGAGTCGTCAGGGGCGATGTAGTGCCCCTCGCCGTAGAAGGTCGCGTTGGGGTGGGTGGCCGGGTTGACCTCGGAGTTGGCGACCTGGATGCGCTTGTAGACCGAGTTCCCGCTCTGGCCCTGGGCCGTGTACGGGTAGTTGAACGCGCCGGTCGAGGGGTTCACCTCGAAGCGGGGCCCCAGGCCGGACTGGCTGCCGTTCAGGCTCGAGCCGTAGGGGTCCGAGCAGCCGATGCCAAGGCGGGAGCCGGTTCCCGAGCTCTGGCAGGTGCAGCACAGCCCCTGCTGGAGAGCGGTGAAGCCGTGCTTCAGCCAGGACAGCCCCATCTGCTCGAAGCGGCCGTTCTCGTAGCGGTAGATGTTCTGGCCGATGACCGGGTGCTGGTTGTTGTTGGAGATCCACAGCAGCTCTGCGTCCCCCACATTGCACGAGGTCGTTCCGATGGAGTACGCACTCACGCCGTTCGTGGCGGAGTACTTGGTGATGCCGTTCAGGTCACCGACGATCACATCGGCGCCGGTCGCAGGGTTGGTGCAGCCGCCGCTGCCGCCGGAGCCCCCGGCAGAGATGTCGAGGTCTCCCGAGCCGGAGGAGTTCCCGTTCCAGGAGCCCACCTGAACCAGGTAGGTCGAGCCGGCCACGGCGCTGATGCTGACCGACGACTGGAAGTTGCAGGAGTCGTCGTTGCAGCTGATGGCGCCACCCGTCGGGCAGCCGCCGCCGTCGTAGACCGCGAGCACGGTGTCGAAGCTCGCGCCGCAGGTGCTGAGGGTCACATTCGCGGTGGCCTGTGCGGTCCACGCCCAGAACACGTCGCGCCCCATGCCGCCGCAGGGCGACCAGGCGCTGTCCGTGGCGCTGGAGGTGTTGAACGCGTAGGTGCCGTAGCCGGAGATGGCCGTCGCGTTGGAGCAGTCGTCTGACTGGGCGGAGGCCGCGCCAGCAAGGATCAGAGCAAGGGGAAGGAGTCGTTGCATGAGGAGACGGGAGTCGGAGGGGCCCTGGCACGAGGCCGCAGGGCGCCTGAGAGGACGCAGGCTGCGTCCCAGAGGTTCCAACTTTAGAGTCTCCCCCATCCGCTCGCCTCTGCCCACCCCTGGCGAGGATCTTCACTGGGTGCGAGGAGGCCGGACACGATCTGGTCGGGTGCGGCGACCTGCCGCGACCCTTCAGTCAGGGGCCCTGAATCGGCCGCCGGGCCCTGGAGAGCGCTTGTCCCGCAACGAGGCACCGGCCCGAGCCGAGAGGGGCCCCCGCCGCGCGCTCCGCGAATCTCCGCTCTCGCGCTGGAGCGCTGCGGCCGGCTAGCCGCACGGCCGGCCCATGGCGCGCGGCCCCAGGACCAGCCTACTCAGCGGCCCCGAGGCCTCCGCCCCCTCTCGGGGCGGCCACCTCGGGGCCGGCGGAGGCGCTCCTCGAGCCTCCGGGGGAGAGCACGGAGTCGCACTCCCTCAGGATGACGGCCCTCCGGGGGAGGGCCTGCAATCAGAAGGCGCCGTGACGGGCGCGCTGACGCCGGTTGACCTTGCGGCCGCCCGCGGACTTCTGGCGGGTCCGGAAGCCGGTCTTCTTGGCGTGCTTCTTGTTGCTGCTGCGGATCTTGATCTTCATCGGAGGCCGGGGATCGGGCCGGCAGGCCGGCGGTTGGGCCCTCCCCCGAGGGAGAGCGGCCGAAGAGAGTAGCGGGACGAGGGGGGGCCGTCCAGTCCCGGGAGGGGCCCCGCAGCCCCCCCTGAGGGGCCCACCGAGGGATCCTCCCCCCCAAGAGCCCCGGCTCGGGCTCCGGAACAGGCCCCGAGGACCGGCGGAGTCTCCGGGCGGCCTCTAGCTCGCTCGAGGACCGACGGAGTCTTCGGGCGGCCTCTAGCTCGCTCGAGGACCGACTGAGTCTTCGGGCGGCCTCTAGCTCGCTCGAGGACCGACTGAGTCTTCGGGCGGCCTCTAGCTCGCTCGAGGACCGACCATGTCCCCCGGGATCACGGCCGCGTCGAACTCGGGGCCGGTCATGAGGCCCAGGGACTCGCAGGACTCGCGGAGGGTGATGCCTTCCTGGTACGCCTTCTTGGCCACCTTGGCGGCGTTGTCGTAGCCGATGTGGCGGTTGAGTGCGGTCACCAGCATGAGGGACTGCCGCATCAGGGTCTCCACCCGCTCCCGGTCCAGCTCGAGGCCATCGATGCAGTTGGTCCGGAAGGAGTCGCAGGCGTCGCTCAGGATCCGGATCGACTCCAGGCAGTTGTGGACCATCACGGGCTTGAAGACATTCAGCTCGAAGTTCCCCTGGCTGCCTGCCATCCCGACGGTGGCGTCGTTGCCCATGACCTGCACGCAGACCATGGTCATGGCCTCGCACTGGGTGGGGTTGACCTTGCCCGGCATGATCGAGGAGCCCGGCTCGTTCTCAGGCAGCTTCAGCTCCCCTAGGCCGCAGCGCGGGCCCGAGCCGAGCCAGCGCACATCGTTTGCGATCTTCATCAGCGCGACGGCGCAGGTCTTGAGCGCGCCGTGGGCGAAGACGAGGGCGTCGTGTCCGGCCAGGGCCGAGAACTTGTTCGGAGCAGTGACGAAGGGCAGGCCCGTCTCCGCGGCGATCTTCTCCGCCACGAGACCGGCGTAGCGCGGGGAGGTGTTGAGGCCCGTGCCCACCGCGGTGCCCCCGAGCGCGAGCTCGTAGACCGCCGGCTGCGTGGCGCGCACGGCCCGCGCGGCGTCCGCCAGCTGCTGGGCCCAGCCGCCGACCTCCTGGGCGACGGTCAGGGGCGTGGCGTCCTGGAGGTGCGTACGGCCGATCTTGACCACGCCGTCCCAGGCCTCGGCCTTCGCGCGCAGGGCGGCCTCGAGCGCGGCGAGGGCCGGCAGCAGGGTCCGCTCGAGCTCCTCCCCCACGGCCACATGCATCGCGGTCGGGAACACATCGTTGGAGGACTGTGCGCGGTTGCAGTGGTCGTTGGGGTGGATCGGCTGCTTCGAGCCCATCTCACCGCCCAGGAGCTGGATCGCGCGGTTCGAGATCACCTCGTTGGTGTTCATGTTCGACTGGGTGCCCGACCCGGTCTGCCAGACCACCAGGGGGAAGTGCTCGTCGTGCTCCCCGCGAACGACCTCGTCCGCGGCCTGCAGCAGCGCCGCGCGCTGCGACTCGTCGAGCATGTCCAGCTCCCCAAGCTCGATGTTCGCCTGGGCGGCGCACTTCTTCACCACGCCGAGGGCGCGGATCATCGGGCGCGTGAAGCGGTGCCCCCCGATCTTGAAGTTCTTGAGGCTGCGCTGGGTCTGGGCGCCCCAGAGGCGGTCGCTCTGGACCTCGATCGGGCCGAAGGAGTCAGACTCGGTGCGGATGGTCATGGTGTCGAGGGAGGTGGAGGCGGTCGTAGGTGGGATGCGGCCACGGGGTGGAGGGCCGCAGCTGGGGCTCAGAGCAGACCGAGGTCGCGGAGGGAGTCCATGTCCCTGGAGATCTCCCCCGCCGTGCTCTGCATCTGGATGCGGGACTCGGTGGAGAGCGGGACCTCCACGATGCGCTCGACGCCCTGGCGGCCGAGGATCGCCGGGACGCCCATGTAGATGCCCTCGAACCCGTACTCGCCGTTCAGCAGGCACGCGCTGGGCAGGAGCCGGCGCCCGTCGTTCAAGATCGACTCTGCCATCGCCACGGAGGCGGACGCCGGCGCGTACCAGGCAGAGCCGGTCTTGAGCAGCTTCACAATCTCGGCGCCGCCCTTGCGGGTCCGATCGACCATCGCGTCCATCGCGTCGGCAGGCACGAGATCCTGGGCAGACACGCCATTGACCGTGCAGTAGCGCGGCATGGGCACCATGGAGTCCCCGTGGGCGCCCAGCACCATCGCGTCCACATCCTGAACCGCTGCGCCGGTGGCCTCGGAGAGGAACCAGGAGAAGCGGGCGCTGTCCAGGACGCCCGCCATGCCGATCACGCGCTGCGCGGGAAACCCGAGCTTGGCGCGCATGAGGCCGACCATGGAGTCGAGCGGGTTGGTCACCACGATCACGATGGCGTCCGGGCTCCCGCGGCGGATCGACTCTGCGACCTCGCACACGATGCGCCCGTTGACCTCGAGCAGGTCAGAGCGGCTCATGCCGGGCTTGCGAGGCCGACCGGCCGTCACGATGAACAGGTCGGAGTCGTAGGTCGCCTCGGGCTCGGAGGAACCCACCACCCGGGCCTGGAACCCCTCGATGGCCGCGCTCTGGTTCATGTCGAGAGCAATGCCCTCGGCTCGCCCCTCGAGCACGTCCGTCAGCACGATCTCACTCGCCAGGTTCTTGAGGGCGGCGAGGTGGGCGCAGGTGGAGCCGACATAGCCGGCGCCGACGACGGTGACCTTGGCGGTGGCGGGCTGCATGGGCGCAAGAGGATAGGCTTAGCCTCGGGTCCCTTGGTCCGCCGAATCCCGGATCTGGGAGGCTCCCCACGCCCCGCGGGCCCCTCCCATCCATGCCTCGGCCTAGGATGCGTGCATGGACGCCAACCCCGCCCTCTCGAGCACCCGTCATCGGGTGCTGGACGCCCTGCCCGTGGCGATCTGGAGCGGCCCCTTCCCCCGCGGGGCGGCGAGCGAGATTACAGCGGGCATCGAGCTGCTCGTGGGCTACTCCCGCGAGGAGTGGCTCGGGCGCCCCGACCTCTGGGGGACCCTCATCGTGGAGGAGGACCGGCCCACGACTGCCGCTGTCGAGGACCTCGCCGCAGGGGCCTCGATGACGGTCGAGTACCGTCTCCGCCACCGCTCGGGTGAGCTCGTGTGGATCCGCGATCTGACCGGACGGAGCGCCGACGGTGAGCGCCTGCGCGGCGTGATGGTGCGCATCGACCGCGAGATCGAGGCCACTCAGCGTGCGGAGCGCCTGCAGTGGACCCTGCAGCGCGTGTCGGACTCGGTCTCCGAGGTCCAGTTCACGCTGCCCCCGGACGGCGAGCTCTTCGTGACGCGCGCCTATGACTCGCTGACGGGCCGCAGCCGCGCCCACGCGCTGGATCCGGACCTGGGGGCCCGCGACCTGGTTCATGAGGATGACCTCCCGCGACTGGACGCGGCCATCGAGAAGCTCCTGTCAGGCACCAACCCGGTCGAGCTGACCCTGCGCCTGATTCGGGACGACGGCACTCTGCGGTGGGTGTTCGCCCGCGCCCAGCGCGAGGTGGAAGACGACGGACGCAGCTGGATCCATGGGATCGCGCGCGATGTGACCGAGCAGCGCCTGCGGGACGAGGCTCAGAGGGAGGCGCAGCGCCTCAAGAGCCTCGGCACCGTGACGGGCAACATCGCCCACGACTTCAACAACATGCTCGTGGCGGTCCTCGGGAACGCGTCCCTGGCCCTCGATCGGGTTGACCCGGGCAGCGACCTCGGCGAGATGCTCGCTGATGTGGTCGCCGGGGCCGAGCGCGGAGCGGCGCTCTGCCGGCAGATCCTGACCTTCGCCGGCCGCAGCGGGAGAGGCTCCAGCTGGTTAGACCTAGGCCAAGCGGTCCGGGAGCTCGTCCCTCTGCTGCGAGCCTCGGCCCTCCCCGGAACGAATCTCGAGCTCAGGCTGCCTGACGAGCCAATCCGGGCTCGGGTCGATCCGATCCAGCTCGACCAGCTCCTCCAGAACCTCATTGTCAACGCCTCCGAAGCCTGCGTGGGAGCAGGAGGCCGGGTGCGCATCTCCGTGGAGAGGATCCAAGCGCTCCCGGAGCGGACGGGGGGCCTTCGTGGCGCTGATCCGTGGGCCGGGCCTGCGATCCGAATGCGCGTCGAGGACAGCGGGCCCGGGATCGTGCCCGAGGTCGCGCAGCGGATGCTCGAACCCTTCTTCAGCACGAAGGCACGCGCGGGTCGAGGCCTCGGGCTCTCCACGGTCTTTGGCATCCTCCGGGCCCATGGCGGCGTCCTGGCCGTTGGGAGCTCCGAGGACCTGGGTGGTGCCTGCTTCGACGCGATGCTCCCTCTCGAGAAGGAGCCCTCGAGGGACACGGAGCAGACATTTTGCCAGCAGAACCTGGAACTCGGCGCTCCTCTGCAGGTGGTGCTGGTGGTCGACGACGAGGAGGAGGTCCGGCGCACGGCGCGGCGGGCTCTGGAGAGCGCCGGTCACCTCGTGCTCGAGGCTGCGGACCTCGCCTCTGCACGGAGGACCCTGAGCCCCGCCGTGACGCTGGTCCTGCTCGACCAGAACCTCCCGGACGGCGACGGCGCGAGCTGGTTCCTCGAGCTCGAGGCTCAACCCAGGCGGCCTGCCGTCCTGCTCTCCTCCGGAGCCCAGGTGACCGAGATCCCCCTGAGCGTAGGCTCCCTTGAGCGCCTCGAGTTCCTCGGCAAGCCGTACCACCCGCGTGCGCTCCTTGGCGCCGTGGACCGACTCGCGCGGAGCCAGCAGGACCTTCAGTGAGCCTCACGAGCGGATCCGTCGGCCGCCAAGCGCGCCGCACGCTTCCGGCCGGTATTCTCGTGCCATGGGCCCCCTGCCTCGCGCCACCCACCTCGTCACGGGGCCCGTCGTCCTGAGCCTTGCGCTGCTCTCCGTAGCGCCTCCGACGGGAGCTCGCGCGCCCGAGCGCCTCGCTGCGCGCCCAGCCGAGCGCCCGCCCGCCGCGACTCCACCCAGCTCGGAGCTCCCCGAGGACACCCTCGAGAGGCCCCTGCCCCTCGCAATCCCGGCGGGCCTCGAGGTCGCGTTCGAGAAGGCCGGCTGGGAGGAGGCCGCGGCGGGCAGCCCCCTCGGCCTCGACGCGGACCTCGTTGCGCTCGGGCGAGCTCTGTTCTTCGACCCCGTCCTCTCGCGGGACGGCTCCGTCGCCTGCGCCTCGTGCCACAGACCCGAAGCCTCCTTCGCCGACCCTCGACCGCGCTCGGTCGGCGTCGACGGCGAGACCACCCGCAACGCCCCCGCGCTGGTGAATCGCATCCTCGGCGGCTCGTTCATGTGGGACGGCCGGGCTGCGACCCTGGAGGACCAGGTGCTCATGCCCCTGGCGAATCCGGTGGAGATGGACCTCCCCGCCGACCGTGCCGCGGCACGCATCGCGGAGGATCCGGCCTGGACCGCCCGCTTCGAGGCGGCCTGCGGCGGGCCGCCCACCCGCGACCGCCTGGCCAGGGCCCTGGCCGCCTTCGTCCGCGCTCTCGTGCAGGGAGACTCCCCGGTGGACCGCTTCCTGGCCGGCGAGGTCGCGGCCCTCACCGCCGAGGAGGAGGCGGGGATGTGGGTCTTCGAGAGTCGCGGGAAGTGCTGGCGCTGCCACAACGGGGCCAACTTCAGCGATGAGCGCCTGCACTCCACCGGGGTCGGAGCGCGCGGGGGAGCTCCCGAGGAGGGACGCTTCGCCGTGACCGGAGAGGAGCGCGACCGCGGCCGCTTCAAGACCCCCACCCTGCGTGGCCTCGCGCACTCGGCCCCGTACATGCACGACGGCTCGCTCGCCACCCTCGAGGAGGTCGTGGAGTTCTACCGCCGAGGCGGAGAGCCCCACGGCACCAAGAGCCCCCTCATGGAGCCGCTCGAGCTCACGGACGCCGACGCGCGCAACCTAGTCGCGTTCCTCCGCGCGCTGACGCCCCGATGATGCCCCAGTGACGCCCGCCGTCAGCGCCCTGACGCGCCCTCGCGGTTCCACCAGGCGCGCCAGTCGGCCTGGCGCTTGGCGCGCTCGGCCTGGGGAGACACCGGGTCGAAGCGGAAGTTGCGGCCGGTGAGCTCGCGCAGGGCCACCATCGCGGCCTCGCGGACGGCGCTCTGCTCGTCCCCGAGAGCGTCGATCAGGCCCGGCACCGCGCTGCGGGCCCCGAGCTCCATCAGCACGCGGCAGGTCGCCATGCGCACGAACAGGTCGCCATCCTCGAGCATCCCCTCAAGGTGCGGCACGACCGCAGCGTCCTTGGAGTCCCCCAGGGCATAGACGGCATCGAGCCGCAGGCCGGGATTCGGATCGGTGAGGTCCCCCACGAAACGCTGCCAGTCGGCGCCCGGGCTCGGCTCGGGAGTCCCTCCGCCCGCAGGCGCCCCCGCGGGTGCGACGGGCGCGAGGGCCAGCTGCCGCAGGCTGTCCTCCAGGTCCTCGAGCTGATCCGCGCGCAGGCGACTCTCGCGCGCCTGCAGGTCGAGACGCTCGGCCAGCTCCTCGAGGCGCGCCTGCTGAGCAGGCCCCACGCCGGCCAGCTCCGCGAAGAGCGCATCGGTCGCAGCCTTCTGCTCCGCGAGCGCCGCCTGAAGCCCGGACACCCGCTCGTCGAGGAGGGACGCGAGCTCCTCGCGCTGCTGGCCGAGCGCCTCGGCCAGCTCCTGGCGGGCCGTGGCTGCGGCCTGCAACTCAGCTCGCAGGCCCTCGAGGGCGCCGTCCGTGGCGCGGGCGCGCTCGCGCTGCTGTGCAGAGAGCGCCTGCACCCTGCGGGCGCCGTTCTGCTCCGCCTCGTCCTGCCTCACGGAGAGCAGCCAGGAGCCCAGCGCAGCGACCGCCAGGGCGAGGAGGCCAACCCACTGGGAGCTGTTGCCCTGCGGACCCTCGGCCACCGCCCCGGGCGGCACCGAGGCGCTCGGGAGCTCGGCCGTGTCGTCGAGGGCCGCGCTGTCGAGTCCCGCGTTGACCAGTTCCGGGGCAGCGGGCGCAGGCGAAGCGCCAGGGCCCTCGGCCGCGGTCGCCGTCGCGCCCCCCATGGCCGCCTCGCACGCGGAGCAGACCACGCGGCTCCCGAGGCGACGGGCCCGGCCGGAGGCGAGATCCGACGCGGGGACGGACTCGTTGCACAGATCGCAGAAGACCAGCTCGATGCTCATGGGACGCCCGGGGCTCGTCGCATCCTAGCGGCATGCCACCGGGCACCCGAACGGACGCGCCCCTGGAGCCCCGGGAGCGGCGCTCGCGAGGCTCCTGGCCCAGGGCGGAGACGGCTGTCCCCCGAGCGGGAGGGAGCGCCTACTGCGCGCCGGCCGGAGCCTGCAGGGGATCGGCGCGACGGGCCGTGTCCCAGGCGCGCCAGCGCGCGATGGCGTCGGTGGAGTGCGAGGGATCCTTGCGCGGATCGAAGCCGAACGCCATGCGCGTCGTGTCGCGCAGGGTCCGGGCGCACAGCGCACGCGACCACAGGCTCGAGCTCTCGAGCCCGTCGATCAGCACCGTGGACCAGCTCCAGTCCCCCAGCACCATGTGGCAGCGCGCGCGCTCGAGGCGCAGGGTCGGCTGATCCTCGCCAGGGAACGGGAGCTCTGCCAGGGGCCCGAGCAGGCGCGGATCGGCCGTCGACGCGAGGCAGCTGAGGGCATTGGCCTGGGCCTCCTCGTTGGGCCCGAACTCCGCTAGGCGCAGCAGCGTCGGATAGGCCACCTCGCCCGTGGTCGCGAACCAGCGGATGAGCTCGTACTTCTCCTCCAGGCTGTGCGCGAAGGAGAGACGCGCGGCCTGGGCGTCGAGCTGGCGCTGCAGGGACGGGCTGGGCTCGATCCACTCGGGGTCCGCGTCCGGCTGCCAGCTGGGCTGGGAGGCCTGGGTGGAGGCGCAGCCGACAGCGCCGGCAGCGGTGAAGAGGAGGGCAGCGGCGAGGCGGAGGCTCATGGTCTGGAGGAGCGCTCGGCAACTGGGCCCGGGCGCTCCGAAGTAGGCATCGGCGCGAGGGCACTCCCGGCTTGAGGTCCGCGCCCCCGCGCGCCTCGCGCGGGCGCCCCGCTCCCGACCGAGCCGCCGGTCTGCGCCCCCCGGCGCCCCCCGCTGCCAGGCCGAGCCCATCCAGCCAGCCCCAGGAGGGCCAGGGCGATCAGCACCAGGACTCGGGGGGCCCGCCCTGCGCCCTCGCGCGGCGCGGCCTCTCCGGAACCGCCCTCCAGGGGCGGCCAAGGGGGGCGCTGCAGCTCCGCGGGGACGCTCCGGGGCATGAGCTCCCGCAGCAGGACGGCATCCCCCTGCCAGAGCTCCAGCAGGGCGTCCTCCCCGACAGGCACGGGGGCCTCGACCGCGAGCGGTCCCCCGGGATCTCCGAGGCGCGGGACGAGTGTCCAGCGCGCCAGGACCTCTTCGGGACCGAGCTGGCCCAGGAGATCCCGGACGCCCGCGCGGACGATGCGCGCCACGACGGGCTCTCCCGGCGACGCGCCGCGGAGGACGGGAGGCCCCGGGCCGCTGCGGTCGAGGCGAAGGCCCTCGGCCACCGCCCCCGACGCGCCCAGGCTGAGCACGAGCTCCGGCCAGAGCTCGAGCAGGCCGAGCGCCCCCGGCTCGCCTCCATCGAACGCTGCGGCCGCAACCCACCCCGCTCCGGCGCGGCGGAGGCCAAGCAGCGGGGCTCCGCCGTCCTCGACCAGCAGGGGCGCAGCCTCACCCCGGGCGGCCAGCCGCCGCGCCCCGCCGTGCGCGAGGCCAGCCCGTCGCCCCCAGGCTTCGAGGAGCCCGCTCCAGGTCGCCCCCTCCTCGCGCCCGACCCGAACGGCTCCCGCAGCCAGCAGGTGCTCGGCATTGACCAGCTCCTCGAGCAGGGCTGCAAGCCCGGCGAGGTCGCCTCCCTCCCACAGCGTCTCTCCCTCGCGCAGCAGCTGGCGCAGGGCGCCACGCGCGGCCCTCCGCCCGCCGCTCTCCACCGCAACGACCGCGAGGTCCGCGCGCTGGGCGCTGAGGGCGTCGCGCAGGGCCGGGCTCAGCACGCTGCTCCCATGGCTCGAGTGCCCGTCGCTGAGCAGGACGCACAGGGCCCGCCGCTCCGCCTGCGCCCGCGCGGAGGCCAGCTCCTCGAGCACCTGCGGGATGTCTGTGGCGCCGCGCGGAACGCGCGTCTCGAGCAGGCGCGCAAGGCCCGTGGCGAGCGCGGCGCCCTCGCCCGGGGCGGCGGCGAGCACCGGCTCGTCGAGCCGCGTGGTGAACAGGCGCACCTCGAGGCCGTCGCTGGCGGAGAGGCCTCCGGCCAGGGCGCCGACCGCGGCGCGCACCTGGCCCCAGGGCTCGCCCGTCATGGACCCCGACCCGTCCACCGCCAGGACCACATCCCGCGGCCCGAGCGGCGGCGGCGCGGGCAGCAGCGGGAGGAGCGCAGCGAGGCCCAGAGGCTCGGTCGCGGCAAGGCCCGCCCAGGCTGCGCTGCGCCCCAGGTGCAGCCACAGGCCCCCGCGCGCGAGCAGGCGCTCGAGGTCGGGCGCCGGCAACGCCGCCACGGGCACCTCCACGGAGACCACGGCGGTGACCGCGGGATCCAGGGGCACGAGGTCCTCGGGGCGCCCCTGGCGAACCTCGAGCCCCGCGGCCGCGAGGGCCCGCGCGACCTCGGAGGCCTGACCCGGCTCGCCCTCGATCAGGGCCACCAGCGGCCGGCCGTCCACGACTCCGGTGACGACCCGACGGTCGTTCTCGTGAAATGCATCCCCCTCGATGCGGACGCGCGCCTGCAGGGACCAGGAGGCGCGTCCAGGTGGTTCGACCTCGAAGGAATGCACGCTGCGCTGGCCGGCGCGGAGGGCGGGCAGGGGCTGCCGCAGCGTGACGGTCTCCGCGCCACGCAGGAGCTCGAGCTCGACGGAGCCCCCGGGGCAGGCCGCGCGGGCCTCGACCACCACCTCCGCCACCAGCCCCACGCCCTCCGGCACGCGCGTCGGGGCATGCAGGGCGACAACGGATGCGTCGGGGCGAGCGCCGAGGCCCACCTGGCGGACCTCGACCCGCTGCCCTGCCAGCCGCAGGCGCGCGCCCGCTCGCCGCGGGTCCTCGGCCCCGGTTCCCAGCCCGTCCCCCAGCACCACCACGGCCCCTGGCGGGCGCCGCTCGCCCTCCTCGAGCAGGGCCTCCGCCAGACGCAGCCCGGCGGCCAGGTCCGTGGCCCCGTCGTCGGCCGAAGCGCCCAGGAGCTCGTCGCGGCTCCCCGGGCGGAGCAGACGCGCCGCGAGGGCCTCGGGCGCCATCGGTGGAATCGTGACCTCCGCGTGGTCCTGGACGCGCACGACCGCGAGGTCCTGCCCCTCCGTCCGCGCGTGCTCGACCTCCTCGAGCAGCGCCTCGCGGAGGGCGCGCCGGCCGTCGATCCGCCCGCGCGTCACGGAGGCGGAGGCGTCGAGCAGGACCACGCGCAGGGCCGGCCGCCCTGGCGCGCTGCGGAAGCCAGCGCCAAGCGCCAGCAGCGCCGCCCAGCCGAGCAGCAGGACGGCCCCCAGGACGAGCGCGCGCGCGGCACGCTCAAGGGGCAACGGCCGCGCCCTCCTGGCCCTGGCGGCGGGTCGAGGCGATCCAGCCTCCGCCGAGGAGCCGGTCGCCGTCATAGAACGCGGCGCCCTGGCCAGGCGTCACCGCGAGCTCGGGGTCCTCGAACACGACCTCGGCTCCCTCCCCGTCGAGGCACACCTCGACCCGAGCCGGGGTGCAGTGATAGCGGTGCTGGACGAGGCACTCGAGGCGGTCGGGCGGGTCCACGCCGATCCAGTTGAGGTCCTCCACCCGCATGGCCTCGGCCTTGCACTCCTCGCGGTCCCCCACCACGACCAGCCCCTCCTCGGGGACCAGCTCCACCACGAACAGCGGCCGGCCAGTCGCGACGCGGAGCCCGCGGCGCTGGCCGATGGTGTAGTGCTCGGTGCCCTCGTGCTCCCCGAGCACGCGGCCCTGGGTGTCCACGATCGAGCCCGGGTGCAGCTCCACGCCGCGCTCCGCGAGCAGGTTGCGATAGTCGTTGGAGGGCACGAAGCACACCTCCTGGCTGTCCGCCTTCTGGCTGGTGCGCAGGCCCGCCTGGGCCGCGAGCTCGCGCACGCGCGGCTTCTCCAGCTCGCCGAGGGGAAGCAGCGTGCGGGCCAGCTGAGGCTCGGGGACGCTGAAGAGCTGATAGGACTGATCCTTGCGGGTGTCCAGACCGCGCCGCAGGTGGACGCGTCCGTCCTCATCCACCGCGAGGCGCGCGTAGTGGCCGGTCGCCACCGCCTCCGCGCCCAGCTCGTCCGCGAGCTCGAGCAGGCGCCCCATCTTGAGGTCGCGGTTGCACATGGCGCAGGGGTTCGGGGTGCGCCCGCGGCGGTACTCGTCGACGAAGTGGTCGATCAGGGAGCCGAACTCGTCCGCGAGGTCCACCGCCTGGAACGGAAGCCCGAGGTAGGCCGCAACCATGCGGGCGTCCCGCGCGTCCGAGAGGGAGCAGCAGCTCTTCTTGTGGGCCTCGGCGGCCTCGACCTTGACCCCGTTGCGCATGAACAGGCCCACCGTCTCGAACCCCGACTCTCGCAGGATCCAGGCCGCCACCGAGCTGTCGACCCCGCCGCTCATGGCCGCCACCACCCGCGCCCCTGCGGAGAGGTGCGGAGCCTGGAAGAGGGCGGTCTGGGTGGTCATGGCGGAGGCCCTGGGGCGCTTGGCGGGGGTCGCGCGCGCCGCGCCCCCCGCAGGGGCTCGGGCGCGGGTAGCCCGCGGTCGGGGAGCAGAGTACCGGCGGGAGGCCGCCGGACAGCCTGGGCCCCGGGCCCAATCCTATGATCCCACGCCCCGAACGGGCCGGCTCCCGGGGACGCTCCGGCGTCCCAGCCCGGCCGACGGGTCCAGGCCCAAGCCCCTCTCCCACCATGCAAGCCACCCTCTCCCCGGCTCCCCTCCTGCTCCGCTCAGCCCTCGAGTCCCCCGTGACCGCACTCCTCGTGCAGGGAGAGGCCGACACCCAGGCGGCGGGCACGGCGTCCGTTGGGGCGGGCGGAGCGGAGGCATCGGACCCGGCCGGCGGAGAGCCGACCGGCCCGCCGGAGGGCATGGGCTGGATCCCCTTCGCCGTGATCGGCGCGCTGTTCTACTTCGTGCTGATCCGTCCCCAGAGCAAGGAGCAGAAGCGCCGCGCCTCCATGCTCGCCGAGCTGAAGAAGGGCGACGAGGTCATGACGAGCAGCGGGCTCTTTGGGACCATCGCCAGCCTGAGCGACGAGCGAGTGACCCTGGAGGTCGCCAAGGGCGTGCGGCTCGAGTTCAGCCGTGCCGCGGTGCAGGGCCTGGCCAGCGAGGGCGAGGCCCCGCAGGACGCGGAGGGCTCCTCCAAGGAGAGCTAGCCCCGGCTCGCCGGGGAACGGGCTCCTCGAGGCCCGGTCGCCTGCGGCCGTGCGGCATGGGGCCCTGTGCCCTCCGCCCCGGTGTGGCCGGCCGCTGCGCGGTCGGACAGGGAACCTGCCGGGCGGGCTCCCTCCCGAGCTCCGCCGGGGGGACAACCCCGTGAAGGTGCCCCCGGCGGGACTGTGTTGGCGGCCCCGGCTGCGGCGCCCGGGGAGCGACCTGCGGCGTCGCCTCGTGCGGTCCCTCCTTGCGCTCCTGCGGTGGCGCGTGCACCCCGGGCTGCTCCTTGGACCGACGCTGTCCCTCCGCTGGCGACGGAGGCTCGCGCTGTCGAGGGCGCAGGTCGGGGCGGCGGGCGAAGCCCTCGTGGCCCGCTCCCTGCAGCGGGCGGGAGCGCGGGTGTGTGGACGACGGGTTCGGACCCGCTGGGCGGAGGTGGACCTGGTGGCCTGCCTGGGCGACAGCCTGCTTCTCGTGGAGGTGAAGACTGCGAGCCCCCGCCACAGTCCCGCAAGACCCTCGGGTGCACCCCGACTCCCGACTCGCTCCTGGGCGGGCCCGTTGGCGCAGACCGTGCAGCCCGCGGATCTCGGCGGCACGGCCCGGGTGGCGGTGAGCTCTGTTGTGAGCTCTGTTGTGAGCTCTGCGGTGATCTCTTCGGTGGGGCCTGTGGGGAGCGCCGCGGTGGGCTCTGCGGCAGGCCCCACGGTGAGCGCTCGGGACGCCTCCGCAGGAGCACCCGCGGGGTTGCGACCAGCCGGGCTCGTCCCGCCGTGGAGCCTCCGGCCCGCGCGCGGGCTCGGCCCCGAGCAGCGGAGGCGGCTCGAGCAGGCCGGTCGCGCCGCGCGGAGGTCCTGGGGCGGGCCTGTGCAGGTCCTGCTCGCCGAGGTCATGCTCGACCAGGGCCACGGGCGGGAGCCCGTCCTCCACTGGACGGAGCTCCTGCACCTGCCTGGGGCGTGACCATGCGCGCCCGGCCGTCCCTGCGCCCCTCGCCTGCGCCCCTCGCCTGCGCCCCTCGCCTGCGCCCCTCGCCTACGCGCCGCAACCTGCGCCCCTCACCCTGCGGAAGCTCATCAAGGGTGGTCCGCTGCGGGTGAATCGGCCGGGTGCCCCTGCCTACAATCCCAGCGGCTCCGCCCTCCAGCCGCCCATGCTCCGCGTTCTCCAGCACTACATCCCCCTCCGCACCCTCCTGCTGGTGCTCGGAGAGGGCCTGCTGCTGGCCGCGGTGGTGGGCTACGGCCTGACCCTGCACCTGGACGGGCTCGAGATCGACAGCCCCGCCTGGCGGCGGCTGATCGACCGCAGGCTCTACGCCGAGGAGGCGCTGGAGATCTGCCTCGTGAGCACGCTTGGCGTCGTGGCCCTCACGCAGGTGATGCTCGCGTTCGGGAGGCTCTACGACTTCTGGGTCTCGGCCTCGCCCTTCAAGCGCGCAGCGCGCTTCGCCGAGGCGGGAGGTCTGGCGATCGCCGCGAACCTCGTGGTCTTCCTGTTCGCGCGCTTCTGGGAGATCCCGAGGCTGCACGACTTCCCCGGGCTGACCGTTCCCCAGGGCCTGATGCTCCTGGTCGCGACCCTCGTCGTGGGCTTGGCCCTGACCTGGCTGTTCCGCGGTGTGTTCCACGCCCTGCTCCGCAGCGCGAAGCTGCAGCTGCGCGTGGTGGTGCTCGGATCGCAGGGAGCGGCCCACGCCCTCACCCGCGAGGTCCTCCAGCACCCCGAGGCCGGGTACGGGATCGTGGGCCTGGTCCCGGAGGCTCCCAGCCCACGCGCTGAGGGCGAGGACCGCTGGATCACCGACCCCAACCACCTGCCGACGCCCGCCACCGAGCGCCTGGTCCTGCGGGACGAGCGCCTGATCCTGGACCGGCAGGAGGCCGCCCCCGACGCCGAGGAGCCCCCGCCCGGGCGGCTGCGTGCCCTGCTCCAGCAGCACGGAGCGGATGCGGTCGTGGTGGCCATCGAGGACCGGCGCCGCGCGCTCCCCACGGCGGAGCTGCTGGACTGCAGGCTTGCGGGCTACGAGGTCCGTGAGCACGAGGAGATGTACGAGGAGCTCGCGGGCAAGATCGCCATTGGGGCCATGCGCCCGAGCTACCTGATCTTCAACGAGGGCTTCCGCCGCCGTCCCTGGGACGCCGTGGCGAAGCGGACCTTGGACCTGCTGGCGGGGGGGCTGCTGCTGGTGCTCCTGCTCCCGGTCATGCTCGTGACCGCGATGCTGGTCCGGATCACCTCACCTGGCCCGGCGCTCTTCCGCCAGGAGCGCATCGGCCTCCACGGCAAGCCCTTCACGCTGGTCAAGTTCCGCTCCATGCGGCCCGACGCCGAGCGCGCGACGGGCCCCGTGTGGGCCACCGGCGACGACCCCAGGATCACGCCGTTCGGCCGCTTCATGCGGCGCACACGCCTCGACGAGCTGCCCCAGCTGCTGAATGTGCTTGGAGGCAGCATGAGCCTCGTCGGGCCTCGCCCCGAGCGCGAACACTTCATCCGCGACCTCTCCCAGCGGATCCCCTACTACGACCAGCGACATGTGGTGCAGCCCGGCCTGACGGGCTGGGCCCAGATCAACCACCGCTACGGCAACACCGAGGAGGACGCCCTGGCCAAGCTCCAGTACGACCTCTTCTATGTGAAGAACCAGTCGCTGCTCTTCGATCTCTCGATCCTCTTGACGACGGTGCGCACCGTGGTCCTGCAGCAGGGCACCTGACCCGACCTGCGGGCCCGAGGCGGCACCCAGCCCCGGCCAACGATGACCCACCCGCGCTCCGCTCACCGGTCCCTCCCCCTCCTGCTGCTCGGCCTGCTGGCCCTGGGAGGGCTCGCGGCCTGCGCCGCGACGCCCGAGCCGGCGTCACTCCCCGAGTCGCCCCGCGCGGTGCTCGTGGTCCACGGCGGTGCGGGGACCCTCGACCGGACCGCCATGACCCCAGAGCTCGAGCAGGCCTACCGCGATGCCCTCGAGGGTGCCCTGCGCGCCGGACACGCCGTGCTGAGCGAGGGGGGCCGCGCGATGGACGCCGTCGAGGCGGCCCTGCTTCCACTGGAGGACTCCCCGCTCTTCAACGCGGGGCACGGCGCGGTGCTCACGGCGGATCGCATCTGCGAGCTCGACGCCTCCGTCATGGATGGGGCCACGGGCCTGGCGGGCGCCGTGGCCGGGGTCCGCACCGTGCGGCACCCGATCCGCGCTGCGCGAGCCGTGATGGAGCACAGCGAGCATGTCCTGCTGGCCGGCCAGGGCGCCGATGCGTTCGCCGCGGCACAGGGCCTCGAGCAGGTGGAGAACGCGTGGTTCCAGACCGAGCGCCGGCGGGAGCAACTCGAGCAGGCCCTCGCCGACGACAAGTTCGGGACCGTCGGCTGCGTGGCCCTGGATGCCGAGGGGCACCTGGCGGCGGGGACGACCACCGGCGGCATGACGGCCAAGCGCTTCGGGAGGGTCGGGGACTCCCCGATCATCGGAGCGGGGACCTGGGCGGAGGACGGGGTCTGCGGAGTCTCGGCCACCGGCTGGGGCGAGTTCTTCATCCGCGGCGCGGTGGCCTCCACGGTGGCGGCCCGCATGAAGTTTGGAGGGGCTCCGCTCGCGGAGGCCGCCCACGCCACCATCCACGGCGACCTCACGAGCCGCGGTGGAACCGGCGGGATCGTGGCCCTCGATGCGGACGGGCGGGTGGCCGCGCCGTTCAACACGCCGGGCATGTACCGCGGCTGGATCACGGCCGAGGGCGAGGTCACGGTTCGGATCTGGACGGATCGCTGACCAACCGGCGCCGGAGAACTTCGTAGGCTGAGGGTCATGCGAGCCCATCCCCTTGGCGCCCTCCTGCTGGGTTTTGTCCTGGCCTCCTGCGGAAGCGAGGAGGTGCCGCAGGGCCCGCGCGAGCTGCCCGACGCCGCTCCCCTGGACCAGGCCCCGCCCCTGCGCGGCTCCGAGCCAAGCCTCTCCCCCGACCTCGGGAGCGAGCCGCCCCTCCGGGCCGACACCGTCGGGGGCGGCGAGGGCAGCGTGCGAGGCCTCATCGAACAGGCCGGGCTGGACGAGGAGCTGGCCTCCAGCCTCGAGGCCCTGGACACGGCCGCGGGGGACGAGAACGCCAATGTGGTGACCTTCGCGCGCCTGTCCCTGGCCCGCTCCGACTACGGGCTCCTGCTCGACCACCTCTACCCCGATCCGGCGCGCGAGGGCGAACTCGAGGCCTTCACCTTCCCCGAGAAGGTCCAGGCCCTCGATGGCCAGGAGATCGAGCTCCTCGGGTACATGATCCCCACCGAGTACATCGACACCCAGGTGCGGGAGTTCATGCTCGTCCGCGACACCGGCGCCTGCTGCTACGGAGGGATCCCGCGCCCGGACGAGTGGGCGCTGGTCGCGGTGGAGCCCGAGGAGGGCTTCGAGTACTTCCCGTACCTGCCGATCGTCGTGAAGGGCAAGCTCACCCTGCTGCAGCCCGGTAGCGACCCCGACCTGCCGCTGGTGTACTCCATGACCGGCTCCTCGGTCCGGCGCTACTACTAGCCCGGAGCGACTGGGCCCGGAGCCTGCCCAGGGAGCCCTGGTCGAGCCCTCCAGGCCTCGCCGGGACGGCCCTTGACAGGGTCCCCCGCCCCTCCTCAGGCCCAGGAGGGCCCTTTTTTGGGGTCGCAGGGCTGGTCAGCCCCCCCCAGGATCCTTACCCTCCTCGGCTCGATCGAGGGCGTCCGCCCTGCGACGGCCGTGAGGCCGCCGCGATCCGAGCACGACTCCCACCCTCCACACACCAAGCAACGAGCCATGTCCCGCGTCTGCCAGGTCACGAAACGAGGAACTCAGGTCGGCGGCAGCATCGCCCGCCGCGGTCTCCCCAAGAAGTCCGGCGGCGTCGGCCTGCGCATCACCGGCCGCACCAAGCGCAACTACAAGGTGAATGTGCAGCCCAAGCGCATCTGGGTGCCGGAGCTCGGTCAGCATGTCACCGTGCGCATCTCCACCCGCGCCCTCCGCACCATCGCCAAGAACGGTGCCTACAGCACCCTGCTCAAGGCCGGCGTCATCCGCCCCGTCGGCACCAAGCAGCAGGACAGCTGAGCCCCGGGAGAGGCTGAAGCCTCCGCTCACCAGCCCGCGGGGCCGCCACGCAGTGCGTGGCGGCCCCGCGGTCGTTCCCGGCCGCACCGCTTCCCGGCCGCACCGCTTACGAGCCGCCCAACACCCCAGCCCCTCGGCCCACGAGCGGAGGCGTGAGGTCCCTGCCGCCAGGGTCTATCCTCTGAGCCCAGGACCCGGTCCCTACCGTTCCGCGGCTCCTCGAACCCACGCACTCCCGCGTCTCGGCCCTCCAGCCCCCAACGACCCCCATGCTCCGGACCCTCCTCCCCCTGGCCCTCGTCGGGGCCGTCGCCAGTACGGCCGCCTCCCTCCGCACCGAGCCGGCCCTCGCACCCAGCTCCCCCGTCGAGCCGGCGCCCACGGCTCTGCACTGTCAGGTCCCCTGCGGGATCTACGGGGACCGCCTGCGCATCGACCTCCTGATGGAGGACGCCGCGACCATCCGCAAGGGCATGCAGCAGATCACGGCCCTCGAGGCCGAGGGGCCTGCGAACCAGCTGGTGCGCTGGGTGATGAACAAGGACACCCACAGCCAGTCCATCCAGGACCAGGTGGCCGCCTACTGGCTGGCCCAGCGCATCAAGACGCCCGCGGCCGACGCCGACGCCGCGGCCCAGGCCGCGTACCTGGACAAGCTGGCTCACCTGCATCGCCTCACGGTCCATGCCATGAAGTGCAAGCAGACCACCGACACGGCCCATGTGGACGCGCTGGAGAAGGATGTCCTCGCCTTCAGCCAGCTCTACTTCACCAAGGAGGATGCCAAGCACATCCTCGAGCACCACTCCGGCCACGACCACTGAGCGTGGAGCTCGTCCTCGCGAGCACCTCTGCGGGACGCCGGGCCCTCCTTGAGAGGCTCGGCGTCCCGTTCGTTGCTGTGGCCCCCGGCGTGGACGAGGCCCCTCTCCACGCCAGCGAGCAGGATCCTGGGCGCCTTGCGGAGCGCCTCGCCGTGGCCAAGGCCGAGGCCGTCGCCCGCCGACACCCGGACGCCGTCGTCATCGGCGGTGACCAGGTGGCGGCCCTGGGCTCGGAGGTCCTGCACCAGCCCGGCACCGCCGAGCGCGCCGTGGAGCAGCTCCTCCACCTCGCGGGCCGAACCCACACCCTGCACACCGCGACCTGCGTGGCGCACCCAGGCGGCCGCGTGGTCTGGCTCGAGGAGCCCCGTCTCACCATGCGCAGCCTGACCGAGGAGGAGGCGCGCCGCTCGGTCGAGCGAGACGATCCGCGCTGGTGCGCGGGCGCCTACAAGCTCGAGCAGGCGGGGATCACCCTCTTCGAGCGCGTCGAGGCCGAGGACTGGAACGCCATCGTGGGCCTGCCCCTGCTGAGGCTCGGCCGCGAGCTGCGCGCGCTCGGCTTCGAGCTGCCCTGACGCCGCGGCAGGGGTGGCCCCTGCCTGCGGCTGAGAGCCGGCTCAGTGGCCGATCATCGAGAGGAACTCGCGCCGGGTGGCGGAGTTCTCGCGGAACAGGCCCAGCATGCGGCTGGTGACCGTGTCGGCGCCGGGCTTGCGCACCCCGCGCATGGTCATGCAGTGGTGCTCGGCCTCGATCACGACCGCAACGCCCTTGGGCTGCAGGACGCGGTCGATGGCGTCCGCGACCTGAACCGTCAGCTTCTCCTGGATCTGGAGGCGACGCGCATACAGGTCCACCACCCGGGCGAGCTTGCTGAGCCCGACCACCCGCTTGTCGGGCAGGTAGGCCACATGGGCCTTGCCCATGAACGGCACCATGTGGTGCTCGCAGTGGCTGATCATCGGGATGTCGCGCACGCAGACCATCTCGTCGTAGCCCTCGACCTCCTCGAAGGTGGTCTGGAGGATCTCCTCGGGGTCCTGGGTGTACCCCTGGAAGAACTCGCCGTAGGCGCGCGCGACGCGAGCGGGAGTGTCGAGCAGGCCCTCACGCTCAGGGTCGTCCCCGGCCCAGCGGATGAGGGTCCGCACGGCTGCGTGGACCTCGGCCTCCGAGGGGGGCGCGGGCAGGCCCCGCGTCTCACGGAGGGCGTGTTCGCTCATGGTGCGGCTCACGTTCATGCCAGGGGGTTCGGGGCGCGTGCTGCGGCGGATGCGCACACCTGGGTCCTTCAGAGTACGACAGCCGGAGGCCGGCGGGTCCGCCGGATCCGGCAGCGGGCCGCGGGAAGCCCGCCGGGAGGCGGATTCGGCCGCGCCAGGGGGCTATCCTCCGACGGACCTGGAGCCCCCATGACCATCCGTATCCACGACAGCCTCAGCCGCGAGAAGCGTCCCCTCGAGCCCCTCGAGGACGGCCTGGTGAAGATGTATGTCTGCGGGCCCACGGTCTATGACGACTGTCACATCGGGCACCTCATGGGACCGGTGGTCTTCGACACCGTGGCGCGCTGGCTGCTCGCCCGGGGCCTGCGGGTCCGGTTCGTGAACAACATCACGGACATCGACGACAAGATCATCAACCGCGCGCGCGAGACGGGTGAGGCCTGGGACGCCATCGCCGAGCGCTACACCCAGCAGTACTTCGGCTTCCTGCGCGAGCTCGGGGTCGAGACGATCACCGACCACCCCCGCTGCACCGAGTTCGTGCCCCAGATGATCGCGTTCATCCGCGAGCTGATGGACGAGGACATCGCCTATGTGGCCGAGGACGGGGTCTACTTCGATGTCCACCGGCACGAGGGCTACGGCAAGCTCGCCGGACGCCGCCTGGAGGACATGCAGGCCGGCGCACGGGTCCAGGCCCAGGGCGGCCTGCGCCACCCGGCGGACTTCGCCCTGTGGAAGGGGGTCAAGCCCGGCGAGCCCAGCTGGGAGAGTCCCTGGGGCCCCGGCCGCCCCGGCTGGCACATCGAGTGCTCGGTCATGTCGAGCGAGCTGCTCGGGCGCGCGTTCGACCTGCACGGCGGCGGCGACGACCTCAAGTTCCCCCACCACGAGAACGAGATCGCCCAGAGCGAGGCCCGCGGCGACGGCTTTGCACGGCTCTGGATGCACAACGGCCTAGTGCAGTACGGCGGGCGCAAGGTCGCGAAGAGCGACCCGCGCATGCAGGACCCCGAGTTCCGGCAGCAGTTCCAGGCACGCTGGCTGCTCGAGACCTACGGCGCGCCGGCCCTGCGCTTCTTCCTCGTGCGCTCCCCCTATCGCCGGCCCGTGGACTTCGAGCCCGTGAACCTCGAGGGCGCGCGCACCGGCCTCGTGCGCCTGCTGCGCGCGCTGGGCCCGCTGGCGGATGAGCCGGGCACCCCGCCCCTCGCCGAGGTCCTCGCGGCCGACCTGCCCGAGCCCCTCGCCGCGCGGCGTGCGCGCTTCGTCGAGGCCATGGACGACGACTTCAACACCGGCGAGGCCGTCGCCGAGCTCTTCAGCCTGGCTGCGGATGCTCGCGCGGCAGCGACGCCGGAGACGAGTGCGCAGGCCCTCCGCCTCGCGCGCGATCTGGGGCGCCAGCTGGGCCTCTTCGAGCCCGGCGACACCGCGCGCCTCGCGGCGGTCGGCGGCGGAGCAAGCGCCGCCCTCGCGCCCCTGGCCGAGGCCCTGCTCGAGGTCCGAAGGGCCGCTCGGGAGCGCAAGGCCTTCGCGGTCGCCGATGGCCTCCGTGACGCCCTGACCGGCGCCGGCGTGGAGGTGCAGGACGCCGCGGGTGCCAGCGCCGTCGGGCTGGATGGCGTGGCGGCCGACGGGCTGGAGCGCCTCATGGACGCGCTCATCACCCTGCGGGCCGACGCGCGGGCCTCCAAGGACTTCGCGACCGCCGACGCCCTGCGCGACGCGGTGGCCGGCGCCGGGCTGCGCTTCGAGGACGGCCCCGAGGGCACGCGCTGGGTCCAGGCCGACTGAGCCGCGCCGGGGGCACCGCCACCGGCAGGACGCCTAGAGCTCGACCCGTTCGAGCAGTGCGCGCAGGGCCTGGAAGGTCTCCTGGACCTTGGGGTCCGAGACCCCCGCGCCGCCCGCCGCGATGAGGGCCTCCTCACAGGCGGCCGAGGCCTGAGTGAGGGGCGTGAAGCCGTACCCGCCGCCCGTGCCGCGGAGCCGGTGCACCAGGGTGCGCAGGGTCCCCGCATCACCCGCGGCCGTCGCGGCGTCCATGCCCGCGATCTGCTCGACAAGGCCTGCCACATAGCTCTCGAGGAGCGGCCGGAAGCGCTCGTCCCCCGCTCGCGTGCTGCGCAGCGCGGGCAGGGCTGCCGAGGCCTGCTGGGCCGCTGAGGCCGAGCCCTCGTCCGGAGCTCCGCCAGGCTCGTCGGCACGCCGCTCGGCCTCCTCGCTGCGCTCGACACGGCCCGGGGGCAGGCTGCGGCCCAGGGCACGCGCAAGCGTCTCGACGAGGCGCTCCGGCTGCACCGGCTTGCCGAGGTGCGCGTCGAAGCCCAGGGCGAGACAGCGCTCGCAGTCCTGGACGAGGGCGTGCGCGGTGAGGGCGATGATGGGTCCTCGGTACCCCCGGGCCCGAGCCTCGCGCAGCGCTCCGGGCCCGTCGAGCCCCGGCATCTGCATGTCGAGGATGATCGCATCGAACGCCTGCCCGTCGAGGCGCGCCCGCTCAAGGCGCTCGATCGCCTGCTCGCCGTCCTCGGCCAGCGCCACCCGCGCACCCGCGTCCTCGAGCCAGAAGCGCGCCAGCTCGAGGAGGTCGGAGCTGTCATCCGCCACCAGCAGGCTCAGGCCCCGCAGCTGACCGCCAAGGTCGGCGTGGGTCCAGCCGCCCACCGCAGGCAGCGTCCCGTCGTCAGGGGCGAGGGGCGGGACGCGGAACGAGAAGCGGCTGCCCTTCCCCAGCTCGCTCGTGACGCCCAGCTCGCCGCCGAGGGCCTCGCAGAGGGAGTAGGCAATGGCAAGCCCCAGGCCGGACCCGGTCCCCGTGCGGTTGTTCACCTGCTGGAACGGGTCGAAGATCAGCTCCAGGCGGTCAGCGGCGATCCCAGGGCCAGTGTCCTGCACGGCGCAGCACAGCGCGCCGTCGTCGCTCTGAAGCGTGACCGTGATGCTGCCGCTCGCCGTGTACCGCACGGCGTTCCCGACCAGGTTCGAGAGGACCTGCCGCAGGCGCAGGCCGTCGGTGACGAAGGCCTCCGGCACGCCCGGGTCCACCTCCCAGCACAGCTCGAGCCCCTTGACCCGCGCGCGCGGCTGATAGAGCTCGTCCACATCCCGCACGAGCTGCTGCAGGGCGACGCGCTCGGGCACCACCTCGAGCCGCCCCGCCTCGATGCGCGAGAGGTCCAGCACTCCGTCGATCAGGGCCGTCAGGTGTGCCGCATGCTGCTGCACCTTGCGGGTGCGCTCCACGCGCTCCTCGCTGTCCATGCGGCGACGCCCCATCAGGTCCAGCGTGCCGACGATCGCCGCGAGCGGCGTTCGGATCTCATGGCTGATGTTGGCGAGGAAGCGGCTCTTAGCGGCGTTGGCCTGCTCCGCATCCTCGCGCGCGCGCTCCAGGTCCTGCTGCTGGTGCAGGCGATCCCCGATGTCCCGGGCGACCGAGATGACATACGGCGTTCCGCGATGGAAGAAGTGGCTGAGGTGCACCTCCACGGGGAAGGCCCCGCCCCCCGCGCGACGGAAGCGCCCCTCGTAGGACACCGTGCCTCGCTCCTCGGCGGCGCTCCAACGCTGCCTCCAGAGCTCCGGAGTGAGCGACTCGTCGAGCTCCAGCAGGGAGGTCCCCTCCATCTCCTCGCGCGTCCAGCCCGTCTGCAGGAGCGCCGTACGGTTGGCCCGCACGAGGTTCCCCTGGCGGTCGATGAGGTGCACGCTGTCGGAGGCCTGGTCCAGGGCGAAGTGCGCCTGCACCACCTCGTCGGAGGTCATGGCGACCTGCTCGCGCAGCTCGGCTGCCAGCACCTCCAGCCGCTGGTTGGCGTGCATCAGCTCGCGACTGCGAGCCTCCAGGAGCGCCTCCGCCTCCTGGCGTGCCCGCTGCTCGCGCTCAGCGCGACGGCGCCAGGCGGTCAGCTCGGGGTGCTCCGTCGTCATGGGGGCTGCTGGGGCTCGGGTCAGGCCGCGGTCGAGCCGGGACTGCGCCGGCCGCGATCCCGCGGCGGCACGCCCTTCGTGCGGGAGAAGAGCGCAGGGCTCACGCGCTTGCCGAGCCGTCCGCGGCTGCGGTGAGGGGATCAATGAAGAAGGTGAACCGGTGCGGGTCGCTTGCATGCGGCTCGCTGCGTACCGTGTGGGGCTCGTCGAAGTGCTCGAAGCAGCCCCGGAGCAGCCCCCGCGCGAGCGGCTCCAACGCTCGCGGCGAGCGATACTCGAGGACGATCGACGCACCCTCCTCGCGCAGGACCTCGAACTCGGGCACCTCGGCGTCGGGGTGGATCGCCTTGACCGAAGCGTGGATGTGCTCGTCCAGTCGGCGCAGGAGCTCCAGCACGCCGCGATAGCCGCCCACCAGTTCCTCGTGCTCCCACGCGAGGCGGCGGAACAGGTAGATCCCGAACTCCTCGAGGGTCTCCGGTGCCTCGGTTCCGAGAGCCGCGCAGCCCGCGCCCAGGAGCACCCCGAACTCCTCGTCGGGATAGGAGCCCACCGAGGTGAACGCGCCTCCGCTCGCGAGCGGGGCCCGGGCGAGGAGCTCCTCGAGCGCAGGGACGCCGAGGCGCAGCTCGAGGAACTCGAGGAAGGAGATGAAGACGAGGCCTTTCAAGACGGGGCGCCTCCGCGCGGGCCCATCGTAGGGGTTTCCCCGACCGGGCGATCGTGGGTGGACGCGTTCGCCCGCATTGCGTCCCAATCCTGGAGCCGCCGCCCGAGCGGAGAGCCCGACCCGGGGCGGGCTCGGGGCGGAGTTCGCGCTCGAGGAGCCGCTGAATCGGCCCGTCCCTCGAGGCCCACGGAACCTCCGCGAAGCGCGTTCCGTCCAGGATGTGTCCACAGGAGCAGGCCGCGCTCCCAGGCGGCCCTCGAAGACCGCCTCGTTCACGGCTGAATCCCCTCGGAATTGCTTCCCGAGGAGTGCCGGGCCCCAAGAGAGCCAGCTAGGAGCGAGCCAGCTAGGAGCGAGCCAGAAAGGAGCGAGCCAGCAACACGAGCGCAGGCCCCCGGCGGGGCAACCCCCGAAAAGGGCAGCGCCCCCGAAGCAAGCTTCGAGGGCGCCAGAGAGAGAGAGGAGAGACGGGCCCTCCGGCAGCAAGGAGAGAGAAGCTGCGCGGAGGCATCCGAGGAGTACCCGGGCTCCGGCCACCCCTCTGCAAGCCTTGTACCAGCGCAGCGCGAAGGCATGGGGGCCTCCCAAATGCGGGAGCCCCCCCTCCCAGAAGCCTGGGGCAGCCTTCAATCCCCCTCCCTGAGCAGGCGTCCACCGGCTGGAGCCCCTGAGGCCTGGCCCAATCTGGACATATCGGCCCACTTCGGGCCAGCTGAGGCCGATAATGGATCCAGAGCGGGCCGGGGCCGCCGCGTGGAATGGCTGGACGACCTGGCCTCGAAATCCGCCGGCCCCTCCCCTCCTCAGCCGCGCAAGAGCTCCCATGACCCCCAGCGATCTGCAGCCCAAGGGCTCTCCGGCGCCCCACGCCGCCCAGGCCCCCCAGCGCGTCCTGATCGTGGAGGACGACCCGGCGTTCCGCTCGCTCCTGCACCACGAGCTCGAGCCCCTCGGCATCACCCTGGAGGACGCCTCCACCCTCGCGGAGGCGCGTGCCGCTCTCGGCGCCTCCCGCCCCGACCTGCTCCTCCTGGACCTGGGGCTCCCCGACGGGGATGGACGCGCGCTCCTGGGAGCCAGCGCCCCCGCGGTCGTCCTCACCGCGGCGGATGAGCCTGGCCTGGCGGAGGCGTGTCTTGCCCAGGGCGCGCTCGACTTCGTCCCCAAGCCCTTCGAGCCGCTGCGCCTCCTCGCCTCGGTCCGAGGAGCGCTTCGCCAGGCCGAGCTGCAGCAGACCGTCTCTCGCATCGAGGCGGCCCAGGCCCAGCCCCGCGGGCTGCGGCGCCTCGTGGGAGCCTCCCCCGCCATGGCCCGCGTGGTGGACCTCCTGCGCCGCGCTGCCGGGACCCAGATCACGGTCCTGATCACGGGCGACAGCGGGACGGGCAAGGAGGTGGCCGCCCGCGCCCTGCACGAGGAGAGCGACCGCGCGGAGCGCCCGTTCATCGCGCTCAACTGCGGCGCAATCCCGGAGACCCTGATCGAGAGCGAGCTGTTCGGGCACGAGCGCGGCGCCTTCACCGGGGCGACGCGGGAGCGCCCCGGATGCTTCGAGGCTGCGGACGGCGGCACGCTCTTCCTCGACGAGATCGGCGAGCTGCCGCGCGACCTCCAGGTCAAGCTGCTGCGCGTCCTCCAGGAGCGCGAGGTCGTCCGCGTGGGAGGCAGCGCCCCGCGGCCCGTGGATGTGCGCGTGATCGCGGCGACCAACCGCGACCTCGCCCAGGACCGCGAGCGAGGCGCCTTCCGCGAGGACCTCTACTACCGGATTGCGGTCTTCCCGGTGCACATGCCCCCTCTCCGCCAGCGCGCGGACGATGTGCTCCTGCTGACCCGGACCTTCCTGGCGCAGCTCGCTCGCCGCCACGGCCGCGCGCCCCTCGAGCTGCCCGAGGAGACCCGCCAGGCCCTGCTCGCCCATGGCTGGCGCGGGAATGTGCGCGAGCTCGAGAACACGCTGGAGCGCGCCCTCCTCTTGACCGACGGACGGGCCCTCGAGCCCGCGAGCCTGGACCTCCAGCGCGGGGACGCGGGCGGCGCAGAGCGCCCCTCCCCGGCGGGCGCCCCCACGGCCTCTGGCCCCTTCCAGCGCCCCGCGCACCGCGAGGACCTCCTGCCCCTCGCCGAGGTGGAGCGTGCCTGGCTCGAGCGCGCGCTCGAGCTGTGCGAGGGCAACGCCCGCGAGGTCGCCCGCCGGCTCGGCATCGGCCGCGCCACGGTGGCCCGCCGGCTGGAGCGCTACAGGCAGTAGCGGCGGAAGCAGCCCCGGCTCGGGGAGCGGTCAGGCCTGGGACTGGGTGCCCTGGCTAGCGGGCCCATCCGCGGATCCTGCCGCGGATCCTGCCGCGGAGCCCGCCCCGCGCCGCTCGCGCCGCCAGCGCTCTACATGGACCGCGAGCAGAGCCACATCCGGCGGCCGCACGCCGTCGATGCGGCCGGCCGCCCCCAGGGTGCGCGGCCGCAGGCGCACGAGCTTCTCGCGCGCCTCGTGCCCGAGGCCCGGAAGGCCGCCGAGGTCCAGGTCCGCGGGGATCTCGGTGGCCTCCTCACGGGCCATGCGCGCCACCGTGGCCTCCTGCCGGCGCACATACCCCTCGTACTTGGCCTCGATCTCCACGGCCTCCTGCGCGCGCGGGCTGAGCCCGAGCGCCGCGACCTCGGGCGCCTCGCAAGCCAGCTGCGCGAAGTCCACCTCGGGACGCTTCAGTCGGTCGAAGAGCGTGCGCGAGGGGGCCACGAACCGCGAGCGCAGCAGGCTGATCGCGCGCTCGAGCTCGGCCTCGAAGGCGTCGAGGCGCGCGACGGCCGACCCGTCGGCGAGCCCAAGCTCGTGGGCCCGGCGCGTCAGGCGGCGGTCGGCGTTGTCCGTGCGCAGCAGCAGGCGGTGCTCGGCCCGCGAGGTGAACATGCGGTACGGCTCGGTGGGATTGGTCAGGATCAGGTCGTCCACCAGGACCCCCACATAGGCCTCGTGGCGCCCCAGCACGAACGGCTCACGGTCCTGCAGCCACAGCGCCGCGTTGGCCCCCGCCATCAGGCCCTGGGCCGCCGCCTCCTCGTAGCCCGAGGTCCCGTTGATCTGGCCCGCGAGGTACAGCCCGGGCGTCGAGCGCAGGGCGAGGGTCGGGTCGAGCTGGTGGGGCTGGACGAAGTCGTACTCCACCGCGTAGCCGTGGCGCAGAAAGGCCGCGTCCTCGAGACCGGGGATCGTGCGCACGAAGGCCTCCTGCACCTCGGCAGGGAGACTGGTGGAGATCCCGTTGACATAGATCACCTCGGTCTCGAGGCCCTCGGGCTCCACGAACACCTGGTGGCGATCCTTGTCGGCGAAGCGCACGACCTTGTCCTCCACCGAGGGGCAGTAGCGCGGTCCGACGCCCTGGATGCGGCCCGCGAACATGGGCGCGCGGTGCACATTCGCCCGAATGAGGTCGTGGGCCTCGGGCCCGGTCCAGGTCAGGTGGCAGGCCACCTGGCGCAGGCGGGGGAACGAGGCGGCGTCGGTGGCGTGGCTGAAGGGAGCGGGCGCTGCGTCGCCCCACTGCTCCTCCATGCGATCGAAGTGCAGGCTCCGCGCGTCGAGGCGCGGCGGAGTGCCGGTCTTGAGCCGCCCGAGCTCCAGGCCCAGGGCCGCGACATCCCCGGAGAGGCCGTCCGCCGAGCGCTCGCCGACGCGTCCCCCGGCAGCCTGCTCCTCGCCCGTGTGCATCACTGCCCGAAGGAAGGTGCCGGTCGTGAGGACCACGGCCCCCGCACGCAGCTCCTGCCCGTCCTCGAGGCGGACCCCGCGCACGCGCGGCGTCCCCGCTTCGCCCTCGAGCAGCAGTCCGGTGACCGCGCCCTCGACCAGCTCCACCCCCTCCTGCCGCCGGACGGCCGCCGTCGCGGCCTCCCGGTACAGGTGGCGGTCGGACTGGCAGCGCGGCGCGCGCACGGCGGCGCCCTTGCCGGTGTTGAGCATGCGGAACTGGATCCCGGTGGCGTCAGCCACGCGGCCCATGGCCCCGCCGAGGGCGTCGACCTCGCGCACGAGCTGGCCCTTGCCCAGGCCCCCGATGGCCGGGTTGCAGCTCATCTCCCCGACCTTGGCCAGGTCGAAGCTGATGAGGGCCACTCGTGCCCCGAGCCGGCCCGCGGCCAGCGCGGCCTCCACCCCCGCGTGGCCGCCGCCCACGACCACCACATCCCAGGCGCGCCGGGGATCGGGCCGGGGCAGGTCGTGGGTGTGGGTCCGCATCCCCGTATTGGACCGTGCCGCCCCCCCATCCGTCAGCGTCGTTCACGCCGGGCCCACGCTCCACCTTGGCCCACGGACCGCTCCCAGATGCAGACCTCCCGGCCCGAGGCGCTACTCTGCTGATATGTCCATCGCGACCACTCCCCTCCTCCTCGGGCTGCTCGCCGGCGCCGCGGCCGCAGGCCCCGCGCAGGAGGGCCTGGGCGCCCGCTACCGCGCCGTCCGCGCGGAGGCCGACGCCGCCGTCGCGGCCGCGACGGCAGCCGTCGAGGGGCACCTGGCCCGGGTCGAGCCCCTGGAGGCCTCCGAGACCTCGCGCGCCTACCGCGCCCAGGTCGATCCCCTGGTCGAGCTCGGCCCCGCAGCCGTGCCGGCTCTCCTCACCGCGATGGCGGCCCCCCTGCCGACCCGCGAGCGCTCGCGCGGCGAGGTGGACGACAGCGCGCGCAGCCTCATGGACGATGGCGGCCGCAAGCGCGCCGCCTGGCGCTCGCGCGTCTGCGCCTACGCCCTGCGCGGGATCGCGAGCCCGCTGGGCACCGAGCCCCTGCTCGAGCTGGTGCGCACGAACCGCAGCGGCGCGCGCGTCCACGCCCTGCTGGCCCTGGAGGCTACGCAGGAGGACGCGCGGGTCACCGCGGCGCTCGCGCCGCTGCTCGCGTCGTTCGACAACCCTCCGGACCGGGCAGCCCTGCTGGCCACCCTCGCCTACCTGGACGGCGACGCCGCCCGCGACGCCCTGCGGTCGGCGCTCATGACGGAGGACGCTGCGGTCGCCGCAGCGACCCTGGACGCCCTGGCCGCGGTGGCGAGCGCCTCCGACGAGGGCCGGCAGCGCGTGCTCTCCCTCGAGGCGGAGCTGCAGGCCCTGATGGCCTCGCCCCGCGGCGCCGGCGCGGCGCGTGGACTGCTCACCCTGTTCCGCACGGTGCCGGAGGCGCTCGAAGAGGACGACACCCTCGAGGCCCTCGTGGTCATGGCCCATGCGCCCGCAGCGCGGCGGGTCGTCGCGGCAGAGGTCCTCGACACCCTGCGCGAGCTCGGGATCAAGCCGCCGCGGCGCGCGCGCTCAGAGCTGAAGGAGCTCCAGGAGAGCCGCGTCGACGAGGTGCGCATCGCAGCCCTGGCCTGGGCGGCCTCCCAGAAGGACGGCTCCGCCCGCCGCAAGCTGCTCGAGCCCTACGACGCCGCGATCGACCGCCGACCCGACTCGGAGACGGCCTGGATGGACCGAGCGGAGATCCTCTACCGCATCCAGGACTGGGGCGATGCCCTGAAGGACTACGAGAAGGCCCTGGAAGAGAGCGGGCGCCTCAGCATCGTTCTGCGCCGCGCGACCGAGGCGTGGGTCGGCGTTGCTCGCTGCCAGGCTCGCATGGGGCGCTTCCGCGACGCGGCGCGCACCCTCGAGGACTCGCCCCTCACGACCACCCTCCGGCGCGGCCTCGCCAACGACCCGGCCTTCGCGGAGATGCTCGAGGAGGGCGACTACCGCCGGACCGTCTTCCTGCTGCGCGACGAGTGAGACGGGTCGGCCTGTTCACCCACCCGGCCTGCCGCGCGCACGACGGAGGCCCGGGGCACCCTGAGCGCCCAGAGCGCCTGGCCGCCCTGGAGGAGCGCCTGCGCGCGGGAGGGACCTGGGACGAGCTCGTCCCTGTCGAGGCGGAGCCGGCGGCCCTCGAGGCCCTGGGCCGCGTGCACGGCGCGTCGTACCTGGCCCGCATGGAGCGCGCCTTCCTGGAGGGCGCCGCGTTCGTGGACAGCCCCGATGCGAACGGCTGCGCCGCCACGCCGCTGGCGGTTCGCGCCGCGAGTGGGGCCGTCCTCGAGGCGACCGCGCGCGTGCTCGCGGGCGACCTGCAGGCTGCGTTCGCCGCGGTGCGCCCCCCCGGGCACCACGCCGAGGAGGGGCTCGCCATGGGCTTCTGCTTCACCAACCATGTGGCCCTCGCCGCGCGCGCCGCGCAGGACTCGGGCCTCGTGGAGCGCGTGGCCATCGTGGACTTCGATGTGCACCACGGGAACGGGACCCAGCACCTGTTCGAGCGCGACCCCTCGGTGCTCTACGCCAGCCTGCACCAGGCTCCGCACTACCCGGGCACCGGCAGCGCGAGCGAGCGCGGGCTGGGCGACGGCGAGGGCGCCACCCTCAACTGTCCGCTCGCAGCGGGCACCGGGGACGCGGAGTGGCTGGCTGCGTTCGAGGGCCAGGTCCTCCCCGCGCTCGAGGCCTTCGCCCCGCAACTCGTCCTGGTCTCGGCCGGGTTCGATGCCCATGTCCGCGATCCCCTGTCGTCCACTCGCCTCACCGCCGACGCCTACCGGCGCATGACGGAGGGGCTCGTCGCCGTGACCGAGGCCTCTGCCGAGGGAAGGCTGGTGTCGTGCCTCGAGGGGGGCTACGACCTGGTCGGGCTTGCCGAGGGCGCCGAGGCCCACCTCCAGGCGCTCCTCCGCGGGCCAGGAGCCCGCTGACCCCATGAACTACGACTACCACGACACGCGCCGCGACGAGACCGGGGAGACCCTCGAAGAGGCGCACGCCGGGGACGAGCCCCTCGCCCTGTTCGCGCGCTGGATGGAGGACGCCCACGCGCGCTCCGGCGAGGAGGAGCCCACCGCGTGCTCCCTGGCGACCCTTGGCCACGACGGCGCGCCCTCCCTGCGCATGGTCCTGCTGCGCTCGGTGGACGAGGGGCGCTTCGTGTTCCACACCCACTTCGGGAGCCGCAAGGGCCGCGAGCTGGAGGGCGACGGGCGCGCCGCCCTGTGCTTCTTCTGGTCGCGGCTCCACCGCCAGGTGCGCATCGAGGGCCGCGTGGAGCGCTGGCAGGCGGACCGCTCGGATGCGTACTTCGCCTCGCGACCGCGCAGCAGCCAGCTCGGCGCTTGGTCCTCGCCCCAGTCGGAGGTGATCGAGGACCGCGACGCCCTCGAGGCGCTGGTCGCCGAGACCGAGGCGCGCTTCGAGGGCCAAGAGGTTCCCCGCCCGCCCTTCTGGGGAGGACTGGCGCTCATCCCGGACGCCATCGAGTTCTGGCAGGGGCGTCGCAGCCGCCTGCACGACCGCCTACGCTTCGAGCGCTCGGGCGAGGCGTGGTCGCGGGTCCGCCTCGCACCCTGAGGGCCCGCCAGGGAGCGCCCCCTCAGGCGCTCGGCCCCAGCGGGCCGAGCAGACGCGCGCGCACCGCGCGCAGGCGCGAGACGAGGATCATGGCGAGCAGGAAGCTGGGCAGGGGCTCCACCGCCCCGCCCAGGGTCATCAGGCGGTGCACGGCCGCCGCCAGCACACCGGCCAGCAGCACATGCGCAGCGTGCTCGCGCTGCCTGCCGAGGTCCCCCTTGCGAGGACCCCAGGCCAGGTAGCCCACGACCAGCAGCGTCGCTACGCGCGTGAGCGCCGGCGCTGGCCAGAGGAGCGCGATGATCGTGAGGACCAGGAGGTGCTGCACCGCGAGCGGGACCCAGCCCGCCATGCTCGGCTCGCAGGCGCACTCGGGGCCACGAGGCGGAGCGAGGATGCGGCGGTGCGACGCGACCAGGGTGTAGAGGGCCCGGAGCAGGGGAGCCAGAGCGCGCACCTGGAGGAGGCGGGCGACGCGCGGGGCGCGCAGAGAGACGATGCGCGCGAGGGCGGGGAGGCCGAGGGAGATCCCGCCGTCAGGTGCGAGGACGGCGAGAGCGTTCGCGAAGCCAGCCTCCAGCAGGCGCTCGCGCTCGGCCCGCGGGAGCGCCGCGATCCCCACTGCGGAGGCCTGGTCGAGCCAGCCCAAGCGCACGAGCAGACGCACGCTGCCGCGACACAGGGAGCAGTCGCTGTCGAAGACCAACAGCGGGCCGCCGCGAGCCGCCTCGGGGTCCGGGCCGCCCGGACCGCCCTCCGCAGGCAGCGAGGGCGGACTCAAAGCGCCTCGGTGTAGAGACCGCCATTCTCCTCGGCCAGCAGCCGCAGGAAGCGCGACTTGCGTCCCACGCTGACCGTGTGGATCACGACCTTGCGCGTCCGGTTGAGGCGGCCGATCCGCGAGCGGATCTCGGTCGGATCCACCACCTTGCCCGAGGAGGGCTCGCCGTCCGTGAGCAGGTAGATCGTGTCCACGCGCTCGTCCGCGAAGGCCAGCTCGAGCGCATCGTAGATGTTGGTGCTGCCCCCCATCGGGAACTTGCGCACATGCTCGATGGCCTGGTCGCGGACCTTGGGCACCAGCTGCACCAGCTCGTCCTGCCAGGGCCGAATGTCCGACCCGAAGAAGAGGATGTTGAGGAGCGTCTCCTCGGACAGCTTGGGCAGCACCGTCATCAGCTGGTGCTTGGCCACCTCCCAGCGCGTCGAGGCGCGCGGCTTCTCCGTGCGATCCTCGGGCTGCAGCATGGCCCGCCCCTGCATGGAGCCCGAGCGGTCGATCAGGAAGGCCACGCGCTGGCTCACGACCTCGAGGCCGTAGAACGAGGCCTGCGTCGAGTTCTCGGCGCGGCGCTTCTGCCGCTCGGCCTCCGCCTCCTGGGCGACCTTCGGCCCGGGCAGCCGAAAGGCCTCCCCCTCGGCCTCCCACCAGGCGCGCCAGCGCGCGCTCCGCGGCCCGTGGTCCTGGCCCGTGAGCAGGCGCAGCGCCAGGTGCATGTCGCGCCCCAGGCGCGTACTGGCGCGGTCGAGGCGCTCGATCAGCAGGGGCACGAGCTCCTTGCGGTGGAGGCGCGTGAACTGGGCCACGACCTCCACGCGCACGCGCCAGTCCTCGTCGTCCAGCAGCTCGTAGAGCCGCGCCAGCGCCGGCTCCGTGCGGATCTCGGCCAGGGCGACGGCGGCCCCCATCCGCGTGGCCGGCTCCCGGCGCCGGGAGAAGTCGAGCACATCCTCGAGCCAGTACGGGTCCCCCTGGGTCAGCCGCGTCACGGCGATCAGGGCCTCGCGCAGGACGAGGGGGTGCTCGCCGCGCAGGAACGGCTCGAGCCGCCGAACGAGGTGGCTGCGCCCGCTGTTGCCCAGGACCTCGAGCGCCGCGCTGACGAGCACGGGATCGGGGTCGTCGAGCAGGTCGAGGATCACGGCGTCCGCGCCCTCGTCTTTCCAGCTGGCCAGCACATCGAGCAGCAGGTAGCGCCAGGCTGCGTCGCGCTCCTCGTCCTTCAGCGCGCGGTGGTAGAGCTTCAGGGCCTTCGAGCCCCGTACGGGCAGGAGGGCCTTGCGGATCCCTGCGAGGGTGCTCCCGCCCGGAGCGCCATACTCGAGGATCTCCTCCGCCGAGGCCAGGTCGCCGCGCTCCGCGTAGAGCGGCAGCAGTGCGTGCACCGCGCGCGTCCGCTGGGAGCGATCCTCGGCCTTGGCGACCACCCGCTCGAGCTCCTCGGCGGCGGCCACGCCCCAGCGGGTCAGGGCCGCACAGGCCGCCGTCCGGTTCTCCTCGCGCCGATGGCGGAGGATGTCCCCGACAAGGAACCCGCGCGCCTTCTCGTCGAGCGGCGTGCCCTTGAAGCGTGCGACGGCGCCATAGGCCGCGTTCAGGGTCCGCTGCTCGCTCAGCTCGCCGATCGCCTGCTGCAGCGTCTTGAGGGCGGCCGGCGACGCGGCCGAGGCCATCTGCTCGTAGAGCTTCACATCCGCCTTGTCGCGCTCGAGCTTGACCTGGCGAAGCAGGTCCCGCAGGTCCACCTCGGCCGCCGGGCCCGCGCCCGGGCCCTGGAGCGCGCGGGGCGCTGCAGCAGTGGGCTCCGCCGCCGCCGCGGCGGCCGCCGCCGCAAGCCCCCACCCCGGCAGCTGCAGCGCCGAGAGGAGCGCGAGGACCGCCGGGAGCAGACGCATGGCGGGGATTGTACGGGACGCTCCCGCCTAGCGATGCACGCCCGGCGCCTCCTGGCCGGTGTGCTCCACCCAGCGCTCGTAGGAGCCGTGGTGCACCGTGGGCTGGCGGCCCTCGGTCGTCCCCGTCAGGTCGAGCACGCGGGTCGCGAGGCCCTTCAGGAAGGTCCGGTCGTGGGAGACGAACAGCATCGTGCCCTCGAACTTCGCGAGGGTCTGGACCAGCATCTGCTTGGTGTCCAGGTCGAGGTGGTTCGTCGGCTCGTCGAGTACGAGGAAGTTCGGCGGGTCGAACAGCATCTGGCACAGGACCAGGCGGCTCTTCTCGCCCCCGGACAGCACGCGGATCGGCTTGTCGATCTCGTCGCCGGGGAAGTCGAAGGCTCCCAGGGCGTTGCGCTTGCTCGGAGTGGTCGCCGTGGGGAACGCCGCGTCAAGCTGCTCGTAGACCGTGCGCTCGGGGTCGAGGATGTCGAGGGCCGACTGCGAGAAGTAGCCCAGCTTCAGGCTGGCGCCGAGCTTCACCGCGCCCCGGTCCGGCTCCAGGGCCCCGGCCACGAGCTTGAGCAGGGTGCTCTTGCCCGCGCCGTTGACCCCCATCACGCACCAGCGCTCCCCGCGCTTGATCTCGAAGTCGAGGCCCTCGTAGATGACGCGCTCCCCATAGGCCTTGCACACCCCAGCGAGGGTGGCCACGTCGTTCCCCGAGCGCGGCGCCTCGCGCATGAGGAACGGCACCAGCACGCGCTTCTTGGGGGGCTCGAGCTTCTCGATCTTCTCGAGCTTCTTGACCCGGCTCTGGACCTGGGCCGCCTTGGCCGCGTGCTTCTCGAAGCGCTCGATGAAGCGCTCCTCCTTCTTCAGCATGGCCTGCTGGCGGGCGAAGGCGGCCTCCTGGTTGGCCGAGCGCAGCTCCTGCTCGCGCTCGTAGTGGTCGTAGTCCCCCGTGGTGCTGATCAGCTCGCCCGCGTCGATCGCGACGATGCGGCCCACCACCCGGTTCATGAAGTCCCGGTCGTGGCAGGTCATGAGCAGCGCCGACTCGATCCCCCGCAGGTAGCCCTCCAGCCA
>JADHNZ010000080.1 GCA_016779225.1 Planctomycetota bacterium
CCGATGTGCGCGACCCCAACGAGTGGCGCACCTGGTGGAACAAGAACAAGAAGAAGAACTGGGACGAGCAGTGAGTCCTGGTCGTCCCTTCGGGTGCAGGCGGCCCCTGGGCGGGCCTCGCACGAGGAGACCCGATGCGCGACGCCGATGACGATCCCACGGGGGCCGAGGCCCCTGGCCCCCAGCAGGGCGTGGCTTGGCGGCTGATGGGCGTGGCGTTCCTGGCCCTCGCGGGCCTGCTCGTGGTGCGTGCGCTGCCCGCGCCCGAGGCGGCCCGCGCCGAGCCTCCTGGGGCGGTGGCAGAGCGGGTGGCCGCGTGGGAGGCGATCCTGCCCGAAGAGCTCGGAGGTGGCGTCGCCAGGCTCCGCCGCCTGCACGCGGACGAGGCGCGGCAGCGCTTCGACGCCGAGGCCCTCAGCCGCGTGCTGGAGCGCTCCGGTGCGCCCTGGCGCCTGGAGCTGGATGGCGGCGTGCTCAAAGGCCCCGGTGAGGGACTCGCGGCCAGGGTCGAGCTGGAGGGCGGGGTGCTCGAGCCCGTCGCTGCCGGTGAGGACCCACTCACGCGCCTTCTCGCGCGGACCGCGTTCTCCGGATCGCGGGTGCTCTTCGGACCGGGTGAGCCGAGTGAGCCGGTGCTCGTGCTGGGGGAGGCGCGCATCGTGCTGGCCCCCGCTGAGGTCGAGGTGCCGCGTGACGAAGAGCCCCTGCTGCGCGAGGGACAGCCATGAGGTGGGAGCTGGTCCTGACGGCGCTCGGTGCGCTCCTCTTTGGCTGCGGACGGACCCCTGACACCGAGGAGGCCCCCACCGGGGTGCCTCCCGCGCAGGTCCCGGCGGGGCAGGCCGAGGCGGACGCCGCCGCCGCTGCCCCTCAGCCAAGCCCTCCCGCTCCCGCAAGCGAGACCGGTGAACATGCGTCCTTGGCGGACGCCTCCGAGCGCGCCGCTCTGCTCGCGAGCCTCGACCGCGCACGGCAGGAGGCGGAGGACGCGCGCGCGGAGGCAGCCCTCCTCCGTGAACAGGTCGCGGCGCTCCAGGTGGAGCACGGCGCTGCCGAGGCCGAGGTCGAGCGGCTTGCGGGGGAGCTTGCGCGGCGCGATGCGCTGCTGCTGCAGCGGCAGCAGGAGCTCGTGGCGATCGCCGAGCTGGCCGCGCTTGCCGGGGAGGACGAGCTGTCCTTCGAGACCCTGGCCCAGCTGGATCCGGACGCCGCGGTGCGCTCCCTCCAGGGGCCCGAGCTCTCCCAGGCCGGTCCCGATCCTGCGGTCCAGCGCGCGGAGCGCATGGTGCCTGCCCTGCAGGGACTGCTCCTGGCGGAGGGCGTGCGCGGCTGGCAGGTCGTGACCCTCGGGCGGCTCGGCGAGCGCGCCGTGGGGCCCGTGGTCCTGCGCGTGCTCGACGAGCGCGGCCGCCCGGCGGGCCTGGTGGCCGCCGAGCGCTTGCGCCTCGAGGCCAGCCGCGCCGGCCGCACCGTGACCCTCGTGCTTGAGGAGGGCCGTGAGGAGCGCGGCGGCGTGTCCCTGCCGTTCGAGGGGGCTCTCTCCGTCGAGGCCAGCGGCGCGCACCTGCGCGGAGGCGTCCGTCGCATCGAGGTCACGGGCGTTGCCGTCGAGCCCTGGCTCGAGGCCCTGCCCGAGCTGTTTCGGGAGGAGGACCTTCGCCCGGCGCTGGACGACGGGCTGTGGGACCTGGTCGCCGTGCGGCAGGAGCTGAACCGGCTGCTGGCCGAGCAGGAGGCCTCCGGGAGCTGGCGCCTGGGCGGCCTTGGGGGCGTGGTGGGCACCGAGCTGCGTGATGTTCAGCTGGTCGAGCTGGACGGGGAGGGCCGACCCGCGCGCCGACTGTTCGCCGATCGCCTCGTGCTGGAGTCGGCCCCCGCGGGCGGCCTGCGCCTGCGTCTTCACGACGGAGTGCAGCACCGCGGCCAGGAGCAGACGCCCTTCCTGGACGGACTCTTCACCATCGCCCTGCCCCGGGCCGACGCGGCCACCTGGCGCAGGGTCGGGCTGCCGGGCATGGAGTCCGAGGAGAGCAGCCTGCGCCGCGCGCCGGGCGCAGCGGGAAGCGCAGCAGGAGAGGCCTCGGGCAAAGCCGGGGGCGCGATCCTCCCGGACCGAGGTTGACCCACGGGACCGCGCCGCGCTCACTAGGGGCGTGGACCTGTTCGAGCATGTGGAGCGCAGGGGCTCCGGCGGCGATCCGAAGCCGACCGTCCTGTCGGTGGAGGCGCTGACGCGGGCCATCACGGGGCGGCTGACGGCCATGGGGACCGTGGCCGTGGAGGGGGAGGTCAGCCAGCCGAAGCGGGCTGCGTCCGGCCACCTCTACTTCGACCTCAAGGACTCGGGCGCGCGCATCTCCTGCATCGCCTGGCGCAGCACAGTGCAGAGCCTGCGGCTGGCGCTGGAGGGCGGCGAGCAGCTGGTGCTGCACGGCCGCCTGGATGTCTACATGCCGCGGGGCAGCTACAGCCTGATCGTCGAGCGCGTGGAGCGGCGCGGCCTCGGGGAGCTGCTTGCCCGCCTCGAGCGCACCAAGGCCGAGCTGCGCGCCGAGGGCTGGTTCGACCGTAAGCGCCCCCTGCCGCGCTGGCCGCGCTGCGTGGGGGTGGTGACGAGCCGCGACGGCGCGGGCTGGCAGGACTTCCTGCGCACCCTCGAGCAGCGCTGGCCGGACTATCCGGTGCGCCTCGCCCACGCCCGCGTCCAGGGGCAGGGCAGCGCCTCCGAGGTCGTCCGGGCCATCGACGGGCTGGCGCGCAGCGGCGTGGACCTCGTGTGCGTGATCCGCGGCGGGGGCTCCATCGAGGACCTGTGGACCTTCAATGAGCGGGCCGTGGCCGAGGCGGTGTTCCGCTGTCCGGTGCCGGTGGTGACCGGCGTGGGGCACCAGACCGACACGACCTTGGTCGACTTCGTCTCGGACCACCGCGCGCACACCCCGACGGACGCGGCGGTCGTGGCGATTCCTGAGCGGGCGGCTCTCCTGGAGCGCCTGGGCCGCGCGGAGGAGCACTTGGGCCGCGCCGTGGAGGCGGCCCTCGAGCGCAGGGAAGAGGCGCTGGAGCGCCTCGCGGGGCGCCCCGTGCTGCGCGACCCGCGGCGGCTGCTCGACGCGCCGGCCCAGAGACTCGAGGCCTTGGAGCGTGACCTACGGCACCTGATCCGTGCCCGGGGCGGCGCGGCTCGCGAGGCCCTTGCGGACCTCGCCGCGCGCGTCGAGAGACGGGCGCCCGCGCGCCAGCTCGACCAGCGGGCCGCCGCCCTGGAGCGCCTTGCGCCGCGCCTGCGTCAGGCGGCGCACGAGCGGCTGCGGAGGGCCGAGGGGCGCTTGCAGGTGGCCGCCCGCACGCTGACGGCCCTCTCGCCCCTGGCGGTGCTCGAGCGCGGGTACTCGATCACGCGCGGCGCCGACGGACGCGCCGTGCGCGGGACCGACCAGGTGGCCGAGGGTGCGGAGCTGGAGACCGTGCTGGCCCGCGGCCGCGTGTGCTCGCGCGTCGTGGGCGTGGAGCCTGCCGACGGCGGCGGCGGTATTGGGAGCGGATCCGGCATCCCCGAGGGGGCCGAAGGGTGAGCGCCGTGGAGGCCGGCCCGGCCGCGCCGCGCGTCCACGCGGTGGTGGTGAACTGGAACGGGGGCGAGGACACGGCGCGCTGCCTCCTCTCCCTGCTGGGGCAGGGGCTGCCGGCGGAGCGCCTGCACCTCGTGGACAACGGCTCGCGGGACGACTCCCTGGCGCGGGCCCGCGCGGCGGCTCCCGGCGCGCAGGTGCTCGCGCTGGGCGAGAACACCGGCTTCGGGGCGGCGGCGAACGCGGGGGCGGAGCGCGCCCTCGCGGCGGGCGCCGACCTGCTGCTCTTCGTGAACAACGACGCCCTGCTGGCGCGCGGCTGCCTGGAGCGGCTGCTCGGGGAGGCCGAGCGCGCGCCGGAGGTGGGCCTGCTGGGTCCGCGCATCGTGCTGCCCGGCTCGCCCTCGCGGCTGTGGGCTGCGGGCGGCGTCCTGGGCTTCGGTCCCAACCTCTCGCGCCTGCGTGGCGGTGGCCTCCCGGATGCTCCCGGCTGGCAGGGGACCGTGGATGTGGACTATGTGCCGGGGTGCGTGCTGCTCGCGCGCGCCGCCGCGTGGAGGGCGACGGGCGGCTTCGACGCGGCCTACTTCGCCTACACCGAGGATGTGGACCTCGGCCTGCGCGCGCGCGCGCTCGGCATCGGCAGCCGCGTGGTGGGGAGCGCCCTCGCGGTGCATGCGGCGTCGAGCGCGACCGGAGGTGGCTACAACCCGCGGCGGAAGTTCCTGATGGGGCGCGGAGCCGTCCGCTTCCTGCGCATCCACGGAGGTGCTGCGCGCTGGCTTGCGTGGCTCGTGTGCGATGTGCTCGCGCTCCCCCTGGCCCTGCTCGCGGCCTGGCCCCGCGGCGAGGCGCGCGCGGTCTTCGCCAAGGGCCTCGGCACCCTGGACGGCCTCCTCGGCCGCTCCTTCGACCCCAAGCGCCTCGAGTCGGGGCACGGTCCGGCCTGGTAACAGGCCGGCCCAGGGGACTCTTCCGGCCTGGTAACAGGCCGGCCTGGAGAAGTCCTCCGGCCCGGTGGGGAACCCTCCGGCCGGGAGAGAAGCCGTCAGCGCGTGCGCACGGGCTGGGTCCAGGCAGCCTGCCGCTCGCCTTCGAACGCGGGGTCGGGGTGCTGGAGGTTCGAGATCACCTTGGCCCGCACGAACAGGTGCCCCGGGGTCCAGGTGTAGTTCAGCTCGGGTCCCGGGCCGCTGGCGAGCAGCTCGGGGACGGGCACCGCGCCGTCCGCGGGGCGGCGCGCTCCCCAGAACTCGATGGTGAGCTCCTCGCCCTCGCGCGGCGCGGCCGTGACCGAGAGGGTGCCGATATCGCCCTCGGGGTCGGCCTGGAGGTCGTCGAGTACGACTCCGGTGGAAGCGTAGAAGTCGCCGGCCTGCATGGCGGCGAGGAGCGCATCGGTCTCGAGCTTCTCCGCGCGCACCTGGATCCAAGCCCGGCCCGGGGCAGCCACGGGGTTCCCGCTGTAGTGATGGGCGTCGTCGGTGGCCACGCCGTAGAGCAGGGGGAGGTCGCTGCCGAGAGAGCGCCGGATGTTCGCGAGGTCCCACATCTCCTCGCAGCCGGGACGGTCCTCGGCGCCCTGGTCATTCGTGGAGCGGTGGCCGTTGTAGAGCTCGAAGAACCGACCCCTGCGCATGGTGGCCATGTCCTCCCAGGTCACGCCCCAGCCGAAGTTGGGGTGGTTGAGGTGGGAGACCATCGTGCGCTGCTCCTCGGCGCCGTGGTCGGCGATGCTGTCGAGCACGCGGTTGAGCACCTCGCTGACCGAGTCGCCCTGCTGCGGGGGGAGCGGGCGCGTGAGGCCCAGGGCATTCACATGGATCGGGTGGCCGCGACCGTCCTTGCCCGGAGAGCGCCAGGAGCTGGTGACCTCCTCCCCGGGGAGCACGAGGAAGCGCCCCGGCTCGGCGAAGCGCGTGCGCAGCTCCTCGAGGCGGGAGAGGCGCAGGTCTTGCCCCTCGCCCTTGGCGCGCTGCTCGAAGGTGACCTCGAGGTCCGCCTCCGCGGCCTCCACCTGCTCGGGCCGCAGGCGCGAGCCCGAGCGCTCACTGATGGGGAACCAGGTGTCTCCCTGCTGGAGCACGTTGTGGTCGGTCAGGGCGAGGAAGTGATAGTCGCGCTGCCGGTACCAGGCCATCACCACATCGGGCAGGGCATCCCCGTCACTCCACAGGGTGTGGGTGTGGGTGTTGCCCTTCCACCAGCGAGCCTCGGGCTCCGCAGGGCTTGCGGCCAGGGCGAGCAGGGAGAGGGCCGCGAGGCCGGGGAGGAGGGTGGGGAGCAGGGGGCGCATGGCGGGGGGGCCTCAGGGGTCTTAATCCGCGTGTGGCTCAGCGCAGGATCGGGCGGATGGTGATGCGGCGGAACTCGATCCAGGCGCCCTCGGACTGGAAGCAGATCGGGCCGGCGAGCTGCTCGCAGCCCGTCGCGTCGTTCTGCAGCACGCCGTTGACCCAGAGCTCCATGAGCGGACCGTCCATCACGATGCGGTAGGTGTTCCAGGCGCCGAGGGGGTGCTCGGAGGAGGCGTGGCGCTTGATGGTGCGCCGGCCCTTCACGCGCGCGGCGTCGGTGGTCATGGCCATCTCGCCGATGTTCCAGATGTCGCCCGCGTTGGTGGACCACAGCTGAGCCTCGATCGACCGCGGCCAGACCTTGTCTGGCCCGTTCTTGCGCAGCAGCACGCCGGAGTTGCCCGCGCCCTTGGCGGGATCGAAGCGCCACTCGACCTCGAGCTCGAAGTCCTCCCAAGAGGACTCGGTCTGGAAGTAGCCGGCGGGCGAGCCGGTGCAGGTGAGGATGCCGTCCGGCGTCACGGCCCAGGTGCCACCGGCCGCGTCCTCGCCCCCGGGAACGAAGCGGTCGAGGCCGGTGAAGTCCCTGCCGTTGAACAGCTCGACCGGCTCGCCGAGCGTGCGCCCCAGGTCGGGTCCGGCGGCGAGGTAGGCCACGAGGTCCGCCAGCTCCTGCGGGGTCAGCCCGAGCGCGACGCCCTCGGGCATGACCGACAGGGGCGACTTGCGGGTGGCCTCGATCTCCTCGGCGGGAATCGCCCAGCGCTCGCCGGCGCTGTCCTTGAGCACGACGCCGTGCTCGTCCTGGGCCAGGAGGAAGCCCGACAGGATCTCGCCGTCGGTCGTGGCGACGAGCTGCGTCTCGTAGCCGAACGCGATGGCGGCCGAGGGGCTCAGGATCGCGTTGAGCAGGCCCGGGCGGTCGTACTTGGCGGAGATCGCCGAGAGGTTCGGGCCCACATCGTTGCCGAAGCCGCCGCTTGCGTGGCACGCGCTGCACTGGGCCGCGGTCGAGCGGAAGACCGTGCGGCCCGCGCGCGGGTCGCCCTCGAGCGCGAGGATCTCGTCGGCGCGGAAGGGCTGGGGCTCGGCGCCCTCGGGGAGTAGCCCGGGTCGCGCCAGAGCGCGCACGCCGAGGTCGGGGTTTCCGTCGAGGGCCGCGAGCGCGACCGCGCGCAGCTCGGCGCCGAGGGCCTCGCCGTTCTCCACGACCCACAGGGCATGGGCGGGGGACTGGGCCAGGCCGTGTACGGCCGTGGCGCGGGCCTCCGTCGCTGCGCTGGGATCCAGCGCGGTGAGGCGCAGCTCCGAGAAGGCGTCCGCCTGCTCGCGGCGCACGACGAAGACCTCGAAGTCGATGGTGCTGCCACAGCCCTGGTTCGTCCCGCCGTCGTCCGGCGCGACCAGGCCCACGAGGCGGACGGTGCCGGAGGGGACGGCGAAGGCGTGCCGGCTGGGCGCGTGGGCGCCCAGGCCGCTCTCGAAAGTCTGGCCGGCCACGGACAGGGGCCCACCTCCGGCGCTCTTGCCCCAGCGGCTCTGACCCCAGCCGGTGGACTCGAACGACCAGCCCACCGAGGCGAGGGGCGTCCGCTCGCCGTCCGCGTCCACGAAGGCCACCTCGAGCCAGTCGGCCCAGTCGCAGCCCTCCCCGTCACCGCCGTCGGTGGTGACCAGCCAGACCTGCTCGGCCTCAGGCAGCTCGACCTCGAAGGGCACCACGCCCTTCGGCCTCTGGATCGCAGCCACGCGCTCGGCCTCCGCCAGCATCCCGTCCAGGCTCGAGGCCTGGAGACCAAACCCGCGCCAGAGGTTGCCGGCGCGCTGGGTGAGCCAGCCCGCCGCGCGCGCGCGCGTCTCGGCCGGGCCAGTGTGGGCCAGGGCGAACATGGCGTCGGCCGCGCCACGCGACTCCACCCAGGCAATGCCGTCCACGGCCTCGATGCGCTCCGCCATGGGCAGGTTCGCATCCTGGGCCCAGGCCTGCAGCAGGGGCAGGAGCTCCTCGAGGTGAAGGCGCCAGGCCACGCGGCGCAGGGTGCGCTGGCCGTCGCCCAGGCCCGCCTGTAGGGCATCCCGCGACATGAGGGCCGAGAACAGGCCGGCCTCGTCGCCGCGGAACGCGAGCCCGATCGACTCGAGGTAGACGCGATCCTCTGCGGGGCCCGCCGCAGCCAGCTCGACCGCCAAGTCGCGCTTGGCACGCGGCTCCACCGTGCGCAGGAGGCGCAGGGCCGTCGCGCGCACGAAGGGGCTCGGGTCTGCGGTCAGGGTGTCCGCTACGGTGAGCAGCGCGTCGGCGCCCTCGCCCGCGTGGATGGCGCGCACCGCGGCGGCGCGCACGCGCTCGTCCGCGTGGGCGAGGCCGAGGCGAGCGGCCTTGGGTCCGGCTTCGCGGCCGGTCAGGTAGGCGAGCGCGCGCGCGGCGCGGCGAGGCTCCCCGGTGCGCACCGCGCCGAGCCAGGCGGAGCCGAGGGCGGACTCCATGCGCCGAGCGCCCTCGCGCACAGAGACGCACGGACTGTCCCAGGCGTCCTTGGGGCCCCAGCCGCTCCAGGCGAAGCTCCCGGGCTGGGCCGGGTCGCTCACGCGCAGGAGCCGGCCGTAGGTCTCGCGGTCTCCCATGCCGTGGCCGCCCACGCCGGGGTCGTACCAGTCGGCCACCAGGACCGAGCCGTCGGCGGCCACGCACACATCGGAGGGCCGGAACCACACGCCCTGGCCGTCGTCCTCGGCGCGGCCGGAGACCTGGGTGCGGCCGAGAAACACCGCGCCCTCGAGCGTGACACCGGCGCCCTGGACCCGGGGCCGGTGCCCGTACACCACCCCGGCACCCGCGTCGCAGTTCAGGACCGCGCCGTCCCAGCTGGCGAGGGCCGCTGGAGCGCCCTCGAGCACGGCGCAGCCGGTGGGCCCTCCGGCGCCGTTGCTGGCGCCCGCGGGGAACACGCCCGGATCCTCCTGGTGCCAGTGGGCCGTCCAGGTGTCCTGCCATGGCATGGCGTCGGCGCGCCAGGTGGTGCGCCCGCCAAAGCCGAAGTAGCCCAGGTCCGCGCCCTCCGGCGCCCACACCGTGCGGCAGCCGCGGTTGCCGTCGTCGTCGTTGTCCGCGGAGTAGGTGTTGCCGAAGGCGTCGCGCGTGACCTCGTACTGGTTGCGGAAGTTGTGGGCCAGGACCTCGAGCCCGCTGCCGTCCGGGCGCATGCGCAGGT
>JADHNZ010000031.1 GCA_016779225.1 Planctomycetota bacterium
CGCAACGGGGGCCTCTACACCTCCGCCATCGAGGTCCGCATCGACGGCGTCGCCGAGCACGCGGGCTTCATCTCGACCATGCCGCGGGACCTGGCCCTCGACTTCCAGACCTGCAAGCGCGTGTTCTTCGGCGTGTTCAACGAGGTCTACTCCCTGCAGACCGTCCACGACCTCGACGGGTTCCGTGAGGGCTCCGGGAGCCGGTGATGGTCGGCACCAGCGAGGGGAGTGACGGGAGGCCGGGCGCGCTGCGCGCCGTGGCCATCCTCCCCGCGCGCATCGCCAGCACGCGCCTTCCGCGCAAGATGCTCCTGGCGGAGACGGGCCTGCCGCTGTTCGTGCACAGCGCGCGCAACGCCGAGCGCTGCCCCGCCCTGGCCGCGGTGGTGGTGGCCTGCGACGACGACGAGGTCGAGCGCACGGGCCGCGAGCACGGCCTCACCATGGTCCGCACGCGCCCCGAGCATGCCTCTGGAACCGACCGCGTGCTCGAGGCGTTCGAGGGGCTCGCGGGCCACTGGGATGTGGTCCTCAATGTGCAGGCCGACGAGCCAGAGCTGGATCCCGAGGACCTCGAGGTCCTCGTGGAGGCCTTCCGCGACGACGCCGTCGAGACCGCCACCCTGGCGGCTCCGCTGGAGGATCCTGAGCTCCTGGTGACCCCGAGCGTGGTCAAGGTGGTGACGGACGCTCGCGGCGACGCCCTCTACTTCTCTCGCAGCCCCCTGCCCAGCTCGTCCCACGCACGGCCCGGAGCCGCGGCACCCGAGACCCTCGCCCGCCGGCACCTGGGCGTCTACGGCTTTCGGCCGGACGCCCTGCGCGCGTTCTGCGCCCTCGGCGAGGGCGCACTGGAGCGCTCCGAGAGCCTCGAGCAGCTGCGCTGGCTCGAGGCCGGCCACCGCATGCGCGTGCGCCCTGCCCGCCGGGCTGCCTCCGGCATCGACACCCGCAACGACTACGAGGCCTTCGTCGCGCGCCAGCAGGCACGCGCAGCGGCCTCGACCCAAGACCGATGACCAAGCACATCATCATCACCGGAGGCGTCGTCTCCAGCCTCGGCAAGGGCCTGACCTCGGCCGCGGTCGGCATGATCCTCGAGCGGCGAGGCCTCAAGGTCTCGATGCAGAAGCTCGACCCGTACATCAATGTGGACCCGGGCACCATGAGCCCGTTCCAGCACGGTGAGGTGTATGTCACGGACGACGGTGCGGAGACCGACCTGGACCTCGGTCACTACGAGCGCTTCACCAAGGCCCACCTCTCCAAGGCCTCCAACTTCACCACCGGCAAGATCTACTCGGCCGTGATCGCGAAGGAGCGCCGTGGCGACTACCTGGGCCGCACGGTGCAGGTGATCCCCCACATCACCGACGAGATCAAGGAGGCCCTCCACGCCGGCGTCGCGAGCCCGGATGTGGATGTCCTGATCACCGAGATCGGAGGCACGGTCGGAGACATCGAGTCGCTGCCGTTCCTCGAGGCCTGCCGCCAGTTCGCCCTGGAGCGTCCCAAGGGGGATGTGCTCTTCATTCACCTGACCCTGCTCCCCTACCTGCGAGCGTCGGGCGAGATGAAGACCAAGCCCACCCAGCACTCGGTGGGCAAGCTGCGCGAGATCGGGATCCAGCCCGACATTCTGATCTGCCGGACCGAGCAGCCCATGTCCGCCGAGATGGCGCACAAGATCAGCCTGTTCTGCAATGTGCGGCCCGAGTGCGTGATCGAGGAGCGCGATGTGGACTTCTCGATCTACGAGGTCCCCGTGGACCTGGTGCACAAGGGCCTCGACCGCCTCGTCGTGGAGCAGCTCGGCCTCGACTGCGAGCCGGTGACGGACCTGGTGGACTGGCTGGCCATGCTCAAGCGCATCCGCGCCATCGACCGCGAGGTCGAGATCGCGATCGTGGGCAAGTACATCGAGCTGCACGACGCCTACAAGTCGATCTACGAGTCCCTCTCCCACGCCGGGATCGCCAACGGCTGCACGATCCGCCTGCGCAAGGTGCGCGCCGAGGATGTCCACGACGAGGGCGTGCAGCTGCTCGAGGGTGCGCACGGCGTCCTCGTGCCCGGCGGCTTCGGAGAGCGCGGCCTGGAGGGCAAGATCAGCGCCATCCGCTGGGCGCGGGAGAACGGGGTGCCGTTCTTCGGCATCTGCCTCGGCATGCAGTGCGCCGTGATCGAGTACGCGCGCAACGCCCTGAAGCTCGAGGGGGCCCACACCCTCGAGCACTCGCCCCACACGCCGCATCCGGTGATCTCCCTGATGGAGGACCAGGACGGCGTCGAGCTCGGCGGCACCATGCGCCTGGGCGCCTACGCCTGCCGGCTCGAGGAGGGCAGCCTGGCCCGCGAGCTCTATGGCCGCGAGACGATCTCCGAGCGCCACCGGCACCGGTTCGAGTTCAACAACGCCTACCGCGAGGCCTTCGCCGCCTCGCCGATGCGCCTCTCGGGGCTCAACCCCGACCGCGACCTGGTCGAGATCGTGGAGCTGCCCGATCACCCCTTCTTCATGGGCGTGCAGTACCACCCGGAGTTCCAGAGCCGGCCCCTCGAGCCGCAGCCCATCTTCCGCGGCTTCGTGGCGGCCGCCCTCGCCCGCGCGACCGCGCAGGGCGACGCCCCCGCCAGGACCAGCACGGAGCAGGCCCACGCATGACCGACACCCCGCGCACCGCCGCTGACATGCCGCTCCCGGGCGGCGAGTTCTCGCTGTTCATCACTCGCCTCTCCTTCCAAGGCCTGCTGGCCTGCGGGGTCCTCGAGAATCCCGTGACGCAGGAGAAGCAGACCAACCAGCCGATGGCCACCGCCCTCATCAAGGACCTTGAGATGCTGCAGGCCAAGACCAGCGGCAACCTCGACCCCGACGAGGAGGCGCACCTGGCCAAGGTCGTGGGCGACCTCCGGGCGGTCTACGACCGCGTCTTCGCCGGCGCTGCGGGCAGCTGACCCGCGCGGTGCGCCCGAAGCCCGCACGCGCGGTCAAGCAGGGAGGGCCCCCGGCCACAGCCGGAGGCCCTCCCCCATCGAGGCCGAGTGGCGGCTCGGCGGTCGTTCGGCTGGCCCTCAGCGGTAGGCAGGGAGCCTTCAGCGGTAGGCAGGGAGCCCAGTGAGCTCGTGCCCAACCGCCAGGGTGTGGATGTCGTGGGTGCCCTCGTAGGTGATCACCGACTCGAGGTTCAGCATGTGCCGGCCGGTCTGGTACTCGAGGCTGATGCCGTTGGCACCCAGCATGTCGCGGCAGGTGCGCGCGGTCTCGAGGCCCAGCCGCACATTGTTGCGCTTGGCCATGGAGACCTGCTGCGAGGTGAAGCTCCCCTCGTCCTTCAGGCGACCCAGGCGCAGAGCCAGCATCTGCCCCATGGTGATCTGGGTGGCCATCTCCGCCAGCTTGGCCTGCGCCAGCTGGAAGCCCGCGAGGGGCTTGTCGAAGACGATGCGCTCCTTGGAGTACTGCAGGGCCTCGTCGAAGCAGGCCAGGGCCGCTCCGACGCCGCCCCAGGCGATGCCATAGCGCGCCTGGGTCAGGCAGGAGAGAGGGCCCTTCAGGCCCTTCACGCCCGGCAGCATCGCCGAGGCCGGGACGCGCACATCCTCCATCACGAGCTCGCTGGTGATCGAGGCGCGCAGGCTCCACTTGTGCTTCTGCTCGGGAGCGCTGAAGCCCGGGAGGTCGGTGGGAACGACGAAGCCTCGGATCTTGTCCTCGGTCTGGGCCCAGACGATGGCCACCTGCGCGCAGGTCCCGTTGGTGATCCACATCTTGCGGCCGTTGAGGATGTAGTCGTCCCCGTCACGCTTCGCGGTGGTCAGCATGCCGCCCGGGTTCGAGCCGAAGTCGGGCTCGGTCAGGCCGAAGCAGCCGATGGCCTCGCCAGAGGCGAGCTTCTTCAGCCACTCGCGCTTCTGCTCCTCGGAGCCGAAGGCGAAGATCGGGTACATCACCAGGGAGCCCTGGACCGACACGAAGGACCGCAGCCCCGAGTCCCCACGCTCGAGCTCCTGGCAGATCAGGCCGTAGGTGACGCTGTTCATGCCGGCGCCGCCGTACTCCTCGGGGATCGTGGGTCCGAAGACGCCCAGCTCCGCGAGCTCGGAGGTGAGCTCCATCGGGAAGGTGCCGTTCTCCCAATGCTCCATGATCAGGGGCATGAAGCGCTCGCTGACCCAGGAGCGGACGGAGTCGCGAACCATGAGCTCCTCCTCGTAGTACTGGTCGTCGAGCGCGAAGAAGTCGAGTTGCTGGAAGCTGGACATGGATGAGGGGACGGGTGCCGGGGTCCGCCCGGGCTTAGGAGGCCCGGGGCGAATCCTGGGAGGATAGTCCGCCGCCGAAGGGGGGGGAACCGCGCATTTGCCCGGCCTGGTCGATCCCGAGGCACGCCGCCGCGCCCGCCCCCGGGGCGGCGGCGGCGCTATTGCTCAGACCCCCATGCAAGCCGCGGCCCCAGACCCCGACCAAGGGCCCGGCACGCCCCCCTGGGGCCCGCGCCAGACTGCCCCCATGACTCCGCGCCCCTGCAGCGTCTGCGCCTACCTGCATGCTGAGGCCGCCTGCCCACACTGCGGCGGCGCGTCGCGGGAGCCCGGCTCGGACGGGCCTCGGGTCCACGGGGCCAGCGGCGCGCTCACGGGGGCCCTCGCGCCGCTGATGGGTGCGCGCCTGCTGGCACGCGGGCCGCGCCTCAAGCGGGTCCTGGTGCCCCCCATGCTCCTCGTCACGGGCCTTGCGGTCTGGCTGCACGCGGCCTGGATCGCTCCGGGCCTGGAGCTCCTCTTCGCGAGCGCGAGCGACGCTGGAGCGGACTCGAGCTGGTGGGCCAGCTCCCTCGCGTGGCTGACCGATTCCTGGGCCGGCAGGCTGCTCCAAGGGCTCTCCTGGGCGCTGGCTCTGATCATCACCGCCTGGCTGGCGTTCACCCTGCTGTTCGAGGTCGTCGCCGGCCCCTTCCTCGACGAGGTCCAGGCCCGCCTGGAGGAGCGCTGGTTCGGGGCGGACCCACGCTCCTCCTCCGCGCGACCCGCCGTCCTCGACAGCCAACGCGCCACGCGGCTGACCCTGGCAGGCCTCGCCGCGAGCGCGCTCGCAGGGGTCGCCCTGGCCTGGCTGGCTCCGTCCCCCTGGCTCGCGCTCCTCGCGCCGGCTCCGGTCTTCGCCGCGCTGGCCCTCCGCGACCCCGCCTATCGAGCCTGGCTGACCTGGGCCCTGGGGCACGAGCTGGGCCTGCTCTGGACGAGCGCCAAGGTGGCCCTGCTGTCCCTGGTCGTCCTCGTCCTGCTGGCCTGGCTGCCCTTCGTCCCCCTCGTCGGCGCGCCCCTGTGGGTGCTGATCTCCGGCTTCCTCCTAGCCCTGGGTCTCTGTGATGTGGCGTTCTCGCGGCGCGGCTGGACCGCCCGGGCCCGGGTGCGCTTCGTGCTGGATCAGGCCCCGGCCTTCGGCGCCTTCGGCCTCGTGGGCGGCCTCCTCGTCGGGATCCCGGTGCTGGGGCCCGCGCTCGCCGTGCCCTGCCTCAGCGTCGGAAGCCTGTGGCTGATCACGCGCCTCGACACCGGGCCAAGGGACGCGGCTCGGGGGTGAGCCAGGGCCGTATCATGCTCGACCCATGACCCGCCGCCACCTCGTCACGAGCGCCCTGCCCTACGCCAACGGGCCGATTCACCTGGGGCACATCGCGGGCGCCTACCTGCCCGCCGACCTGTATGTGCGCGGGCTCCGGATGATGGGCGAGGAGGCCCTGTATGTCTGCGGGACCGACGAGCACGGCGTCGCCATCACCATCGGCGCGGAGCAGCGGGGAGTGCCCTACGACGAGTATGTCGCGCACTGGCGTGAGGACATCAAGCGCACCTTCGACCGCCTTGGCATCGCCTTCGACGCGTGGTCCGGCACCAGCGTCTGCCCCGAGCACGCGGCCCTCACCCAGGACTTCTTCCGACGCCTGGACGACAACGGCTTCCTCGTCCAGCGCGAGCTCGAGCAGCTGTACTGCCCGAAGGACGCCATGTTCCTGGCCGACCGCTATGTGGTGGGCACCTGCTACACCTGCGGCTCCGAGCGAGCGCGGGGCGATGAGTGCCCCGACTGCGGGACCTGGATCGACGCGCTCCGCCTTGCGGCCCCGAGCTGCAAGCTCTGCGGCACGGCCCCCGAGAGGCGCAAGACGCGCCACTGGTTCCTGGACCTGCCTCGCCTGCGAGACGATGGGATTGGCTCCTGGATCGAGGGGCACCCCTGGAAGCCCAATGTGGAGGCCTTCCTGAAGGGCCTCCTCGAGGACGCTCCCGAGCGCGCGATCACGCGCGACATGTCCTGGGGCGTCCCCGTCCCCGAGGACCGCCTGCAGGGCGAGAGCGGCAAGGTGCTCTATGTCTGGTTCGATGCCCCCATCGGGTATGTGAGCTTCACCCAGGAGTGGGCTCGGAAGCAGGGCCAGCCGGACGCGTGGCTGGACTGGTGGAAGGGCGAGGAGACGCAGCTCGTCCACTTCATCGGCAAGGACAACATCCCCTTCCACTGCCTCGTGTTCCCCTCGATGCTGCACGGGGTTCGCGACGGGTTCGTCCTGCCGGCGGAGGTCCCCGCCAACGAGTTCTACCAGCTCGCTGGCGGCAAGTTCAGCACCTCGGAAGGCCGCAGCTTCGATCTGCACGCCTACCTCGATCGGATCGACCCCGAGGTCGTGCGCTGCTATGTGACCTCCACCCTCCCGGAGACGGCGGACGCCGAGTTCGACCCCGCTGCGCTGGTCACCTTCAACAACGCGAGCCTGGCGGGAAACCTCGGCAACCTCGCCTCCCGCGTGCTGAAGTTCCTCGCCAAGAACTTCGACGGCTGCATCCCTCCGGTTGCCGATGGGCACGCGGACGCACTCGAGGAGCTCTTCCGCGAGGCGCTCGAGGGGGCCGCGGAGCCTGGTGAGGCCCTCCGCGGGTTCCGCTTCCGACGGGCCCTCGAGGCCGTCCTCGGCCTGGCGACCGCGGGCAATGTGTTCATGCAGCGCTGCGAGCCCTGGAAGACCTTCAAGCAGGATGCGGCCCTCGCAGGCAGCCAGCTCTCCATGCTGTGCACCTGGCTTGGGCTCCTCGCGCGCTGGCTGGCCCCGTTCGCACCCCAGAAGGCTCAGGCTCTCTGGGAGCAGCTGGGCTGCAGCGGGCCCGTGGCAGCCGCAGGCTGGCCCTCCATCCCTGACAAGGGAGGCTGGGGCCCCGCGAGCCTGGCTGGTCAGCGCCTCGGAGAGCTCGAGGGGCTCTTCCCGCGGCTCGAGGCGGAGCAGGCCGAGGCCTGACACCTGGGCGGGGAAGCGTGCAGCCCTGCGCCGCCCCATGAGAGCAGGGCCGACCCCTCGCGAGAGGAGCCGGCCCTGCGAACTTCGAGGGGCGCCTAGACGGAGGCCTTCAGAGCCTTCCCGCCGCGGAAGCCGACCTTGCGCCCTGCCTCGATGGGCATGGGCTCCCCCGTGAGGGGGTTGCGGCCGATGCGGGCGGGGCGCTCCCGGACCTCGAAGGTCCCGAAGCCGGTGAGCGTCACGCTCCCGTCCTCCTTCAGGCCCTCAACGATGCCGTCGAGGACGGTGTCCACGAGGCGCGAGGCCTGCAGTCGGGAGACGCAGAGCTCACGCGCGACGACTTCAACGAGACGGCCTTTGTTCACGGCGTCCTCTTTGGTCCAGATCAGCGACGGCGGGTCGCCTTCTTGGTCGCCTTCTTGGTGGCCTTCTTGGTCGCCTTCTTGGCGGCCTTCTTCTTGGTCGCCTTCTTGGCGGCTTTCTTGGTGGCTTTCTTGGTGGCCTTCTTCTTGGTCGCCTTCTTGGCGGCCTTCTTGGTGGCCTTCTTCTTGGTCGCCTTCTTGGCGGCCTTCTTGGTCGCCTTCTTAGCGGCCTTCTTGGTCGCCTTCTTGGCGGCCTTCTTGCGGGCCGGAGCCTTCTTGGCGGCCTTCTTGGCGGCCTTCTTCTTGGTCGCCTTCTTGGCGGCCTTCTTGGTGGCTTTCTTCTTGGCCATGGGAGATCTCCTTGGACAGATGTCCGGGGATGGAGCCCTCAAGGGGCAGAGGCATGGAGCCACGACATCGACCCGAAGGATCGGTCCTGCTCCGATGCGGGCTGCCATTCCAAATGGCAGAAAAAAGCACAACTCCAGGATTCTTCACGGACCTGGCTGGGCCGGCAGTGGGCCCAGGCGAAGGTGCGCACGCCCCCGCGGCGCGCCGCGATAACAATCCGCGTTCCATCAAAATCGCTGACGGATCGGCCACCAAGAGGGCTCATTCAGCGCCAAGGGACTCAATCTCAACCCTCTTGCCGGCCTCAAGAGCTCGGCCGGGAGCGTGCTCCCAGCAGTTGCCGGGACGGGCAGTGCCTCACGCGGCCGCCCGCGCCCCCCCAAGTGTGGATAAGCGGGGACGGCTGTGGAAAATCGCCCCCCCCTTCCCGGGAGGAGCGCCCCCATCACAAGCCCGTGCCGCGGGGAGGCTCCCCTCAGAAGAGCTCGTCGAGGGCGGCGGAGGCCTGCTGCCCGTAGTCGTCGGCGAGTCCTGCATCCGGCCTCGGCTCGGCGGCCTCGATCTCACCGAGCACCCTCCTCAGACGCTCGCTGGTCTCCTGGGCGTAGAACTTCACCAGGCCGAGGTTCGTGCGGTCGTCCCAGACCGTGGCCATCAGCGCACGCGGTCCCACGGATGCCAGCTGGATCCCCTGGTGCTCGCCCTGGTGGGCGAGTGAGTTGAAGCCCCCCTCACCCAGGAGGCGCGCCACCTGGTGGGTCGCCGCGAACGAGCCCGCGACGAGCGCGGAGAGGGACTCGACATCCTCCGCGGGTGCCTCGCCACGGCGCGTGACGAGGTGTCCCTCGGTGTCGATCAGCATCGCGCAGCGTGCTCCCGAGGCCTCGAGAAAGCCATCGAGCTCGCGGTCGAGGCGCTCGACATCCTCCGCGTAGAACACCATGCGGGCGGTGCGCAGCTCTTGGTCGGATCGTCGCATCGTCACCTCTCAGAGCACCTGGAACAGGAGGGCCCCCATGGCGATGCCCACGGCCATCGCGCCACCGACCGCGGCCACCGTGAGCAGCGCCGCACGCCGACGCGGGGCCGGGGTAGGCGCAGCGAGGGTTCGCGGACGAATGCGGGTGGCAGGAGCGAGACTTGCGCTCCGACGAACGGCCGGACGGGCGGTCCGCTGATCCGCGTCCACATGCATCAGTCCAGCCCTCGTCGTCCCCCGGGGCGCAGCCTCCTGATGCGCCTCCTCCTGCTGCTGCAGGGTGAGCGTGGCTGCCGCGGCGGGCTGTGCCTGAGGCACCTGCGCTTCTCGCGAGGAACCCGCCTGAGGCGCGTGCCCGGCAAGACCAAGGGTCGGTGCGGAGGGCGGCACGGCCTGGGCCTCGGCGTCGAGGGAGGCGGCGATCCTCAAGGGGCCCGGCTCCGCGGGGCTGGACGGAGTGGGAGCCGGAGCCATCGCGGGGAACCGCGGAGCCGGCTCGGAACCCGCCGGGGCCCCACCACCAACCAGCCGGAGCGTCGAGCCTCCAGGCGCAGGAGCCTGCGGCCCCTCGGACGCATGGAGCGACGCCGCGCCCTGGGCGGAGGACCCTGCGAGCTCGTTGGTCGCCGAGGCATCCAGAGCGGGGGCCTGCTCAGAGGCCGTGTCCATGACGGGCTTCCCATCCTCAGCAGCGGCCGCGGTCTGCGGCTGCGCGGCGGGAGCGGGCCCCGTGGCGCCGCTGGTGCGGTGCACGCTCTCCAGGACACGCGCGGCGAGAGCCTTGAGGGTCGGGAAGACCCCTTGGCCGGTGTTCGCGACCGCCTCGAAGCTGGGCAGACCGTTGGGGTTGAGCAGCCGATCGAGCTCCTCGACGCTCATGGCATCGGGCAGGTCGCGCTTGTTGTATTGGATCACCAGCGGGAGCTCGGCCAGGTCCTTGCCGTAGTCCGCGAGGTTGTCGGCCAGGTTGCGCAGGGACTCGAGGTTCTCCTCCACCATGGAGGCCGACGAGTCGGCCACGAAGATGACCCCGTCCACGCCCTGCAGCACGAGCTTGCGCGTGCTGTTGTAGTAGACCTGCCCGGGAACGGTGTAGATCTGGAACTGCGTGCGCATGCCAGCGACCGTCCCGAGGTCGAGGGGCATGAAGTCGAAGAACAGGGTGCGGTCCCCGTCCGTTGAGATGCTGGTCAGCTCCCCGCGGCTGGCCTCGGGAGCGCGCTGATGGACGATCTCGAGGTTGGTCGTCTTGCCCGACATTCCCGGGCCGTAGTAGACGATCTTCACCGTCACGCTCTTCTGGGCAAAGTTGATCTGGACCATGTCTGACTGCGGTGGTTCGGGTGTCTTCGAGCGGGGAAGCGCGGGCGGGCTGGAGCGCGGGCGGACCCTGCCTCTGTCGGCGCGCCGGGCCCCCGATCTCCTGTGCCCCTAGATGGAGTCTCGTTTGTGGACGCTCGCCGGGGCGGGACGCGGGGCGCGGCTCGGCAGGGGCGCGTTCGGCGTCTCGAGTCCCCGCAGGAGGCGCTCCAGGCGACCCGCAGCCGCCTCGAGCGGGATCGTCAGCTCGGCGAGAGAGGTGCCCTGGCTCACCTCCACGGCGACCCAGGAACCCGGGCCACGCCGCAGCAGGATGGCGCCATGGGCTCCCTCGAGAACGAGCTGCTCCGGCTCGTCCCAGGCCAGCGGAGCGATGGCTCGCGAGGCCTCGACGACCCAGCCCACCACCTGCGCGGCATAGGAGTCCGGGGGCAGGCTGGGGTCGAAGTGACCGGCCGCCTCCAGCAGGAGGCCATCGGCGCCAATCACGAGCGCGCGGCGGACCCCTGCCAGTGCGATGAGCGGGTCGAGCACGGTCCTCACGACCACACCTCCTGCTCCACCAGCGCCTCGAGCTCCGTGAGCTCACGCGAGCCCAGCGGTTCCCGACCCCATGCCGCCGCGGCGGTGCGCGAGCTGGACCTGACGGCCAGGTCCCCGTGCGCGCCCAGGACGCGGATCCCGCGCACCGGCCCCAGGCCGAGGCGGCGGGCACCGTCACGACCGGCACGGACGAGGTCCCTGACCCCGCGAGCAGTGCGGTCCGCAGTCGGGCCCGTTGCTCCCTGCACGAGCGCGGTGCCACCCCGATGGAACGACGCGAAGGCGGCCTGTGAGCCGGCCAACAGCTCCTTGAGCCGCGGCCGGACGCCGGCGAGGGTCGCGGCCTCGACCTCGCGCTCCTGGGAGTACGAGGAGGACAGCGGCGTCACGACGCCTCCGCGAGTGACGGCCTCGAGTGCGGCTGAGAAGCTCGCGGGCCCCCCGACGCAGGCGAGGGCCTCGCGGTAGCGCGCCTCGAGCTCGGGCTGGCCCGGCTGGGCCTCGATCAGGCGTGCGAGGGCGGCGCGCTCGGCGGCGTGAGCGCCCACCATGCGCGCGAGCTCCGCGCACACCTCGTGGGCCATGCCGTCCCCCCGCGACTCCTCGGCAGCGAGCCCTGCCAGGTCCCAGGCACGCTGGGCGTCGGCGGGGAGCGCGCTCTCGCGGAAGGTGTGGAGCGCAGCCCGCGCGCGGTGGGCCTGCGCCTGCGCCGAGGGTGCTGTCTCCTGCCAGCGGGCAGCGAGCGCCTCCGCGCGGCCGAAGCGACCGGCTCCGAGCTCGATCTCGACCAGCTCGCGCCAGAGGGCCGGGCGCGGTGCCTCAGCGAGCTCTGCCTGCAGCTGGCGCGCGCGCTCGTCGAGACGCATGCGCGTGGCTCGCGCCAGCATGCCCTTGAGAGCCGGGTGATCGGGATGCAGGGCAAGCGCCTCGTGGCAGACCGCCTCGACGCGGGCAGGCTCACCGCGCTGGACGCTCTCCTGGGCCAGGGCTAGGTAGTTCTGCGCCGAGGGGTCCTCCGCGACCCGACGCGCGGCGCCGCGTGCTCCGCGGGTGGACGATCCAGCGCCCCAGATCCTGCCGAGGAGACGCCTCATCGCGACCCTCCCAGGTGCCGCCGCAGGGCCTCGGCATCGGTGCGAACCTGCTCCCCTTGAGGCCAGTCCGCAGGCGCCACCTGCAGGCAGGCCTCGAAGGCGACGAGGGCCTCGCTCAGGCGCAAGCTGTCCACGAGGGCGAGGCCCCGGAGGCGGTGCGCCTCGGCCTCGGCCAGCTGCTCGGCCGCGCGCTGCTCCTCGAGCTGCGCCTCGACCTGAACGGCCTGCTCGAGCCCCGCCAGCTGGTCGCGCAGCCGCTGCCGCTCCTCGGCGACGCGAGTGCTCCCGATCCAGACGGGGCGGGCGTGGGCAAGCCCCTCAAGGGCATCCAGCCGGCACCGCAGGGCGGCCTCGTCATGTGCCTCGGCCGCGGGCAGCTGCGTGAAGCGCGTGTGCGCGTCGAGGTTCCAGGCAACGCCGACCGTAGCCAGCGTGGACAGGGTCGCCAGGCCAAGGGCCCAGCGGGTGCGCCTCTGCGATGCGCGCTCCCGCGCCACCTCGCCGTAGCGCAGATCGCGGATCATGCGCGCCACATCGCGACGGGTGCGGTCGATCAGGAGCACCTCCTGCAGCCACGGAATCGCCTCGCCCACGCGGCCGCGCTCGACGGCGGCCTCGGCCCGGCTCAGGTAGCGCTCCACGAGTGCCGCCGTGTTGCCGCTCCGGCGCATCAGCCCAGCGAGCTCCTGATCGATGGTCGGCTCCCCGGGCATGCGTGAGGCCAGGAACTCCAGCACGGCCTGGGCGCGCTCGGGCTCTCCGCCGCGCTCCAGAAGGACGGCCAGGCGCCGTCCCTCCACGGCCAGCGAGATGCGCGCGCTTGCGAGCACATCGGGGTGGGCGAGCCCCAGGATCACCAGCGCCTCGAGGAGGCGGACATTGGCGGGGTCGTCCGAGAGCTGGTCGAGGAGCGCGTCACAGAACGCCGTGGCCGTGCGACGGTCGAACTCCTCCGCGGCGGACTCCATCCGCCCGCGCAGGGCCTCCGGGTCGAGGTCCACCTCCTGACCGCCCGTGACGGCCTCGAGAATCTGTCCGACGAAGTCCTCCGCCTCGGAGGCGAATTGCGACGGCGTGGACGAGCGCGGTCGCGGAGGCTGCTGGGGCTTGGGCGCGGGCAAGGGTCGAGATCCCCGCGAGCGCCCGGACCCCGGGCTCTCGCGTCTCTCCCTCTTCGGGCTCCCTTCTCATGGACCTGAAGGGAAAGCCGATCGTGCCCTGCAGCGGGTCGAGGGCCCCGCTTCGGGACGCCTCCGAGCGCCCTCAGAAGACCAGCGCGTCCAGGCTGTCGGCCCCGAGCACGGTCCCCGCCGGGGTCCGGAAGGCTGCCTGGAAGCTCAGGCTGGTCCCGATCAGCGCCGGGTCGCTGGGGAGCTGCACGGCGTGGTCGGCCCACCCCGTCGCCCCCACCAGGGCGGGCAGAGCGGTCAGGGTCATGCGGTCCAGGTGCAGGAGCCCCTGGATCCCGGGCAGGGCCACGGCATCGACGCGCGTCCCGGCGAGGAGCAGGGCGATGGTGGCGGTGGGGTGCTGGGTCGAGAACAGCGCGGCAGCTCCCACGGCCAGCGGGTCTCGCTGGCGCAGGTCGCCCTCGCCGGTGTCGAGCAGGCGCACCGATCCGGTCAGGCCGAACGCCGTGGCGTGGACATCCTTGTGGGCGACCGCGATGCGCCGGCCGGCGGCGTCGAGGTCGAGGCCCGTCACGCTCCCGGGGAGCTGGAACGCGGCGACCGGTGCGGAGGCGCCGGCCTCGAGCAGCAGGACCTCGGGGTCGACCCCGTTGCCCCAGGTGCCGAAGGCCGCGCGGCTGCCGTCCGCGGTGATGACCGCGTGACGCGGCAGGTTCTGGAGCCCCGTGCTCCCGCCGTCCTGCTCGAGGCTCGCCACGACCTGGGCGCGCTGGCGCAGCTCGAAGCGCGCGAAGGTGCCCGACGAGAAGGTCCACCAGGCCGCGGCCGTGCCCTCGCCGTCAGCGGCGAGATCGAGCGCAGTGACCACCTCGCTGCTGGGCCGCGTCACCACGACGCTGGGGCCCCAGCTCCCGGTGCCGTTGCCGAGGACCACGAGCTGGCCCACGGCACCCAGGGCCACGCGATCACCACCCGGGGCAACCGCGAGCGCGCTGAGAGCCGCCGTGAGCGACTCCTGATGCAGCAGGGTGCCCGCGGCGTCCAGGAGGTACAGGTCGAGGCCCGCGGCCACGGCCACCAGCGAGCCGTCCTCGGAGAGGGCCAGCTGGGAGAGCGCGAGGCCCGGCAGGTCCGTCGCGGCCAGCAGGGCTCCGGTCGCGCCGTCGAGGAGCTCGAGGCGCACGGAGCCGGCATAGAGGTCGTGGGCGGCGACGGCCACCAGGCTGCCGGAGGCGTCGGTCGCGATACGCGGCTCCGCGGTGCCGGCGGCGGTGAGCTGGCGCTCCCACTGCGGCTGCAGCTGGCCGCTGCGAACGGCCTCGCCCGTGCTGTGGGCGATCACGCGGGCGCGGCTGAGCCCCGAGGCCGGATCGAGCTCCTGGACCACCCCGAACAGCCCAACCCCGTCGCGGGCGGCCGCGGTGCGGGTGGCCAGAGCTCCAGCGGCGCTGGCAGCGTCCTCGAAGCGGGCCGGGGAGGCCTGCTCGCGAGCCACATCGAGCGCCATCCAGCGAGGGTCCTGTCCCCCGGCGCTGGCCCAGATCAGGTTCTCCTGGGACGAGAAGTGGACATCTCGCGGCAGCCAGGCCTCGAGGGCTCCCGGGCTCTGGACCCAGCGCTGCCCCGGTGCGAAGGGGTCCTGGGCCGAGGCGGCGGGGGTGAGGAGGCTGGCGGCGGAGAGGGTGAGAGAGAGGAGTCGGAAGGCGGTGGTGTTCATCAGCGTGTGCGGCGGCGGGAACACTCGAAACCTACCCCTGCCCACTCCGACCGGCCGGTTCCGTCAAGACCCCGGCAAGGCCGTGTCCCGGAGCGGGACGGTCGCCGCCCCGTGCGGGCGCGAGGCGGTCCCAGGCCCGCCGCTCCAAGGGGGATTCCCGGTGGGGCCCCGGCCAGCCCTGCGCTAGAATCCCGGCCCCGTCGACCCGGGGAGAGATCGGCCCAGGAGGCCGACGCCGAAGGGGCAAGCGGCGTGCGCTCGAGCGCGCGCGGTGAAACTCTCAGGCAAAGAGGACCCGGGTCGCCCCAGGCTCACTGGACCCGGCCGCTGGCCGAGGACAGAGGCGCGGTGCCCAGCAATCCCGTCTCCTCTGAGCCATGCGACACACCCCGCTCCACGACCTCCACGAGCGCCTCGGCGCCAAGATGGTCGAGTTCGGCGGCTGGCACATGCCGGTCCAATACGGTCCCATCCTCGACGAGGCGCGCTGCGTCCGCGAGCGGGTGGGCCTCTTCGACCTCTCCCACATGGGGCGGCTGCGCTTCACCGGCGCCGACCGGGTCACCGCCCTCGACCGGATCGTGACCTCCTTCGTCGGCCGGATCCCCACCAACGCCATCCGCTACGGCCTGCTCTGCCAGGAGGATGGCAACCCGCTGGACGATGTCCTCGTCTACAAGGGAGAGGAGGATGTGTTCATGGTCGTCAACGCGGCGAACCACGACCGTGACCTCGCCTGGCTGCGCGAGCAGTGCGCAGGGATGGAGGTCACCATCGAGGACCAGACCGACGAGCTCGCCATGCTCGCGCTCCAGGGCCAGGGCTCCCAGGCCACTCTGCAGGCCTGCGTCGAGGGCCTCGACCTCTCCACGGTCGGCTACTACAAGTCGGGCTTCGGAACCCTCTGCGGACTGCCCGGCGTGCGCGTGAGCCGCACCGGCTACACCGGCGAGGACGGCTTCGAGCTGTACTTCCCCTCGGGCGAGGCCGAGCGCGTCTGGGAGGAGCTCACCCGCGCCGGCGCAGACCACGGCCTGCAGCCCATTGGCCTGGGCGCGCGCGACACCCTGCGCCTCGAGGCAGGCATGCCCCTCTACGGGCACGAGATCGACGAGGAGCACAACCCGATCGAGGCCGGCCTCGCCTTCGGGGTCTCCTTCCACGAGGACAAGGGCGACTGGATCGGTCGCTCCGCCCTCGAGGCGATCAAGGCCGCCCCGACGCGCAAGCTCGTGGGCCTCGTGACCGAGGGCAAGCGCGCCCCGCGTCAGGGCTACCCCGTCGTGCACGGGGACGAGGTCGTCGGGCAGGTCTGCTCCGGCGCGGTGTCCCCCACCCTCAACAAGAACATCGGGACGGCGTATGTCCCGGTCGCCCTCGCCGAGGCGGGGACGATCGTGGAGATGGACCTGCGCGGCAAGCGTCAGGCCTGCACCGTCACCGACCTCCCTTTCTACTCACGCACCCGCTAGGAACCCCGCCATGCGCCCCGACGACCGTCGTTACGCTTCCTCCCACGAGTGGGCCAAGCAGGATGGAGACACCATCCTGGTCGGCATCACCGACTTCGCCATCGAAGAGCTCTGCAACGGCAATGTGGACGACCTCGTCTACTGCGACCTGCCGGAGGCCGGCCGCACGGTCGATGCCGGCGAGACCTTCGGAGAGATCGAGTCCGTGAAGGCCGTCTCCGACCTGCTCTCCCCCGTTGCTGGCGAGATCGTCGAGGTCAACCAGGTCATCGAGGCGCACCTCGAGGCCATGGCCCAGGACCCCTGGGGCAAGGGCTGGATGATCCGCATCAAGCCGACCTCCACGGACCTGTCGCACCTGATGGACGCGGCTGGCTACGAGGAGCACATCGCCACGCCGCACTGAGGCGGCCCCTTGGAGGCGCCCCCGCGAGGGGGCGCCTCTCATTCCGATGACCTCCTGGCGCCTGATCACGACCTGGGGTGCCAGCCCCGAGTTCAACATGGGGCTGGACGAGGCCCTGCTGCTCCAAGGAGAGGCGCCTACCCTGCGCCTCTACACCTGGGCTCCGGACACGCTGAGCCTCGGCTGGTTCCAGCGCCTGGACGAGGTCCCCGGCGCCGACCGCGCCAGCCGGCTGGTCCGCCGCCTGACGGGCGGAGGCGCGATCCACCACCAGCACGAGCTCACCTTCTCGCTCACGGCGCCGGTCGGCCTCGCCCCCTACGACGGCACCGTCCCGGAGAGCTACGCCCGCGTGCATGCGGCCATCGTGGTGGCCCTCGGCCGCGTCGGCCTGGCGGCCGGCCTGCGCGGGGACCAGGCCCTGACCTCGGACGCCGAGGCCACGGGCATGTGCTTCCACAAGTCCACGGCCCTCGACATCGCCTGGGAGGGCGCGAAGGGCGTGGGCTCGGCCCAGCGACGCCGGGGCGGCCGGGTGCTGCACCACGGCTCGATCAAGCTGGGCACCACGCCCCTAGAGGGAGCCATCGCCACCTTCGCCTCCGTGGAGAGGCGGGTGACGCCGGTGGAGTTCGCCCCCGAGCTGCGCCGGGCCTTCGAGGAGTGCCTCGAGCTCGACCTGCGCCCGGGGGTCCCGTCGCGGGCCGAGCGCGAGTGCGCCGAGCAGCTTGGGGCCCGCTACACGAGTGAGTCCTGGGTCGCCCAGCGCTGAGGCGGGCAGACTGTCCTCGGCGCAGACGCCGCCCGCGCCCGGACGAGGAGGCCGGCCAAGAAGAAAGGCGCCCCCAAAGGAGGCGCCTTGAAAGGTGGTTACCCCGCCAGGACTCGAACCTGGAATGACTGGACCAAAACCAGTTGTGTTGCCAATTACACCACGGGGTAACGGCGGGCCGAGAGGATAGCGTCCCAGCCCCCGGGGGGCGAGCCTGCCCGGGATTTCGGGGCCCAAAATCAGCGCTCAGGCTCGAGGGGCAGGCGCCCCTCGAGGGCGCGCAGGCCCAGGACCAGGGCGTGGGCCGTGGCCCAGTCGCGGACCGCGGCGCGCCCCGCCCTGCCGGGCCAGGTCCGCGAGCCGGCCCAGGACTGACCCTGGAACCAGACGCCGAAGCAGACCAGCCCCACCGGCTTCTCGGGGGTGCCTCCCCCGGGACCTGCGACGCCGCTGGTCGCCAGGGCCAGATCCGCGCCCGCAGCCCGCGCGGCGCCTCGGGCCATGGACCGGGCCACCTCCTCGCTGACCGCCCCTGCGGCCTCGAGGAGCTCCCGCCCCACTCCCAGCCGAGACTCCTTGGCGTCGTTCGCGTAGGTCACGAACGACTCGCGCAGCACCGCGCTCGAGCCGGGCACGGCGGTCAGCGCGCCCGCCACGAGCCCACCCGTGCAGGACTCGGCGGCGCTGACCCAGAGCCCGCGGGCAGCCAGGGCCTCGACCAGGGCCTCCTCTGGCGTCGCGTGCTGCTCGCTGAAGATCCAGGGCTGGAAGCGCACGCGGAACTGCGTCGCCAGGGGCTCGAGCACACCGCGCGCCTCGGCCTCCGTCGCGCCGCGAGCCACGAGCCGTGCCGTGAGGAGGCCGCGCGCCACCGTGACCCCCACCAGGGGATTTGCAGCGCGCTCCAGCCACGCACCCGCATCGTCGGAGAACTGGCTCTCCGAGAGGCCTTGGAGGTGGAAGCGCTGCTCCACCCGAACCGTCCCCTGGCCGAGGCTCGCCCGAACGCGCCCGCCCACGCCCTGCTCCCACATGGCCCGCAGCTCGCTCGGAGGACCGGGGAGCACGCGCACCACCGCACCGCCCTCGAGCGAGACCTCGAAGCCAGGCGCCGTGCCCACGGGGTTCGCAAGCACGGCGGCGCCCTCCGGCACGAGGGCCTGACGGCTGTTGGAGGCCGGCATCTCACGGCCGCTCGTCCGGTACCAGGCGGTGACCTGGTCGTGGGCCTTGGGGTCGAGCATGAGGGCGACGCCGGCCGCACGGGCCACGCCGTGCCGCGTGACATCGTCCAGGGTGGGACCCAGGCCCCCGGTCACGAACACGAGCTCCGCCCGGGAGGCCAGCCGGGTCACGGCCGCGGCGATGGCCTGCTCGTCGTCCCCGACCACGGCGACCTCGACCACCTCGACACCCAGGGCCTGCAGCTCGCGGGCGAGGTACGGCGCGTTCAGGTCGGGGTGCTTGCCCGCGAGCAGCTCGTCGCCGACCGAGCACAGCGCCGCGCGCAGGGTGCTCACGGCGCGAGTTCCCCGGCCGCCGCTCCCTTCGCCTGGGGCGTCGTGAAGCGCGCGACCCAGATGCCGACCTCGTAGAGGATGATGATCGGCCCGGCCATCAGCATCTGCGTGACGGGGTCCGGGGGCGTGATCACCGCGGCGAGCACGAGGGCGCCGACGATGGTGTGGCGGCGGTACTCCGCCCAGAGCCCGGGCCCGACGAGCCCCAGCTTGGTGAGGGCCATCATCAGGACCGGCAGCTGGAAGACGGCCCCCATCGCGAGGGCAAGCCCCTTGAGGAAGCCGAGGTAGTTGTCCGCGGTCTGGGCCGTCACCGCGAGCGTCTCGAGCTCGATGTCGTCGACCCCGAGGAAGTAGAGGGCGTAGGGCACCATCACCCGATAGCCGAAGGCCACGCCCCCGAGGAACAGGGCCATGGAGACCGGCACGCTGCGGTACACGACGGTGCGCTCACTGCGGTAGAGGCCCGCGGCGATGAAGCCCCACATCTGCCAGAGCATGAACGGCGCGGCGACGAACACCGCCAGCCAGAAGCAGACGCGCAGGCGCAGCACGAAGCCCTGGTCCGAGGTGAAGTTCACCAGCCGGTCGTCGCTCCGCAGGCGGTCCACCAGCACGCGGCGCTCGGGGTAGCCCGGCTCGAAGTACTCGAGGGCGTCCAGCGGCTGGCCGGCCTCCTCCGCGGCGGCGAGCTTGCCCTCGAAGTGCTCCGCGCGAGCCTCGTTCAGCATCTCCATGGCCTGGCGGTGAGGCGCCTGGATCATGGAGAACGCCTCGAAGCGCCAGGAGTAGATGGCGACGAAGGCGATGGCGAGGACGACCACGCTCTTGAAGAGCCTCCCACGCAGCTCCTGGAGGTGATCCCCCAGGGACATGCGCGTGGCCTCCATCTCGGACTCGTCGTCGGGCAGCGCGGTCATGGCACCTACGGCAGCGGCCGGGCCCCTGGGGGCCCGGCCGCGAGAGGATCCGTCCGGCGGGGGGGGCTACGCAAGCCCGCCCAAGCCAGGGAGGGTCACTTCACGAAGAAGCGGCGGATGTCCTCGATGGAGACGATGGTCAGGCCGGCGGCCTCGGCGTCCTTGTAGAGGGCCATCTCCGAGACGGCCATGGGCTCCTCGAGGACCTCGCCGGTCTCGGGATCGTTGTAGAGGGGATCGCCAACGATCAGGAAGGCCGTCGACTTGTCCATGGAGTCCTGGACATTGATGCCGATCTCACCCATCAGGACCTTCAGCTCGGAGGCGTTCCAGGTGCCGGAGAACCGGCCCGCCATCACGGCGTTGCGGGTGCCGCCGGCCACATAGATCGGGTTCGAGATGGTGTCGCCGCCGACGATCGGATCGAACTGGTCGGCGAGGTCCATGATGCGGCACTCGGCGCGGTCGGGCTCGACCTTGGTGACCTCCAGGACGCCCTTGCGGGCGCTGGAGCCGGGCTTGCCGCTGGTGACATCGAAGCGCATGCCGAGGCTGATGCGGTCGCCGGCGCCCAGGTCGATCCAGGCGATGCCGAGGCTGGCGGAGGTCGCGAGGACCGAGCCGTCCGGGCCCTGGAGCTCCTTGGTGAGACCGGTCTGCTCCGCGAGGGTGCGGGTCAGGGCGGCGGTGCGGGTGCGGGCGGCGTTGGAGTCGAGCTCGCGGGCGCGCTTCTCGTCGGCCAGCTCGGCCTGGGCGGCCTTCCAGCTGCTGTCGGCCGAGGAGAACTGGTTCCGAGCGGCGCTCAGCTGGCGCTCGAGCTCGTTGCGCTCGTCCTGGGCGTTGGTCTGGGCGTCGGCCAGCTGCTGCTCGAGCTCGCGGATCTTCTTGTCCTTGGTCGAGGTGACGCTGGCGGTGGCGGAGTTGGCCGCGGAGACCTGGTTGCGCAGGTCCTCGATCTGGGCCTCCAGGGTCTTCGCCTTGCCGAGGGAGTCACGGTAGGCGGCAGAGGCCTTGGGCCACGCCTCCTCCCAGGTGACCTCGGCGTCGGTCATGCCGGGGAACGAGGCCTTGAACTCGCTGAGCCCCTGCTTGGCCTGCTCCACATCGGAGCGGGACTGCATGTCCTCGCGGTTGTAGTAGCCCAGGACCTCGGAGATGTTCCGGCTGCGGCCCAGCTCGGTCATGCGGGCGGCGTCGGCCTCCTCCTTGGCGGAGACGGCGGCCTCAGCCTCGCCCTGGGCCTTCGTGCGGGCGTCACCGGCCGTGTAGGCCAGGAAGGTGGACGCGAGGAACAGGACGAACACGAGGATCATCCAGATGGCGGGGACGCGCGCGGCGCCGCGGTTGGATCGCTGCATCATGCTTCCGGGCTCCCTGGGGATCCGGCGCCTGGGTGGGGCGCAGGGGGGAGGCTGGGGAACAGGGTTCTGGGGGGGACGGTGCGGGCGGCCGGACAGGGGGTCCAGGACGCTCCGCGGGCGCATGTGATAACCGAAGGAGGGGTTCCGCGGCAAGGAACGGAGCCGCGGAGGGTGGCCCCGGGAGCCCTCTGCCAGGCTGGCGGAGGAGGGCCGGGAGCGGCGCGGGGGCCCAGCCCTCGCGACACCCAACCGGGGCCGTGAGTCCTATCCTCCCGGGCGGCCCGAGTTTCGGGCCCCGCCCCGCGAGCCGGGGCCTCCCCCCGCTCCCCCATGACCCTCCCCGCCTCCCGCTCCACCCTGGTCCTCGGGGTCCTGGGCGGCATCGCCAGCGGCAAGAGCACCGTAGGTCGCCTCCTGGCGGGCCCTGCCGGGCGCGTCGTGGCCGCGGACCCCCTCGCCCACGAGGTCCTCGAGAGCCCCGAGGTGGCGCGCCTGGTCGCCGAGCGGTTCGGGCAGGGCGTGCTCGACCCCGCAGGCGCGGTGGACCGAGCCGCCCTAGGCGCGCGCGTCTTCGACGACCCCGAGGGTCGGAAGGCACTCGAGGGGTGGATCCACCCCCGCGTTCGTGAGAGGATCCGCGCCGCCCTCGAGGAGGCCCGGTCCGCCGGAGCGCCGCGGGTCGTGCTCGATGTCCCTCTCCTGATGGAGAATGACGCCGACCACCACCTGATGGCCGCCTGCGACCACCTGGTCTTCATCGAGGTCCCCGACGAGGTGCGCGATGCGCGTGCCCAGCGCGATCGGGGGTGGGCCCCCGGCGAGGTGGCCCGACGCGAGGCCGCGCAACTTCCCTTGTCCGAGAAGAGGGCCGCCGCTGGCTGGGTCCTCGAAGCCGACTGTCCCCGAGACGAACTCCCCGCGCGCGTCGACGCCTTGCTGCAGCGCATCGAGGCGACGCGTCCCCCCCACACCTCCCCATGACCTCCGCCACCCGCAAGAACCGCCCGGGCAAGAAGCCCCAGGGCTTCAAGCGCCGCAAGCGCAAGGGCTTCCAAGGCGACAAGGGTCCGCTGAAGCCGGCGGCCCTGCGCATCGACTACGACGCCCTGCCCCGCGAGCTCGACGCCGAGGGAATGGAGGAGCTGCTCGAGTCCCTCCCCAAGACGCGCAAGAAGAAGGCGCCGCCGGAGGTGGACCACGACGAGCTGCTCGCCATGCACCTCAACGAGATGCACGAGCTTGCCGAGGAGCTCGAGCTCGAGGACTTCCACGGACGCAACCGTCGCGAGGCCATCTGGGAGATCACCAACCACCGGCTCCTGACGCGCGTCCCGGTCAAGGTCCGCGGCGTGGTGGATGTCTGGGACAACAAGCATGTCTTCCTGCGCACGGCGTTCACGGACTACATGCCCGCCGAGGAGGATGTCTTCGTCCCGCACTCGATGGCCGACGAGTTCGGGATGGCCAAGGGGATGACCCTCGAGGGCTACCTGCGGCCGGTGGCCGAGGGCGAGAAGTACTTCTGCCTGTCCGAGCTGACCGCCATCGACGGCGGCGAGCCCGAGGACGCCCAGGGACGCGCCGGCTTCAAGGAGCTGGTGCCCCTCTACCCGGAGGAGCGCATCATCCTGGAGGGCACCGAGGACAACCCCCTCGAGATGCGCATCGTGGACCTGATCGCCCCCATCGGGCGCGGCCAGCGCGGGCTCATCGTCGCCCCACCGCGGACGGGCAAGACGGTGCTGCTGCAGATGCTGGCCAAGTCCATCGTCCGCAACGCTCCAGACGCGCGCCTCATGATCCTGCTGGTGGACGAGCGCCCCGAGGAGGTCACGGACTTCCAGCGCTCGATCGTCGGAGAGAAGGTCGAGGTGGTCTCGTCCACCTTCGACGAGCCGGCCGCACGGCACATCCAGGTGGCCGAGATGGTCATCGAGAAGGCCAAGTGCATGGTCGAGGCCGGCGAGGATGTGGTGATCCTGCTCGACTCGATCACGCGCCTCGCGCGGGCCTGCAACACTGAGGCGCCGAGCAACGGAAAGCTCCTCTCCGGCGGCCTCGAGGCCACCGCCCTGCAGTTCCCCAAGCGCTTCTTCGGAGCGGCGCGGAACATCGAGGACGGCGGCTCGCTCACCATCCTCGGCACGGCCCTGATCGAGACCGGCTCGAAGATGGACGAGGTGATCTTCGAGGAGTTCAAGGGCACCGGCAACTCCGAGATCGTCCTGGACCGACGCCTCTCCGACCGCCGCATCTTCCCCGCCATCGACATCAACCGCTCCGGCACCCGCAAGGAGGAGCTGCTCTTCACCAGCGAGGAGATCGAGCGCGTCTGGATGCTGCGCAAGGTGCTCAACGAGCTCGATCCGGTCGAGGCCATGGAGATGCTGATCTCCAAGATGCGCAAGACCGCGGTCAACGCGCAGTTCCTCATGACGATCGGGGGCTGACCCGGGGCCGATGCGGATCGGCCTCGCCGTCGGGACCTGGGCGCCGGTGGGCGGCAGCGAGCGCTACGCGCTCGATGTCGCCCATGAGCTGGGTCTCGCCGGCGACGAGGTCGTCGTGCTGCGTGCAGGAGGTGACGCTCCGCCGCCTCCGGGCGGGCGCGTCGAGAGCTACGCGCCCCTCGAGGGGCTGTTCGCCCGCGAGGAGGACCATCCGTTGGGCGCGCCGGAGGCCGGCCTCGAGGCGCTGGGCCTGGAGGCCCTCTTCCTCGTGAGCAGCGTGGCCCCCTGGGTCGCCCAGCGCCTCGCGCGGGTCGCCCCCCTCGTCCGCTTCGTGCAGGACCACACCTTCTTCTGCCCGGGCCTCAACAAGCGCCGGACGGACGGCTCGATCTGCACCCGGCCGGCCCCGTGGGCCTGCCTCCCGCGGGCGCTGACCGGCGGCTGCCTCGACCTGCCCACCGGCCGGGTTGGCCTGCGCCGGGTTGCCGGCCGCGCGCGCGAGCTCGCACGACGCGGCAGCGCCGTGAGCCTCGTCGTGGCCTCTGGCTATATGGCCGGTGAGCTGACGGCCGCCGGAATCCCCGCGGACCGGGTCCGCGTCCTGCCCTACTTCACGCGCGAGCAGCCAGATCCCACGACGCCCCTTCGCGAGGACTGCGCCCGCTTCCTCGCCCGCCAGGGCGAGCGCCCCATGGCGCTGTGCGCGGCACGGCTCGTGCCGGAGAAGGGCGTCGAGTTCCTGCTCGAGGGCGTGGCGCGGGTCCCCGGGTGCTGCCTCGTCCTGGCCGGGGACGGACCCGCGCGCGAGGCCATCGAGCGCGCCGTCCAGGGCCACGGGCTCGCAGAGCGCGTGCACCTGACCGGCTGGATCGACGCTCCCGACCTGCGCGCGCTGCTGCGCGAGTGCCGCGTCTCCGTGATGCCGAGCCTCTGGGCCGAGCCCTTCGGCATCGTCGGCCTCGAGGCCATGGCCGCGGGCCGGGCCACGATCGCCACGGCGGCCGGGGGCGCCCTCGAGTGGACCGCGGAGGGCGAGACGGGCCTCCTGGTGCCCCCAGGAGACATCCCTGCCCTGGTCTCAGCCCTGGGCCGCCTCACCGAGGACGCTGCCCTCGCCAAGCGCATGGGGAGCGCAGGCAGCCAGCGCGTCGAGCGCCTCTACCGGGCCCCCACCCACCTCGCCGGCCTGCGCGAGATTCTGGAGTCCGCAGCGAACCGGTGACCGGGCACGACCGGGACGACCGACTCACCTGGTCCAGGGCGCGCCCATCCCCGCTCAGGGCTCCACGGTCACCGCGACCGCGCCCGTGTAGAAGGGGCCCGGACAGCCCGTTCCGGAGACCCGGTAGGTCGCTTGGAAGATCCAGGTCTCCCCCACGCTGGCGCCAACGGTTCCCAGCAGGTCGCGCCCGTACTCCGCGCCGCTTCCCTGCCCAGTCGCGATCCGCTGGAACGGGTAGGCCAGGCAAAGGAGCCCGCTTCCCACGACGGCGGGCGGCTGCCCCGCAGGAGCAGCACCCAGGGTGTGACTATGTGGAGAGCCGGGAAGACCACTCAAGATCACGGAGAGGTTGCCGGCAGAGAGGCTCGCGGAGCCGCTCAGCGCGAGGTGGGGCAGGGCCCCTCTCAGGTCGAGGCAGCCGTCGGCGGCTCCAAGTGCCGGTGCGTGCCCACAGGGGCACGCAGTCGCGTCGGTGCCGCCACAGAGCGGCGTTCCCAGCCCACCCGAGCCGTGCCAGTACAGGGACACGCGCCCGACATAGTCCCCGTTGACCCGCGCACCCGGCTGCGCAAGGAAGGTGAAGCTGCCGCCGATCGCGACCCCCAGGGAGTTGGCATTCCCCGCTGGGTTCCGGGGCAGGAGGACCCGCTGCACCTCCCAGTCCCCGGCCACCTTCCTGTACTCGAGGACGGATGTGCTCGGGTAGTTGCCTACGAGCAGGCGGTCTCCGTGGCCCTCGAGGGGCCATCCCCAAGCGAAGCTCGAGTCCGGTGGAACGAAGGTGAAGGGCGCGGGCAGGTCCCCCACCAGCGTCCAGGCGCCGCCGGTTCGCGTCCAGCGCCAGAGGCGCCTCTCGAGCGTGCAGGCGACGAGGAGCTCATCCCCCGCGACGGCCAGCCTGGTCCCGAACAGGTTCCAGCCTTGCGTATCCGGGGACCTCAGGGTCGCCTCGTGGACGAACTGCGTTCCGTCGTGGCGGTAGGCGTACACGCGCCCCGAGGCCTGCCCGGCATAGGTCGCGGGCGCGCCGATCAAGAGGTCGTCCCCGTCCAGGCACACCGACGACCCGAAGAGCTCCCAGTGCCCCATCAGGCCTCCGAGCAGAGTCTGCTGCAAGACCCAGCTCCCGCCCACGAGCTCCCACACCTGAACCACCCCGTCGTTCACCCCTGCGACGTCGGCGTACGGGTCCGCAAGCACCAGCCGGGTGCCGGTGAATTCCATGACCTCGAGGTTCTCCGAGGCGCCCGGCGCAGTCGGGATGTCCTCGGCGTGTGTCCAGACGCCGCCGATCCTCTCCCAGACCTGGAACAGGATCCCGACGTAGCGATTGCCCGAGGAGACGGCGCGATCCCCGGCCACGAGGACCAGCTGGGGCTGGTTGAAGCTCAGGCTGGGTACCTGAAGAGTCCGCAGCCACTCGCCCCCTACGAGCTCGTAGAGATCCGTGCCGTACGCGGCCCGGCCCGCAGCGCTGAACCAAGCGTCCCCCGCAGCGATCCTCGCGCCGTAGTAGAGATCGCCCGAAGCTTGTACGGCACGAAAGGAGGCGTCGGGGCCGATGACCTGCTGGGCGCTCAGGTCGGAGGTGAGACCGAGGGCCAGTGTTGCGAGGAGTGCGAGCTTCATGCGGCCAAGCTAGCTCGGCACAGCCTGCTGCCCCCTACGGAGGAGAGGGGCTGCGAGCCCCTTCTATGCCGTAGGGAGAGATCCCTAGTCACAGCGGAGGGCGTCCCTCAGCGCGAGGGGTCGCTGGCCTCGAGGCTCTCCGCGAGGGTGCGCACGACCGGGGTGACCGAGCGGCGCGAGGCGCTGGCGGGCTCGAGGGATTCGAGGGCCAGGGCGAGCCAGACCAGCTCCTCCCGGCGATCCCCCATGGCCGCGTCGAAGGCGTCCCGGTGCAGGCTGCGCAGATGCTCGAGGGCCGCAGGACGGGAGTCCAGGTGCTTCCAGTGCAGGAGCAGGCGGTTGCGCTCGATAGCCGCGCGCACGAGCTCCTCCGGCACGCGCGGGCCGATCGTGCCGCGGTGGTGGTGCTCCACCACGCTCGCGGGCACCTCGAGGATGCGCAGGCCCTGGCGCCAGGCCGAGAGGCCCAGGTCGGTGTCCTCGAAGTAGAAGGGCTCGAACAGGGAGTCGAAGCCCCCGGCGGCGACGAAGGCGTCCCGGCGCAGGAGCATCGCCCCGCCCAGGGGGAAGGGAATCGGACGCGGCGCCAGGTCGTCCGGGTCCGGCGCGAGCGGGACGCTGCGCAGGCGCCCCTCGGCCACCGCCATGCGCTGGTGGGTCTCGACGCGGCGCGGGTCCCCACCGAGCAGGACGCGCGGCGAGACGGCGAAGACCTCGGGCGCCTCGAGGGCGTCCACCAGGGGCTGCAGGAAGCCGCGCCTGACGCGCACATCGGGGTTCAGGGCGAGCAGGTAGTCCGCCGTGCCCACGCGCGCCCCGGTGAGCAGGGCCCGTGCGAAGCCGCCGTTCTCGCTGCGGACCATGACCCGCACGCGGCCGGGGAAGCGCTCGGCGACCCACGCGGCCAGCAGGTCCGCTCCCGTGTCGTCGACCAGGGTGACCTCGTCGTCGGCACCGCGGGCCTCGACCTCCTCCAGCAGCAGCGGGAGGTGGGCCTCGAGCAGCTCGTAGTCGTCGAGGGTGGGGATCACGACGGAGACGCGTGCGCTCATTGGGGAGTGTCCTCCTGCTCCTGATCCTGCCCCTGCGAGGCCTCGGGCGAGCGCGGCGCGCTCCCTCCGCCGCCGGGCGCAGCCGGGACCTCGGCCCAGGCGCTGAGGCGCTCTGCAAGCCCGGGCACCGCGAGGCGCGTCAGCAGGCGGTCCGCGCTCTCGCGCGCGGCCGCCATCTCCGAGCGCCGCCAGCCCAGCTCGGCCCGCGCGCGAGCCAGCGCCGCGCGCAGGACCTGGAGCTGGCCCGCAACGGCGTCCGGACCCGCGCTGGCCGACGCGCCAGCCAGTTCTCCCCGGCTTGCCACGGCCAGCTCCGCCACCTCGGCGTGCAGCCAGGCCGCGTGGCGCCGGATGGCCTCCAGCTCGCCGCGCAGGGCCTCGGTCGCGGCCTGGATCGCGGCGCCGTCCTGAGCGGGGTCAGCGCCCTCGGGCGCGGCCTCCCCCGTGAGCTGCTCGCGCAGCCAGCGCAGCTCGTCCTGGCGCGTGGCGACGAGCCCCTGCAGCCAGTCACGCTCCTCACGCAGGACCTCGAAGGCCCGCTCGACCTCGGCTCGCTCGACCCTCAGGCGATCGACCTCGCCCTCGGCGGCCTCGACCCGCCCCCGGAGCCAGGCGCCCTCGCGCCGCAGAGCCTCGGCGTCCTCGCGCAGCCAGGCAGCCTCACCGCGCACGACCTCCTCCTCGCCCCGCAGCCAGTCCCGCTCCCTGCGGAGGGTCTCCAGCTCGGCCTCGCGGGAGGCGTCGCGCTCGCGCAGCCACTGCGCCTCGCGGGTGACGCCCTCGAGGGACTCGCGCAGCCAGGCGCGCGTGCTCTCGGCCTCCTCGTGCTGGGCCTTCAGCCAGTCGCGCTCCTGCTCCAGATCCTGCAGCGTCTCGCGCAGCCAGTCGCGCTCGAGCCCCTCGGCCTCGGAGCCCTGCGCCGAGCGCTGCTCGACCCAGGCTGCGCGGCGCTCGGACTCGGCCGCCTGATCGGCGAGCCAGTCGGCACGACGGGCCTGCTCATCGCGCTCGGTCTCCACGGCCCTGAGCGTCTCGCGCAGCCAGCGGATCTCGCGGCCATGGTCGAGCGCCAGGTCGCGCATGGGCGAGCCGGCACCCACAGCCTTGCCCAGCAGCGCGGTCGGCTCCTCCTCGGCCCCCATGCAGCGGGCGAGGCGTCCCAGCCCCGTGAGGACGCGGTCGAACAGCTCCCGGGTCGGCAGCCCCTGGAGCTCCTCAACGCGGGCACGCAGGGGCTCGACCGAGGCGGGGACCATGGGGCGAGGGCGCCGCGAGGCGCGCGCCTCGAGCACGCGCCCGTAGAGCTCGAGGTGTGCCTCTGCCTCTTGCCCGAGGTCGAGGGGCCGGCGCGCCCTCGAGCGCAGGCGCTCGAAGAGGCCCTCCTCGGTGGCGATCCGCATGAGCGCTCGGGTCCAGGCCGCGGCCTCCCCCGCCGCGGCGAACAGGCCGCCCTCCTCATCGTCGAAGCTCTCACGCAGCGGCACGGTGTCGGAGACCACCAGCACGCGTCCGGCGGCCTGCGCCTCACGGATCACATAGGGCGCGTTCTCGACCCACAGGCTCGGCACACAGACCACATCCAGGGACTCGAGGAGCCGGGGGAGCTCGGCGTGGCGATAGCCGCCGTGCACCACGGCGCCAACCTCCCGCGCACGCGCGCGGACCCAGCGCGTATACGCCCGGTCGTGGCTCGAGCCGTGCAGGTGCAGCTCCGCCGGAGCCCGCAGCGCGCCGAAGGCCTCCAGCAGCACATGCACGCCCTTGTGCTTGAGCATCCCACCGAGGAAGCCGATGCGCACGGGCGCCCCTCCCGCGGGGTCTCGCGGAGGAGCAAGGTCCGCGAAGCGCTCGAGGTCGACCCCGCTGGGCTGGACCTCCACCGCGCGGCCGAGGGCGGCCGTGAGGTCACGGGCCAGTGCCTGTGAGGTGGCCAGGCGCAGGTCTGCCTGGGCGAAGGCGTCGCGGAAGCGCTGGGAGCGCAGGCGCACGCGGGCACGCGCCTCGTCCAGCCCCTCCTCCCGCTCACCCGCGAGGATCGCGGCCAGGGTCACCGCAGCAGCCTCGGGCAGCTGGCCGGGCAGGACGGTCCCGTGGTGATCCCCGAGCGCCGGGAGCTTGTCGAGCAGCCCCTGGGCGCGGAGGGTCCGCGCCTGGGCCTCGTCGTCCCCGCAGGCGAAGGGCACGAGGTCGGGGCGCATGAGGGTCCAGGTCTCGTGCGCGGGGTGGAAGTCGTGCGCCGTGTGTACGCAGGCCATGCCCAGCTCGCCGGGGACGCGGAGCGCGTCCGGACCGAACCCGAGCAGGTGCTGGAAGTGGACGACCTCAGGCCGCTCACGCTCCAGGAAACCGCGCAGGGCGTCGACGCGCTCCCGCTCCGTGGAGGCGGGCTCGACCTGCAGCCAGGTGACCCCATACCCGTCACGCTCCTCGCGACGCTGCGAGCCGCGTGCGAAGCCCTCCAGCGTGCGCGGAGCGAGGACCTCCACGGAGCACCCCTTGGCAACGAGGGAGCGGGCGAAGGCCTCGGTGTGGTTCTCGACGCCGTGGGTCCCCGACGGGGGGAACGCATGGACTACCAGAGCGACGCGCATGGGGAGCAGCCTAGGAAAGCGGAGGACGCGCGATCCAGGTGGACCGGGGCCCCTCTCCCCTATCGGCGCCTCGCGCGGCGCTCCCGAGGGCCTCGGGGGGCCTGGACCCAGGGGCGGGACGGGTCGCCCGCGGACCCTGGACACGACCGCGGGCGGCCCCCCCTCGAGGGCCGCCCGCGGTCTGGGTGCAGGCGGCTCGCGCCGCTGTCGTGGGGAGGCTCAGGCCTCCTGCTCCTCCAGCCAGCGCTCGCAGTCGATGGCGGCCATGCAGCCGGAGCCCGCGGCGGTGACCGCCTGGCGGTAGATGGCGTCCATCACATCGCCGCAGGCGAAGACGCCCTCGACCGAGGTGTAGCTGCGCCCCGGGGTCACGGTCACATAGCCCTTGTCGTCGAGGTCGAGCTTGCCCCGGAACACCTCGGTGTTCGGGGTGTGCCCGATGGCGACGAAGACGCCGTCGCAGGTGAGCTCGCGGGTGCTGCCGTCGCGCGTGTCGGTCAGGGTCACATGGCTGACCTTGCCGTCGTCGCCGGCGTGTATGTCGCTGACCTGCTGGAAGAGCTCCCAGGCGATCTTGGGGTTCTTGCGCGCCCGGTCGACCATGATCTTCGAGGCGCGGAACTCGTCACGCCGGTGGACGACGGTCACCTTGGAAGCGAAGCGGGTGAGGTAGTTGGCCTCCTCCATCGCGGAGTCACCTCCGCCCACCACGAGGACCTCCTTGTCGGGGAAGAAGGCCCCGTCGCAGGTGGCGCAGGCGCTGACGCCGTGGCCCATGAGGCGCGTCTCGGCCTCGAGGCCCAGCAGCTTCGCGCTCGCTCCGGTGGAGACGATCACGGCCTTGGCCTGCAGCTCCTCGCCCATCTGGGTCTTGAGGGTGAAGGGGCGGCTCGAGAGGTCCACCTCGGTGACCATGTCGAAGCGGATGTCGGTGCCGAAGCGCTCGGCCTGCTTGCGCAGGTCCTCCATCATCTGCGGGCCCATCACGCCGTCCGGGTAGCCCGGGAAGTTCTCCACATCCGTGGTGATCGTGAGCTGCCCTCCAGGCTGCATGCCCTGGATCAGGACGGGCTTCAGGTTGGCGCGGGCGGTGTAGATGGCCGCGGTGTACCCGGCGGGGCCGGAACCGATGATGACGACTTCGTGGAGCTCGGACATGGCGTGGGTCCCCCGTTCAGGGGGCGGAGAGTGTAGTCCCCTCGCTCGGGGGCTCAAGCAGGGGAGGTCCCTAGGACTCGACCCTGGACGGCGTGGCCGTTTCAGGCACCATAGGCCCGTGCGCGACGCGGATCTCGACCTCTGGGAGCGGCACCTGGCGGACCTCGGACGGAGGGTTGCGCGGACCACGGCGCCGCTCGCCCCTGCCGAGGGTGCGGCCCTGCGGCCGGCGAGCCAGGGTGCCGGCGATGCGAGCTGGGCCCTGGACGAGGCCTGCGAGGCGGAGGTCGAGGGCTGGTTCGCGAGCCGCGCCCTCGAGGGTCCCCTCTCGCTGCTGACCGAGCACCACGGGTGGCGCCATCGCGGGCCCGACGGAGGCGGAGGGTGGCGCGAGCTCGACGGCTTCGACCACGGCGGGCCGCGGGTGGTGTGTGACCCGGTCGATGGCACGCGCCATCTCCTCCTGCGCCACCGCGCGGCCTGGTGCCTGATCGCCCTGGCCCACGCCGGTCCGGACCAGCCGCGCCAGTCCGAGGTCGTGCTGGCCCACGCCGAGGAGCTGCCCGCACGGGCCGGAGCTCCAGCGCGCCGCCTTGGCGCCCGCCGCGGCGGAGGCGCGTGGCTGTCCGAGGGCGCGACACGCGAGCCGCTGAGGGTCGACGCGGACGACCGGCTGGATCACGGGTTCTTCTCGTTCTTCGCGTTCCATCCGGCCCAGCGACCCGCAGTGGCCCAGCTGGCGGACCGCGTCACGGCGCGTTGGGCCCGTGAGGAGGGCTGCTCGCGGGAGCACTGCTGGCAGGACGACTACATCTCGAGCGGCGGGCTGCTCCTGAACGCGGCCCTCGGCTCCCAACGCGTCGTGGTGGACGCGCGCGCCCTCCTCCCGGACAGCACTCTCCTGCACGGGGGGACCTGCCACCCCTATGACCTCGCCGCGCCCGTCCTGATCCTGGACGAGGCCGGGGGATCGGTCCGTGGCATGTCCGGCGCGCCCTTCGACCAGCCGCTCGATGCGGTCCACGCAGCAGGCTTCCTGGCCTTCACCAACCGCGCGACGGCGGCCCGAGCGCTCCCCGCCCTGCTCGAGGAGCTGACGAACTGGAAACGCGAGTTCGAGCAGAATCCCTGAACTGCGCTCCGGGTCCGCCGCAGGAGGCCTAGATTCGGGGGATGCTCCGTGCCCTGAGAGTCCCGGGTCCCGCCTCCCTCCTGCCCCTGGCGCTGCTGCTCGCGCTGGGCGCGTGTGGTGGAGGGGACGGGAGCACGCCCGATGGCAGCGCGGGGGGGTCCTCGGGCGGGACGGACGGGGGAGCTGGAGGCGGCTCCACGGGGGGCGGAGACCCGCGAGGTCCCGGCACCGCGCTCGACGGGGACTGGGCTCCCGGGCAGGCGGTCGTGGTCCGGGAGGACGACGGCGGTGACGGCGGCGGCGGCGGTGACGGCGGCGGCGGCCAGGGCGCCGGCCCCGGCAAAGGCACGGCGCTCGACGGGGACTGGGCCGCGGACGCGCCCGGCGAGCACCCTGGAGAGGACCTCGACGACGATCCGGATCCGCCCGACCCGGCGACGGGCCTCGAGGACCACGGCCAGCCCGGAGCTCCGCTCCTGAGCGACCTCGAGCTCCTCGACGCCGGTGCGCAGGAGCTGCGCGTGCGGTTCACCACCAGCACGACAGCGTCGCCGCGCCTGCGCTGGTCGGTGGTGGAGACCCTCGAGGGCGCGACCTGGGTCAACGGCCCGCCCGGGACCCAGCACGACCTCCTGGTGACCGGCCTGGGCGAGGGCGTGCTGCACCACCTCGAGATCAGCGCCTGGAACGGTGCGGGCATCGGCACCCTCCCCCCCGCGACCTGGCGCCCGACGGCCGACGGCCGCGTCGTGGAGGGCGAGCTCCGACCCTGGCACCCGGTGGCCCTGCGCTTCGCAGGCCCGACCGCCAGCGAGGTCGACGACGCGCCCAACCCGTTCCTGGACCGTCGGCTCTGGGTCGAGTTCACCGCGCCGGATGGCTCCCAGCGCCGCGTCGAGGGATTCTTCGACGGCGACGGCGAGGGCGGCGGCACCGGCAACCGCTGGACGGTGCGCGCGCACTTCGACGCCCCCGGCGTGCACACCTACACCGTGGGCTTCCGCGAGGGCGCCGGCGTCGCAACCACCCTCGACCCGGGAGCGGGTACGGCCGGCACCCTGCACGGCCGCACGGGGCTGCTCACGATCGCACCGCGCAGCCTGGACGCGCCGGGCTTCCTGGCCAAGGGTCGCCTCGAGTATGTGGGCGCCCACTACCTGCGGTTCACCGAGGGTGAGTGGTTCCTCAAGGGCGGCACCGACAGCCCGGAGAACCTGCTGGGCTACGCGGGCATCGACGCCACCTGGGACGAGCCCGGCGGCGTGGACACCACGGGCCTCGTCGCGGGCCTCCACCGCTACCAGCCGCATGTGGCCGACTTCGGAGCGGCGGGCCTCGGCGACGCCAGCAGCCCCCTGTTCCAGTCCAGCACCACCGGCGTGGACTCGCGCGGACTGGTGGGCGCCCTCGACTACCTCGCGTCGCGCGGGGTCAACTCCGCCTACTTCCTGCCCATGAACCTGGGCGGGGACGGGCGCGACACCTGGCCCTTCGTCGGGCCCGCGAACGATCCCTACGAGCGCACCCACTACGACCTGTCCAAGCTGGCCCAGTGGCGCCTCGTCTTCGAGCACGCCCAGCGCCGGGGGATCCTGCTCCACTTCGTGCTCGGCGAGACCGAGTACCCCAACGAGCACTGGCTCGACGACGGCCTCCTGGGCCCGGAGCGCAAGCTCTTCTACCGTGAGCTCGCGGCGCGCTATGGCGACCTGCTCGCGCTGAAGTGGAACCTCGGCGAGGAGTGCAACCACCCCGTCCCCCGGCTGCGGGAGTTCGCGAACTGGCTGCTCGCCGTGAACGCCTACGACCGCCCTATCGCGTTCCACACGCACCCGCTCACCGGCTCCGGGGACTACCCGCCCTATGCCGAGGCCTTGGGAGACCCGCGCTTCTCGATGACCTCCATCCAGGGATCGACCCAGTCCTCGGGCCTGATGGTCGAGCGCTGGCGCGCTCAGTCCGCGGCCGCAGGGCAGCCGTGGGTCCTGGACTTCGACGAGCAGACCACCGGCCTCACGGACCAGAACACGACCCAGATGCGCCGCGAGCACCTGTGGGATGTGTACCTCTCCGGCGGCCAGCTCGAGTGGTACTTCGGCTATCACAGCCTGCCCCTGGGAGGCGACCTGCGCGCCGAGGACTTCCGCACCCGAGAGGAGATGTGGGACCACATGCGGCACGCGCGCGTGTTCATGGAGAGCCTGCCCTTCTGGGCGATGGAGCCCATGGACGACGCCGTGACGGATGAGCGCCCGGGCTACGGCGGCGCCGAAGCCTTTGGCCTGCCGGGCGAGGTCTATGCGATCTACCTGCCGATCAGCGACCTCCCCCCCACGCTCGACCTCACGGCCGAGGCCGGCGCCTGGCGCGTGCGCTGGTACAACCCGCGCACGGGGATCTGGCACCTCGGTGATGTGGTCAGCGGCGGCGCGCCGGCCTCGCTGGGTCTGCCCCCGGGCGGCATCGACCAGGACTGGGCGCTGACCGTGCGGCCGCTCTAGGCACCGCGCAGAGGCCGGGTCGCCGCGCGGAGCCCTAGGCCAGGACGCGCGAGGGATCCAGGCGACGAAGGGCTCGGCCGCCCAGGAGGGAGAGCGCCCCGACGAGCCCGAGGGCGAACGCGCAGGCCGCGCCGAGCCCTGCGAGCTGGGCGAACAGGCCCTCCCCCAGCAGCCGCGCCGTTCCAAGGGAGACGCCAACGGCCGGGGCCACGACGAGCCCCACCACGGCCAGGTTCGCGAGGGAGTGCAGCATCACTCGCCCCATGCTCTGCAGGGTGCCGACCTCGCCGGGAGTGAAGCGCACGGGCGCCACGAGAAAGGAGAGGTTCTCCACGCAGCCCCAGACCAGGGCGAGGACGGGCGCCGCTGCTGCGAGGACCAGGTCGAGCTCACGCACGCCGCCTGCAAGGGCCGCGCGCAGCACGAGAGCACCTGAAACCAAGAGCCCCGCCACGAGGGCGCCGGGAAGGACCGAGGCGAGGAAGGTCTGGCTGGCCGGGAGCGGCCACGCCTTGACCTCCTGCATGCGGTCGAGGTCCGCGCGCAGGTCGGCCCGGATCGTCGTCGAGAGGTGGTAGGTCGAGAGGGCAAGGACGAGCACGGCGCCGCCCGCGTGGTCCTGCACCAGGACGGTGCCGAGGAAGACCGCCAGGGCCAGCTGCAGCAGGGCCACATAGACCACGCGACCAGCCCGACGCAGCAGCTCGGTGGAGCGCAGCCACACCAGGGCGCCGAACGGGCCGCGGCCGGCCCACCAGCCCATGCGCCTGCGGGCGGCGCCGCTGTCCGCTCCCATGGCGGCGACGCCCCCGCTGCCGGAACGCACCCGCGCGATGCGCTGGGCGAGGTCCCTGCTCGTTTCGATGGAGACCTCGCGGAAGTCGATCGGCAGGCGCACGGTCAGCTGGTAGAGGGCGACGAGGACCCCCACGCAGGCGGCCGTGCGCAGCAGTGCCGCCGCGGCGGTCGTGGCGGCCATGGCCCAGGTGAAGGGCGCCAGGGGCAGGGTGCCCCAGCGTACGAGGGGGTGGTCGAGGAGCTCGCGCGCCCGGTCTCCGTCGAGCGCGCCCGCGGGGAAGAGCTCGCGCGCCTCGGTGAGGATCAGCGGGATGCCGATCAGCACCGGGAGGAGCAGCAGCCTCAAGAGCCCGCGCGGCACGCGCGCGGCGAGCCGGCTGGCCAGCCCGTCCGAGACCGACAGGGCCAGGGCCAGGAGCTGGGCCACGATCGGGATCAGGAGGATCGCGAGTGCCGCCGGCGGCCAGGCGTGGGCCGGTGAGGGCATGTTGCGCGCGAGGAGCGCCCCGAGGATGGCCGCGAAGGGGAGGCCGCGCACGAGCATGCGGGAGAGGCGGTAGCGCACGAGGTCCGCCCGCGGCACGGGTGCGGAGAGCAGGCGCTCGAGCTCCTCCGGCGGCAGGTACACCCCGCGGTGGGCGATCCCGTTCACAACCGCGATCAGGAGCAGGGCGCTGAGCATCACGCCGGCGAGCTGGCGGCGGAGACCGGCGTCGGAAGAGCCGTCGAGGAGAGGAGCCTGCAGGAACGCGCCGCCGACCCACAGGCCCAGCAGCCCGAGGATCAGGAGAGCGGAGAGCAGCCCCCTCGGCGAGCGCAGGCTGCGCAGCACCCGTCGGCGCCAGGCCTGCCGCTGCAGGCGCGCCAGGGCCCGCAGGCCGGGGTGCATCAGGCCTCGTCCCCCTCCGCGGTCAGCTCGAGGAAGACCTCCTCCAGGCTCGACTCCGCGCGCGCCGCGCGCAGCTCGGCCAGCGTCCCCGAGAACACCACGCGCCCCCGTGAGAGCACCAGCAGCCGGTCGGCCATGGCCTCGACCAGATCGAGCTGGTGCGAGGAGAGGACCACCGCGGTGCCCTCACTGGCCAGCTCGCGGATCGCCGTACGAGCACCGCGGATCCCGCGCGGGTCGAGGCCCGCGAGGGGCTCGTCCAGCAGCACGACCGCGGGGTTCGAGAGCCAGGCCTGAGCGATGGCCAGCTTCTGGCGCATGCCGCGCGAGAGCTCCGAGCCGAGGGCGCTGGTCCGCTCCGCGAGCTCGAAGCGCTCGAGCAGCACGCGCGCGCGCTCGCGGTGGTCCTCCACGCCGTAGAGGTGCGCGGTGAACTCGAGGTGCTCCGCCACCGTCAGGGCGTCGAAGGGGCGCGGATCGTCCGGAACCCATGCGAGGGAGCGCTTGGCCTCCACCTCGGACCGCGCGAGGTCGCAGCCCGCGACCTCGACCGAGCCTCCCTGCAGGGGAAGCACGCCCGCGATGCTGCGCAGGGTGGTCGTCTTGCCCGCACCGTTCGGCCCCAGCAGGCCGAGCACCTCCCCACGAGCGACCTCGAGGTCGAGGCCCTGCACGGCGGGGCGGCCGCCATAGCTGCGCGTGAGTCCGCGCACCCGCAGGACCGGCGGGTGCCCTGCGGCTCCGGAGTCACCCGAGGACTCAGCCATCCAACCAGTCGTCCAGGGAGGCGGGCGGCCGCGCGAGGAGCGCCTCACGGCCGTCATCCACGACGGGGCGCTGCATCAGCCGCGGCTCGCGGGCGAGCAGGTCCAGTAGGGCGGAGGCCCCATCGTCCTGGCGCCCCCCGGACTCGGAGAAGAGCGCGTCGCCAAGGCGCACGAGGACGCGCGCCTCGCCCCCCAGCCGATGCACGAGCCCCTCGAGCTCCTCCCGCGAGAGGGGCTCCTCGAGGTAGAGGCGCACGCGGTGCGGGTGCTGCCGCGCCTCGAGGCACGCAAGGGCCGCGCGCGACTTGGAGCAGCGCGGGTTGTGGAGCAGGACCACGGGCCCTCGGCTGGAGGAGGTCATGCGCTCTGGCTGCGTGAGGCTCGGGATGCGGCCCGCTCCGCCCGACCGCCCGCGGCCGCCGGGGAGCGGGCCCTGGGCTCAGCGGTCCGCGGGGCGAACGCTGATGTCGCCGTTCACGACTAGGCGGCAGCCCAGGCGGGCACCCTCCTCGCCGGTGGCCATCTCGACGGTCTCGAGCTCCTCCTCGTCCGGGGCGTTCACATGGTCGGCGCCCTCGGTGATGACGACGCAGCAGGTGCCGCAGGAGCCCACCGTGCAGCCGAAGTCCGCCGGGGCGTTGTTGGACTGGCAGTGGTCGAGGAAGCTGGTCCCCTCGGGGACCTCGTGGGTCTCGCCGGTCTTCAGGAAGGTGATCTTGGGCATCGGG
>JADHNZ010000081.1 GCA_016779225.1 Planctomycetota bacterium
GCATGGCGTCGAAGTCGGTGTAGCGCGACGCAATGCCGTGCGCGTCCCCCACCTCGTCGAGCTTGGCCTGGGTCCTCTGGCAGATCGCGACGCACTCGGCGTCGGGGTGGGCGCGGTAGATCGGGAGGAACTCGGCGCCGAAGCCGAGCCCGGCCACGGCGACGCGAAGGGGTGCCTGAGACATCGTGTCGCATGATCCCCGGCTTGGGGAGTCAGCGCAAGCATCCAGACGCGCCTAGGACTCTCTCCGCACGGGAGTGCCTGGGACGCGAGGCAACCACCGCTGCTGGAGGTCGGCGAGGCGGCCCCTGCGCACCAGAATCAGCCTCCAGTCCCCATCGAACACGCCCATCACCGCCTGCAGGTCGTCCTGGTCGTTCGCGAAGGAGAAGTTGGTATTGGCGCCCCGCACGAGCGAGATCGAGGCGCGCAGGCTCCACCCGCGCAGCTCGCGCCAGCCCCAGAGCAGAACCTGCTGGTCGCGGTCCTCACGCACGATCAGCGGTGCGCCGAGCGCAGCCAGGCACGCGTCCAGGTCCGCCTCGCCAGGCACCAAGCCGTCAAGGGCCCCGGCTGCCGGCGCGAGCTGCGAGCGCTCGCGGCTGAGCGTGCCCGTCACGCAGGACGAGGCGAGCGGCAGCACGATCGCCCAGGAGGCGAGGCCCCCTGCGAGTCTCCGCGCAGAGCGACTCACTGCTGTCCGGCCGCTCCAGCGGAGCCCGAGGCCCCCTGGGGACCAGCAACGCCGTCAGGCGCGGCTTCGCCCGCAGCCTCCTCGCCGAACGGGCTCCAGGGCAGATCGAAGCCGGCCTCGTCCGCGGCGAAGGTCGAGCCCACATGGCTGACGACGCCCTCCTCATCGAAGAAGACCCACACGCGGTCGGCCTGGTTGTCGACCCCGCGCAGGCCCACGAGGAACAGGAACAGCGCCGCCTGCTTCTCGACGGTGAACTCGTACCTCCACGCCGACTTGTAGCCCAGCTGGACGACCTCGAGGGGTGCCCCGAGGAGCTCCGCGACCTCGCCAGCGGTCGTGCTGGAAGGAACGATGCGCTCGACCGTCTCAGGAGCGATGGGCTGGTTCAGGTGCGAGCGGGAGAGGAAGCACCCGGGCAGCAGGGACAGGGACAGGAGGCAGAGGGCGAGGCGCATGGGGTCACTTCGAGTCAATGAGGTCGAGAATACCCTTCTCGGCCATGAGCGCCTCGATCTCAGCCCTCGACTTGGGGCAGTCCGCGCTCAGGACCTCGCAGCCCTCCTCGGTGACCAGGACCACATCCTCGATGCGCACGCCGATGCCGGTCTCCTTGTCGTAGACCCCCGGCTCGATCGTGAAGATCATGCCCGGGCGCAGCTCGCCGCCCATCTTGCCGGGGTCATGGACCGCCATCCCCACGGAGTGGCAGACCCCGTGCGGGCAGCTGTACCCGCGCTCCCGCAGCACCTGGGTCGCCGCCCGGCCGATGTCGCGGTAGGCAGCCCCCGGGCGCACGGCGGCGATCGCAGCCTCCTGGGCCGCGAGCACCGCGTCGTAGATCGGCACCATCCGCTCGTCGAAGGTGCCCGCAACCGGCCAGGTGCGGGTCACATCACTCACGAAGTGATCCACCTCGGGGGCGAAGTCCACGAGGACCACCTCACCCGCACGCATGCGGCGCGAGGAGAAGTTGTAGTGCAGCACGAGGCTGTTGGCCCCCGAGCCCACGATCGGCGCATACGCAGGACCATCGGCCCCGGCCCGACGCTGCTGCCAGGTGAGCAGGGCGTCGAGGTCCCACTCCCCCAGCCCGGGCCGTGTGCTGCGCATGGCCTCGCGCAGCGCGTGGGCCGCGGCGCGGCTCGCCCGGCGCACGGCCTCGACCTCCTCAGGCGTCTTGATCACGCGCATGTCCCAGAGCTCGGGCGTCAGGTCCTTCACCTCCACGCCGCGGTCCGCATAGCGCTCGCGCAGGTGGCGGGCCAGGGCCTCCTCGCGGGACTCACGCCCGTCGAGGGAGTCCTTGAGGCGCGCCTGGTCGTAGGGCACGGACGAGTCGTAGGCACCGGAGAGCGCGATCCATCCCGTCTGCACGGTCCAGATCGGCCGCTCGGGATCGGCCGCGACCAGCGCGTCGATGCACTCGAGAAGGTCGCGGTTTCCCCCGCGTCCCGCATCGTTCGCGCGGACATCCTCGATGCCGGTCAGCGCGCGCACCCAGGCGTCATCCGCGTCCCAGATCTCGCCGGCCCAGCTCTCCTTGAACGCGCTGGGCTTGGCCACGAAGAGGACCTCCTCACCGCGATCCAGGTCGAGGACCAGGGCCACGCCGGGCGACTCGATGCCGGTCAGGTACCAGAAGTTCTTGTCCTGCCGGAACGCCACCGAGGCGCGCGGGTCGGGCAGGCCCCGCAGCACCACGATGCCGCTCTCCAGCCTGCGCGCGAGCTCCGCCCGCCGACCCGCGTGCCAGTCCTTGCCCAGGCCGCACACGGCCGCTCCATCGGCTGCGCGCGTGGTGTTCTCGCCGAAGGGAAGCCGGAAGACGCGCGCCTCCTGGGCCAGCGTCGAGGAGGTGAGCACGGCGGCCAGGAGGGGCGTCAGGAGCTGGAGTCGCATCAGCGCAGCCTAGCCGCGCAGCACGCGCCCTCGGGTACGGCCCCGGTATGCTCCCCGGCGATGCGCGTGGGCTTCGACACGACCCCCCTGACCGTCCCCCACCCGCCGGGGGTCGTCCGGGCCGTGCGGAGCAGCATCGAGGCCCTGGAGGCCGCCGGTCGGCTCGAGGTCGTCCGGCTCGCACCCGCGCCAGGCCAGAGTCCGCGCGCGTTCCGCGCGTCCCTGCCCCGCGTGGCGCGCGAGCAGGGGCTGGCCGGAGTGCACAGCTTCACCTCCGCCTTCCAGCCCAGGGGACCGGGCCGGCGCGTGCAGACCATCCACGAGTGCCCCTGGCGCCACGGCGTGCGCGAGAACGCCGGCTGGCGCCACCGCGCGTGGGCGCGGCTCGGCCCGCTGCTGGCGGACGCGGTGGTCACGCCCTCCGAGCACACGGCCCGAGGCCTCGGCCTGCGCCTGCGCAGCGCGGGGGGCAAGGGGCGTGTGATCCCATGGGGCGTGGAGCCCTGCTTCGCGCCGGACCCGCCCCCGGGCGAGGTGGACGAGGTGCTGCTGGGGCGCTACCGCCTGCCGGAGCGCGCCCTCGTGCTGTGCCTTGGCGCAACCCGCGCCAAGAAGAACCTGGCGGCCGTGCTGCACGGGGTGGCCGCGCTGCACGCCCGCAGCACCGCCCGCGTGCACCTCGTGGTGACGGGCCCGGACACCCCCGACCTGCGCCGAGACCTGGGACTCGCCCAGCGCCTTGGACTGGCACGCTTCCTGTCCACCCCCGGCAGCGTGGAGGAGGAGCACCTGCCTGGACTCCTTCGGCTCGCGACCGCAGTGCCCGTGCTCTCACACTCCGAGGGCTTCGGGCTGCCCGCGCTCGAGGCCCACGCCTGTGGAACGCCCGCCATCGTCCCCGCGGGCTCAGCCGCCGCGGAGGCCGCCGGGCCCCTCGCCCTCACCTGCGACCCCGCGGATGCGGAGAGCGTCGCCAACGCCTTGGCCCTTGCCGTCGAACGCCGAGAGGACCTGCGCTTCGAGGTCCCCGAGTCGGTGGCAGACCGCACCTGGAGCCGCACCGCCGAGCTCCTCGCCGACCTGTGGGAGGAGCTGGCGTGAGCGCGCCGCGCGTGCTGGTCAATGGCCTGCGCTTCGCCCAGCCCATGAGCGGGGTGCGGCGTCATGCGGTGGAGGTGTACTCCCGCGCCGCGAGGCTCCTGCGCGAGGACGGCGGCGAGCTGGTGCTGCTCGCGCCGCACGGGGGCCTGGGCTACGCCCTGCCCGAGGTGACCCTTCGCCAGGCCCCACGCTCCGCCACCGGCGCGCTGCGTCCCTGGCGCGAGGCGCGCGTCCTGCGCGAGGCCACGGACGAGCTGGGTCCCTTTGCCCTCGTGCACGGCGGGCACCTGCCGCTGACCCCCAACCGCGGGACAGTGCGCGTGCACCTGCAGCACGACGCGCGCCGCGCGGGCTCGGCCGTGGGCCGGAGCTGGATGCGGGCCGCCCTGCGCGAGGCAGACTCGGTGGTGACCGTCTCGCGCTCCACGGCAGACGAGCTCGTGCGCCTGGGCTCCCCCCGCCGCCTGGCCGTGGTGCCCAACGGCGGCGACCACCTGCCCGTGCACGACCCCGAGCGCAGCGGGCGTCCCTTCGTCCTCGTCCCTGGCCACCTCGAGCCGCGCAAGGACCCGCTGACGGCGATCCGCGCCCTGGCCGTGGACCCCCACCTCCCGCGGCTCGTGTTCGCAGGCTTCGAGAAGGGCGGCATGATCTTCCGCATGCAGCGCGAAGCCGCGCGTCTCGGCGTCCTGGACCGGGTGCGCTACGCGGGGCCCGTGCCCGACGACGAGCTGGCGGGGCTCTATGCGCGCTGCTCCGCCGTGCTCCTGCCGTCGCGCCTCGAGGGCTTCGGCATCCCGATCCTCGAGGCCGTGCGCGCGGGTGCCCCCCTCGCCGTGAGCGCGATCCCGGCCCATGCGGAGGTGGCGCCCCCCGGAACGCCGCGCTTCGACGCGGGCGACCCCGTGGACTGCGCCCGAGCCCTCGCGGAGGCCCTCCGTCAGGAGCGCGCGCCCGCGGCGGTGGGCTCTTGGGACGCCACGGCCGAGGCGCTCGTCGAGGTGTGGTCCTCGGCGTGCTGCAGCTTCCAGGCCCCCTGAAGGAGCGTGAAGGTCCCCACGATCACGAGCAGGCCTGCGAAGGCCTGGCGCAGCCGCACCTCGGGCAGGCCCCTGCCCAGCCGCTGACCCGCCACGGTGCCTGCGATGCCCACGGCCACGAACAGGCCGATCACGGTCCAGTCCAGCGAGAGCCCCAGCCCCTCGAGCACGGCCGCGGACTTCACGAAGCCCGCCGCGGACTTGAGGGTGATGATCGCAAGGCTCGTCCCCACCGCGGTCGCCATGGGCAGCCCCCCCAGCAGGCCCAGGGCCGGCACGATCAGGAAGCCCCCGCCGACGCCCACGAACCCCGTGATGGCGCCGACCACGAGACCGTCCACCACGATGCGGACCACCGGCCGGGGCCCGGCCTCGACCGCCGCGGCCTGGGCCGGGGACCGCAGCATAGAGCGGGCCGCAACGAGCAGGAGGACGGCGAAGGCGAGCAGCTGGACCTCACCGTCAACCAGCCCGCCCAGCCACGCGCCGCCGTAGCTGCCAGCCATTCCCGGCAGGCCGAACCACAGCACGCTGCGCCCGTCCACGCGGCCCTCCCGCCAGGCGCGCACCGCGGCTACGGCGGCGATGCCTCCCACGATCGCCAGGGAGCTGGCAATCGCCACCTTCTCGTGCTGGCCGATCACGAGGGTCAGCACCGGCACCGTCAGGATCGAGCCGCCCGAGCCGAGGAGCCCGAGCGTCAGGCCGACGAGGAGGGCGCCGAGGAGGACGAGGGTCATGGCGGGGAGATCCTTGGTGCGCCGGGGTCAGGCAGTGCAGGTGCGCGTGTCGGCGGAGACGCTGCGGCGGTTCCAGGACATGCGGGCGAGGACCATCGCCATCCCGCAGGTGTCGGTGACCCCGGCGAAGACCAACCCGCAGCCGAGGAAGGCCGGCAGGGCGATCCAGGCCGGGCTCAGGAGCCACGCGGCCGCGCTGCCAAGGGCCACGAGGCCTCCGGCCACGATGCGCACCTGGCGCTCGAGGCTGATGGCCTTGCCCTCGCCGCGGCGCACGGGATTCCCCGTGGTGATCCAGGACTCGATGCCGCCCTCGAGGCAGTGCGCCTCCGTCACGCCCGCGGCGGCGAGCAGCTTGCGGGCCTCTTCGGCGCGCTTGCCGGAGCGGCAGACCAGGGTGACCTCTCGGCCCTGGGCCAGGTCCGCGATGCGGGTGGCGGTGCGGGAGAGGTCACCTAGGGGGAAGTTCAGGGTGCCCTCGATGTGGACCTCGTCGTACTCGGCGGGCGTCCGCACATCGACCACGAAGCGGTCGGCGGGGAGCGGGCCCTCGGGAGCGAGCGAGCGGGCGTGGACGGTGGGAGGAGTCTGGGTCTGGGTCATGGCAGTTGGGGGCCCGGCGGGCCGCAACCTTGAAGAGTCACGGTGCGGGGAGAGGTTCCCCGGGCGAGGAGAAAATCACGCGAGCGGCGCTCTGCCCCTCAACGAGGCGCGTCCCGGCGCCGCAGGGGCGGCGCCGGGACGCAGGGCTCTCTCTCCCAGGAGTGCGCTCGTGAGGCGCCTCAGGGCCTCAGGCCGTCGGGGCTGGGACGACCACCGGCAGGCCCGCACCGCTCCAGGCGCCGAAGCCCCCGCGCAGATCCCGCAGGCCCTCGATCCCCGCCCGCTCGAGCAGGCTCACCGCGATGGCCGAGCGGTAGCCGCCCGCGCAGTGGACCACCACCGGACGATCACGCGGCACCTCGCTGGCGCGCTCCGCCAGCTGGTTGAGCGGGATGTGCAGGGCGCACTCGAGGTGCCCGGCTCCGTACTCGCCGGGGGCGCGGACATCGAGGACCACGGGAGCAGCCTCACCGGCCAGCTCCTCGGCCAGCGGCTTCGCCTCGACCCGCGTGAAGCGGACCTGCAGCTCGGGTCGCTCGGCGAAGGCCGCCGCGCCCCCATCCAGGTAGCCCTCCACGAGGTCGAGGCCGATGCGCCCGAGACGCAGGATCGCCTCCTCCTCCCGGCCGGCCTCCGCGATCACGAGGATCGGGCGCTCCAGGTCGAGGACCGTGCCAGCCCAGGTGGCGAACTTGCCGTCCAGGCCGATGTTGATGCTGCCGGCGAGGTGCCCCGCCGCAAAGGCCTCCGGATCGCGCGCGTCCAACACCTGGGCGCCGGCGTTGGCCCGGGCCAGGAGGGTCTCGAGGTCCAGGGCCTTGCGCCCCTTCGCAACGGCGCTGTCCATGAGCGGCCGCTCCTTGCGGTTCAGGACGGCGTCGTGCACGAAGTACCCGGGAGCCGCGGGCTGGTCCGCGGTGACGACCGCGAGGAACTCCTCCTCGCTCATCGGCTGCAGCGCGTAGTTGGTGCGCCGCTGCTCCCCCATCGTCGAGGAGGTCTCGTCCGAGAGGTTCTTCCCGCACAGAGAGCCAGCCCCGTGGGCGGGGTAGACGCGGGTGCTGTCCGGCAGCGTCGCCAGCTTGGTGTGCAGGCTGTGGTAGAGCATCTTGCCCAGCTCGGCCTGCGTGAAGCCGATGGAGGCCAAGAGGTCGGGGCGGCCCACATCGCCGATGAAGAGGGTGTCCCCGGTGAGCACCGCGTGGGGCTGGGTGTCGCTGGTGCGCCGGTCATAGACCAAGAGCGAGATCCCCTCGGGCGTGTGCCCCGGGGTCTCCATGGCCTCGATGCGCACCTGGGGTCCCAGCTCGAGGACGGTCCCGTCGGACTCGGCCACGACCTCGAACTCGGTCTCACCGCGGGCCCCCAGGTGGATCGTCGCGCCAGTGCGCTCGCGCAGCTCCAGGTGTCCGGCGAGGAAGTCCGCGTGGAAGTGGGTCAGGTAGACATGCTCGATGCGCCAGCCGTGGGCCTCAGCCTTCTGGATGTAGGCATCCACATCGCGCTGGGGGTCAACGACGACCGCGACGCCGGACTCCTCGTCGGCGATCAGGTAGGAGGCGTGAGCAAGGCAGCCGAGATAGAACTGTTCGAGGTGCATGGGGGTCTCCGAGAAGGCTGGGACATCCCTGTGGAGGCACGGATCATCCCCAGGTTCCCTGGGGTTGGCCAAATCTCACGGATCAGACCCAGGCTCCCTGGGAATGGCCAAGCCTCACAGGTCAGACCCAGGCTCCCTGGGAATGGCCAAGCCTCACAGGTCAGACCCAGGCTCCCTGGGAATGGCCAAGCGTCACAGGTCAGACCCAGGCCCCCTGGGGATGGCCAAGCGTCACAGGTCAGACCCAGGCTCCCTTGGGATAGCCCCCCCCGTGCCCCCTGGGGCGTCAGGAGTCCTTCAGCCGGCCCAGGACCTCCTCCCGGAGGGCCGCCGGGAGGTCGCCGGGGACGAGGTCCCGGCAGGCGTCCTGGGCCAGGTCGAGGGTCGAGAACACCACGGCGCAGCGCTCGCAGACGATTCCCTCGGGGAACTCGAAGGGCAGGTCCTCGTCCAGGCAGCGCTGCTTGGCCGCGAGCAGGTCGAGGCACACCTCGCGCGAGAAGCGCGGGGCCACTGCCTCCTCCTGGGGCAGCACGGCGTCGATGGCCGCGCGCAGCTTCAGGCGGGCGCGGTGCAGGCGGGTCTTGACCGTGTTCGGGGGCAGGTCGAGCACCTGGGCCACATCCTCCACGGGCAGCCCCACGAGCTCTTTCAACACGAGGGGCATGCGGAACTCGGTGGGCAGGGCAGCGATGGCCTGCTCCACCTGGGCGAGCCCCTCCTGGCGGATCTGCTCGTCGAGGGGCCCGGCCTCCTCGGAGGGAACCATCGCCATCCGCGTCGCGCCGAAGGGGAGCAGCTCGTCCAGGGACTCGAGCTGATCCGGCTCGCCGCTGCGCTTGCGGTGCATGCGCTGGCAGG
>JADHNZ010000082.1 GCA_016779225.1 Planctomycetota bacterium
GTACCAGTCGTGGCCGGCGATGACCTCGGTCTCGAGGAGGGCGGCCACGCGCTCGAGCCCGTAAAGGTAGTAGTAGGGGTGGCCGCCGCCCGGGTTGTTGGCGACAGACCAGTTCTGCGCCAGCCACTCCATCGAGAGCACGCGCGGGCCGGGCTTGGGGGCGAAGCGCTCCAGGACCTTCTCGTCGAAGCGGTCGAACCAGGTGGCCAAGCGCATGTAGCCCGTGGAGCGGAACTGCAGGGGGCCGCGGTCGCACACGAACGCTCGGGAGGCGGCCGCGGCGGAGCGGCCCGTGTTGGACGCGGTCGCCTTGACCAGGAAGAGGAGCGCGAAGGCGGTGTCGGACTCACCGTCCTCCCAGCTTCCGTTGCCGCGCTGCTTCGAGATCAGGTGCTCGGCGCCCTCGCGGTACCAGTCGTGGCCGGCGATGACCTCGGTCTCGAGGAGGGCGGCCACGCGCTCGAGCCCGTAAAGGTAGTAGTAGGGGTGGCCGCCGCCCGGGTTGTTGGCGACAGACCAGTTCTGCGCCAGCCACTCGGTGCCGAGCAGCTTGGCAGACTCCACGAGGCGCAAGTTCTTGGAGCCGAGCTTGCGTCCCGCGCAGACCTCGGCCAGGCAGGCGACCGTGAGGCCCGCCGTGGTCATGCCGCCCGTGTCGGTGTTGTCTGGCCGGTAGCGGAAGCCGGCAGCCTCTCCCTTGTAGCCCGAGGGGTTCACCAGGGGGCGCACCTCGTTGACCGGGCCCATGAACTGGGTGGTGGTCACCTCGAGCATGCGCTGCCAGACCTCGCGCGGGGCCTCGAAGCCCATGTCGTGCGCGGCCCAGAGCCCGAGGGCCCCGTACTGGGTGCAGGACAGGTCCACATCGCCGGTGGGATAGCCGTACCCGCCCCCGAAGTCGCGCCGCTCCCACTCCAGCAGGTCGTCGAAGATGCGGCCCGCCTGCTTGCGATCCCCGCGGTCCCCGAGGTGCTTGATCAGCATCATCTGGATGCCGGCGGAGTAGGTCTTGCTCGGGTCCTCCGCGGCCAGGAACGCGAGGGCGCGGGCGATGCCGGGGTCCTCGGCGCTGACGCCGCTCTTGAGGGCCGCATAGGTGGCGAGGGCCGTCATGCCGTTGCGGTAGCCGGGCTGGTCCTGCTCCCAGCTGCCGTCCCGCGTCTGGCGCGACATGATCCAGTTGGCGCCCTTGTCGATGGCCTGGTTGATCTTCTCCTGGATGTCCGCGACCGTGGCCACATTCACCCCGCGATCCTCGGGGGCAGGCGGCTGGGGCAGGTCTCGCGAGCCCTCGCCGAAGCGCTGGGAAACCTTGCGGCTGGAGAGGCTGTCGGACTCGAGGCTGGCCTCAAGGAGTACGCCCTTCATCGGGTGGGTCGCGTCCTTGTCCTTGAGGCAGCCGAGCACGAACTGGTGCTGGTCTGCGTAGACGATGCGGCCGCCCGGCTTCTCGCTGCGCGCGACCTCCATGCCGTCCACATAGAGCTTGGCGGCGTCTCCGTCGTAGGTTCCGGCCACGTGGTACCAGCGCCCGAGGATCGGCGCGCCGGGGGCCTTCACATACTCCAGGGTCGGGTGCTCCTCCGTCGCGATCGCGAAGCAGAAGCGGCTGTCGCGGAAGCCGAGCACGAAGCCCTTGAGCTCGCCGGGGTTGTGCTCCACGGCCGAGACCAGGCCGCCCCAGCGGCCAATGTCGTCGAGCAGCACCCAAGCCTCCACGGTGAGCTCCTCCTCGGGAAGCTCGGTGGAGGGGAGGGCGGGGGCGACCGTGAGGAACTGCTGCCCGTCGAGGACGACGCCGCGGCCGCCGTCGAGGAGCTTGGGAGGGCCCGGAAACTGGGCTGGCCGCCCCTTGCCGGCCTCGAGGAACTGCTCGCCGTTCAAGCTCTCTCTCGAGAACGACCAGCGCTGCTCGTCCTGGGGTGCGCTGGCAACGGCCAGGGCAGAGAGAAGAGCGGCGGCAGCAAGCATGGAGGCCATGATAGTGGGGCGAGCCGGGGAGGGGTTCTCAGGCCAGGATCTCGTTCACCACGCGCCCGTGGACATCGGTCAGGCGGAAGTCGCGGCCCTGGAAGCGTGCCGTGAGGCGCTCGTGGTCGAAGCCCAGCTGGTGCAGGATCGTGGCGTTGAGGTCGTGGATGCTGACCGGGTCCTTGACGATGTTGTAGGAGAAGTCGTCCGTCTCGCCGTAGTTGAAGCCCGCCTTGATGCCGCCACCGGCCATCCACATGGAGTAGCAGCGGGGGTGGTGGTCCCGGCCGTAGTTCTGCTTGGAGAGAGCTCCCTGGCAGTAGGTCGTGCGGCCGAACTCGCCGCCCCAGACAACCAGGGTCTGGTCGAGCAGGCCGCGCTGCTTGAGGTCCTGGATCAGGCCGTAGCTGGGCTGGTCAATGTCGCGGCAGGCGTTGGGCATGTCCCCGCGCAGGTTGCCGTGCTGGTCCCAGCCGCGGATGAAGATCTGGATGCAGGGGACCCCGCGCTCGACGAGGCGGCGAGCCAGCACGCACGAGTGCGCGAAGGTGCCAGGGTTCTTGGCCTCCGGGCCGTAGAGGGAGAGCACGGACTCGCGCTCCTGTCCCAGGTCCACGAGCTCCGGCACCGAGGTCTGCATCCGGTACGCCATCTCGTACTGGTCGATGCGGGCCAGGGTCTCGGGGTCGCCCACCCGGTCATGGGTCTGCTCGTTCAGCCACGCGAGCCGGTCGAGCTGCTTGCGACGCAGGTCGGCATCCACGCCCGGAGGGTTGGACAGGTAGAGGACCGGATCGCCAGCAGAGCGCAGGGCCACGCCGTTGTGTCGAGCAGGCAGGAACCCCGCGCTCCACAGGCGGTTGTACAGGGCCTGGGCATCTCCGCGACCGGTCCAGCGCGGCGTCATCACGACGAACCCCGGCAGGTCGCGGTTCGGCGTGCCAAGGCCGTAGGAGAGCCACGAGCCGAGTGAGGGGCGGCCGGGCTGCTCGGAGCCCGTCTGGATGAAGGTGATCGCCGGGTCGTGGTTGATGGCGTCGGTGTGGACCGAGCGGATGACCGTGATGTCGTCGGCCATCTTCTTGTGCCACGGCAGCAGCTCGCTGATCCAGGTGCCGGCCTCGCCGCAGCGCTCGAAGTCGTAGGCCGAGGGCGCGATGGGGAAGCGCGCCTGGCCCGAGGTCATGGTCGTGAAGCGCTGGCCGTTCACCACCGAGTCGGGCAGGTCCTCGTCGAACATGTCCCGCAGCTTCGGCTTCCAGTCGAAGGTCTCGAACTGGCTCGGCGCGCCGGACATGAACAGGTAGATGATTGAGCGCGCCTTGGGGGCGCGGTGGGTGACGCGCAGGTCGTCCGCCAGGGGACTGGCGAGGCCGTCTTGGGCCATGACCGAGGCCAGGGCCGCCGTGCCCAGCCCCGCGCTCGTCGAGCGCAGGAAGAGGCGGCGGGTCAGGTTCTGCTTGTGCTCCTCGAGGGGGTTCATGGCTCTCAGCTGTGGGTGACGACCTCGTCGAGGTTGAACAGGGTGCTGGCGATCACCGACCAGGCGGCCAACTCGGCCGCGCGGTCGCCTCCCTCGAAGGGAGTTGCACCGACCCGCAGCAGGTCGGCCGCGCCCTCGGGGTCGCTGGCGAAGTGAGCGCGGGCCTCCTCCAGGAGACCCAGCACGGCGCCGGACTCGGCCTCCGAGGGGGCGCGCCCGGTCAGCATGCGCCAGGCCCAGGCCACGCGCTCGGCGTCGGCCTCCGGAGCCTCCCCGAGGATCCTGCGGGCGAAGGCGTGGGCGAACTCGACGAACTGGGGGTCGTTGAGCAGCACCAGGGCCTGCATGGGAGTGTTGGTGCGCTCGCGGCGCACGCAGGTGGTCTCGCGGCTCGGCGCATCGAAGATCACCAGGTTCGGCGGAGCGCTGGTACGCTTCCAGAAGGTGTACAAGGAGCGCCGGTAGTTGGCCTCCCCCGGGTCCTGGCGGAACTGGACCGTGTTGCTGGAGCTGTAGCCCACGGCCTTCCAGAGGCCCGCGGGCTGGTAGGGCCGCACGCTGGGGCCTCCCACCTCGTCGACGAGCAGCCCGGAGACCTCGAGAGCCTGGTCGCGGATGACCTCGGCGTCGAGGCGGAAGCGGGCGCCTCGGGAGAGCAGGCGGTTGCGCGGGTCGCGCTCGAGCTTGGCTGGGGTCGTGACGCTCGCCTGCTGGTAGGTCGCCGAGCCGATCATCAGGCGCTGCAGATGCTGCAGGTCCCAGCCGCTCTCGACGAGCTCGACCGCCAGCCAGTCGAGCAGCTCGGGGTGGGAGGGACGCTCGCCCTGGATGCCGAAGTCCTCGGAGGTCTTCACGAGGCCCGTGCCGAAGAGGCGCTGCCAGTGGCGGTTGACGACGACCCTGGCGGTCAGCGGGTTCTCTCCGGAGACGAGCCACTGGGCCAGGCCCAGCCGGTTGCGCGGCGCGTCCGACGGGAGGGGCATCAGGCTCGCGGGGACATCGGGCTGGACCTCCTCGCCGGGGCTGTCGTACGCGCCGCGCATCAGCACGCGCGCAGGGCGGCGGTCCATGCGCTCCTGGCTCACCATCGTCGTAGGCAGGCCGCCCTCGAGCTGCGTGCGGCGCGTGCGGCTGTCGGCCAGCTCGTCCCGAACCGCGATCCACTGGGGTGCGAATTCGCGCCGGAACACATCCTTGAGCTCGGCCTGCTCCGGCTCCGAGCGCTCGGCGGCTGGGGAGGCCAGGGTCAGGGCGACGCTCGCCGGGAGGTCACCCTCGGCCTCGCCGACCACGCGCCAGTAGAAGCCCGTGGCACCCCCGTAGTTGTTGACCTCGACCAGGATGGTGTTGAGGCCCTGCTCGAGCTGAAGCCGGAACTTGTCCTGGTCCGCGGCCACCCCGCGCGCCGCCGGGTTGGCGAAGGCACGCGCGCCGTTGACGAACACCCGTGCGCCGTCATCGCTGCCGAACGAGATCTCGACCTCCCGGGCGCTGGGCACGGCCCAGGTGCGCGTGAGGTAGTAGCTCCCGATCGTGGGCGGGAACATGTGGATGGCCCCATCCCCGAAGTCGGGCTTGCGGGCCCAGGTCGGCTTGCCGTCGCTCTCGGCGCGGAGGTCGATCCCTCCGGTGAAGGGATGGGGTGCATTAGCGTCGGCACGGGCGCCGGAGAGGGCCTGGCGCTCGGCGAGCCACCACTCGCCGGCGGCGCTGGCCAGGAGCGAGGGGTCCTCGCTGATCGCCAGGCGGAAGTGGCCGATGGCGTGCTGGGCGTGCACGGACTCGAAGCGCAGGCGCACGCGCACGCGCGTGCCCCCCTCGAAGCCGAAGGGCTCAACGGGGGCGAAGGCCGCGTCGCGGTGGCCCTTGCGCCCCAGGCCGCCCCAGCCGCCGCCGGGCTGGTTGTCCAGCGCGTCCGTGACCGGGTAGCCGTCCTGCTGGGACCACTGGGCCGTGGCCTGGGACAGGGTCACCTCCTCCCACTCGCCCCCGGCGCGCGGCGCCGCGGCCACCTCGACCCCGGTCATGACGAAGTTGCCGTTCACCGCGCGGCCGGGCAGGCCCCCGATGAGGGACTCGTGTGCCAGGGCCTCGAGTCGCAGGGCGGTGATGCGCTCCTCGCGGACGCTGAACTCGACCTCGTACACATCCCGCGCGGGGTTGGTCCCGGTGACGAGGATGCTCTGGTCACCGCGCAGCTCGAGGGTCGAGCCGCCGCTGGAGGTGGCGCTGCTTGGGCTGACGATCAGCCACCGACCGGCCAGCTCCTCGGTCCAGGCCTGCTCCCAGCGCACCTGATCCGCATCCACCTCGGGCATGGGCGCCTCCAAGGCTGCGGCCAGCTCGTCGATGCGCGCGTCCAGGGCAGCCAGCTCGGCGCGAGCCTCCTCATCGGCGACCCGCACGAACGGCACGGGGTTGGTGATGTTGCGGTCGCTGGCCTCCTCGGTGAGCGAGTTGAAGAACCCGAGCATCGAGTAGTAGTCCCGCTGGGTGAAGGGGTCGTACTTGTGGTCGTGGCACTGGGCGCAGCCCATCGACACGCCGAGGAAGACCGTGGCCGTGGTGTCGGTGCGGTCCTTGGCGTAGATCGAGAGGTACTCCTCCGCGATCATCCCGCCCTCGGCGCTCGTCGGGTTGCAGCGATTGAACCCAGAGGCGATGCGCTGCTCCTCGGTAGCGTCCGGGAGCAGGTCTCCCGCCAGCTGCTCGATCGTGAACTGATCGAAGGGCAGGTTCCGGTTGTAGGCGTCGATGACCCAGTCCCGGTACGGCCACATCAGCCGCAGGTTGTCCAGGTGCAGGCCGTGGGTATCCGCATAGCGCGCGGCGTCGAGCCAGATGCGGCCAAGGTGCTCGCCGTAGCGCGGCGAGGCGAAGAGGCGGTCGAGGACGCGCTCCAGGGCGCCCTCGTCCTCGTCGGCGAGGAAGGCATCAAGCTCCTCCGGCGTGGGGGGCATGCCCGTCAGGTCCAGGGTCACCCGGCGCAGGAGGCTCGCGCGGTCGGCTGCCGGAGCGGGCTCGAGGGACGCGGCGTCCAGGCCCTCGGCGATGAAGGCGTCGATGGGATTCTGCGCCCACGCGGCGCCCGTGCTCGGGACCTCCGGTCGAGAGGGAGCCTCCCATGCCCAGTGCCCCTCCCAGGTCGCGCCGCTCTCGATCCAGCGCCGAAGGACCTCGCGCTCGGCCGCGTCGATCTCCTTGCCGGTCTCCGGCGGCGGCATGAGGTCGCCAGGATCGTCGGTGGTGATCCGGTCCCAGATCTCACTCGCCTCGAGGTCGCCCGCGACCACCGGGTGCAGGCCGCCGCCGAGGTCCGCGAAGGCCCCCTCCGGCGTGTCGAGGCGCAGGCCCGACTTGCGCGAGCCCTCGTCCGGTCCGTGGCAGGCGAAGCAGTGCTCGCTGAGGATCGGCCGTACCTCGCGATCGAAGTCCGGAGCGCTCGTCGCCGGCCGCTCCAGCTCCCTAGGCAGGTCGCCCACGCCGGGGCTGATGGCGGTCGCGGTGAGGGCCCAGAGATGCAGCAGGAGGGGAGCGGCCATCGTCCTTGTTATAGCGCAGTTCGCGCACCCTCGCGTGCCCCCTCGGCACGCCCGCGGTCCGCGGTCGCGCCCCCTCCGCCTCGCGGCTTGGGGGCCGGTCGCGGCCTGGTTCCAGAGCCCCATGCGGCACGACGATCGACCTCTCGGGGGATCGGTGGAGAGATGGGTGAGCCGGACCGTGGCACCCGCCCATGCGGACCTAGGATGCGGGCGTGAGCGAGCGGGCGGCGAGCGGCACGGGCGTGAGGGCCCGGGTGGAGTCCTTCCTCGTCGAGGAGGTGTGGGCCGTGGACCTGGTGGGTCTGGGTTGGCTGCGCCGCCAGGCCTACCGCGCGGCGCGCATCGCGTACCTCACCGCGCGCGGCTTCCGCGACCATCGCGCCAGCACGCGCGCCTCGGGGCTCACCTATGTGACCGTCCTCTCGATCGTGCCGCTGCTCGCCATGGGCTTCTCCGTGGCCAAGGGCTTCCGCGCCTACGACCGGCTGCGCGCCGATGTGGTCGAGCCGTTCCTGGACCGGACCTTCGGGGCGGGCTCACCGGACGGGACGGGCTCCGAGCTGCGCTCGGCCATCGACCAGGTCTTCGGCTTCGTCGAGCGCACGGACTTCGGCAGCCTTGGCGCCATCGGTCTGCTCGTCCTGGTGTGGACGGTCATCAAGCTCCTGTCCGCGGTCGAGCACACCCTCAACGACATCTGGGGCGTCAAGCGCGCGCGCACCCTGGCGCGCAAGTTCGCGGACTACCTGTCCCTCGTGATCGTGGTGCCGCTGCTGCTCGTCGCCGCGACCACGGTGACTACGGCGATCCAGTCGGACCACCTCCCGGCGCACCTGGGGGAGGCGTGGGCCAAGCTGCTCGCGTTCGTGACGACCACGGCCGGCTTCACCATGGTGTACCTGCTGGTCCCGAACACCCGCGTGCGGCTGGCCTCGGCTGCCCTCGGGGGCCTGTTCGCCGGCGTGCTCTGGCAGGTGGCCCAGGTGGCTCACGTGTCGTTCCAGATCGGCGTCGCGCGCTACAACGCGATCTACTCGACCTTCGCAGCCCTTCCGGTCTTCCTGGTCTGGCTGTTCGTGTCGTGGAGCATCCTGCTGCTGGGCGCAGAGTTGGCCAGCGCCCACGCCCAGGAGCCCGCCTTCCGCAGGAGCTTCCAGGCCCTGCGTCTCGGCCCGCTGGCGCGGCGCGTTGCGGCCCTGCGCGTGTGCGTGGCCGCCGTGCGCGCGTTCCAGGCAGGGGGCGCTCCGCCCGAGGCCGCGAGCCTCGCGCAGCAGATCCAGCTCCCCGAGGCGCTCGTGCGCGAGGTCGCTGCGGACCTCGATCGCGGTGGGGTCCTACGGACCGTGGAGGCCGAGGGCGAGGACCTGGCCCTGGTTCCGGCACGCCCCGTGGACCAGCTGCACCTGACCGACATCCTCGACGCGGTGGAGGGCACCCCCGCGCGGCTCGAGGAGCTCGCGGGAGCCAGCGTGGAGG
>JADHNZ010000032.1 GCA_016779225.1 Planctomycetota bacterium
CCGCGCAACGACGGCTATGCCGGCGGCCTGGCGCGCGGGCTGGCGGGGACCGAGGGGGCCGAGGACGACCTCGTCATGGTCCTAAACCCCGACCTCCTGCTGGAGGAGGGCTGCCTCGAGCACCTCGTGGCCCACCTTGCCGCGGACCCCTCCGCCGGCGTGGTGGGGCCGAGGACCTGGCTGGACGAGGGGCGGACCTTCCAGCTCCCGCCGCCGGTCCTTCCGGGCGGGCGCACCGAGCTCCAGGACCTCCTCGCGGCCCGCCACCCGATGGCCGCCCGGCGTGTCGCCTCCCAGCGCTCACGCCTCGCGTGGGAGGCCTGGCTCGCCACCCGCCCGCTTGAGCGCCCGATGCTCTCGGGCTCCTGCCTGCTCATGCCGCGCGGCGTACTGCGGCAGCTGGGGCTCTTCCTGGACCCGGCCTTCCCGCTCTACTACGAGGACGCCGACCTGGCCAAGCGCGTGCACGCCCTCCGGCGCTCGTGCGTGTTCGTCCCCGCCGCGGAGGCCGTCCACTTCGGCGCCCGCTCGTCGGGGACCGGAGCCTCGTTCGAGGAGGACCCGCGTGCGCGGTGGCGCGTGTCCCGCGACCTCTACCTCGATTGCTACGCCAACCCCCTGGCGCGGCGCATGGTGCGGTCCCTCGAGGCCTGGTGGCAGCGCGGCCCGAAGGAGCGCCTGGGGCGGCCGGCCCACAGCGCCCACGACCTGGGCCCGTACACGACGCCGCCGGCCATCGATCTGCCGCCCGGAGGACCCTGGCTCGTGGAGCTGTCCCTCGCGCCGACCTTCGGCTTCGCGGCGGGGGCCGTCCTCCCGGGCGGAACCCAGGTGCTGCCTGCGCGGACCTTCGACTGGCTGTTCGAGGGCCAGGTGCACCTGCGCGTGCTTGCGCCCCACGACCTGCGCTGCTTCCGCGCCTACACCTTCCAGAAGGCGGCGCCCGTGACCGCGGCACCCTCCCTGGAGCTGCTCGAGCGGGCGCGCAGCGATCGCGGCCGCGTGTGGCACGCGCTCCAGGACGCCGCGCGCGTCGACGCTCCGGCGAGCGTCCGCAGCGCGCGCGGGAGGAGGGTCGCATGAGCCTGCTCGCGCCGCCCTACGAGGCCGATGGGGGCCGCGTGCTCTTCGTGGTCCCGCACCCCGACGACGAGGTGCTTGGGTGCGGCGCGGCCCTCCTCGCCCATGCCCGCGCGGGCTCGCCGATTGACGTGCTGCAGGTCTTCGACGGAGCCCTCGGGAACCCGAGCGGGAGCGCGGAGCCCGAGCTCGCCCTGCGGCGGGAGGCGGAGCTCCTTGCGAGCCTGCAGACCCTCGTGCCTGATGCGCCGCCCACCCTGCTCAGCTGGGGGCTGCCCGAGGGGCACGCCCCAAGCAGCGCCGACCTGGCCCACGCGGCGCTGAGGCTGGAGCTGCTGCTGCGCGAGCGCAGGCCGACCACGGTGTTCGCGCCTTGGGCGGGGGACGCGCACCCCGATCACCACTCGGTGTCGGCCGCGGTGGCGACCGCGCTGGACGCCCTGGGCGCGGAGGCGCCGCGCGCGGTGGCCTACGAGGTCTGGAGCGACCTCGACCCGGACTGGGTCGTCGTTCCCGAGGGGGACGACTGGACCACGCTCGAGCGCGCCCTCGCGTGCCACGGCAGCCAGGGCGGCGAGTCGGAGCTGCGCGCGTTCCTACGCGAGCGCGGCCGGCGCCGCGCCCTCTCCGGCCGGGCCTTTGGCCAGGCCCTGGCCTGCTTCGCGACGCGGCGCTCCCACGGGAGGGCCGCGTGAGGGTCGCGATCGTGGCGTCCCTCCTGCCGCCGGATGCGGAGGGGGGCACCGAGCGCGTGACCCTCACCCAGGCCCTTGGGCTGCGCGCCCTGGGTCATGAGGTCCTGCTGCTGGGGGGCCGCCCCGCGGATCGGACCCAGACCGTGCGGGATCAGGACGGCCGGCTCATCACCGTGCGGCTGGGCTCCGACCCCGCGGAGGCCCCCGACCCCCTGGGGCAGCGCCCGGCCACTCTGCAGCGCCTGCTGGCGGAGCTGCGCGCGTTCCGGCCTGAGCGCATCCTCGTGCAGAACTGGTGGAACCTGCACCCGGACCTGGTCGCTCGCTGCAGCAGCGTGGCGCCGACGGCCCTCGCCCTGCACGACTTCCACGGCCTCTGCCCGCGCTCGTTCCGCACGCCGCCCGAGGCCGACCACGCGTGTCCCGGCGCTGCCCAGTACCGCGCGCGGGACCTGAGCGCCTGCGCGCGGTGCGTGGCGCCCCTCGCGGGCAGCCTCTCCTCCAGCCGCGTCCACGCCCTGCTCGAGCAGCGCCTGGGCCTCTTCGAGCGTCAGCTCGCGGCCGCGTCCCTGGTCCTCGTGCCCAGCCGCACGCACCTCGTGCGGATCACGGATCTCGTGCCCCTGCACGGCAAGGGCCGCATCCTCGAGCCGGGTCTGTGCCACGAGTTCAGCGGAGCCGCGCCGGCGCCGCGTCCCTGGGACGGGCGTCGTGCGCTGCGGATCCTGCATCACGGCCGGCGCAGCGAGGCCAAGGGCACCCTGGACCTCGTGCGCGCGCTGGCGGACTTGCCTCCGGGAGCGGTGGAGCTGGTGGCCCTTGGGGGGGCGGACGAGGGCCTCGACGAGCGCCTCCGCGCCGCCGCGCCGCGCCTCTCCATGGAGCTGCACGGGGCCTACGACGCAGAGGCTCTCGAGCGGGCCGCCTCGGGCGCCCACCTGGCCGCGCTCCCCTCACGACTGCCCGAAAGCTACTCTCTGGCCGTGGACGAAGCCCTTGCCCTGGGACTGCCCGTGTGGGCCTGCTCGGCCGACGCGGCGCGTGAGCGCCACGGCGCCGAGGTCGTCCGCGAGCTCCCGAGGTCGGACCCCCGCGCCTGGACCCTCGCCCTCGCCGAAGTGCTCGACGACCCCCGCCGCCTCGAGGCCCAGCGCGCGGCGGTGCCCGAGGACATCCCGCTCGCCGGCGCGCAGGCCGTGCACCTCGCCCGGCTCCTGCTGGGGGACGGCGCGGGCCGCGACCGCTGCGCCTCCTAGGGAGTGCCCCATGGACGGGATGCCCCGACTGCTACCCCTCGACGACCTGCCGCGCTCGGTGCTGGTGGTCGCTCCCCACGCGGATGACGAGGTCCTTGGGTGTGGGGGCGCGGTGGTCCAGCACGCCGAGCGTGGCGACGAGGTTCGCGTGCTCGTGCTCACCGCGGCCGAGGGCGATCCCCGGCTCGAGGAGGCGCGCGCGGCGGCGCGCGTGCTCGGGGCTGCGGAGGTGGCAGGCCTGGGGTGTACGGACGGCGCCGTGGGCGGGGAGCATGGCCTCGTGCAGCGCCTGCAGGAGCGGCTCGAGGGCATCGAGCTGCTCTATGCCCCTGCGCCCAGCGAGACGCACCCCGACCACCGCGCGGCCGCCATGGCCTGTGCCGCTGCGGCGGCTGCGCGCACGGACCTGCGCGTCCTGGCCTACGGAGTCAACCGTGCCCCCCTCGCCAACCGCCTGCTGGACATCACCCCGGTGGCCGAGCGCAAGGACCGCGCCCTTGCGGCCCATCGCAGCCAGGCGGCGAGCCTGGGCCAGCGTGCCCTCGATGCAGACCGCGCCGCGGCGGCGGATGTGGACCTGCCGGGGGTCGAGCGCGTGGAGGCCTTCGTGGAGCTGGACGGCCCTGGCTTCGCCCGCTTCGCGCGCGAGACCGCGCTGCTCCTGCAGCACACCCAGGCCGGCGGCCGGACGGGCGCCGCGGGAGTCGGGCCGCGGGTCACGGCCGTGATCAGCACCTGGAACAAGGCGGGCGATGTGTGCGCCAACCTCGACGGCCTCCGCGCCCAGGTGCGTCCGTTCGACGAGGTGGTGGTGGTGGACAACGCCTCCACGGACGATACCGCGGAGCGCATTCGCGCCGCGTATCCGGAGGTGAAGCTGGTCGTGATGCCGCACGACCGCTTCGGCGCCTGCGAGACCTTCAACCTGGGCTTCCGCACGGCGACCGGGGACCTGATCGCGATCCTGGACGACGATGTGGTGCTCACCCCGTCCTGGCTCGAGCTGGCCCTCGAGCGGCTCCGGCAGGAGCCCCCGAGCACGGCCATCGTCTCGACGATGATCGAGGAGCCCGGGATGCCCGAGAGCTATCTGCGCGCGGAGCGTGCCCGCGGCGAGCGGTATATGAGCACCTTCCGCGGCTGCGCCAGCCTGGCGCGCCGGGCCGATGTCCTCGAGGCCGGCGGGTACGACGAGCGTCTGTTCATCTACGGCAACGAGCGCGACCTGACCTGCCGGCTCCTCGCGCGGGGCAAGCGCGTGCTGCAGTTCCCCGGCGCGGTCGCCTTCCACCGCACGCCCTTCGGGATGCAGATGGGCAAGCGCAGCCTCTACTACCACGCGCGCAACGCCTGGCTCTCCATGCTGAAGCACGCGCCCCTGGGCGACCTGCTGCGCATGCCGTTCCTCGTGGTGACCCGCGTGTTGCTGCGGGGGCGGGCCGCAGAGGAGGCGGGCGAGGTGGGGGACGCCGTGGGCACCATCGGCCTGGGGCGCAGCCTGCGCGAGACTCCTGGAGCCCTTCGGATCCTGGCGCGGGCCGGCCTCTCGGTCCTCTGGAACCTCCCGTACTGCCTGCGTCGGCGCGAGGTGGTGCGCCATCCGGACTTCGAGCTGCCCCTGCGGTGAGGTCCCCGCGACCCCGGACCTCCACATGACCGCTCCCAGCCCGAACGCGAGGACCGCGCCGCTGCCGATCGAAGGCGTCACGGTGGTCGTCGTGAACCACCAGGGGGCGGCGTACCTGCCCCGCTGCCTGGACGCGCTCGAGGGCCAGGAGGGGGTCGTCGAGGTCCTCGTGGTCGACAACGCCTCCACGGACGGGAGTGCCGCGCTGGCTGCGGCCCGCGGAGGCCTCGTGCGCCTCGTGGAGGCTGGTGGAAACCTCGGACCCGCGGCGGCGCGCAACCTCGGGCTCGCCCAGGTCCGCACGCCGTGGGTCCTGTTCGTGGACAACGATGTCTACCTGCCCGAGGGCGCGGTGGCGTCGCTGGTCGCCGCTGCGCGGGACGAGCCGCGCGTGGCCCTGGTGCAGCCGCGGAGCGTGTTCGCTGGGGAGCCCACTCGCGTGCACTACGACGGGGGGAGCCTGCACCACCTGGGGCTGTTCTCCCTGCGCAACTGGTACGGAGCCCTGGAGGCTGCGCGGGCGGCCGATCCCTCCCCGCGCGTGGCCGTGGACGGAGCGATCAGCCTGTGCCTGCTCGGGCGGGTCGAGGTGCTGCGCGCCCTGGGGGGCTTCGACCCGCACTACTTCATCCTCTTCGAGGACCTGGACCTGTCCTACCGCGTGCGAGCGGCTGGCTGGGGCATCCTGAGCCTGCCCGGCGTCCTGGTGGAGCACGACGCGGGGACCGCCGGGGTGAGCTTTCGGGAGGGCGCCCGGTACCCGGCACGCCGCGTGTTCCTGCATGCGCGCAACCGCTGGCGCTTCCTGCTCAAGAACCTCGGCCTGCGGAGCCTGCTGCTCACCCTGCCGTCCCAGGCCCTGTACGAGGTGGCGTACCTCTTCCTTGCGCTGCGGCACGGCGCGCTGGGCTCGTGGCTGCGCGGGAAGGGGGCCGCGCTCGCCTCCCTCGCGGAGGTGTGGACGGCGCGCGCCCGGGTCCAGTCCACGCGCGTGGTTGGGGACCGGGAACTGCTGGTGGGTGGTCCCCTGACCCTGACCCCCGACGCCGGAGCGCGCGAGCCAGCCGCTCGCCTCCTCGACGCGTGGTCCCGGCTCTGCTTCCGGCTTGTCCGGCCCCTGCTCTGAGGGCGCGCGGGGGAATCAGCCCGCGGCGCCCTGTCGGGGCTCGCTTGGGCCCGGGCGATGTCTACGCTAGGGCCATGAAGACCCTCCTGAAGGTGCTGCTCGGGCTGCTCGCCGCGCTCCTCCTCCTGTTCTTCGGCGGCGGGATGGCCCTGTCGGGGCAGGCCCGAGTCGAGCGCACGGCCCTGGTCGCCGCCCCTCCCTTCGCCGTGCAGGCGGTCGTGGAGGACCTCTCCACTTGGCCCGAGTGGTCCGCCTGGAACGAGGCGCGCGATCCCCAGGCCGAGTGGTCCTTCGAGGGTGAACCTGGCGCCGGCATGCGCTGGTCCTGGCAGAGCGAGGGGCCCCTGGGCACGGGCTCCCTGACGGTCACCGGCTCGACCGCCGAGCGCGTGGACTTCCAGCTCCGCTTCGAGGACTCCTCCGGGCTCATGGAGGCGAGCGACTCCATGGTGCTGACGCCCACGGAGGAGGGCACGCAGGTGACCTGGGCCATGGACCACACCTTCGACCCGCTCCTGCTGCGCTGGATCGTGCAGCTGGGCGTGTTCGACGCGATGCTCGGGGCGGACTACGAGGCGGGCCTCGCGGGCCTCGGCGAGCGCTTCGCCCCCGAAGCCGTGGAGGGCGAGCAGCCCCCGGCCGGCGGGACCGAGGACGGGGAGTAGGGCGCAGCCCTCGGCGAGGGATGCGTGCATCGCCAGCGCGCGCGTTCCTAGACTCGGACGCGATGCGCGTCCTCCTCGTGACCCACCGCTTCCCGCCCGCGCATCGGGCGGGCACCGAGCGGCATGTGGAGGCGCTGGCGGGCGAGCTGGTGGCTCGCGGTCACGAGGTCCTGGTGCTGACCGCCGAGAAGGATCTTGCGCATCCTGATCTCTCCCTGCGCAGGCGGGTGCACGACGCAGCGCCGGGTGGGATCGGGGGGCCGCTCCAGGTGGTCGAGCTCGTCGACAACATGCTCCTCCAGCGCTACCAGGAGACCTGGGACCGGCCGGCGCTGACCCCGCTCTACGACGAGGTCCTGGCGGGCTTCCGCCCGGAGGTCGTGCATGTGCATCACCTCATGTACGGGGGCGTCCAGCTCCTGGAGCGTGCGCGCTCCCACGGTGCCGCCGTGCTGCTGACCCTGCACGACTTCTGGCTCGAGTGCGGACGCATGGGACAGCTGCGCTCCGCGGACGGCCACCTGTGTGAGGTGGTGGACACGGCCCGCTGCGGCCGCTGCCTGCCGTCTGTGCCCTGGCGGCAGCCGGCCGGGGCGCGCACGGTCGCGCGCGTCCTGCGCGGCGTGCGCAAGTGGACCGGAGTGGACCTGCTGCCCGCGGCGACCCGGGCCCGCCGCGCCGCGCCGCCCACCCTTCCTACGGTGGACGCCGAGGAGGCGGCGCGCTTCGAGGGCTGGGCCCGCATGCGGACGCGCACCCTGGTGGACGCCGTCCAGCGGCACGCGCAGCACCTCATCGCCCCGAGCGCGTTCCTGGCCGCGCGTACGGAGGCGCTGGGGATCCCCGCGGACCGGGTGAGGGTCGTGCCCACGGGCCTGCGCGAGGTGATGAGCCCCGGGGGCGGGGGCGGGGAGCGGACAGGCCCCCTGGGCCTCCTGTTCCTTGGGACCCTCGTGCCGGTCAAGGGCGCGCACCTCCTGCTCGATGCCTGGGGCCGGCTGGGGGAGGCCGCACGCGGGCGCGGCGTCCTGCGGATCCACGGGCCGGGGGGACACGACCCCGGCTACGAGGCCCGGCTTGCGGGACTTGCCGCGGAGCACGGCGTGCAGATCGGGGGCGCGCTCGACGGCCCGGGCGTGCAGGCCGCCATCGGGGCCGCCGACCTCGTGGTGGTCCCCAGCCTCTGGTTCGAGAATCGCCCGACGGTGGTGCTCGAGGCGCTTGCAGCGGGGAAGCCGTGCCTGGTCGCGGACCGCGGCGGCATGGCCGAGCTGGTGCGCGAGGGGCGCGAGGGCTGGCACTTCCGGCTGGGTGACCCCGTGGACCTCGCGCGCGCGCTGCGCGAGCTCCTGGTCGCTCCAGCGCGCGTGCGCGCACTGCGGCCGGACGCGGGGCACCTGCCGCGCTTCGAGCAGACCGTGGACGCCCTGCTGGAGCTGTACGAGGAGGCCCTTGATGAGCTCGGCGGATCCGCGGGCTCGACGGGACCCCGCGGACTCGTGACCCCGAGCGAGGAGGAGCGGCCGTGAGGCTCGCCGTCCTCCTCCACGCCTGGCCGCCCGAGCAGCTGGGTGGCACCGAGCTGTCGACCCGGCGCCTGGTGCACGCGCTCGTCTCCCGCGGTCACGAGGTGCTCGTCATCGCAGGGACCCTCGAGTTCTCGCACCCGCCGTCCGTGCGCCGGCGCCGCGAGGTGGAGCCGGTCACCGGGCGCCCCTACACGGTCGCGCTCGTGGAGCGCAGCGACCCGTACTTCGACCACTGGCAGAAGCATCGCTGCCCGGGCTCGACCCGCGCGGTCCTGGACCTGCTGCGCGAGCACCGCGTGGAGGTCCTGCACCTGCAGCACTGGCTGCGCTCGTCGAGCGACATCGTCCGCCGCGCTGCGCTCGAGGGCGTCCCCACGGTCGCGAGCCTGCATGACCACGCGACCACCTGCCTGCTGGGATGGCGCGTGCATCCGGTCGAGCGGCGCGCCTGCGAGCGGGTCTTCGACCCGCTGGGCTGCGCACGCTGCGCCGCCCAGGTGCCGCCCTTCACGCCGTGGAAGTCCCTCGACCAGCAGGCGGTCGCCGCGAGCGAGCGTGCCGCGGCCCTGCAGGCCGAGCTGGCGGCTACGGCGCGCGTGCTGGTGCCGAGCCTGGCGCACGGCGAGCTGCTCATCCGCATGGGCCTTGAGGTGCAGAGCCTGCTCACTGTGCCGCCGCTCGTGCCGGTGCATCTGCGGCGCGCAGAGCCCATGCCTCCCCCGGGTCCTGGGCGCCCCCTCCGGGTCGGCGCGTGGGGGCTCTCCGACGAGGCCAAGGGTGGGGGCCTCCTGCGCGAGGCGGCACGCCGGCTGGAGGGCCGCGTGGAGCTCGTCCTCGCGGGGTACGCGGCCGGAGAGGCCGAGCCCAGCGTCGAGGCCCACGGCGCCTACACGCCGAGTGACCTGGCGGAGCATCCGGTGACGCGGGTCCATGTGGCCGCGTCGGGGACCATCGCGCTCGAGTCCTTCGGCCTCGTGGCCAGCGAGGCCCAGGCCCTTGGCCTGCCCCTGGTGCTGCCGCTGGCTGGCGCGTTCGCCGAGCGCTTCAGCGAGGGTGAGGGCGTGCTGTTCTACGAGCAGGGCAGCGCCGCTGGCCTGGCCGCCGTCCTCGAGCGGCTCGCGTCCGAGGACGGCTTGCTCACGCTCCTGCGCCGCAGGCTTCCGCCCGTGGACGAGGACGAGGGGCAGGTGATCGAGCTGCTCGAGGGGCTCTACGGGCGTGTCGCGGCTGACGGGCCTCCGGCGGTGGAGGCGCCCGCCTGGTACGAGGACCGCATGGCTGAGCTCGCGGCGCAGGCCTGGGATGACGAGGTCAAGCGCCGCACGCGCGCGGACCTGGGCTTCCTGGACGAGGGCGGAGCGTGAGCCCCGGCTGGCGCCCGCTCTGGCAAGGGCTGCTGCTGTGCCTGGCCGCGTCCTGCGCCGCGCCGCGGGGCGAGGGCGTTCCCCAGCTGCGCTCGGCGGAGGAGCTCCCGGCCGCGCATCGCGAGGTCCTGGCCGCCTGGCGGGAGCGAGGCGCGGACTGGCCCCTGGTGCGCGAGCGCGCCCTCGAGGACCCGGCCCTGCGCGTGTTCCTCGTGGACAACGCCCTGGTCGATCTCATCCGCGCCTGGCAGCGCGGCGACTTCACCTTCGCCGATCCCGGCGGCTACGAGGAGGTGCGCGCGGAGGTCGTGGCCCTGGGCTCCGCCGCCGCGCCGAGCCTCGCAGCCCTGCTCGGAGTGGGCAATGGCTACGGCCCCGCGATCGCGAGTGACCTACTCCTGCGCATGGGGCCCGCCGGGGTCGAGGCGCTCCTGAGCGAGGCCTCCGGTGCGGACGCCGAGCTCGTTCGTGGCCAAGCTCTCGACCTGCTCGGGGGCTTCGGCGAGCTCTCGCCCGCCCTCGAGGAGCGCGTCCGCCTGGCCGCCGTCGAGGCCCTGGCCGCGGATCCGGCCTGGATCGTGCGCGAGCGCGCGGCGCGCACCCTCGCCCGGCGCGCGCGGGCCGGCAACCCCGGCACCACGGGCGAGGCGGACGCGCGCCTCCGCAGCGTGGTGGCGGCCCTCTCGCGTGCGCTTGCGGACGAGGATCCTGCGGTGTCTCGCGCCGCGGCCGTTGGGCTCGGCCTGGTGGGGGATCGCCGCGCCGTGCCCGCCCTCGTCAACCACCTGGAGCGGGTGCTGCGGGGCGACGACCTGGCCGCGGCCCGCGCCGTGCAGCGCGGCCTCGAGACCCTGACCGGGGTCCAGGGGCCGCGGACCCCGGCCCAGTGGCGCGACTGGCTGCGCTCGTCGCGGCGGTGAGGCGCAGGCGCCGCCCCGTGCTTGTATCCCGGGGCCCCAGAGCCCACGCTGGCGCGCCATGTCACGCTGGAAGGTGGAGCGCCGGACCGGTCACTGCGGCCGCTGCGAGCGCGCGTTCGCGGACGGCGAGCTGCACCTCTCGGTGCTGGAGCTGACCCAGGAGGGGCTGCGCCGGCGGGATGCCTGTCGCGAGTGCTGGCATCGTGAGGCCCCTGAAGGCGCGCCCCCGCGCGGCCAGGACCGCCCAGGCGGCGAGATCCTCGAGCGCTTCTGGTGGGGGACCCGCCACCTGGCCCAGCCCGAGAAGGCGGTCAAGATGGACATGGAGGTCCTCGAGCAGCTCTTCGATGCGCTCGCGGAGCGGGGCGAGGAGCGCCTGGCGGAGATCCGCTATGTGATCTGCCTGCTGCTCATGCGCAAGCGTCGCGTGAAGCTCGTGCGGCTGGTGCGGGAGCAGGGGCGCGAGGCCTTCCTCGTGAAGAAGCCCCGTCGCGAGGAGCAGCATCGGGTTGCGGTCTTCGACTTCGGCCCGGAGAGGATGGAGGGCATTCGCCACGAGCTTCAGGCTCTGCTCGACGGCGCGGGGGAGGATGTGGATCCGGTCGCCGTGCTGGAGGCGGCGGACGCCGAGCTCGCTGCCGAGGCCGAGCGCGGAGACGCCTCGCCCACGGAAGAGGGCTCCGAGGGGGGGGGCGCCGGACGGCACGGAGCCGGAAGGCCCGGCGCCAGAAGACACCGCGCCTGAAGAGGCTCCTGCAGAGGCTCCTGCAGAGGCTCCTGCAGGGGCTCAGACTCCCGCGTCGGGCGCGTCCGCCGACGAAGGCCCCGAGGCCCAGGGCTGAGTTGCCGGGGCGCGGGCTTCCCGTGCGGTGACCTGGCCTCGAGCCGGTCGAGGGCCGAGCTGGACGGGCCCGCAGGCTCCTGCTCCGTGAGGGAGCTCGGAGCGTCTCCCCGCCGGCGCCCGCGCCGCGTTCCGGCGGCCAGCTGCTGAGGGGCCACTTGCCGGGGGGCAGCTGCTGGGGCGCCGGCCTCCTCGCCGTCCCCTGCGGCGACCTCCCTGGCTTGCGCCCCCGAGGCCGGCGGAGCTCCTCGAGCCGGCGGGGCGGGCTCGGCCTGCCCAAAGGCGGCGGAGTCTCGCGACCGCAACATCTTGTGGTTTGGAGCCAGGCATGGGCGCGCTGGCCACCACATCTGGATGTGCGGCGAGTCGCGGTTTCCTGAATCCAACCCCAGAAACGGGATTTTCGTGCGGTGTTCTTGCGCAGCAGCTCGTGGCACTCCAAGATGCCAGCGTGGACCAAAAGGGCAGCGAAGTGGGGCAAAGTGGAGCAGCGGGCGGCGGGCCTGCGGGCTCCTGGGGCGGTGCGCCCCAGCCCGGCTTCCACGGCAGCTCGCGGCACCCGATCGATGCCAAGGGGCGCCTGTTCGTGCCCAAGCGGTTCCTGACGAGCCTCCCGTTCTCCGCGGAGGGCCAGGTCCTGGTCACGGTCCAGCCCTCGCCGGACGGCAAGTGCCTCTGGCTGCGGCCCGGTGCTCTGCCGGAGCGCAGCGCCGAGGAGTTCGCTGCGGCGGGTCCCAAGCAGAAGGGGGCCTGGCGGCGGCTGAGCGCTCTGACCCTCAAGACGACGCTCGATGCCTCGAAGCGCGTGCTGCTCTCGCCCGAGCTGCTGCGGGAGTTCGGCTTGGACCGCGAGGTCGTGATGGTCGGGATTGGCCCGGCGGTCGAGATCTGGGCCACCGCGGCCTGGGAGGCTGCGCAGGCGGACCTGGAGGCTGGGTTCCAGAGCGAGCAGGAGGCTCTCGCCGCCGAGGAACGCGCCCACGACCAGGCGAAGGAGTACGAGCGCCTCTCCAAGGAGCGCGCGATTCGCGAGGAGCAGCGCCTGGCCGAGCAGCAGGAGGGCCTGCGGGCCGAGCTCGAGGTCATCAAGCTGCGCCTGGAGCTGGAGCAGGCCAAGCGCGCGCTGCGCGAGCTCGGCGTGGATCCCGACGAGGAGGCCGGGGCATGAGCGCGCTCGACGCGTCGCTCGCGACCTGGAGAACCGTCATGAGCCAGGAACACGTGCACATCCCGGTGATGGTCGCGGAGGTGGTGGAGCTGCTGGGGGGTAGCGTTGAAGCCGACCGAACCGCGGGCCTGATCGTGGATGCGACGCTGGGTGCCGGGGGGCACGCAGCGCATCTGCTCGAGAGCCTCCCGGGCGCATCCGTGCTTGGCACGGACCAGGACCCACAGGTCCTGGAGCTCGCCCGGGAGCGCCTCGAGCCCTTCGGAGATCGGGCCCGCCTTGCGCGGGCCCGTATCTCCGACCTTTCAACCCTCCTGCGCAAGCTGAGGGTCGAGCCCCTGGCGGGGCTCCTGATGGACCTGGGGGTCAGCTCCCTGCAGCTGGATCGCGCCGAGCGTGGCTTCTCGTTCCAGCTGGACGGCCCGCTCGACATGCGCATGGATCCCGAGCGGGAGCGCACGGCGGCCGACATCGTCAACCGCTGGGACGAGAGCGACCTCGCGGACCTCTTCTACTTCGAGGGCGGTGAGACCCGCTCCCGGGAGGTGGCCCGGGCGGTCGTGGAGGCGCGCAAGCGCACCCCGTTCCGTCGGACCGTGGGCCTGGCCCTCCTCGTGGAGCAGGTCCTCGGCCGCCGCGGCAAGGCGCACCCGGCAACGCGCGTGTTCCAGGCCCTGCGGCGGGCGGTGAACGAGGAGGGGGAGGAGCTGCTGGCCGGACTGCGGGCGGGTGAGCTGTTCCTGCGTCCCGGTGGGGTCCTCACGGTGATCACCTTCCACTCCGGCGAGGACGGCGTGGTCAAGCGTCACCTCGCGGAGGGGGCGCGCCGCGGCGTGTGGGAGGTCCTGACGCCCCGCCCCCTCGAGCCGAGCCGCGCCGAGCTGCGTGCCAACCCTCGCGCGCGCAGCGCGCGGGTGCGCGCGGCGCGCCGAACCTCCGAGGCCGCGGAGGTCGAGGGTTGAGCTCGGCCCGGTCGGCGGGCGCATGGCTCGCAGTGGCCGTGGCGCTGGCTGCCCTGGCTTTGCTCTGGCACTCCAACGCGCGCCTCGAGCAGAGCCTGCTCGAGGTCGAGCGCGGAGCGATCTCGCTGGACGAATCTGCCGCGAGGGAGGAGGCGCGCTCCCTGGGTCGGCTGCTGGGCCTGGCTCCCGGCGCCGGCAGCGACGCCCTGGAGGTGGGTCCATGACTCGCGAGGGCTCGGAGGTCCTGCGCGTCCTGGCTCTGCTGCTCTGGGCGGGCGTCCTGGCTGCCAGCCTCGTCTGCGTCGTGCTCGCGAACCAGGCTCGCGCCATGGCCGTCGACCTGCAGCGCCTGAGCGACGCGAGCACGAGGTACGACGGTGAGGCAGGGGAGCTTGAGCTCTGGAACCGGAGCCAGCTCTGGGATCTCCAGGGCGTTGAACGGGCTCCCGCAGATCGCTCGAATGAGGACACCACCAAGCTGAGGTGAGTCGAGGGGAATGGTGACGAGGGGAACGACGGGGGCGACCTTGCCGGCACGCGGCCTGCGGCCAACGCACATGCTGGTGCTGTTGGGGCTTGGGTTCGCCGCGGTGGGCGGCGGCGCCGTGAGGCTCAGTCTCGCGCAGGCGGAGGCGCCCGCATCGCGCGCGGTCACTGTCGAGGATCCTGCGCTGCCCGTGGTCCTGCTGGACCGGAGCGGTCGCCCGCTTGCCGCCTCGGTGCAGGTCTACGACCTCCAGGTCTCGCCCCGCGACCTGTGGCGTGCCCACACCCCCTGGCGCGTGACCGAGCTCCTGTTCCAGGAGCAGGCTGGCGTGCTCCCCGCGGACTGGGGGGAGGAGCAGCTGCTGCTGCGCCTGCTCCCCGCGACCGCGGGCGAGGAGGAGCCCGGCTGGCTGCTGGCCTCCGGAGCTGCGCTGACGGACCTCAGCCCGCGTCAGGCGGCCGACCTCGCAGCCTGGGCGGACCGCCACGACCTCCCCGGCCTGTTCGTGGATCCGGCGGGCGGTCCGGATTCCCTGATGTGGTGCCCGTCCCTGCTCCTCGATGAGTCGGTGCGTCTGGAGGTGCTGGGTGCCGCGGGCGAGGGGCACCCTGAGCGCTGGACCGCCTGGCTCCTCAGGGAAATGGGGCTGGTCCTTGGGCACCTGACCCAGGACTCCGGCAGCGTGGAGCTTCGCCTCCAGGCGCTGCCGCCCGCGTTGGCCTCCATGGGGGAGGGCCTCGTGCGCGACGCCCGCGTCCTGGCCTATGCCGACCACCTCTGGGACGAGCTGCTCCCTAGCCGGTTCCGAGTGGTGGTCAAGGAGCTTGACCGTGAGGTCGCAGGACGCGTGCGGGACCTGCTCGTGCGCGAGGGCGTCAGCCCGTGGCAGCTGCGTCTCGAGCAGCGCACCGCGCGGCTGCACCTCGTCAGCGAAGAGGGGCGCTCGAATCTTTCGCTGGGCTCGGCCCAGGCGATCCCTGGCATCGAGGACAAGGCCTTCGAGATCCTCGGCCACTGGGGCACCCTCAGCGCCCGGGAGGCCTGGGGACGCGCCCGCTGGGAGCGCGACTACGAGCCCTGGAGGCTTCCGCTCGAGGGGGCGGGCGATCCCGTGGCGCAGCGTGCGCACGAGCTGATGAACCAGCCCGATCCGCGCTCCGGCCTCGAGCTGCTGGTGCAGCGCGAGCTCGAGGCCGCGGGCTGCGTGCCGCGCGTGAGGGGCTCGAGCCGAACCTGGGAGCGGGTCGTCCTTCCGCGTGACCTCCGGCTCGCGGTTCGCGCGGCGCGGCTCGCGGCGCGGGGCCGGGTGGAGCAGGCGCGAGTGGACGGAGTGACTCCCGATCCCCTCGATCTGGGCCTCGCGGAGGGGCGCTTCGACGGCTACCTCGAAGGGCGCCTGGCCGAGCGGCCGCACGAGGTGCGCACCACCCTCGACCACGACCTACAGCTGCGCCTGGAGGAGCTCCTCCCCGAGGTGGTCGACGCGTACCAGGCCGCGGGGGCCATGGCTCTGGTCGTGGAGGTCGAGACGGGGGATGTGCTCGCCATCGCCGACCACTCGGGGTACGCGCTCAGCGGGTTCATGCCCGCCCAGTACCTGTTCACGCCGGGCTCGATCATGAAGCCCCTCATCATGGCGATCGCCTTCGATGCGGGGGTCGTGTCCGAGGACGACCGCTTCCAGTCGAACGGTATGGAAGGCATCCGCGTGCCCGGAAGGCCGAAGCTGGTGCGCGAGGCGAAGGGGGCTCAGCCGGGCTGGCACAGCCCCGCCTACGGTCTTGCCCACTCTCAGAACGCGGTCCTCGTCCAGATCGGCATGCGCATCCCGGCGCGTCGGCTGCACGACGGCCTCACGGCGTTTGGGTTCGGGCCCGCGACGGATCTCGGGATTGGCCCGATCCGCGACGGCGTGCTCCTGCCCGTTGAGCAGTGGGATGGGGCCAGCCGGGGTGAGCCGGTTCCGGGCCTCACCCCCGCAAGCCTCTCCTTTGGGCATGCAATCCAGGTGAACGCCCTCCAGATGGCTGAGGCGCTCCTCACGCTGCTGCGCGGCGGAGAGCGCGTGCCCCTGCGATTCGTGGCGGCCGTGAACGGCAATGCACAGCCGGTTCGGCCGCGCGGGCGCGTCCTGGACGCCGCCGCCTGCGAGCGCATCAAGGAGTACATGCGCCTTGGCGCCGCCTCGACGGACCCTGCCTTCGAGGGGACGGCATACCACATGACGCCTGGCCACAGGCACTGGCCGAAGAGCGGCCACTGGCGCGGCACCGGCGCGGAGATCGCCAAGCAGTGTTTCCTCGGTATGGGCGTCGAGAGCTTCGGGAGCAAGACGGGGACCACTGAGAAGGAGGCCGGCGTGCCCTGCAGCCACGCGGACGCCGAGCACTGGCTGCGCCACGAGGCCGAGGGCACGCGCTGCAGCAGTGCCTGTCGCCGCGAGCTGAAGCAGCGCGGCGCGCTCCACTCGGGGCCCTGCTACACCTCGTCCATGTTCGCCTTCGGCGCGGATGCGCAGGGCCGTGAGGTCATGACGCTCGTCGTGGTGGACGAGGTCCAGGAATACGAGACCTGGGGGCACTTCGGGTCGAAGGTCGCAGGTCCCGTGGCCGCGCGCCTGCTGCGCGGAGCCCTTGGGCTCGAGGAGGAGCCCGCCGAGCCGGTGGCGCAGGCCGCTCCCCCTGCGCAGAAGCAGCCCTCCACCCCGTCCTCTCCGAGCGGTCTCCTCGGCCGCCCCGATCGGAGGCAGGCTCCCGCACTCGAGGACGATCCCTCGCGGAGGGTGAGGTGAACCTCCAGGACCTCGTCAGAGCCCACGGGGGCTGGCTCCGCGGGGGCGCCTCACGCGCCGGCGCCGTGGAGCTCCGCTCGGTGGAGGTGGACTCGCGGCGCGTGGAGCCCGGAGCCCTCTTCGTCGCGCTTCCCGGAACCCGTGACGACGGAGCACGCTTCGCGGCGGATGCCCTCCAGCGCGGGGCCTCGGCGGTGCTCGCGCCTCGCACGCTGCAGCTCGAGGGCTCCGTGCCCCAGTGGGTGCACGACTCACCCGCGCGCATCGCGGGGTTCGTGGCCCAGGCCCTCGCAGGAGAGCCTGCGCGCCGGCTCTTCCTGGCTGGCGTCACCGGCACGAACGGGAAGACCTCCGTGGCTCACCTGATCGCTCACCTGCTCGACGCCGGAGGGCGCCGGGCGGGCGTCCTAGGCACGGCGGGGCACCGCCTGGCAGGCGGTCCCCGCGAGGCGACGCACACGACCCCGGACGCGCCCGAGCTGGCGCGGCTCATGCAGGCCCACCGGGCGGCCGGCGGGGAGGCCCTCGCCATGGAGGTCAGCTCCCACGCCCTGGCGCAGGAGCGCCATGCGGGGCTTGCCTTCGACGCCGCGGTCTTCACCAACCTCACCAGGGATCACCTCGACTACCACGGCAGCCTGGAGGCCTACGCGGCCGCCAAGGCCCGCCTCTTCGAGGCCCTGGACCCTGGCGGGACGGCGATCGTCCACGCCGACGACCCAGCCTCCGACCGCATGGCGCGCGCTGCGCGTGCGCGCGGGGCCAGGGTCCTTCGATACAGCACGCGGACGAGCGCCGATCTGATGGCCTCTCGACTGCGAGCGACCCGGGAGGGCACATCCTTCCACTTGTCTGGGATGGGGATTCCAGCGCGGGGTGTGCGATTCCACCTCCGGGGCCGCTTCAATGTCGAGAACGCCCTCGCGGCGCTCGCCTGCGCGCTTGTCGCGGGGGTGAGTCCGGACCACGCGTTGGCCGGGCTCACCTCCTGTAAGCCTGCCCCGGGGCGCATGGAAGCGCTCCGGGCGGGCGGCGACTCCGCCGCGCCGCAGGTCGTGGTGGACTACGCACACACGCCGGATGCGCTCGAGCGGGCCCTTGCTGCGCTCCGGCGCGAGCTGGCTCCCGGCGCGCGTCTGTGGTGCGTGTTCGGGTGCGGTGGGGACCGGGACCGGGGCAAGCGCGCGCTCATGGGGGCCGCTGCAACGCGCCTCGCCGACCGCGTCCTGCTGACGAGCGACAACCCGCGCTCGGAGGCTCCGGAGGCCATCGCGGACGAGGTCTGCGCGGGCCTCGCGTCCGAGGCCCTGGCACGCGTGCTGCGCGAGCTCGACCGGGCCGCGGCCATCCGCACGGCCATCGCGGCCGCCGCGCCCGAGGACACGGTGCTGATCGCAGGCAAGGGACACGAGACGGTGCAGGTGGATGCGCACGGCAGCCACCCCTTCGACGACCGCGTCGTCGCGCGGGCCGCGCTCGAGGAGCGCGCCCAGCTGGAGGTCATGGGCTGAGCATGAAGCAGGAGAGGGGGCAAGACACGCACGGCGGGGCTCCCCGCGCGCGCTGGACGCTGGCGGACCTGGCCCAGGCCATGGGGAGCCGGCTCGAGGCAGGGGCCGCTGGACTTGCGGTGGGTGGGGTCTCGACCGACACCCGCACCCTGCGGCCTGGCGACCTGTTCGTGGCCCTGAGTGGACCCAACTTCGACGGTGCGCGCTTCATCCCCGCGGCGGTCGAGCGTGGCGCCGTGGCGGTCGTCGTGCCCGAGGGGACCGCGGCGGCTGCGGGTGCGGCTCCGGTGCTCGAGGTGGCCTGCACGCGGCGGGCGCTGGGCGACCTGGGCCGCTGGGTTCGCTCCACTCGGAGCCTCGAGGTCGTGGGGATCACCGGCTCCTGCGGCAAGACCAGCACCAAGGAGATCCTGCATGTGCTCCTCCGCGGCGCGGGCCTGCGCGCCTCGGCGAGCCCGGCCTCGTTCAACAACGACATCGGCGTGCCTCACACCCTGCTGGCCTGTCCCGAGGATGCCCAGGTTCTGGTGGCGGAGCTGGGGACCAACGGCCGCGGGGAGATCGCGCACCTCGCGCGCCTCGCACGCCCTACGGGTGCCATCGTGACCAATGTGGGGGCCAGCCACCTCGAGGGCCTCGGGGACGAGGACGGGGTCGCCTCGGAGAAGGCCGCGCTGCCCGCCTCCCTGCCCGAGGGCGGCTTCTGCGTGCTCAACGCGGACTGCCCGCGGACCGCGGCGATGGCCTCCGTCACCCGCGCCCGCGTGCACCGCTTCGCCGTGCGCGCCGCCGCAGCGGGCGAGGAGGCCGGAGGGGAGTGCGCCCCCGACCTAGTGGCCTCGGACCTCACCTTCGAGGCCAGCGGCACCTCGTTCACCCTCTCGGGCGCCATGGTCGGCGAGCCCGGCGAGGAGCAGCGCGTCTCGATCCCGCTCCTCGGACGGCACCAGGTCCAGAATGTCCTGGCCGCGCTCACTGCAGGGCGCGCCCTCGGCGTCTCCCTCGAGGCGCTCCTCGCGGGCCTGCCCGACCTCGCGCCGGTCGCAGGGCGCGGGGTCCGCTCCGAGGCGCGCGGCCTGGCCCTCCTGGACGAGACCTACAACGCCAACCCCACCTCGACCGTCGCCGCCCTGTGGGCTCTCGCCGCGGCGCCCGCCGCAGGCCGGCGGGTGGCCGTGCTCGGGCGCATGCACGAGCTCGGGGAGCGCAGCGCGGCGCTGCACGCCGAGGTCGGCGCGGCCGTGGCCGCTGCGGGGGTGGACCTGCTCATCACCGTGGGGGCGGACGAGGTCGCGAGCGGTGCCCGCGAGGCGGGCCTGGCCGAGCGGGCCCTCGTGCGCTTCGCGGACCGCGAGGCCGCCGCGGCCGGGCTCGAGGCCGTACTTCACGCCGGCGACCTGGTCCTGCTCAAGGGCAGCCGCGCGGCCGGGCTGGACGCCCTCGTGCGCCTCCTCCAGCAGTCCTCCCCGCAGCCCTCAGGAGAGCCTGCTCTGGCCTGATGCTGATCGAGCTGCTCAACAGCCTGATGGGCGTCTCGCTCTTCGGCTACATCAGCTTCCGAGTGGTGATGGCCGTGATGACCGGCTTCGCTCTGGCGCTGGTCCTCGGGGGGCCGGTGATCCGCTGGCTGGCGGGGCAGCGGATCGGAGAGCGGTCGGACAAGAACGACCTGGCCCAGGTGGCCACCGTGGACGCGGGCAAGGCGGGGACGCCCACCATGGGGGGGTCCTTCCTGATCGCCGCTCTGCTGGGCTCGGCGCTGCTCTGGTGCCGCCTGGACAATGTCCATGTGGTGCTGGGCCTCATCCTCGTGGCGGGCCTCGCCGCAGTGGGCTTCGTCGACGACTGGATCAAGCTCACCGACCCCGACCGCAACGGCCTGAGCCCGACGGGGAAGATCATGGGGCAGCTCGTGATCGGCCTGTTCGTGGTCGGGGCCATGGCCTGGACCGCCCACGCCTCGGACCGCTACAGCCTGCTCGCCATCCACCCGCCCTTCGCCAAGGACTGGACCCTCGAGCTGGGCAACTCCGCGCTGGGGGTCGCCCTGTTCGTGGCCATCGGCTGGGTCGTCGTGGCCGGCACCTCGAACGCGATCAACATCACCGACGGGATGGACGGCCTCGCCGCGGGCTGCACGATCCTGGCCGCGGCTGCCCTCGCGGTCTTCTGCTATGTGACCGGGCGGTGGGACTGGACCGGCTACCTCGGCATCCCGCATGTGCCGGAGGCCTCCGAGATGACCGTCCTCGCCGGGGCCCTGATCGGGGCCACGACGGGCTTCCTGTGGTTCAACGCCCCCCCTGCGCGGGTGTTCATGGGGGACTCCGGCGCCCTGCCGCTCGGCGGCCTGCTCGGGTGGATGGCCCTCGTGTCGAAGCAGGAGGTCCCCCTCGGGCTGATCGCGCTCGTCCCCTTCGCGGAGCTCGGCTCCAGCGCCCTGCAGCGCTTCTCGTACCGCACCACCGGCCGGCGGGTCTTCACGATCGCGCCCCTGCACCACGGCCTCAAGGAGCACGGCGGGGTGTTCCGCCGCTCGCCCAGCGGCGGCATCCCCGAGACCACCGTGGTCGTTCGACTCTGGATCGTGGCGGCCCTCTCGGGGCTGGCGAGCCTGGCCCTCCTCAAGGTGCGCTGACCATGGCACGCTTCCGAAGACGGGCCGGCGCCGCCGTGGCAGCCTCGGGCGAGACCCAGCTGGGGCTCTTCGAGCGGATCGAGGTCGCGACCCAGCCGCGCGTCGCGGACGCCACCATCGAGGCCCGACGCCTGTTCTACGCGGTGCTGGCCCTGATGGCCCTGGGGTTCCTGCTGCAGGCCAGTCACGCGGCCACCACCCTGCCCGAGGACCTGTTCCAGCAGCACCTTGCCAAGCTGGCCGGGATGCGCGGGGTCGCCATCCTGATCGTCGTCGGTCTGTGGCAGCTGGGCACGGAGCGGCTCAAGCCCCTCGCCCCCGCCCTCGCCATCGTGGCCCTGCTGCTCCTGGTGGCGGTGTTCGTTCCCGGCCTCCAGGCACGCATCAACGGCGCCCGGCGCTGGGTCGATCTGCCCCTGCTCCCCTTCAACCTGCAGGCCTCCGATGTGGCTCGGGTCCTGGGGATCGTCTGGCTCGCGCGGCGGTGTGAGGACCTGGGCCCGCGGGTGGAGGAGGGGCTGCACGGCTACCTGCCCACCCTCGGCATGGGCCTCGTGTTCGCCCTCCTGATCTTCCTCGAGCCCGACCTCGGCTCGACCGTGCTCCTCGGGGTGACCTGGGGCTCGGTCATGTGGGTCGCGGGGTTCCAGCAGCGCCACATCGCGACCTCCGCCGCGGCGCTGGGCTCCGCCGCTCTGGTTGCGGGCGCGACCATGTTCTCCCATGTTCGGGATCGCCTGGCGATCTTCATGGGGGAGGCCACCAACGACCAGGTGTCCGGCTCGGCCCGCGCCTTCTCCAGTGGAGGCTTCTGGGGCGTGGGCCTCGGCCAGGGCCAGGCGCGACTCGCGGGCCTCCAGTACCAGCAGACCGACTTCGTCTTCGCGCTGGTGGGCGAGGAGCTGGGTCTCTTCGGAGCGCTCCTGGTCGTGGGGGCCTACATGGTGGTCCTGTGGAGCGGCCTCCGGATCGCGCGCAGCGTCGAGTCCCCCTTCGCGGCGCTGGTCGCCTTCGGGCTCACCGTGGGCGTCTGCCTGCAGGCCCTGGTCCACATCTCGGTCGTCACCCGGCTTGCGCCGCCGAAGGGGATGACCCTGCCCTTCATCAGCGATGGGAACACGAGCCTGCTGGCCTCGAGCCTCGCGGTTGGCCTGATCTTGGGGGCCACTCGGCGGTCTCCCCTGCCGAAGGTGATCTAGCCGCCTGGCGCGCGGTTGCGCGCACCCGAGGGCGGCCCGATCCCTCGCTCATGCAACAGTACGAACGCTTCGGAGTGCTTGCGCTCCTCCTGCTGGTGGTGACCCTCGTGGCCGTGGCGCTCCTCGGAGAGGATCCGCGCGACCCGAGTCGGCTCGAGGAGCTGGCGGCCCAGGCCGCCGAACGCCCCTCCGAGTTCGGGGGGGCCGGCCGGGCCACGGAGCGCAGTCCTGGCAGCCGTCCCCAGGGGGAGCGTCCCGTTCCGCGCCGTCTGGACCCTCGCCTGGATGGCGCCCAGGAGCGCCCCGCGCCGACGGCGCGCCGGCGGCCAACTGCGGTCGAGCCTGCGGCGCGACCCCAGGCAGACCTCCCCTTCGCGCAGCCCGCTTCGGAGCCCCAGACCCCGATGGCCCAGCCCCCGAGCGCCGAGCCGCGCCCCTGGCCCGAGCGTGCCGTCCCCCAGGCAGGGACTCCCCTTCAGGCCCCGGCTGTCCCCACCCAGGCGCGCCCCGTTCAGGCCGTCGCAGCCGGCGCGCCCACGCGTCGCTACACCGTCCAGCCCGGCGACTGCCTGGGCACCATCCTCCAAGAGCAGTGCGGCACGGTGCGGGCCCAGGCTCAGGTGATGGAGCTGAACCCCGGCCTGCAACCCGACCGCCTCCGCGCCGGGCAGGTCCTTCAGCTCCCCGCGGGCACCGTCGAGGCCTCCTTCAAGCGGCCGGGACGCATCCAGGAGGTCGGAGTCCTCGAGGTGGTCGTCGTCCAGCCGGGAGACTCCCTCTATCGCATCCTCCAGCGCGAGCGGGACGGCAAGGTGAGCGTGGGGCAGGTCCAGGCCTGCAACCCCGGCCTCGACCCGGACCTCCTCACCCCGGGCATGGAGCTCCGTCTGCCCCAGGCTCCTCAGCGCAGGAGCGTGCCCGCCAGCCGGTACATCGTCCGAGAGGGGGACATCCTGGGCCGCATTGCCGTGAGCCTGGGCTGCACCCTTGAGGAGCTGATCGCGGCCAACCCCGGCCTGCAGCCCGACCGCATCCGGTCGGGACAGGTGCTCCTGCTTCCGCCCGGCGTGGGCACCGCGCTGGCGGGGGCCCAATGAGCCGCCGTGCGCGCTGGAGCCTCCTCCTCTCCTGCTGCGGCCTCGCCGCGCTCGTCGCGCCGAGCGCCTGGGGCGTGCTGACGGCAGGGGCAGTGAGCTCCTCCTCCAAGGCCTCCGTGGGCGTGACTCCCGAGGTCGCCCTCGTGAGCTCGAGCCCGCAGCGGGCGCGGACTGCGCCTCCCGAGCCGCGCGCTGCGTCCTCGGAGACCGCTCTGTCTCGGCCTGGGGTGGCCGCGGCTGCCTCCCGCGCGCTGCCCGCGGGCGCGGGGTCCTCCGCAGAGTCCTCGAGGGCCCCCGGCGCCGAGGCTCTGGCCCAGCGCGCGCGGTGAGCGGCCGGCTGCTGCGACTCGCCTTCGCCGGAGGGGGAACCGGCGGGCACATGGTCCCCGGCCTCGCCCTCCTGGACCAGCTGTCCGCAGCTCCAGAGTTCGAGCCGCTCGAGAGCCTGGTGTGGTTCCAGAGCGGGCGCGGGGTCGAGCGGCAGGTCCTGCAGGGGCTCGAGGCACGCCTGGGCGGTGCCCAGGTCGACCGCGTTGCCCTCGCCATCGAGCCGCCCAGCGGGGGCGCGCCGTCGACGGCCCGCACCCTGACGCGCCTCCTGCCCGAGGCGCTGCGCGCTCGACGCGCGCTGCGGCGCGCCGGGAGTCAGGTCCTGGTCGGACTGGGGGGATTCACCTCGGCGCCGGCGGGCCTCGCTGCGCGCAGCCTCGGGATCCCGCTGGTGCTCCTCGAGATCAATGCCGCGCCCGGCCGCGCAACGCGACTGCTGGCGCCCCTGGCCCGCGAGGTCTGGCACGCTCACGCGGCAACCTGCCCCGGCGGGCGGGCCGACGGACGCCACCGCGTCATGGGAGCACCGGTCTCTCCGCGCTTCGTGCGCGTCCAGGCTCCCTCCCGTCCGGCTCGAGAGGCCCTTGAGCTGGCTCCCGACGGCCCGCTCCTGGTCGTGCTGGGGGGCAGCCAGGGCGCGGGCGCGCTCAACGCGTTCGTGCGCGAGCTGGCTCCTCGGCTCGTGGCGTCGGGCGTTCAGGTGATCCACCAGGTGGGTCCAGGGCGCCTGGGTGAGGGGGCCGCCCCCACGGCGGGCTACCGACCCGTCGAGTACGCGCACGAGGTCCCGCGGCTGCTGGCCGCCGCGGATCTGGTGCTGTGCCGTGGAGGGGCCTCGACGCTGGCCGAGGTGGGTGCGGTGGGCGTTCCAGCGTGGGTCGTGCCCTATCCGCACCACGGCGATCGCCATCAGGAGCGCAACGCCGCGGCGCTGGGCGCGGGGGCCCGCGTGGTGCAGGAGGAGGACCTGGCCGGCCAGGCCGACGCGCTCCTGGACCTCCTCGGGCCGGGTGGAGAGGCCGCGCGCGGGGCCATGCGCAGCGCGCTCCTGGACCTGGTCCCTGCCGAGGCCGCCGCACAGCAGTGCGCGCGCCTGCGCGCGCTCGCACGCCCGGCTTGAGGGGCTGGGGTCTCCCTCGAGACCTTGGCGAGCCGGAGTTCGGCGGTGCTGTGTGGGGACTCTGGCGAGCCAGAGTCCGGCTGTGTTGTCTGGGGACTCTGGCAAGCCAGAGTCAGGCTGTGTTGTCTGGGGACTCTGGCAAGCCAGAGTCAGGCTGTGTTGTCTGGGGACTCTGGCAAGCCAGAGTCAGGCTGTGTTGTCTGGGCACTCTGGCAAGCCAGAGTTCCATTGCTCCTCCGCAGCCTCCGCGGCGCTTGTGCGGGCTTCGGCGTGGGCGGCGAGGATGTGCTGGGCCTGGTCGAGGGACTCGCGGGGGACGAGGACCTGGGCGAGGCCGCCGGTCAGGCGTGCGGCCTGGGCGAACTCGTCGCTGAGCTCCTCGCCGGCAACGCGTGCGGCGATGCCCTCGGCTCGGAGGAGGCCGCGCAGGATCTGGGCCTCGAGGTGGGAGCCGGCCTCGTGGGCCACGACCAGGGGAGTGGGAGCTGCCATTGCCTGAAGGAGCCGCGTCCGCGGCGCGCGGGGCCCGACCCCAGGGTGCGGCACGGACAGCGCGCGCGCAAGGCAGGTTCCCACGGACGACCCCGCGGCCGGGAGAGGGGCGGGTGGAGGCTGGAACGGGCGCGTCTCGATTGCTTCGATGGGCATGTGATCGACGAGCACCCGACTCCCTCCCTCGTGCGCGCGCCGGGCCTGGTCCCTGGCCTCGCTCCCCGGGTCCACCTGCTCGGCGCGGGTGGCGCTGGGGTCAGCGGCCTGGGCCTGCTGCTGGCTGAGCGTGGGCACGCGCTGACCGGTCACGACTCCGCCGGCGGGCCCTTCGTGGCGCCGCTCGAGGCCGCGGGGATCGCCATCGCGGTGGGGGCCAGCGCGGCCTCGGCCCTGCCCTCCGACGCAGAGGTCGTGGTGCGCTCCGCGGCGGTGCCTGCCGACGACCCCCAGGTGCTCCTCGCCGAGGAGCGCGGCCTGCCGGTGCTGCGCTACAAGCAGGCCCTGGGCCTGCTCACCAGCCACGAGGCCGCCGCGATCGGCGTGGCCGGCACCCACGGCAAGACCAGCACCACCTGGCTGCTCTACGAGGCCCTGCGCGGCATCGACCGGGCCTGCCCGGACCTGCCCGCCTCCGGCGTCCTCGGCGGCGGCCTGCACCGTGGGCTGGGGCGCAACGCCGTGCTGGCGGGCTCCGGAGGCCTCATGGCCGTGGAGGCCTGCGAGTACGACCGCACCTTCCTCGAGCTGCAGCCGCTGGGGGGCATCGTCACCAACCTCGAGGAGGACCACCTCGACTACTACGGCTCTCTCGAGGCCCTGCACGCGGCCTTCGCGCGCTTCGCGGCACGCATCCATCCGACGGGGCTGCTGGTCCTGTCCGCGGAGGCTCCCGCCTTCCTGGAGGAGGCCGCGCGCTGCGAGGTCTGGCGCTTGGGGCGCGAGTTCGAGCTCGAGCTCCACGGCGAGGACCAGGGGCACTTCCACATCGCCGTGCGCGGGCCCGGCTGGGCGACCCCGGTCGTGCGCCTGCAGGTCCCGGGCCGCTTCAACGCCGACAACGCCGCGGCCGCGGTGGCCATGGCCGTGGGGCTGCGCGCTCGAGGCCAGTCCAGCACGCGCTGCTCCGAGCTCGCGCGCGAGGCGGCCCTGGGAGTCGCGCGCTTCGAGGGCGCTGGCCGGCGCTTCGAGCGCTGGGGCACGCCCGGGGGGCTGCCCGTGGTCCACGACTACGCGCACCACCCGACCGAGGTGCGTGTGACCCTCGAGGCCGCGCGCCGCGTCTTCCCCGGGGCGCCGATCCATGTGCTCTTCCAGCCGCACCAGGCGAGCCGGACCGCGCGCTTCCTGCCCGAGTTCATCGAGTCCCTGCGCGGCGCGGACCGCGTCGTGGTGGCTGAGGTGTACGGCGCGCGCCGGCACATCGACCGCGTGACCGCCGGCGCCTCTGACATCGTCCTGGGCCTGCGACGCGCGGGCGTGGACGCGGCCGAGGGCGGGGACCTGGCCCACGCCACGGCCGAGTTCTGCGCTGGGCTCGAGGCCTCTCTGGCGCGGCCGGCGGCCCTGGTCCTCGGGGCCGGCGACATCGACTCCATCCGCCCGTCCCTCCTCGCCCGCCTGGACGCTTGAGCACGGCGCGCACCCTCTGGCCCTGCGCCGCGCTCCCGAACGCGCCCCTGGCCGGCCTCACCAACATGAAGGTGGGCGGCGCGGCCGAGTGGCTGCTGGAGCCGGCGACCCCCGAGGAGCTCCGGGACGCCGTGGGCGCGGCGCGGGAGCGCGGCATGGTCCCGCGGATCCTGGGGGGCGGCGCGAACCTCGTGGTGGCCGACGGCGTCCTCCCGGGCGTGGTCATCGGGACCTCGCGCATGAACATGATCATGCGGCCCCAGGCGCCCGATCACGGCGCGACGGAGGCCCTGGACCAGGGGTTGGATGCGCGCGTCGCTCCCAGCCCCATCGCCGAGGACCCGCGCCTCGCCTGCTGGGCCGGGGTGACCATGGTGGGCCTCGTGAACAGGATGCGGCGGCTCGGGCTGACCGGGCTGGAGATGCTCGCGGGCGTGCCCGGACACATCGGGGGCGGCGTGGCGATGAACGCCGGCGGCCGAGGCTGGGAGGTGTGGAGCGCGGTCGAGCTCGTGCGCCTCATCGATCCTGACGGGACCTTCCGCGACCTCCCTCGCGAAGAGGCCTCACCGAGCTACCGCAATGGGAACCTGGGCGAGGCGGTGGTCGCCGGCGTGGTCCTGCGCTTCGGGACGGGCTCCGTGAAGGAGGTGGGCGAGCGCATCAACGAGTACATGCGCGCGAAGAACGCCACCCAGCCGGTGACCGCCGCGAGCGCAGGCTGCGTGTTCAAGAACCCCGACCCGGACGCCTCCGGGGGACTGAGCGCCGGGCAGCTGGTGGACGCCTGCGGCCTCAAGGGCCGCAGGATCGGTGCCGCGGAGGTCAGCGAGCGGCACGCCAACTTCATCGTCAACGCGGGCGGGGCCACCGCGACGGAGGTGCTGGCCCTGATGGACCTGGTGCGTGACGAGGTCGCCTCCCAGCGGGGGGTCGAGCTCGAGTTCGAGGTCAAGCGCTGGCTGCCTGGCGCTGCCGGCTGAGGAGGCGCCTCGGCCCTCTGGGGGCGGAGGGCGCGGAGCGCCGCCCGCGGGCCCGAGGAACGGCCAGAAAGCCTGTTGCCGGGCGCGCTCCGGACCGATGGGAGTCCTAGACTCACCCTCGTCCGGGCGCCTCGGGAGCGCTCGGGCACGCGTGCGACCCCTGGTTGGGGCCGTCGCGGAAGACCCTCCCGGAACGCGACCCCATGACCGACGCCGCGTCGGCTCCGCAGGTGGTGGAGCCCTTCCCCGTTTCGACCTTGCGCCACTCGGTGGCGCACCTGATGGCCTCGGCCGTCCAGAAGCTCCACCCGGGCGTGCAGTTCGGGTTCGGTCCCTCGATCGAGCACGGCTTCTACTACGACTTCGACCTGCCTGAGCCGCTCACCGACAAGGAGCTGGGCAAGATCGAGAAGGAGATGCGCCGCATCGCCAAGCGCTCGCCCGCGATCACGAAGAGCACCGTGAGCCGCGACGAGGCGCGCCGGATCCTCCAGGGCTGGGGGCAGGAGTACAAGGTCGAGGCCCTCGACCTGATCCCGGAGGGCGAGGAGATCACCTTCTACACCCACGGGCCGGACGGCGAGCAGTGGGGGGACCTCTGTGAGGGGCCCCACATCGACTCGTTCCAGCACGAGTTCCACTTCAAGCTCCTGAACCTGGCCGGGGCGTACTGGCGAGGGGATGAGAAGCGCCCGATGATGCAGCGCATCTACGGGACCGCGTTCTGGTCCCAGGAGGAGCTCGACGCGCACCTGGCGTGGCTCGAGGAGGTCAAGCTGCGGGACCACCGCAAGCTCGGCACGGACCTCGACCTGTTCAGCACCCACGGGGAGGCCGGCGCTGGCTTCGTGTTCTGGCACCCGGCGCTGGGCACCGTGCGCCGCTGCCTCGAGCAGATGTGGTGGGACGAGCACCTGGCCGGTGGCTATGACCCGGTCTACACGCCCCATGTCAGCCGCGAGTCCCTCTTCGCGGTCTCGGGCCACCTCGAGAACTACGGCGAGATGATGTACGCGCCGATGGCGCTCGATGAGCTGCCCTATCGCGTCAAGCCCATGAACTGCCCCGGGCATGTCCTGATCTACAAGGACCGCGGGCGGAGCTACCGCGAGCTGCCCCTGCGCTGGGCCGAGCTCGGCACCGTCTACCGCTACGAGCGCTCGGGCGTGGTGCACGGGATGCTGCGCGTCCGCGGGTTCACCCAGGACGACGCCCACATCTTCTGCACGGCGGACCAGCTGGCGGAGGAGATCGCGGGGGTCTGCCGGCTCGTGGACCGGTTCATGAAGACCTTCGGGTTCGAGTACACCGCGTACCTGGCCACGCGCCCCGCGGAGAAGACCATCGGCGAGGACGCCATCTGGGAGCGCGCCACCGAGGCGCTCCAGCAGGCGGCGGACTCCATCGGGCTGAAGCTCGAGCTGGACGAGGGCGGCGGCGCGTTCTACGGCCCGAAGATCGACTACAAGATCAAGGACGCCCTGGGACGCGAGTGGCAGAACAGCACCATCCAGTGCGACTTCAACCTGCCGGAGCGCTTCGACCTCACCTACACCGCGCCCGACGGCTCGCAGCAGCGGCCGATCATGGTGCACCGGGCGATCCTCGGCAGCCTGGAGCGCTTCGTGGGGGTGCTCATCGAGCACTTCGGTGGTCGCTTCCCGTTCTGGTGCGCCCCGACCCAGGTGGCCGTCATTCCGATCCGGGAGGAGCACGCCGAGTACGGCAAGGCCCTGGCCCAGCAGCTGCGTGCACGCCACCTGCGCGTGGATGCCATGCTCGAGCCCGGCCACATGAACAAGAAGATCAAGACCGCCCAGAAGGAGCAGGTGCCCTTCATGCTGGTGGTTGGCGAGCGCGAGGCGGAGGAGGGCACCGTGGCCCTGCGCCGTCGGGGCACGCGCGAGCAGGAGGTCATGCCGTTCGAGGAGTTCCTCGCGCTGACCGATCGCCTGACGGCGACCAAGGGGATGGGCCTCGAGTGAGCTGGAGGTGGCCTCCGCGGCGACCCCGCGGAGGCCGCCCGGCGGGCCCGCGCCCAGCCCTCAGGCGGTGCCGGCGTGCCGGTGGCGCAGCTGTCCGCAGGCCGCGTCGCCGTCGAGGCCGCGGGACCACCGCACCGTCGCCACCACCCCGCGCTCGGCGAGGGCCTCCCGGAACGCCTCGGGCTGCCCCGGGCGGGGGCGGGCGAAGGGCAGCTCGGGGCTCGGGTTCCAGGGGATGAGGTTCACAGTGCACCGTCGGCCGCGCAGCCTGCGCGCGAGGCGCTCCGCGTGGCCCGGGGTGTCGTTCTCGCCGCCCAGGAGGGCCACCTCGTAGGTGACCTCTCTCCCTGTGACCTCGAACCAGTCGTCCCCGGCGGCCAAGACCTCCTCCACCGGGACCCCGCGCATCGCGGGGACCAGCTCGTCGCGCTGGGCGTCGTCGGCGGTGTGCAGGCTGATGGCCAGCTGGAACCGCGGCTCGCTGCGCGCCGCCCGGCGCAGGCGGTCGGGGAAGCCCACCGTGGACACGGTCACCTTGCGGGCGCCCATGCCCATCTCGTCATGAACGGCATCCAGGGCCTCGGTGAGGGCCGGCAGGTTCAGGAGGGGCTCGCCGATGCCCATCACCACGGCGCGGCCTAGCGGGCCCACCGCGCGGCCCAGGACGAACTGCTCCAGGATCTCGTGCGCGGCCAGGTTGCGGCTCAGCCCCGCCAGGCCGGAGGCGCAGAAGGGGCAGCCGACCGGGCAGCCGACCTGGGTGGAGACGCACAGGGTCGCACCCTTCTCGCTGGCCGGGTCGTGGGGCGGGATGTGGACCGTCTCGACCGGGTCCTTGCCCTCGCGGCCGGGGAAGTCCACCAGCAGCTTGGTGGTGCGGTCGCTCGCGACGGTGCGCAGGCGCTCGCGCCCGGCGAGGATGGGGAGCTCGTGGGACAGGGCCTCGCGCAGGGCAGCCGGCAGGCTCGTCATGGCGGCGTAGTCCAGCACCCCGCGCTCCAGGACCTCGCGTCGCGCCGCGCGTCCGTGGAACGCGCGGCCGCCGAGGGCCGTCACGCGCTCGGCGAGCTCGTCGGCGGAGAGGGAGAGCAGCGACGCGGTCGGCATTGCCGCTAGGCCTCCCCGTGCGCGATCAGGTGCGCCTCGAGCTGGTCCGCGACCTCGCCGGCCACCTGGCGCGTGGCCTCGAGGTCGTGCGGGTTGGCGCCGCCGACCGCGATGTGACCGCCGCCGCCGTAGCGCTCCATGAGCTCACCCACATGCATGCGGTTCGCCGGGGGATTCCACGGGTTCTCCCCGCAGGTCACATGGAACCCCGCCCTGGTGGGGATCACGCCGACCGCGTAGCGAGCCTCCGGGTGGTGGTAGAAGGGCGCGAAGCGCTCGCGACGCACCTTGTTCGACGAGGCGTCGTACAGCAGGACCCCCGCGCGCTGCCGGACGACCGTGGGGGGGAACTGGACCAGGGCCTTGTCGCGCGTCTTGCAGGCGCGCTGGTAGGCCCGCTCCAGGTCCGGGCGGCTGGCGACCTCCTCGAGGGTCCCGTCCCGCATGGCGGCGGCCAGCTCGTCGGTCCACTCGGGCCGCGGGCCCGCGGCGAGCGCCCGCGTGATGCGCAGGGCGGGCTCCTCACCGTAGATGGCCTGGTCCACGCTGGAGTAGCGGGCGGCATCCACCACATCGCTCCAGCGCGCCATCTCCCGGAACCGCTCGGGCACCTCGTAGCCCCACCAGCGCTCGGCGTGGGCCAGGATCATGGGGGGGCAGGAGGGCGAGGTGGCGTCCCACATCCAGCGCTCGCTCGGGGCGTACGCGGCGCGCAGCTCGTCGTCCAGGAAGGTGGTCGGGTGGTGGTCGAACCAGTACGCGGCGCGTGGGTGGAAGTGGAAGTCCACGATCGCGAAGCGGGTGCCCTCACCGAAGGTCGCCCAGTCCGTGCGCTGGTCGTAGTTCACCGAGGTCAGGCGCAGGTCGTCCTCGCCGCGCTCGGCCAGGATGGAGGCCAGCACCGCGGCCGAGACCATCCCGTCGAAGTCCCGGTGGTAGTGGATCGTCAGCTGCCCGCCCGCCATGCCGATAGCATAGGCGGCGAGCGCCCCTGACCCCTGCTCGATCCTCCCCGCAGCACCATGCGCACGGCCCTTCTCCTCCTGCCCCTGCTCGCCCCTGTGGCACAGCAGGACCCGGCGGCACCCGGCCCCAGCGGCTCGGCGCGCGGCCCGCACGCGTCGCGCCAGGATGAGGATCCCGCTGCCCGGCGTGCGCGCCAGGCAGATGCCATGGCGGCCCTCAAGGCGAAGGACGCCACGCCGGCCCAACAGGAGGCGGCGGTGGACACGCTGCTCGACCTGGGTCCGGAGGCGACCCTCTTGGCCGGGCGCTACCTCGATCGCCAGCTGGAGCGCCACCGCAAGGACAACCAGCGCGCGCAGGAGACGCTCCTCAAGGGCTTCGGCAAGGCGGCCAAGGGAATCGTCTCGGCCCGCCTGGACCGCGAGGGGCAGGCGCGCCTGGAGGCCTCGCGCGCGGCGGTGCTCGGCGCGGCCCGCTCGCCGGATCTCTCGAAGGAGACCATCCGCACGGTCTCGGACCCCGCGGTGGCGGTGCTCGAGGAGCTGCTGGTGGTGCGGCCGGCCCAGGTCTGGGATGCGGACGAGGAGCTGTTCGAGGCGTTCGTGGAGCTGCTCGACGGCTTCGAGGTCGAGGGGCGCGTGCACGGCTGGTGGTCCCGCGCCGTGGCGGCTCTGCGTGAGGGGGGCTCTCCGCGCGCGGCCGAGCGCCTGGGGGAGCACGCCGATCCCAGGGCCTTCGAGGAACGCCTCATGGCTGGCCTCCGGCAGGCCGCGGAGGCCGCCACCCCTCTGACCTCGAAGGACCTCGCCAACCTGGAGTTCAACGCCAGCGTCGCTGAGGAGCTGGATCCGGAGGAGGTCGCGGGCATCGCGGACCTCAACCACCTGCGCATCCTGCTGGGCCTTGGCGTTCAGCGCATCGATGTGAAGCTCTGCGAGGCGGGCCGCGACCACAGCAAGGACATGGCGACGCTGGGGTTCTTCGCCCATGACTCGCCGGTGGAGGGCAAGACCACGCCGTGGATGCGCGCCGAGCGCTTCGGGACCACGGCCGGGGCGGAGAACATCGCCGCCGGGCAGGCCACCGGGCCCGCGGCGATCCGGGCCTGGTGGTACTCGCCAGGCCACCACAAGAACATGCTCGGCGGAGGCGCCCGCACCGGCCTTGGCCGATTCGGCTCCCACTGGACGCAGCTCTTCGGGGGCTGAGCCGGTTCACCTCGCGGGCGGGTCCCAAGGGGGGCAGGGCCCGCGCCCATGAGCCCTCCTAGAGGCCGAAGGCGGGCTCCCGCGCGCGAGAGCCCGCCTTCGGGCGGAGCTGGGGCTGGGCCCTCAGGCGCTCTCGCGCTGGTCCTCGTGGAGGTCGTCCTCTTCGGGCAGCGGCTCGCTCACCTTCGGCGTCTCGGGCAGGAGGTCCTCGGCGGTCAGGCCCAGGGCGAGGCTGCTCTCGCCACGCACATACTCGGCCTCGACCACGAAGCGGTCGGTGTCCGTGCGATGGGGCAGCTCGTAGAGCAGGTCCAGGAGGACATCCTCCAGGATGGCGCGTAGGGCCCGCACGCCAGTCTCCCGCTCGATGGCCTGGTCGGCGATGGCGAGCAGCGCGCCGTCGCTGAACTCGAGCTCCTTCCCCGACAGCTCGAAGAGCTTCGCGTACTGGCGGGTGAGGGCGTTCTTGGGCTCGCGCAGGATGCGCACGAGGTCGTCGCGCCGCAGGGTGTCGAGGGTCGCGATGACGGGGAGACGGCCAATGAACTCGGGGATCAGCCCGAAGCCCATGAGGTCCTTGGGGATCAGGTACGGGGCGTAGGCGTCTCGGGCCAGCGGGTCGCCGACCGCGGGGAGCGGACCCTCCGGCGCCTTCTTGCCCGCCAGGCGTCGCGGTGCGTCGCCCACGCTGGCATCGCGCCCGAAGCCGATGGCCTCCTGGCCGACGCGCTTGGCGATGAACTCCTCGATGCCGCTGAAGGTGCCGCCGCACACGAACAGGATGTTCGCGGTGTCGACCTGGATGTAGGACTGCTCGGGGTGCTTACGGCCTCCCTGGGGCGGCACATTCGCGACCGTGCCCTCGAGGATCTTGAGCAGGGCCTGCTGGACGCCCTCACCCGAGACATCCCGGGTGATCGAGACATTGCCCGTGGTCCGCCCGATCTTGTCGATCTCGTCGATGTAGATGATCCCCTGCTGGGCGCGCTCCACGTCGAAGTCCGCGGCCTGGAGCAGCTTGAGCAGGATGTTCTCCACATCCTCGCCCACATAGCCCGCCTCCGTGAGGGTCGTGGCGTCCGCCATGGCGAACGGGACATCCAGCATCCGGGCCAGGGTCCGGGCCAGGAGGGTCTTGCCCGAGCCGGTCGGGCCGACCAGCAGGACGTTCGACTTCTCGATCTCGACCTCCCCGGCGGCGTCGGGGTCGACGGCCAGGCGGCGGAGGCGGTTGTAGTGGTTGTAGACCGCAACCGAGAGGACCTTCTTGGCCCCCTGCTGGCCGATCACATACTCGTCCAGGCGACGAGCGATCTCGACGGGGGTGGGGAGGCGGTGGGGGGCCTTGCCCTCCGCGGCCTTGCCCGAGCCCTTGCGGGCCTTCTCGCCCTCGGGGTTGCGGCGCTGCTCCTCCTGCAGGATCGAGTTGCAGATCTCGATGCACTCGTTGCAGATGTAGACGCCGGGGGGGCCGGCGATGAGGCTCGTGACGTGGTGCCGACGCTTCTCGCAGAAGGTGCAGCGCTCCACGTGGCGCCCGCGGTTGGAGGACGAACTCATGATCCCCGCATCCTAGCCGCAGGGGCACCCTCTCCCTCACGCGCGCGGCAGCCGATCTCCCAATAGACTCATCTGTCGCGATCTGGTGCGCAATCACAGCAGAACGAGCGTCCGAGCGCTCCACGGTGCCTCGACGGGGGACAGCGGAGATGACGATCTTGGAAATCGAGGAGGTCCGCGCGCCACCTGGCACGCGGACCTCCACAGGTCTCCGGACGGCCCGCGAGGGGCGCGCGGAGGGGGGCGAGGCTCAGCTCTTCTTGGCGTCGCCCTTCTTGGCGTCGGGGTAGGCCAGGACCTCGTCGATGAGGCCGAACTCCTTGGCCTCCTCGGGGGACATGAAGTGGTCGGTCGGCATCATCGCCGCATCGAGCTCCTCGAGGGTCTTGTTGCAGTCCGCCGCGAGGCGCCCCCGGAGCAGGTCGTGCAGGCGCTTGGACTCCTTGTAGTCGACCTCCATGTCCATGAACTTGCCGCGCGTGCCGCCCGACAGCTGGTGGATCATGATGCGGGCGCTCGGGAGGGCGAAGCGCTTGCCCTTGGTCCCGCCGGCCAGGAGCGAGGCTCCCATGGAGGCGGCCTGCCCCATCACGAAGGTCTGGATGTCGCAGGAGATCATCTTCATCGTGTCGTAGATGGCGAGGCCTGCCGTGACCAGGCCGCCCGGCGACTGGATGTACATCTTGACGTCCTGGTTCGGGCCGGACTTCTCGAGGAAGAGCAGCTGGGCCACGATCGCGTTCGCCATCTCCTCGGAGTCGATGGCGCGCACGATCACGATGCGGTCCTCGAGGAGCCGGGAGAAGATGTCATAGGTCCGCTCCCCACGGCCCGTCCGCTCGATGACATAGGGAATGTAGGAGGTGGGGGCGTTGGACTCGCGGTCGGGCAGGTCCGGCCAGCTGAGTTGGGCGGGGATGGACATGGGGGTGGTGTAGATTCGGCGAGGGGCCGATGCAAGGCCGGGTCTGTGCGGTGCGCTGGGAGGCGCCGGGAACGAGAGCGGGCGGCCCGCCGGGCCGCCCGCTCTCACTGGTCGCGCCGCCCGGGAGGACCGCACGCTGCGGGCTCCTGGGAGGGCCTATCGGCTCCTCAGGCGGGATCCTTGACCGTGGCCTGCTCCCGCAGGAAGCCCCGGACCTTGCGCTCGAGCAGCTCGACGGCCATCTGCTGGAACATGCCCTGGTTCTCGCCGTAGTACTTGCGGACCTCCTCGAGCTCCGCCTGGTTGCGGTCGGCGATCGCCTGCAATTCGGCGTTCATATCCTCGCCCGACACCGCGATGGACTCGGCCTCGGCGATTGTCTCCACGACGAGCAGGGCCTTCAGCCCGCGGGCGGCCTCGTCGCGCGCGGTGGGGCGCTGCTCCTCGCGGGCCGCCTCGCGCTGCTCCTCGGGGACCTGGCGCTGCTCGAGCTCCCGCTCGAACTGGGCTAGGCGGACCTCGGTCTGCTCGTCGAGGATCGACGCGGGGAGGTCGCACTGGGCCTCGGCCAGCACCCGCTCCAGCAGGACCGTCTCGACGCGGTTCTGCTCGCCCTGCTGCGCGCTGGACTCCATGTGCTCACGGAGCTTCGCGCGGAAGCCGTCCATGTCCTCGACCTGGGCGCCCTGGCACATCTCCTCGTCGGAGGGAGGCACCAGGTCGTAGGCCTGCTTCACGGTCACCTCGCAGGTGCCCTCCTGGCCGCGGGCCTCCTCGTTCTCGATCGAGTCGGGCAGGGTCATGGGCACGGTGAAGGTGTCGCCCTCGCCCTTGCCGGTCAGGGCCTCCTTCCAGGCGTCCGCGTCGATGCCGGGGGGCGGCTGGGGGATGCCCAGGCGCAGGCCCTCGCGGGTGAAGACCTCCTCCTCGCCGTGCAGGAAGCGCACATCGCCCAGGGCGAGGCCGTCCTCCTTGAGGCCCTCCTCGCCCGCGGGCTCGGGGCGGCTGTGCTGCTTGCGCAGGTCGTCCACCCCGCGCTCCACATCGTCGTCGGTCACATGCTGCAGCTCGCTCTCGAGCTCGAGGCCCTTGTAGGTTCCGAGGGTCACCTCGGGGCGCAGAGCGACCTCAAAGGTCAGGGTGAAGCCCCCGTCCTCGCCGTCCTCGGCGGCCTCCTTGGGCACGCGCGGGTTGGCGAAGGGCTTGATGCCGTGCTCCTCCTGGGCCTGGCGGTACGCCTGGCTGACGAAGTGCTGCTTGAGGCCCTCGCGCAGCTCGGCTCCGACCTGCTTCTCCACGAACGCAAGGGGGGCCTTGCCGGGGCGGAAGCCCTTCATGCGGACGCGCCCGCGCTCGTGCTGCAGGCCCCGCTTGTACTCGCCCTGGAACTCGTCGGCGGGGACGGTGAGGGTGATGCGGGCCAGGGTGGCTTCGGGCTTCTCGACTTGGACGTCCACGGAGTTCGGGGCGGTTGGGGCTTGTCGGAGCCTCCAGAGCGCGGCTCTGGGGCTTGGTGAGGGCCCTTCGCCAAGCGAAGGGGGCTGAAGATTGAACCGACCAGGCGCCCCGGCGGCAAGCACCGAGGGGCTGGAGGGCCGCCGGAATGGGTTATGAAACGCGTCCCATGGCCACAGGTCCCCGCCTCCTCCTCCAGGTCCCGCTCGGCCTGGCGCTCACGGCTGCCGGCCTGGTGGGGGCCCAGTGGATCGCCCGCACCACCCCGCCTCCGCCGCCGGCCCCGCCGCGGCCGACCCCGGCCGTGACGGTGACCACGCGCCCCCTCGCACCGGAGGACCTGGAGCGGGAGGTCCGGGCCCACGGGCTCCTCGACGCGGTGCGCCAGGCCCCTCTCGCCCTCCCCGTCCCGGGCAGCGTGGCCCGGGTCCACCCCGGCTGGCGGCGCGGCGCGCGGGTCCGTGCGGGGGAGGTCCTGCTGGAGCTCGAGGCACGCGCGGCCGAGGCCGCCTTGGCGCGGCTCGAGGCGGCCGAGAGCGCGGCGCTCGCCGCCGCGGAGCAGGGCGCGGTGGAGCTCGCCTCCATGGCGCGCCGGGTGGAGCTGGCGCGTGATGCGGCTGTGCTGGCCGCCGCAGAGGTTGGGCGCTTCGAGCGCATGGACCTGGCCAGCGCGGGTCTCGAGAGCGCCGCTGACCGTGCGCGTGCTGCCCAGGTGGAGGCGCAGGCCGGCCTGCACGGGGCCGAGTCCGCGGAGCGCGCGGCCGC
>JADHNZ010000001.1 GCA_016779225.1 Planctomycetota bacterium
CCGGACGACATCCGCGTGGTCAACGACGCCGGCCTGATCATGACCTACTACCTGCGCGACGACCCCGAGGCGGCGCGCGGCTACCTCGAGCAGGCGCGCGCCCTGGGTGACGCCAGCCTCGGCGAGCTCACCGCCGAGGAGCGCGCGGAGCGCGAGTGGGTGGACCCGATCGAGGCCTGGGGCGACGCGTACCAGAACCTCGGCATCCTCCACCTCACCCTCCTGGACGACCCTGCTGGCGCGCGCCCGTTCCTGGAGCGCGCGCGCGAGATCGGACCTCCGCGGCGGGCCCAGCTGATCGACGCGCTCCTCCCAAGGGTCGACCGGCTCGCTGCCGGCGAGGCCGTGCCCAAGGAGGAGTGGACCTTCATGGTCTGGAGCCACCAGCCCTCCGCCGACTGAGCCTCAGCGCTCCCCCCCTCCCCATGGGCCACCCAAGGCCCCCCACTCACGCCGCGCCAGCGCCCCCGTAGAACACCCTCACCGCTCTCCGAGCACCTCACCCATGATCGAGCTCCTCCTCGTCTCCGCGGCCCTCGCCGCTCCCGTCCCCGCTGGCCTCGCCCTGCCGACCGCGGCGAACTCCGCCCCCGTCCTCGACGAGGTCGACCGCCTCATCGCCGCCGGCCGCGCGCTCCTGGATGAGGGCAAGCCCAAGGACGCCCAGGTGCTCTTCGAGGAGGCGGATGACAAGACCGGCAGCAGCCTGCGCACGCGCGTCTGGGTCCTGCGGTCGTGGATCGACCAGGGCCGCTACAACGACGCGTTCAACGAGGCCGACCGCCGCCAGCGGCAGGGCGATGAGGGTCCGGCCATCGACTACATCTACGGCATGGGCTCCTACCGCCGCGCCCTGGACAACATGGCCTCGGGGGGGGGCTCCACCACCCAGCTCGCCCTCGTGGATGCCGCAACCTATCTCGGCGACGCGGTCAAGGGGAACGCGGAGCTGTTCGACGACGCGTGGACCCCGCTCGCCCATGCGGCGTACCTCGGCCAGGAGGCCTCCCAGCGCGAGCTCGCGGCCGACGCCGCGGCCAAGGGTGCCAAGGCGCGGCCCAAGTCCGCCCACGCGCAGTATGTCCTCGGGCTGGCCTCCTTCTGGCAGGTGACCGACGCGGCCGCGCGGGAGGACGAGGCCGCCAAGCAGAAGGCGGTGACCGCGGGCCTCGCCGCCTTCAAGCGTGCGGCCTCGCTCCTGCCCAAGGGGAACGAGAGCGTCTCGGACCTCGCCGAGTACCACCTGCAGGCCGCCACGATCGCCCTGTGGAAGCCCGACAACGACCTCGCCGCAGTGGAGTACGCCAGCGCCATGGGCGCCGACCCCAGCAAGGTGGACTTCAGCCGCGTGTGGAGCGTCCTCGCCGCGGGTGAGGACGGGGCCAAGCCCTTCGTCGCCTGCCTCGAGGACGGGGCCAAGCAGTACATCGCGCGCTGGGGCGAGAAGACCGCTGCGGACGCGACGCTCCTGTGGTGGCTGGGCTACGCCCAGATCCAGACCGGCGCCTACGACGACGCCGACCGCAACCTGGGCCTCGCCGTCGAGAAGTGGCCCGCCTACGAGAACGCGTACTGGTACCAGTTCGAGGCCCGCTATCAGAAGCAGGACTACAAGGCCGCGGCGGCCGCCCTCGGCGCGTGGTGGGAGCGCAACCCCAGCGGGGTGGTCGCCATGGTCCAAGGCAACGCCGAGCTGAATGTGGCCAAGGTGTTCTTCACCCAGGGCAAGTGCGCGGAGGAGGCCTGGGCCGGCGCAAGCGCCGCCGCCACCTGCGCCGAGGTGCTCGTCGGCGTGGAGCCCGCCAACTGGGAGCGCTGGGACAACCTGGGCCTGTTCGCCCGAGACTCGGGCGACGCGATCAAGCGCAGCCTGCGCCGGGAGAACGACGAGGCCAAGCTGGCCGAGGCCATGGAGCAAGCGAACGCGTACTACGAGCGCTCCTGGGAGGCCTACAACAAGGCCCTCGCCCTGGCGCCCGAGCAGCCGCACCTGCACAACGACGCGGCCGTGATCCTGCACTACTGCCTGGACCGGGAGTTCGAGCAGGCCATCCGCATGTACGAGAAGTCCCAGGAGCTCGCTGTGGCGCGCCTGAAGCGAGACGACCTCGAGGACTTCGATCGCCAGCGCACCGAGATCGCCAAGCGCGACTCGGCCGACAACCTGCAGAAGATCAAGAAGCTCATCGAAGAGCGCCGCAAGGAGGCCCAGAAGGAGGGCGCAGGCGGCTGATCTCCTTGGACCTTCCCTTTCGTATCCAGACCGAGGCCGGCGACGAGCCGGTGATCGCGGTCGACGGTGCCTTCGACGCGCCCGGGCTGCACCTCTCCCACTGGCCGGGGAACCGCACGCCCGCGGACCTGCGGCACGAGCTCTCCACGGGCTCGGCGCTGCTCTTCGCGGAGCTGCCCGCCGAGGAGCGCGTGCGGCTGGCCGCGGGCTGCGTGGCCGTCGCCAACAACCACTACGACACCGACGGGTGCCTCGCGGCCCTCGCCGTCTTCCGGCCTGAGTGGGCCCTCGCCCATCGGCAGCGCCTGCTCGACGCGGCCGCCGCGGGCGACTTCTTCCGCGCCCCGAGTCGTGAGGCCGTCGCCATCGACGCGGCGATCGCCAACCTCTGCGACCCAGCCCGCTCGCCCCTGCAGCTGGGCGGGCTCGAGGACGGGGAGCGCTACCGGGCCGCCACCTTGGACGCCCTCGAGCGCGTGCCGCGCTGGCTGGCTGGCGAGCTCGAGCAGGACGCGGCCCTCTATGCCCCAGAGGTCGCGGCTTGGGAGGCGGACGCCGGCGACCTGGAGGGTGCCCTGTTCGACGACCTCGTCCACCTGGACTACGCGGTGTGGACCGCCGCCCACGGCCGCGCCAGCAGCCGCCCCGGCGCGCCCTGCTGGGACCCTGGCCGCCACGCCCTGTTCGGTGCGACCCTGGCCGACCGCGTGCTCTCCCTGGGCCCGGGTCCCGAGGGAACCCACGCGCGCTTCCTGCTCTCCACGGCCTCGTGGTTCGACCTGCCGGAGCGACGCCCCCACCCTCGGCCCGACCTCGCTGCCCTGGCGGCCCAGCTGAACGGCGAGGAGGGGACCGCGCCCGAGGACTCGGTGTGCTGGCGACACCAGCGCCAGGAGGGCGCCTCTCCGGAGCTCTGGTTCGGGACGGCCCAGGCCGGGCTCTTCGCGGAGCACGCGGCCGACGCCCTGCGGCCGAGCGGGCTAGGCGCGGAGCGCATCAAGCACCTCGTCACCGAGGCCGTGCGGGCCGCGTGGAGCTTCTCGGACGACCCCGAGGACGACGATGGCGACTGGTACGTCGTCTAGGCCCGCCCGCCCCGGCCGCTGGCCGCACCTCCTGCGGCCGGGGACCGAGGACGACCCGCTGGTGGTCGTGCGCTCGAGCACCTGGAACTACAACTCCATCGGCCTGTGGAGCGGCGACGAGGTGCTGCTGGTGGACCCCGGGCTCTCCCCCGCCGAGCTCGAGCTCACGGCGACCCGGGCCTGCACCGCCCGCCAAGCGGGCGCGCCCCGGCAGGTCGCGCACCTGGTGCTGACCCATGCGCACCACGACCACCTCCGCGGAGCCACGGCCTTCCCCGGCGCGCGGGTGTGGATGCCCAGGATCGCCGCGCGCAAGCCCGCCGACGCCCGCGAGCGCATCCTCGCCGCCGGCGAGCGGCTGAGCCGGCGGGTGCGCGGCGAGCCCGGGCCCCTCGCCTGGCCCGCGGTCGACGAGGAGTTCGGGGAGCGGGCCCGCATCCGGTTCGGCGCCGACATGGAGGTGGAGCTCTGGTTCCTGCCCGGGCACTCCAACTGCACCAGCGTGGTGTGGCTGCCCGCCCAGCGCACCCTCCTCAGCGCCGACTACCTGGTGAGCCCGGGCGTGCCGTTCTGCAGGCACGAGGCGAGCCTCTTCGAGGCGGCCCTGGAGCGCCTGCTGGCGCTGGCGGCCGAGCTGCCCATCGAGAGGGTGGTGCCGGCCCACGGGGACCTGCTCGAGGGAGAGGAGGCCGTGCGCGAGGGCCTCCTGCTCGACCTCGGCGTGCTCGGCGCCATGCGTGCCTGTGCGGAGGGCCTTGAGCCCGCGACGCCCGCCGCCGAGGCTCAGGAGCGCGTCGTTGCCGCGGCGACGGCGTTCCGCGGTCGCGGCGCGGGGCTGCTCAGCGCCCAGGACGAGGACAACGCCGAGCGGGTCCTGCGCGAGGTGCGCGCGGGCCGCGACTAGGCGCAGCGAGCCCCGGCTTGCGGGTCAGACGCGTCGCGCGCCACCGCCCCTCAGGAAGCCCGCGAGGCCCAGGACCACGCACAGGGCCCCCACGGCGATGGCCCAGCGCAGGCCGAGCCCCGCGGCCACGGCCCCCCCCACGCTCCCGCCCACGGCCACGGCCGCGGTGCGCGCGCTGAACACGACCCCGAACGCGCCCCCTCGCCGCCCGGCCTCGACCTCGCCCGCCGCCAGCCCGAACGCCAGAGGCCCGATGCCCGCGGTCGCCGCGCCGAAGAGCACGCGCGCGGCGAGGAGGTGCGCGAGGCCTGGCGCCACGGCCTGCCAGACCAGGGCCACCGCGCAGAGCACCGCCGAGAGCACCAGCGCCCGCCGGGCTCCCACGCGATCTCCGTAGCGCCCCCAGAAGGGCAGGGACACCAGGTTCGCGAGAGCCATGGCGCCGAAGGCCACGGAGGTGGCCAGGGTCACCGTCGACCTCGCGCCATCCCCTGCGAGGGGCAGGCGCTCCAGGGCGCGGAGAATCGCGGACGGCTCGTCCGCGCCTCCGACGAGGGTGGCGACCAGGCGCTCGAGGATCGGGTTCGCGGCGCCGAGCCCAAACTGCACCGCGAACACAAGGCCCGCGGTCGCGCGCAGGGCGGGCTCCCCCAGCACTGAGCGCACATCGCGGCGCACGGAGCGCAGGGCTCCGGCGACGCCCGCGGCGGAGCCAGGGGCAGGGGCGGTGGCAGGATCACTGCCGGGGGCACTCCCAGGGGCACTGCCCAGGGTGCTCCGGTCCTCGCGCGCGAACAGGGCCACGAGGACCGCGGCGGTGAGGGCCGAGGCCCCCACGAACAGGAACACGGCCTGGTGCCCTCCGAGGGCCACGGACAGCCAGCCCCCCATGAGCGGCCCGATGAGGCTGCCCAGGGCCAGGGAGGTCGAGAGGGCGCTGGTCACGCGGGCCTGGCGATCCGCCGGGGCCTGGACGCTGACCAGGGTGATCCCGGGAGGGATGAAGCCGCTGAACAGGCCCTGGCCCAGGCGCAGGGCGAGCAGGGACCAGGGCCCGACCGCAAAGGCCATCCCCCCCACGAAGACCGCGATCGCCAGCATGGCGCGGCAGATCATCACCTTGCGGCCGATCCGATCACCGAGCGCTCCCCAGACGGGCGACATGAGGGTCGCGCCCAGGGGGGCTGCCCCGAACAGCACGCCCGACCACAGGCGGACCGCTCGCTCGTCCTCCACGCCCAGCTCCTCGAGCAGACTCGGGAAGAAGGGCAGGAAGCTCATCATCCCGATGGAGGTGATCAGGTTCGCGAACCAGATCACCCGGAAGGTGCGCTGCCAGTCGGCCAAGCCCAGAGGGTGCCGCAGCCTGCGCCCCGTGCGCGCGGAGACCTCCGGGAAAGCTCTCCGCCAGAGGGCTCCGCGGGCGCAGCGAGTCAGGGCCCAGCCCGCGGTCTGCCTAGCGCCAGCGCGCAGGAACTCTGCGGCCAGCGCGCGGGGACTCTGGCGCCGGCGCGCGGGGACTCTGGCGCCGGCGCGCGGTGGGCGAGGCGCCGCAGCCCGGACGCTACGGGCGTCACGGCGCCGCGCGAGGCTACGAGAGGGGCCCCGCCGGCGACGCGAGGTCTCCGACGGGGCCCATGCTTGGAGTCACGACCCTCGAGGGCGCAGCCCTAGAGGGTGGGCTCGGTCCGCTCGAGCGGCGAGCACGGGAGGGTCACTCCTCCTCGTCCCAGCCCTCGTCGTCCCATTCGTTCTCGACGTCTTCGTCGTCGTCGTCCCACCATTCGCGGGTCATGGGTGATCTCCGTGGATCAGGAGTTCAAGGAACGCGGGGGCGTGCACACGCCCCTCGGCGAAGGCCTCCGGGGCATCCCGGCCGCCCTCACGAGATCCGAAGTACCAAGGGACTCCGAAGGCCGTCAAGACCCCTGGTTCTGATCTGCTGCGGGCGCCCTCGGGGGAGAGGGAGGTGTGCCCGCGGGGAAGGCCCCGCGGGCACGGCCCGCGCCGGCGTGATGGAGGGTCGCCAGGCGCAGGCGAGGGGGCGCCTCGACCCCGGGGGGTCGGGGTGGTGCGGCGCCCGCAACGAACCCTAGCCCGCTCGGCCGCAGGGGGCTGGGGCGGCGGTGCACTGCCCCAAAGGGAGATCGGCCTCCGTCGGAGGCCGAGACGGGCCCCACGGCGCCGTCAGCTCACCCGCCGGTCGCTCCGGGGTGCGCCGGAGGGCCTGGGTTCGTGGGCAGCAGCCGCGCGCGCTCAGTTCTTGTAGCTCTGCAGGGGAGCCGGAACGCGCCCGCCGCGGGCATGCAGCAGGCTGCAGGAGAAGCGCCCAGGGTCCTGGACGATGGCCGTCCCCAGCAGGCCCCCCCACTCGACCGTCTCGCCGGGGCCCTTGCCAGGCACCGGGATCATGCGCACGGCGGTGGTCTTGGTGTTCACCATGCCGATCGCCAGCTCGTCCGCGATGATCCCCGTGATCGTGGCCGCGGGCGTGTCCCCGGGGACTGCGATCATGTCGAGGCCCACGGAGCAGACCGCGCTCATGGCCTCGAGCTTGGCCAGGGAGAGGGCCTCGTCCCGAACAGCCGCGATCATGCCCATGTCCTCGGAGACGGGGATGAACGCTCCGGAGAGCCCCCCCACGCTCGAGGAGGCCATGGCCCCACCCTTCTTGACCGCGTCCGTGAGCATGGCGAGGGCGACCGTCGTCCCGGGGGCTCCGGTGCGGTCCACCCCGATCAGCTCGAGGATGTCCGAGATCGAGTCCCCCTGGGCCGGGGTCGGCGCGAGGGACACATCCACGATCCCGAAGGTGGTCCCGAGGCGGCGGGCCGCCTCGCGCCCCACCAGCTCACCCACGCGGGTGATCTTGAAGGCGGTGCGCTTGATGACCTCGTACACCGCCAGCAGGTCCGCGTCAGGCCCCAGACGCTCGATGGCCGAGCGCACCACGCCGGGGCCGCTGACCCCCACATTGATGACGGTCTCCGGCTCGCCGATGCCAATGTGCGCGCCGGCGACGAAGGGGTTGTCCTCCACCGGGTTCATGAAGCACACGAGCTTCGCGCAGCCCAGGCCGCCGTCGGCCTTCGTCCGCTCGGCCGTGTCGAGCACGATGTCGGTGAACTGCACGACCGCATCCATGTTGATGCCGGCCTTGGTCGTGCCCAGCGAGACCGACGAGCACACCCGCTTGGTGGCGGCCAGCGCCTCGGGGATCGAGCGGAACAGGGCCTCGTCCGCGCGCGTGAAGCCCTTGTGGACATAGGCCGTGAAGCCGCCGATGAAGTCCACCCCGACCTCCTCGGCCGCCGCATCCATGGCCTTCGCCAGCGGCACCAGGGAGTCCGCGCCACTCGGCCCGGCGATGAGGGAGATCGGCGTGACCGCGATGCGCTTGTTCACGATCGGCACGCCGTAGTCCGAGGCGATCGACTCCGCCGTCCGTACCAGGTCCTTCCCGTGATGGAGGATCTTGGTGTAGACCTTCTCGCAGGCGCTCTCCAGGTCGGGGTCGGCGCAGTCGAGGAGGTTGATGCCAAGGGTCGTGGTGCGGACATCGAGCGTCTCGAGCTCGACCATCCGCAGGGTCTCGAGGATCTCCTGGTCAGAGAAGGACACGGCAGGCTCCTAGACGCGGTGCATGTAGCGGAAGACGCGCTCGTGCATGACGCGCGCGACGAAGTCCTGCTCCCCGCCCATGCACTGGAGGGTGTCCTTGAGGGGATCGAACTGGCCGGCGTGCTCAAGCTCGACGGTCAGCACCAGGTGGAAGTAGTCCTCGACCGAGCGCTGGCTGATGTCGCGCACATTGCCGCCGCCCTTGGCGATCGCCGCGGTGATCTCCGCCAGGACGCCAGTGCGGTTGCGGCCCACTACGACGACCATGACGCCCGTCCCGGCGGCGTGCTCCGCGGAGGGCTCGGGCATCAGGGGCAGGTGGTGCTGGGCGCGGGCCGCGTCGGGGCCACGATCAGGGGCGGGCTCGGTCCAGGCCGCGCCGGAGGTGTCGCGCAGGGTGACGCCCGCGGCGCGAGCGGCATCGAGAGCCTGGGGCGTGACCACGGTCTCCGGGTCCACGACCAGCTCACGCCCTTCGGCGCGGCGGATGTCCTCGGCAGTGATGAAGCGACGGGGCATGGGAGTGCGTGGGACGAGGGTCTCGGGGTCAGTCGGCGGCGAAGGGCTCGGGCCCACCGGGGCCGATGCGGGAGATGGTCAGGCGTCCCTCGCGCACGACCACCACGAAGGTGCCGTCCTGGGAGCGGAGGCGCTGGAGGAGGTCGGCGTCGGTGACGCGGGGAGGGGCGCCCGCTCCGGCCTCCTGGCGGACCACCCGGATGCCGCGCAGGAACGCCGCGTCGAGGGCTGCGGGGGTGGCAATGCGGCCGGGACCGAGCACGAGCTGTGAGCCGGCCGGGAGGGCCAGCACATCACGCTCGGTCACCAGTTCACGGCCAGGCACGGGAGGGGCTCGGGGGGGCGGGGCGCGGGCGCGGAGGGCCCGCGGCCGGGATCAGAGGTGACGGACGAGGTCGGGGTGCGGGCGCGGAACCACGACCTGGCGCAGGAGCATCCCCGCGCTCTCCGCGGACTTCGAGCCCGCGAGGACCGAGGAGCGCACATCGCTGACCTCGCCGGTCAGGCTCAGGTAGCTGCGCCCCCCGAGCCCGTTCGCAACCCGCAGCTCCAGCAGGTCGACGGTGGCCTGCTTGAGGGCGGAGTCGGCAGCAAGGATGGCCGAGGCCACGCTCGCGGTCTCCACCACCCCGAGGGCGTCGATGACCCCCTCGATCTTCTCGTTGCGGCGCCGCAGGCCGGCCTCCACCTGGGGATGCACGGAGGGGATCAGGAGCTGATCCACCAGGTCTCCCTGGGCCAGCTCGGCCCCGCGACGGAGCGCCGAGCGCAGGTCCTCGACGGAGCCCGTGAAGAGGATCACATACTTCCCCGGCTGGACCGGGGCCGCGGTGAGCAGCTCGATCTCGGACTCCCAGAGAATCGCGTCGGCGACCTCCACGCCGCGGGCCACCGAGCCGAGCTCGAGGAGGCCGATGGCCGGTCCCATGGGGACATCGCTGCGCAGGTCGGGGTTGAAGTCGTTTCGGTTCATGGCTGGGCCCCGAATGGGGTTCTGGGGGCGCGGTCCGCGTGAGGGGGGCGGCCCGCGCTGGGCGTGTGGAGGGCGCGGAGGCTCCTCAGGAGGGGTCGTCCTCTTCGTTGAGGGCCAGGGTGCGCCCGGCGAGCTCGCAGCGGTCGACGATGCCGACGATGGCGGACTGGAAGCCGATGTCGTGGCCGCGGCCGATGGCGTGGCGCGCGGCGCGTCCGTAGGCCACCAGCACGCGGTCGCCGATGCCGGCCCCAATCGGATCGACGGCCACCACGGACTCGGCCGTGCCGCGTCCCTCGGCGTCCATGGGGCGCACCACCAGGAACCGCAGCCCCTCCAGGGTCGCGTCCTTCTGGGTGGACCAGAGGTTCCCGATCACGGTGCCGATCAGCATGCCGCGTCCCCCTCGGCCTCGAGCCGGCCCTGGTGGGTGCTGGCGCGCCAGGACGCGGGCGCGGCGGGCGCGTGCAGGTCGTCCACGACGCCCACGATGGCGGCCTCGAAGGCGTAGTCACCGTCCCCGCCGCACGCGACGCGGGCGGCCTTGCCGAAGGCCACGAGCACGCCCTCCCCCACCTCAGCGCCAATGGGGTCCGCGCACACCACCGGCCCGACCTTCCCGTTGCCGGGGTCGTCGTGGTCGTCGAGGGGCTGCACCACGAGCAGGCGCTTGCCGTCGAGGTCGCTCAGCTTCCGCGAGGCCCACACCTGACCCACCACGCGCCCGAGGAACATCAGCGCACCTCCGGGGCCTGGCGACCGGGAATCTCGGCGAGCGCGCGACGCACGGCGGTCACCGCGGCGTCGATCTCCGCGTCGCCCCCCGCCAGGCGCAGGCGCCCCACGGCGCCGTCCGCCCCCAGGCCCACGAGCCGCACGGGCGCCGCCTTCTCGGCCTCGTTGGCCGCGAGGGTCACATGGACGGCCGGAGTCACCTCGAGGGTGTAGAGGGTGTCTCCCCCGAGCACGAGCATCCCGGCCCGCGTGCGGTTGATCAGCATCGCGTGGTGGTCGCTGATCTGGCGGATGACCTCGTCGGTGAGGATGCGCGGGGCGAGCTGGTCCTCGAGCCGACGCCCGATGGCCTGCAGCATCACCTCGCGCGCCCGGAGCACCTGGCCCTGGTCCTCGCCATGCACCTCAAGGGTCCCGTAGTGACGCTCGGTGATGAGCGTCCCGGGCGTCACCTGGCAGGCCTTCAGCGCGACATCCAGCAGCCGGTTGACCACGATCCCAGGCTCCACCTCGAGCCACAGCGCGCTCTCCCCGGCGACCGGGAAGTACCCGTCCGAGTTCGCCGCGCTGGTCGCGGCGAACTGCGGCTGCATCTGGTCCAGGTGGACCACGGCGCGCAGGGTGATGGGCGGGGAGGACGGCATGGCGGAGGGCCGCCCCCTGGGGAGCGGCCTGCGGCGTCAGGGGCGAGGGCCCCCGAGCTCAGTCGGCGGAGGGCAGGTAGGCCTCGAGGTCGTCCGCGGGGCGCGGGATGACATGGGTGCTGACCAGCTCGCCGACCCGGCGCGCGCCCGCGGCGCCCGCCTCGACGGCGGCCTTCACCGCGCCGACCTCGCCGCGCACCATCACGGTGACGAGGCCGCCGCCGGAGGTCTCCTTCTTGAGCAAGGTGACCTTCGCGGCCTTGCACATGGCATCCGCGGCCTCGACCGCGCCCACGAGGCCCTTGGTCTCGATCAGTCCGAGGGCGATTTCCGTTTCGTTCGACATGGAATGGGTTCTCCGTCAGGGAGTGGAGGGTGTCAGGCCGTGCACGCGCCCGTGCGAACGTCCTTGTGGGGGCACCCCTGGCAGGGGCCCAGGGGGCAGCCCGTCCCGGCGTGGGACAGGATGGTCTGGATCTCGTCGGCGCGCAGGGAGGACCCGGCGCTGACGCCTCCGCGCGCAGGCGACGCGGGTGCGCTGCCCTGGGAGGTGCTGCCCGCGGAGGCGCGGGAGACGGCCGCGGGCCTCGGGGCCGCGGGCGAGACAAAGGTCGGAGCCGGCGAGCGAGGGGCCTCGGGCGGGGCCGGGGCCGCGCTGAGGGGGCTCGAGGTCGGCTTGGGCGCGGGCTGAATGGGCGTGTTGCCACCCCACGCCGGAACCGCGGGGCGCGGCGCCGCCGCGGCGCGGGCGTCGCGCAGGCCGGGGTCCCCGGGCATCCCGCTGCCGCGCGGCGCGGGATCGCCCGTGAGGGCGCCCGCACGCTCGTGGAAGGACCGCTCCGCCTCGGGCCAGCCGGCCTTGGGGAAGGCCACGCGCTTGATGGACACCAGGTGCCGGGCGGTGATGTTGTCGCTGGTGATGTTGCCCGCGTGCGGGCCGCAACCCAGGGAGAACGACGGCATCAGGTTCGTGCTGAAGCCCACCGCCCCCATCGAGCTCGGCCCGTTCATCACGATCCGACTGGCGGGCTTGTCGAGGGCGAAGGCCTCGAGCACGGAGCGGTCCTGGGCGTGCACGCTGATCGTGTGCCCGAGGCCGCCGTAGTGCAGCAGCTCCTTCGACACGCGGCAGCCCTCCTCCCAGCCGTCGACCACATGGACGGACAGCAGCGGGCAGAGGATCTCGATCGAGAGCGGGTGCTCGCGCCCGACGCCGGCCTGGTGCGCGAGTAGGACCGTGGTGCTGCGGGGGACCGTGAAGCCGGCGCCCTCGGCGACCTTCCAGGGGTCGAGGCCCACCACATCGGGATTCATGTGCCCGCCCCGGTTGCAGTACGCCTCGAGCTGGGCCGTCTGCGCGGTGTCGGCGATGTGAGCCCCGCGGGCGCGCAGCGCGGCCAGGACGCGATCGGCGATCGGTCGGTCGAGCACCAGCGCCTGCTCGGAGCAGCACAGGGTCCCGTTGTCGAAGCTCTGGCTCGTGACGATGTGGCGCGCCACGGCCTCGGGGTCCGCGGAGCGATCCACATACGCGGGCACATTACCCGGCCCCACGCCGTAGGCCGGCTTGCCGCTCGAGTACGCGGCGCGCACGAGCCCAGCGCCGCCAGTGGAGAGAATCACCGCCACATCGCGGTGCTTCATCAGGGCGCCGGTGGACTCGATGGTCGGGCGGTGCAGCACCGTCACCAGGTCAGCGGGGCCGCCGGCGCGCTCGATCGCGCGGCGCAGGACCTCCACCGTCTCGGCGATGCAGCGCGCGGCCCGGGGGTGCGGACTGATGACCACCGCGTTGCGCGCCTTCACCGAGATGAGGGCCTTGAACATGGTGGTCGAGGTGGGGTTCGTGGTGGGCACGATCCCCGCGACCACGCCCACGGGGGTTGCGACCTCCCACAGACCCGCGCGGTCGTCCTGCTTCAGGAACCCGCAGGTGCGCTCGTCCTTGATGGAGGCCCAGACGCCCTCGGAGCCGAACAGGTTCTTCAGAACCTTGTAGTGGACGCGACCGATGCCCGTCTCCTCGACGGCCATCCGCGCGAGGTCGTACGCCGCGCGCGCTCCCGCCTCCGCCATCGCCTGGCAGACGCGGTCCGTCTTGGCCTGGTCCCATCCGGAGGCGACCTTCTGGGCCGCCTTCGCACGGGCAACCTGGTCGCGCACCTCCTGGAGGGCGGCGAGATCGGGATCGAGGCCCCGCACGGCTCAGCCTCGAGTCACTTCTTCCCGCCAGCGACGGGCTTCATGTCCGGGAGGATCTTCTCCAGCTGCGCGTGCGGCCGGGGGATCACATGGACGCTCACGAGCTCGCCCACGCGGCGCGCCGCGGCGGCACCCGCGTCGGTGGCGGCCTTCACAGCGCCGACCTCACCGCGCACGAAGAAGGTGACCAGACCGGCCGTGACCTTCTCCTTGCTGAACAGTTCGACCTTCGCGGCCTTGACCATCGCGTCCGCTGCTTCGACAGCGCCAACGAGACCGCGGGTCTCGACCATTCCAAGGGCCATGGACTTCATGGGGGCAGTCCTCTGCCGGCTGCGGCCGGCGGGGGTTGGGGGAGCGGGGGGAGCTCAGCGGGCGGAGGTGCCCGCGAGCCGGTCGCGGAGTCTAGCCCGCGGGGCCGCTTGGACTCTCCCCCATCACGAATCTCTTTCGGGCAGGCCAATTGATGGCAATTTGATCGCCAGATAGATGCCTGCCGCGGGCCACATTCTGCATTTAATATGCATATCAACCCCATTTAGAGCCCTCTAAGCCCCTTGCCAGGCGACGGACTGCCACAGATCGTCCGTGAACCGAGCGCCGCTCCTGGGGTGGCGCACCTGGCGCTTGAGCGCGGCGTCGAAGAGGAGCGGGCTCTCGTCGAACAGCTCGCGCAGGGCCGGCACGCGCTCCTCGTCGAGGAACCCGCTGCGCGCCAGGGGTCCCAGCAGGACCAGGGGTCCCACGGCGGGAAGGGGCCAGTCCGAACCGTTCAAGAGGTGTCGGTGCAGATCGGGCCGGTCCAGGAGGGGCTCCAGGGCCTGGCCGAAGTGGTTGATGTTGCAGACGGTGGAGATCTCGCCGGCCACGCGCCCGCTGCCGGCGAACTCCTCGAGCAGCCGCAGGAAGAGCTCCACCGCCGGGGTCCGGCGGCGGTCCGCACGGTCCGGATCGGGATAGGCCCCGCCGGCCGCGCAGTGACCGACCAGGACCCGCGCCCCGGCCTCGAGAGGCACCCGGAGGCGCAGGGGATGGTTCCAGTCGGCCTCCGAGGCATCCCCCACCGCGCGCTCCTCCCCGGTGTGCACGAGGAGCCAGAGCCCGAGCTCGGCCAGGCGCTCGTAGAAGGGCAGGTACGCCTCGGAGGCCGGGTCGATGCCCATGGCGCTCGGCAGCCACTTGACCACCCGGACGCCCTTGGCCGCGAGGGCGTCGAGCGCCTCCAGGGCCCCCGGGCGCTGCGGATGGACGCTGGCTCCGGCGGCCAGGCGGCTCGGCCAGCGCGCGGCGGCCTCCTGCGCCCAGGCGTCCGGCACATGGAACTCGCTGCGCTCCAGGTCGCGCTGGCCGTCCGGGGTGTGCCGGTAGTCGAAGGCCAGGACATGGTGGCGGGAGGGGAAGGGCAAGGCCGCCGCCAGGGCGCCGAGGTGGTCGATCCACGCCTCGTCCGGCGCGTCGGGATCCGGCATCCCCGCGGCGCGGAAGGCGCGCCCTCGCACCATGTCCACCGGCGAGGAGGGATCGTCGAGGCGAGGGTTGGTCCAGCAGCCCGAGCCCGCGCCGCGGCCGGCCAGGTGCGCGTGGACATCCAGCAGCGGCGCGCCGTCGAGGGAGGCCATCAGCTCCTCCACGAGCGCCTGGGCCCCCGCCGAGCGTCCCGCGCCGGACTCCCCGAGCGCCCCCAGGGCCGACGGGGCCATGAGCCGCTCGAAGCGCAACCAGGCGTAGAGCCCCGCGCCCGCCCCGAGCAGGGCCGTCCCCTGCAGCAGCCTCCTCCGGCCGATCACGGCCTCAGGGTACGCCAAGGAGGCCCGGAGGCCTCGAGCGGGCCTGCCCCCGCGGCTCGCGCCCCGCTGAGGGCAGCGCCAGGAGACCATCGGCGGCCTCCGCGCGACGCATTGGTACGGTGAGGTCGCCGCACCAGCGGCTCCCATGAGCGCCTCGCCCCACTCCTCCGGAAAGAGCACCGCGGCCCTCCCGAGCGGCCCGCGCCCGCTCTCCACGCTCGACGCCACCTTCCTCGTGATGGGCGGCATCATCGGCGTGGGGATCTTCTACAAGCCCGGTGAGGTCGCGCGCCTCCTCCCCGAGACCGCTCCGTACTTCACCGCCTGGGGCGTCGGCGCCCTCGCGGCCGTGGCGGGTGCCATGACCTTCGCAGAGCTCGCCGCCCTGCTCCCGCGCGAGGGCGGCTGGTTCGAGTACCTGCGCGAGGGCGTGGGCCGCCTGCCCGCGTTCCTGTTCGCGTGGATCGTGCTGCTGGTGATCTCGACCGGGGCCTCGGCGGGCGTCGCGGAGTTCTGCGCGTTCCAGGTCTCCCGCGTCATGGGGTGGGAGGCGAGCCCCGGCGAGCTGCGCGCTCTCGCGGCCATGATCGTCCTCGGCGTAACGGGGATGGGGTGCCTGGGACTCAAGACCGGCGCGGTCCTGCAGAACGCATGCATGGCGGCCAAGCTGCTGGCCATCGCAGTCTTCGTGGTGGCCGGCCTCGCTCTGGTTGCCCCGGCAGCCCCGGCTCCTGCTCCAGCCGGCGCTCCGTCGGTGCCGGTGGGCCTGATCCGCGCCACCCTGCCCGTGCTCTTCACCTTCGGAGGCTGGCAGCTGGTGACCTACATCGCACCGAGCGTGAAGGACCCGGTGCGCACCCTGCCCCGCGCCATCCTGGGCGGCGTCGCGGGAGTGGCCGCGGTCTATGGCCTGCTGAATCTCGCCTATGTGCGGGTGCTCGGCCTGCCCGCCCTGGCCACCGAGCCGGATGTGGCGAGTGCCCTGGCCATCGCGACGCTCGGCGCCTCGGGCGCCCGCTTCCTCTCGGCAGCCATGGCGATCAGCGCCCTCGGCTTCCTCGTCGCCACCCTGATCTCGACCCCGGGGATCTATGTGGCCATGGCTCGGCAGGGCCTGTTCTTCGAGAGCGCCGGCCGCGTGCACCCGCGCACCGGCGCCCCCGTGCGGGCCCTGCTCGTGCAGGCCGCCGTGTGCTGCGCCTACCTCGCATGGACGAGCGATGTGAAGGGCCAGCTCGGGGACTCGGTCGTCTTCGCCGAGTGGATCTTCCATGGCCTCTGCGCCCTGGCCCTGCTGCGGCTCGCGCCCGCGGCCCCTGAGCGGCCGTTCCGGAGTCCGCTCTTCCCGCTGTTCCCGGTGCTGTATGCCCTGATCGCGACCGGCGTCGTGGTGGGCAACCTGACGAGCAGCGACGCCAGCGTGACCTCCCTGGGGGTCGGCGTCCTCGCCCTGGGCGCGGTGGCCTATGGGGCGTGGATGGGCCTGCGCCGAACCGCGTCGCGCGGCTGAGGCCGGTGTCCCGCGCGCGCTCAGTACGCGCGGAAGCTGTCGCGGTCGAGGCTCTGGGTGCGGTGGGCGGCCTGGCCGAGGGCGAGGCCCAGGGCGAGGAGGGTCGCAAGCAGGCTCGACCCGCCGGCGCTCACGAGCGGGAGGGGCAGTCCGGTCATCGGCACCAGCCCCACATTGACCGCCACATGAATCACGAGGTGCGAGGCGAAGAGCAGCGCCACGCCCCCCACCACGAGGCGCGCGAAGCGGTCGCGCTGGCGCGAGGCCGAGAGCATCAGCAGCACAGGAAGGAGCGCGTAGAGCAGCAGGAAGCCCACGCCGCCGATGAAGCCGAGCTCCTCGCCCACCACCGCGAAGACGCTGTCGCTGTCGCGCTCAGGCAGGGTGCGGGCACCGTTCGCGACGCCCTCCCCGAGGCCTGTCCCGATCCAGCCTCCGTTCCCGAGCACCGTGCGCGCCTGGTAGGCGTGGAAGGCGGGCCCGTAGCGTCCGTCGATCAGCTCCTCCGCGTCCCACGACGCCGCCCAGGTCTCGACCCGCTCGAGCTGGTAGTCCTGGATCAGCCCCGCTCGCCAGCCGAGCAGCCCGGTCGCAGCCGCGGCCAGGGCGAGGGCTCCGAGGGCGCTCGCCCGCGCCCCGGCGAGGTGCAGCATCCCAAGGGTCACCGGCAGTAGGGTCAGCGCCGTCCCCAGGTCCGGCTGGGATGCCACGAGCCCCAGGGGCACGAGCAGGGCCAGGAGCGGCAGCACCCACTCGCCGGCGGACTCGAGGCGGCGGCGGGTGAGGAGCGTCGCCAGCACCAGGACGAGGCCGAGCTTGGCCAGCTCCGAGGGCTGGAGGTCGAAGTGCGGGAGCGGGATCCAGCGGCGCGCGTTGTTGCGCTCGACCCCGACGAACCGCACGGCCACCAGGAGCACCAGGCAGCCGGCGAACAGCCACGGAGCGGCGCTGCGCAGCCAGGCCGGGCGCACGACCAAGGCGAGCAGCAGGAGGGGCGCCGTGACGAGCAGCTTCTCGCGGTGGCCCGCGTAGTCCACGCCCCCGCTCACGCCCGACGGCTCGGCGGCGGCCATCGCGCTCTGGAACACGAGCCCGGCCGCGACGAGGACGAGCGCCACGAGCAGGACATGCCAGTCCACCTCGCGCCAGCGCACGCCGCGCGGATCGAAGATGCGCCGAGGATCAAGCAGGCCGAACATGAGCAGGGCGCTCAGCGAGCGAGCGCGCGCACCTCCTCGCGCCGCAGGAACTGGCTCATGACATGCACGGCTCCACTGCCGCTGGTGGCCGAGGTGTCGTGCACGAGGAGGACGACGACGAACTCCGGCGCCTCCGCGGGGAACCACCCGGCGACCCAGGTGTGCTTGCGCACGCCCCGCTTCCAGCCGCCCTCGCCGTCCGGGACCCAGCCGCCCTCCGCCCCCGTGATGTCGGCGCTCCCGGTCTTGCACGCGAAGCGGAAGCCGAGGTCCTGCTCTCCGAGGCGCGCACCGCTGGCCGAGCCCTCGGTCACGACGCGACGCAGGAGGCTGCGCACGGTGGCCAGGTGCTCCGCGGCGAAGGGCAGGGGCATGGCCCGCGGCGGGAGCTCCTCGCCCCCCGCCTCGAGGACGAGGCGCATCTCCGGCAGGCTGCCGGTGGCGAGGCCGGCGTAGGCCCGGGCCAGCTGCATGGGTGTGACCTGCAGGACCCCAAGGCCGTTGCCCGCGAGCTGGCGGCCGTGCTCCCCGAGCTCCACGAGGAAGCCGCGGTTGCGCGCGTCCTCGACGAGCCCCGCACCGGAGGGGCGCTCCTCCTCGCGGGGCCGTCGCCGCGCGCCCGTGGGCTGGCCGAGGCCGAAGGTGGCCGCCAGGGCGCGGTGGTCGTCGGGGGACAGGTGCGCCCCGAGCCAGGCGAAGTAGGCGTTGCAGGAGTGGGGCAGCGCCTCCTGCAGGGTGATGTCCGGGACCCGCGGGCCTCCGGCGGCTTGCCCATGCAGCCTGGAGGAGTGCCCCCAGTAGGAGTTGCACGCGACCTGACCCCAGCCCGAGGGGTGCGCGTGGTCCTTGAGGCAGGCGACCACCGGCGTGCGCGCGGTCAGCGCCTGGCGGCGCCCGCCGTCGTCGAGCCAGCCGCGGTCGAGTCCCCAGAGAGCCACCAGGGGCTTCAGGGTCGAGCCCGGGGGCTGGAAGCCGCGCATGCGCAGGGTGCGGTCCAGGCCGCCCAGCAGGCGCTCCCCGTCGCGGCGGTCCGCGCCCGCGAAGGAGCCCTCCTCGACCTCGCGCGTGGGCACCGAGGCCGCGGCCAGGACCTCGCCATCGACCCGGGCGAGGACGAGGGCCCCCACCGGGTCGCGCCACCAGTCGGGATCGGCTTTGGGATCCAGGGCGCCGCTGGGGAGCCGCGGGGGCTCGGGCCGCTCGAGCACCTCGAGGGCCGCGCGCTGGAGGTCCAGGTCCAGGGTCAGGCGCAGGTCCGGACCGTCCAGGGGCGGCACCTCCCCGCTGAAACCGGCCTCGCCGCGCTCGGTCAGGCCGATGGACTCGCGGAAGCCGTGGCGTCCGCGCAGTTCGATGTCGAAGTGGGCCTCGAGGCCGGAGCCCCCCACCTTCTCCTGGGCGTGCACCGCGCTGCCGTGGATGCGCGCGAGCTCCTCGAAGCCCTCGAGGTTGCGGTCGAGGCCGGCCTCGATGGCGCGCGCGCGCTCGAGGTCGTCACGCTCGCGCAGGACGCGCAGCAGGGACGGCGAGCGCAGGGCGCCTACCAGGCCCGCGAGCAGCGGCCGGGGCTCGTCCACGAGGTCGACGCCCTGGCTGCGCACCAGACCGCGGTCGAAGGCGCGCCAGCGGCGCGTGTGGCGCGGGCGCACCACGAAGCCCGCGTGCTCCGCGGGGTAGCGTGTGATGGCCTCGATCAGCGGATAGGCGGGGCGATCCAGCAGGCGGCGCGGCCGCAGGGACTGGTCCTTGAGCAGGTGATCCCGCGGCTCGAGGGCCTGCGTCAGCCGCTGCGCAGAGAACGAGGCCGCCCCGCCAGTAGGCCGCTCGTCGAGGCGCCGGGCGACCTCCGCCTGGATGCGGCGGTCGAGGCGCCCCAGGACCAGCTCGATGGGCGCGAGCTCCCCGTCGTCCCACTCCTCGCGGGAGCGCGTGGCGAGCGCCAGCAGCTCCCCCACCGCCCCCGGCTCCCGCGGCCCGCACCCCAGCGCGAGCACGCGCTCGAGGTGGGCATGGTCCGCGGTCCAGCCGCGAGCCCCGGAATCACCGCCCGCGGTCCAGCCGCGAGCCCCGGAATCACCGCCCGCGGTCCAGCCGCGAGCCCCGGAATCACCGCCCGCAGCCGCCCGTGAGCCGAGCGCCGCCGGCCGCTGCGTCGGCAGCAGCAGGGGGTCCGCCTCGCCCCCCAGGCCCTCCTCCAGCGCCGCCGCCAGGGACGCCAGCGGGGCGGGGGACTCCAACGAGCGCCAGTCGGTGAGCCCGTCGCCAGGGGCGAAGGGGCGGAGGAGCTCCAGCACCACCCGGTCGGACGGGGCCAGCCCCGTCGCACCGGCCTCCTCGCGCGCCAGCTGAAGGCGTGCGTACACCCGAGCCGCCACCCAGGAGCTGCCCGGCCCCCCGAGCCCCTCGGGACCCTGCTCCCGCGCGCCGCGGCGCTCGCGCCAGGCCTCGAGCCGCGCGGGGTCCCACACCAGCGCCACCCGCAGCCACTCTAGGTCGAGCCGCTCTAGGTTGGCGGAGGAGAGCCGCGGGGCGGCGAACCCGGAGGCCGAGAGGAAGAGGCTGTCAGCCACCGCGTCCTCCACATCCACGCGGATCCCCTCGAGCCGGTCGAGGAGGGCTGCGTACGGGGCGGGGCCCTGGCTCAGGGCCTCGGCGAAGCCGGCCAGGTGCTCGCGCGCGGCCAGGAGTCCGTCCGACCACTCGTGCAGCAGGGCCACCTCGGCCTCGTCCCGCGCGAGGGTGGCCAGCGACTCCCGCACCGCGGCCGTGCGCTCGAGGAAGCTGCGGCCGTCCCACAGATCCGAGTCGCGCTGGCGCAGGTCGTAGGTCTCACGGCTGGTGGTCCCCAGCAGGCTCTCGATGTAGAAGCGCGCGTCCCCCGCACGGGTCCTGCGCCAGGAGGCGCGCGCCAGCTCGCGCGCCTCCTCGGGATCCGACGCCAGAGCCGGGATCTCCTCGGGCAGGCCGAGGGCAGGCAGCGCCTCACCGCGCGCGAAGGCCTCCAGGTCGTCCGGCGAGAGGCTCACGAGGGCAAGCGCCCACTCGAGCAGGTGCGCATCTGCCTCGTGGAGCGGGACCGGGCGACCAAGGAGCTGCGAACAGGCCTGGGCCACCGCCCCCAGCGGCTGCTCACGACGGAAGTCTCGCCACACGAAGTCGAGGACATAGTCCTCCTCGTCCTCGACCAGGACCCGTCCTCGGCGGTCGACGATCGCGCCGCGGCGGGCAGGGATCACTGCGCTCTCGCGCACCAGGCCAAGGGCCTCCCGCGCCCACACCTCGTGCTCGCCCACCTGCACCTCGTAGAGGCGCACGATCAGGGCAGCCAGGGCGACGCCGAGCACCGCCAGCAGGGCGCCGAAGCGGCGCAGGCCGCTCACGCACGCCTCCCCGTGAAGGGGCGCAGGCCCGGGAGGCGCAGCAGGAGCGGCAGCAGGACCGGGGCCAGGAGCGTGGTCACGAGGACCGGGCCCGCGAAGCCCTCCAGCGCGGCGGGCTCTCCACGGCTGGCGCAGGCCAGCGCGCGCCAGCCATGGAAGGTCAGCGCGGCGGCTCCCGCGATGGCGACGCGCCCAAGGAGCCCCTCACGGTCCAGCACGGACGCGACGCCGCGCGCCGCCAGGAAGGCGAGCGCCGTGGCGCAGAGGAGCACGAGGGGTGAGGTCAGGCTGAGCGCACTGCGCGCGCAGGCCGCGCACGCCGCCAGGCCCAGGTGGGCGCGTCGCCCGCGGGCCACGACGACGGCGGCCAGGAGCAGCAGGACCAGGTCCGGCGCCCAGCTGCCTGCCTCGAGCTGGAGGAGAGCCCCGGCGAAGGCGGCCCAGGCACACCATGCGAAGGCCAGCACCCACGCGCCGAAGGAGGGACGCCTCATCGGGAGCCCTCCCCGTCCACGCGCACGCGCAGGGCAGCCGGAGGGGCCGCGCTCGAGGGGCGCTCCGTCATGAGCGTGTGCGGCCCGGGGCCGACCGGGAGCAGGCAGCTCCCGATGAGCAGTCCACCAGGGACGCCAGCCTCCCCCGCGAGGGTCCAGAGCGTGACGGGGACGACCCCGCGCACGACCGCCGCGTCGCCCGCCCAGCGGAGCTGGAGCCGCCCGTCAGGTGCGACGCCGAGGGACCGCAGTCGGCCGAGCACTACGGGCAGGTCTCCACCCTCCACGAGGGCCGTGGCGTGGACCGTGGCGCCTGGCTGCTCGAGTCGTTCGACCACCGAGGCCAGGGGACCGGCTCGACGAACGCGCCCGACGAAGCGCAGGCCGTCCGCCACCGCCGCCCCGGCCTGCACTCCGTGCCGCGTCCCCGAGCGCAGCGGGAACGCGCTGCGCCCGCGCTCCTCGAGGAGCGGGCCGCGGGTGGCAGGGATCCACGCCCCGGCCGCCGGCGCCTCCAAGGGCTCGGCCGGTTCGGTCGAGCGGACCAGCACGAGCACGCGGGCGAGGCCCGCCTCCAGGTCGACCTCAGGCTCGAGCCCGACGAGGCGCGGCTCATCACGCAGGGGATCCTGCCCATAGGCCGCGCGGCCAAGGCGCCATCCGTTGGCGGCCGCCAGCTCGGTGCCGGCGTCCTCATCGAGGACCACGGGCTGCTCGGGGAGGGGCGCGTCCTCTGGACTGTGCACGGCGAGGGCGAACGAGGCGCCTCGCTCCACGATGCCCCCCACCACCATGCGCGGCTCCCGGCCCTCCTCGCGCACGGCGCGAGCCTTGACCCGCGCATCGCGGGCCGTCACCAGCCGCACGCGCGCGAGGTGCGCCTGCCGGCCCGTGGCCCGCGCGCTGGGCAGGCGCTCCACCACGCCGAGGAACGCATCGCCCCACACCACCGGGGCGCCGCGCGGCACGCCGCGGGGGTCCTCGAGCAGCACCTCGAGCTCGTCGAGGCGCCCGTCCGGTCGCAAGAGCACTTCGGCCGCGACGGAGCGCACGCCGACCGGCAGACGCAGTTCCTGGGGCCGGGCCGCGCGGCCCGCGCGCGCCTCGAGCTCGCCGTGCAGCCGCTGCTCCTCCCTCCGGGCAGCGAGCGGTGCGGCAGCCTGCGCAGGGAGCAGGACCGCCGGGGCCGCGAGCTCGAGCGCCGCTCGCGCCGGGGCGAACAGGAGCTCCACGCCCGCATCGAGCGCCGCGATCGGCCGCAGGGAGGCGAAGGCCGCAACGGCCACCAGCACGCCCTGGACCGTCCTCAGCCTGCGTCCCCTCACGCGTGCATCGTCCGTTCCAGACCGCGGGGCCGCATGAGCGGCCCCGCGTCTCGATCAGTCCACCTCTTCGGTGGCGAGGACCTTGCTGAACACATCCAGCTTGTCGAGGAAGATCCCCGTCCCGCGCGCGACCGCCGAGAGGGGCTCCGAGCCCACGCGAGCCGGCAGGCCTAGGTGATCCGACACGGCGTCCGGCAGGCCAAGCAGCAGGGAGCCGCCGCCCACCATCGTCACGCCGCTGTCGTAGAGGTCCGCTGCGATCTCGGGCGGCGCCTCCTCGAGGATGCCGCGGATGGCCTCACAGATCAGCCGCACCGGGTGGCTCAGCGCCTCGCGAATCTCGATCGAGGTGATCGTCGCCTGGCGGGGAAGGCCCGAGACGGAGTCGCGGCCCTTCACCTCCATGGACAGCTCCTGCTTCATCGGCCAGGCCGAGCCGAGCGTGAGCTTGATGCGCTCCGCGGACTGCTCGCCGATGAGCAGGTTGTGGTGGCGGCGGAGGTGCGAGATGATCGCCTCGTCCATGTCGTCGCCGGCAACGCGCAGGGAGGTCGAGACCACGGCGCCCGCGAGGGACAGGACCGCGATCTCGGTGGTGCCGCCGCCGATGTCGACCACGAGAGAGCCGCGCGCCTCGGTCACCGGCATGTCACAGCCGATGCCGGCCGCCATGGGCTCATCGATGAGGAAGACGCGACGCGCGCCCGCGCGCTCGGCGGAGTGGATGACCGCGCGACGCTCCACCGGCGTGATGCCCACAGGGACCGCGATGACCACCTGCGGCTTCACCCAGTGGCGCCCCTCGTGCACCTTGGTGATGAAGTAGCGCAGCATCTTCTCGGTGACATCGAAGTCCGCGATGACGCCGTGCTTGAGGGGCCGGATCGCCTCGATGGTGCCCGGGGTCTTGCCGAGCATCGCCTTGGCCGTGTTGCCCACGGCCATGCCGTCGAGCAGCACCTCGTTGGTCCCCTTCTTCACCGCCACCACGGACGGTTCGTTGAGGATGATTCCGCGTCCCTTGACGCAGACGAGCGTGTTGGCCGTGCCGAGGTCGATGCCCATGTCGACGGACAGGTGCCCGAAGGCCCACTCCATCGGCTTCAAGAAGTTCAGCATTGCGCCAGGGTCCCCCCCGATCGGTTGTTGGTGTGCGGTGCGGCGCGTGCTTCGTGTGCGGTGATGCACGCTCCGAACGCGAGCATAGGAACGCGAACAGGGCGATCCAAGCACGGCGTGGGCGCCGGAACGAGGTTCTCCCATGGCGCGGACGGCTCCCGCCGCCGTGGGGCCCTTCGAGGGCGAGACGGCTCCTACGAGCACCTGGAGCCTGATGCGCGCCCGCCGCAGGCGTGTGAGGAGCCACGGCACGCGCCAGCGTCACTCGCGCCTGCCCGCGTGCATGGCCGCGGCGCCTGTGAAGTGCCGCGGCGCCTGTGAAGTGCCGCGGCGCCTGGGAAGTGCAGCCGCCTCGGCTCGCCGCCGCGTGGCGCGTCCCCAGCTCGGCCCCAAGGGCCGAAATCGGGAGGCCAGGGCCGCCCCGGGACCCTGTCGGCTTCAGCAATGCGAGCGGGGGCGGACCGCTTTGCGATCCGCCCCCGCTGGCTGGTGTGGGACGAGGGCAGGCGTGCTCAAGCCGCCGGCCTTGCCGTCACTGAACGCTCTGGCTCGCCTGGTTCTTGAAGAACATCCCCTGCCCGTAGCCGCCACGGGCCTTGTCGAGCATGAGGAAGGCGGCGAGGAGCACCACCGAGGTGGCGAGGATGACACCCTCGGCGATGCCGAGGCCGGCCTCCTCCTCGACCACCTCAACCGAGGCGCGCGAGGGCTTCTTGGAGGCGGTGCGGCCGCTGGCGCGACCGCCGCTGGTCTTGCGGGGGCGGGGCATGGTCAGGAGCCTCCAGGATCAGATACGGGTGGAGGCGCTGTCGCCCTGGCTGATGGAGCGGCCGTCGACGGTCTTGACGACCTCGGCGACGCACATGTTGCCCTGGACCTCGACCACGCGGACGCGGCCCTTGTAGGTGCCGCCCTGGTAGACCTCGAAGGTGAAGCCGCGCTTCACTCCGTCCGCAGTGCCCTTGTTGATGGAGACCAGGCCCGGAGCAACGCTGGTGTTGATCGCGAGGACGGCGCCGTCGATGAGGGGCATGTTGGCGATCTCGGCCACCGAGACGCCCGTGTACTCGATCAGGGCCTGGAGGTCGATCTCCAGCTGGCCCTTGGCGTCGGTGAGGGAGGTCACCTCGCGCTCGAGGTTGGCGATGGTGTTCTCGGCGTCGGCACGGGCGCTGTCCGCGTCGCGCTGGCCCTGCTCGGCCGCGGCCTGGGCCTGCTCGGCGTCACGACGGGCCTCGATCTGCTGGCGCAGATTGGCCTCGGACTGCTCCCAGCGGCCCTGGAGGTTGTCGTTGGTCGACGCGTAGTCGGCGAGGGAGGCGGTCATGGTCGCCAGCTCGGACTGCATCTGGTTGGCGCGGTCCTGCTCGCGGGTGAGCTCGCTCTGGAGGCGGTCGCGGTCTGCGGTGACGGCGGCCAGCTCCTGGGAGTCCTGACCGCGGGCGGTCTTGACCGTGTTGAGCTCGTTGGTGAGGTCACCGATCGTCGTGTCCTTGTCGGCGAGGGCGGCCGCGTGAGCGGTGTTGGCTGCCTCGAGGTCCTTCTTGAAGTTGTCCGCCGTCTCGAGGTGGTTGACGGCCCAGCCGAGGGCGAGGGCCGAGAGGGCGAGGTTGACGACGATGAAGATCTTGCCGATCGAGCTCATGTCCGTTGAGGGGTCGGGGGGGGGAGGGCTCGGTCGAGCCCGGAGTCGGTTGGGGCGGCCTCGGGAGGCCCTGGAGGGGGGATGGCGGTGGCCGGAGACCGGCCGCGCGGCCGCCGCCGCTGGGGATTGGGACCTCGCCGAGGACCTCGCGGAGGAGGCCTACCGGGGAGGGCGCGCGAGTATAGGCAGGCCCCGGAGGCCGGTCAACCAACCCCGGGAGCCGCTTTTGCTCGGCTGGGTCGGGTACCCCGGTCGCCGCCACCGGTCACCCGGCGACGGGCCGGATCCTCAGGCCCCCTGCCGCCGCGAGCGGCGGCGCAGGACGGCTGCTCCCAGAAGGCCCGGCAGCATCCAGAGCCAAGGCTGCAGCCGGGCGCTGAGCACCCAGGGCGTGAGCGCCCGCGGGGCCTCGGGAATCGGGACCCTGCAGGCGAGGGTGCCCCGCGCCATCCGCCGCCTGCCCCCGGGCGCGAGCTCGGCCAGGAGCCGGCCGTCAGGCCCCAGGACCACGGAGGCCCCGGAGTTGGTCGCGCGGGCGACCGCACGCCCCGAGGAGAGGGCGGCCAGCCGGGAGAAGGCCACCATGTGGTCCATCTCGACGCTGTCCTCGTACCAGGCCTCGTTCGAGAGGACGGTGAAGAAGTCCACCTCCTCACGCGCCAGGGGGCTCGCGAAAGGGCCGTCGAAGACATTGTCGTAGCAGATGACGACGGCGGTCCGAGCGGGCTCCCCGCCGCGCATGGGAAAGGTCACGACCCCCTGGGCCTCCCCCGGGACGAAGTCCGGGACATAGCCCCCCACCGCCAGCAGGGCGTCCAGGAGAAAGGGAAGCTCCGTGAAGCCCGCAGGATCCTCCGCGGCGGGAACCAGGCAGGTCTTGGCCACCACCGCGGCGCGCTCGCCGCCCGGGGTCCAGAGGGCCGCGGCGTTGCGACGGCGGAGCTGGCCGTCGTGGAGCACGACCTCCTCCACGCCCGTGAGGAGGGAGGTTCCGCCTGCCAAGACGGCCCGCCCGGCCTCCACATCCGCGGCGAAGGGCGCCCTGCGCGCGGCCAGAGCAAGGCCCAGGGAGGTCGGCACGCGCGTGGGCCGCCCGAAGAGGACCCCCTCGACCAGGGCCGAGGTGAAGGCCTCCGCTCCCTCGAGATCCTGCGGCGACCAGGGAGCCCCGGCCCAGGCCGGCCGCTGGGCCCCCTGCCGCGAGGCCTCCAGCGCGTCCGGGGCCACGACCCGCGCCGGGAGCATCGTCTCCCCCCAGCAGACCAGGTCGGGAAGGTCGTCCCCGGCCCCGGCCAGCCCCTCCTGGGTGAGGGCCACGGGATCCACGAAGTGCGTCTGCAGGCGATCCGTGGAGAAGGCCTTCAGGCTCTGCTCCAGACCGGGGGTCACCAGCAGCACCTTGGGTCCGGGGCGCGTGGCGGGAGGCGCGGTCACGAGCCCCAGGACGAGCCCCGCCGCGAGAGGTCCGAGGCCCCACAGCCAGGCGGCCCTCGAGGCCCGCCCGCCGCCGCGGATCAGGTCTGCGCACCACCCGCCGCTCGCGGCCAGGACCCAGGAGAGCCCCCAGGTCCCCCACACCCGCGCACTCCCGTTGAGGGGTTCGAGGTCATGCAGCAGGACGCCCAGGCGCCACCACCCAAAGCTGAGCGGCTCGGGGAGGCAGAACCGCAGCACCTCGCCCAGCAGCCATCCCGCGGGGCAGGCCAGGGCCAGGGGCCAGCCGCCCGTGGCCAGCGCGCGGGTCACGCGCGCCCCCAGCAGGATCCAGAGCGCAGGGACCGCCCCCATCACCGGCAAGAGCCAGGGCAGCAGGTAGCGCATCCAGGCGAACCACCCCACCAGGCCGAGGGCCGAGACCGCCCAGAGCACGCGCAGAGGGCGCGGGCCCGGGGCCGCCACGGCCAGGGCCCAGGGCGCAAGGGCCACGAAGCCGAGCCACCCGGCCCCGTCGGGGCTGAGCAGGCCGGGCTGGGCCAGCAGCGTCAGGCCCCAGGCCGCGGCCGCCAGCAGGGCTCGGGTGCGGGCGGACATGGTCGAACCCGCAGAGGCGGGCGCGCATCCGGCGGTGCCCGCCGGTTCGAACAACGCGCTCAAGGGAGGCCCTCCCCGCGGTCCGGCTTGCACGGCGCCGCGTGACAGATCCTTTGCGCGCGACGGCGCCCTGACGAGCATCCGGGCGCCCGACGGGCCGACCGATGGGTCACAATCCACGACGACAAGCTGGGGCGGAGGACCGCGCGCATGGGCAGGAGTCTAGCCCCCAGCGCTCGGGGAACTCGCGCCCCGTGGGTCCCCGCCCGCTGCGCCCCCCCCGCACGCTGCCATGAACCGCCCCCTCGCCCTGCTGCTCCTCCCCCTCGCCCTGGCCCCGGCGGCCTGTAAACCCGGCTCCGCGGAGGCCGGCGGCTCCGGCCCTGAGGGCAGCGCCCCGCAGAAGCGCGAGGTGCCGCGGGTCCGCGTCCAGGCGGCCGAGGTGAAGGAGATGCGCGAGATCCTCACCACCACCTGCGCCATCGAGAGCGCCCGCCAGGTGGAGGTCGCCCCCAAGGTGGGCGGCCGCGTGGTGGAGGTGCTCGTCGAGGAGGGCATGACCGTCGAGGAGGGCGCCGTCCTCGTGCGCCTCGACCCGCGCGAGGCCGCGGCTGCGGTCGAGGAGGCGCGGGTCGCCCTGCGGGAGGCGGAAGAGGCCCTGCCTGGCCTGCAGCTCACCGTGCGCGAGCGCGAGGAGGCCGTGGCGCGCGCCGAGCTGGGTCAGGACCAGGCCCAGCGCGAGTTCGCCCGCCACGAGAACGCGGGGCTCATCTCGCAGAACGAGCTCGAGAAGCTTCGCCTCGCCCGCGACCAGGCCCTGCGCGACCTCGAGAGCGCGCGCCTCGCCGTCCAGAGCGCCGAGCAGGCGCGCGCGACCAGCAACACGGCCGTCGAGAAGGCGCGGCTGGTCCTGGAGCGGCGGGAGCTGGAGCTGTCCTACACGGATGTGGTCGCTCCCTTCCGCGGCGTCGTCGCCGCGCGCGCCGTGCGCGTCGGTCAGAACGCCGCGGCTGGCGCCGGGCTCGTCACGCTCACCGATCCCGAGGACCTGCGAGCGGTGATCTACCGACCCCAGCGCGAGCTGGGGCTCTTCCAGGGCCGCGGTGAGGAGCTCGCCATTGAGGCGGTGCCCGACGCGTTCCCGGGACGCAGCTTCGCGGGCACCCTTGAGATCGTCTCCCCCACGATCGACGCCGCGTCCGGCTCGGTGCGCCTCACCATCGGCCTCGAGCAGCCGTCCGCTGAGAGCGACGCTCCGCGCCTGCTGCCGGGGATGCTGGTGCGCCTGAACATGGTCGTCGACCGCCACCCCGAGGCCCTGGTCGTGCGCAAGCGCGCCCTGCAGCGCGAGGGCGATCGGCGCTTCCTGTTCGTCATTGAGTCCGAGCGCGCGCGGCGCGTGGAGGTGCGCGAGGGCTTCGCCGACGACCTCTCCGTCGAGGTGTTCCCCCTCGCGGGCACCCTGGCCCCCGGCGACGCGGTGGTCACCGTCGGCAACCGAGACCTCGAGGACGGCGCCGAGGTGCGCTCAGAGCCCGAAGCGACGCAGGAGGGCTGAGTGCAGCCCAGCTCTCCCCCGCGGCGCGGCAGCGCGCTGGCGTTCGTCGCGACCCGGCCGGTTGCCATCACCATGGCCATGGTGGCGATCGGCGTGTTCGGCCTGGTCTCCCTGGCCAAGCTGCCGATGGACCTGCTGCCCGCCATCAGCTATCCGACGCTGACCGTGCGGATCGCGTTCCCCGGGGCAGCCCCGGAGGATGTGGAGGACCGCGTGTCGACGCGGGTGGGCGAGGCGCTCTCGACCCTGCCTGGACTCGTGCGCTCGTCCTCGATCAGTCGCGCGGGCTTCAGCGATGTGCTGCTCGAGCTCGACTGGGGCACGGACATGCTGCTCGCCGTGCAGGAGGTGCGCGACCGCCTGGACAATGTCCAGCTCCCGCGAGAGGCGGAGCGGCCGCTGATCCTGCGCTACGACCCCAACCTCGACCCGATCCTGCGCATCGCGGTCAGCCCGCCTCCCGGCGCGCGCCCCGAGGGGCCTGGCGAGGCCCTGACCCGCCTGCGCTGGATTGCCGAGAACCGCATCCAGCGCGAGCTCGAGGGACTCCCGGGCGTGGCGGCCATCCAGGTCCGCGGCGGCCTGGAGGAGGAGATCGAGGTGGCCGTGGATCCGGGCGCCTTGGCCTCCCAGGGCCTCGATCCGGCCACGGTGGGACGGCGCCTGGCCGCCGAGAACCTGAACGCCTCGAGCGGCGAGGTGCAGGAGGGCTCCACGCGCTTCCTGGTCCGCACCCTGAACGAGTTCCGCGATGTGGAGGAGATCGCTGCTCTGGCCCTCGTGCGTCGCGGCGACGCGACGGTCCGGGTCGGGGATGTGGCCCGTGTCACGCGCACGCACGCCGAGCGCGAGGTGGTCATGCGCGTGGACGGCGAGGAGGCCGTGGAGCTCGCGGTCTTCCGCGAGGCCGGAGCCAACATCGTCGAGGTGGCCCGCGCCGTGCGCGAGGCCATCGTCGGCAACGCCGAGCAGCAGCAGGTCGCCGCGAAGTACGCGGACGGCGGCGAGCCCCGCTGGGACGAGCGCCAGAAGCTCGCCTTCCTGGGCTGGTCCCTGCGCGACCAGGCGCGCTTCGCGGTCCTGTCCGATCAGTCGGTGTTCATCGCCGCGGCGGTCAACGATGTGCGCGACGCGGCCCTCATCGGGGCCCTGCTCGCGATCGCGGTGATCTGGGTGTTCCTGCGCCGGCTGGTGCCGACCCTGGTGATCGCCCTGGCGATCCCGATCTCGGTCGTGGCGACCTTCGCCCCCATGTTCATCATGGAGGTGTCCCTCAACATCATGTCCCTCGGCGGCTTGGCCCTGGGCGTCGGCATGCTGGTGGACAACGCGATCGTGGTGCTCGAGAGCATCTCGCGCTGCCGGGAGGAGGGCGACAGCCGCACAGCCGCGGCGGTGCGCGGCGTGAGCGAGGTCGCCGGGGCCATCACCGCCTCGACCCTGACGACGGTGGCGGTCTTCGCCCCCATCGTGTTCGTGGAGGGCCTCGCCGGACAGATCTTCGGCGACCAGGCCGTGACCGTCGTGAGCGCCCTCCTGGTGTCGCTCCTGGTGGCCGTCCTGTTCATCCCGATGCTCTCGGCCCTGCCCATGCTGGACACCGAGGCCCAGGGCGATGGAGCGTCCCGCTGGCTGCGGGACGCCGGGCGCGTCCTGCGGCGTGAGCCGGGACGGGCCCCCACGGCGGCCCTGGCCAGCGCCAGCCGGGTCGTGCGCGAGTTCCTCCTCGCGGACCTCGCGCCGGGCTGGGGCGAGCTGGTGCCGAACCTGCTGCGCATCGTGACCGGCCTGGTCCGGATGGCGGCGTTCCTGGCCCTGCGGATCGTGGCGCTCGTGATGGGCGCGGCCTACGGCGTGTTCCTCGTGCTCACCTGGCCGGCGCGGCGCCTCTTCGATCTGGCCTGGGGCCTGCTCGACGCCGCCTATCCGCGCCTCCTGGGCGCCTGCCTGCGCGTGCCCATCCTCGTTCTGGTCGCCGCCGGGGCGCTGGGCTGGCACGCCTACGGGGTCGCGCAGGGCCTCGGCCTGGAGCTGCTGCCCGAGATCCACCAGGGCGAGTTCACCGCGCGGGTGGCGCTCGGCGTGGGCTCGCCCCTCGAGACCACTGACGGGGTCCTCGGAGAGCTGGAGCACGAGGTGCGGGCCCTGCCCGGCGTCACGCGCTGTGCCCTGGTCAGCGGGGTCGAGGAGGACACCCTCACGCGCGAGATCGAGGGCGACCACACGGGGCGGCTCTCCATCCGCCTGACGCGAGAGGCGAGCGACCCCCAAAGCGAGGAGCGCGTCGTGGCCCAGGTCCGGGCGCTGCTCGAGGGCCACCCCGAGGTGCGCCGGGTCGAGATCACGCGCCCCACGCCCTTCGCCCTGGACGCCCCCATCGCGGTGGAGGTCACGGGCTACGACCTGGACCTGCTGGCGGAGGTCGCCGCGGAGGTCCAGCGCCGCCTGCTGGCCGTCCCCGGGCTCACCGATGTGCGCACCTCCGTGCGCCCCGGCCAGCCCGAGGCGCGCCTCGTCTTCGACCGGGATCGCGCGCTCGAGTTCGGGCTCGACCTCGGCACCGTCAGCGACTTCGTGCGCGACCAGGTGCAGGGAACGGTCTCGACGCGCCTCGTGGAGGGCGACGACCGCATCGACATCCGGGTGCGCGGCGACCGCGCCGTCCTGGACGGAGTCGAGGCCGTGGAGGCCCTGATCGTGAACCCCACGGCCGAGCAGCCCGTGCCCCTCACGGCCGTGGCGCGGGTGGACATCGTCCGCGGCCCCGCCGAGATCCGGCGCATCGGCAGCTCGCGCGCGGCCCTGGTCACCGCGGCCAGCACGGGTCTGGACCTGGGAGGCCTCAACACGCGCATCGAGGCGGCCCTGGCGGACATGCCCGTGCCCGACGATGTGATCGTGGAGCTCGGCGGCCAGAAGCGCGAGATGGAGGCGGGGACGCGCAGCCTCCAGCAGGCCCTGCTCCTGGCGATCTTCCTCGTCTATGTGGTCATGGCCACGCAGTTCGAGTCGCTGGTGCAGCCCTTCGTGATCCTGTTCAGCGTGCCTCTGGCGGCCGTCGGGGTGGTGCTCGCCCTGGACTGGCTCTCCATCCCCGTGTCGGTGGTCGTGTTCATCGGCGCGATCCTCCTGGCGGGGATCGTGGTCAACAACGCGATCGTGCTGGTGGACCGCATCAACCAGGAGCGCGAGCGTGGAGCCGACCTCGCCACGGCGGCGCGCGAGGCGGGGCGGGCGCGCCTGCGCCCCATCCTGATGACCACGGCCACGACCGTCCTGGGCCTGCTGCCCCTCACCGGCTGGCTGGAGGGCGTGCCCCTCCTGGGCCAGTTCGGCGCGGGGGAGGGCTCCGAGCTGCGTGCCCCCATGGCCGTGGCGGTGGTGGCGGGACTCACCATGTCCACCCTGCTCACTCTGATCGTCGTCCCCGTGGTCTATACGCTGCTCTCGCGTCGCCCCCCGCGCACGCTGGAGCCCGACCTGGGCACGGCGCCCGCGCCGGACGACGCGACGGTTGGCGCCGCCGAGACCAGCGCCCTCGAGCTCCCGCCCACCGCCTGAGCCGCCCCGCGATCCAGCCCCTCGGCCACCTTCCATCCACCCAGCCCATGCCCGAAGCCCGCCGCTCGAGCCTGTTCGCGCTGCCGGTCGCCCGCCCGGTCGGCACGCTGGTGATCCTGATCACGCTCGTCGTGGTCGGGCTGATCAGCTACTCGCGGCTCCCGCTCCAGATGCTCCCCAGCGGGGTGCAGGGCTCACGCTTCACGGTCTTCATCTCGCACCCTGGCTCGAGCGCGGCCGAGAATGTCGACAAGGTGGCGCGGCCGCTCGAGGAGCAGCTGCGCACCCTTGCGGATGTGGACGATGTCTACACGACCTGCCGCCAGGGCAGCGTGCGCCTGCGCGTGCAGTTCAACGGGGCCGGCGACCTGCAGCTGGCCAAGGCCGAGCTGCGCGACCGGATCGAGCGGGCCCGGCCCGAGATGCCCGAGTCGGTGGACCGCATCCGCATCTGGTCCAGCGACGACGGGGACATGCCCATCATGTGGCTGGCGGTCACCGCGGAGGAGGGCACCCCCGAGGAGGACATCGACCGCCTGATCGAGCAGCGCATCCAGCGCCCGCTGGAGGCCACCGACGGGGTGAGCCGCGTGCAGATCTGGGGGATGCTCGAGGACTCGGTCCGCATCCTCCTTGACGAGGAGCGCGTGAAGGCCGCGCGGCTCGACACGGGGGAGGTCATCCGACGGCTCTCGGCGGACAACTTCGCCAAGCCCCTGGGCGAGGTCACCGACGGCGAGCGGCGCTTCCTGCTGCGCTCCGACATGCGCTTCCGGGAGCTCGAGGAGATCGAGGCCTACCCCATCGGCAACGGCTTGCGCCTGGCTGATGTGGCCGAGGTGGCGCGCATCAAGGCGGTCGGCGAGCGGCTCACGCGCATCGACGGCCGCTATGCCTACTACGGGATGATCCAGAAGGAGGGCACGGCCAATGTGGTCGAGACCTCCGAGCGCATCCACGAGGTGCTCGCCTCGATCGAGCGGGACCCGGCCCTGGGCGGCAACTTCGGGGTGACGCTCTTCTTCGACCAGGCCGAGTTCATCCGCGCGAGCCTGGCCCAGCTCGAGAGCACCGCCATCTGGGGCGGGGGGCTCGCGATCCTGGTGCTGTTCGCGTTCCTGCGGCGCCTGCGCACGACCCTGGTCGTGGCGCTCTCGATCCCGATCTCGATCCTCCTGGCCCTGACCTGGGAGCACTTCTCCGGCGGCACCTTCAATGTGCTCACCATGACCGGGCTGACGCTGGCCCTGGGCATGCTGGTCGACAACTCGGTCGTGGTGATCGAGAACATTGCGCGCCTGCGCGCGCGCGGCATGGGCGCCCTCCAGGCGGCCGTTGCGGGCGTGAGCGATGTGGGCCTCGCCGTGGCCCTGGCCACCCTGACCAGCGTCGTGGTCTTCATGCCGCTGATCTTCATGATCGGGAACAACCAGATGCGGGTGTTCCTGTCGGCCATGGGGATCCCCCTGTGCTCGGCCCTCATCGCCAGCCTGCTCGTGGCGCTGGTCTTCATGCCGGTCCTCGCGGGCCGGGCCCAGGGAGAGCGGCCGCGCCTGGTGCGCGCGCTGGAGCGCCCGCTCGCCGCGGTGATCGCGGTCCCCGTGCGCATGCTTGCGCACGGAATCGGCGCCCTGCGCCTCATGACCTGGGGCCTGGTGGCCCTCCTGCACCGGGTCGAGCGCGCGGCCCTCGCCCTCACCACCCCCACTCGCCTGCTGCTGCTCGTGGGCCTGGTCGCGCTGGGTGTCCTGGGCACCGAGCGCGCCGCCGAGACCGTGCGCTACGGCACGCTCGCGGAGGAGTTCGGCGCCCGCGCGCCGCAGCTGGCTGCTCCTCTCGGGGCCCGGATTGGCGCCCTCGTCCTGGGCGCGGGCCTGCTGCTGTTCGGCCTCCCGCGCTGGCGCCGGCGCGCGAACAGCGGCCCCGCGCGCCCCTCGCCCGCGGCGCCCGAGGGAGCAAGCGTCCTGGCCTGGATCCAGGCCGCCAACCAGCGCCTGGTGTCCTGGACCCTGGAGCACCGGCTCCTGGCCAGCCTGCTGGCGGTGCTCGCCCTGGCGAGCGTCGTCGTCCCCATGGGCAACATGGCCGCCACCGCCTTCGGGCAGGAGGAGGACCTCACGGAGCTCGAGGTGGATGTGGAGCTCGAGTCCAACTTCACCCTGGCCCAGGCCTCGGAGGAGATGCGCCGCTACGAGCGGACCCTGGAGGGCCTGCGCGACGAGATGGGCTTCGCCCACCTGGTGGTCCGCTTCTGGGCTGGCGGAGGCGAGGTCGGGCTGCGCTGGAAGGACCGCCTAGACAAGAAGGAGCTCGAGCAGCATCGCGACCGGCTGCGCGCCGAGCTCCCGCGCTATCCGGGCCACCGCCTGCGCTTCGGGCGCGAGCAGGAGGTCGGCAGCGCGGACAAGCAGGTCGTCGAGTTCCAGCTCATTGGTCCCGACGCCGATCGCCTGGCGGAGCTGGGCGCGGAGGCGCTGAAGGTGCTCCAGCGCGTCGAGGGCCTGCGGGATGTGCGCTCACCCCTGGAGGAAGCGCCCGAGGAGGTCCGGCTCATGTTCGACCGCGAGGCGGCCTTCTCCATGGGCATCGCCGCGGACGGCGCGACCCGCAGCGTGTCCTGGGCCCTGCGCGGCGCCATGCTGCCCCGCTTCCAGGAGGAGGGCCGCGAGGTCCCGCTGCTGATCGAGTACGACGAGGAGCAGATGGCGGGGCTCGACACGCTGCAGGACCTGAGCGTCTGGTCGGACGCGGGCCCCGTCGCCCTGTCGTCCTTCGCCACCCTGGGCTTCGAGCCGGGGCCGCGCACGATCTGGCGCTGGAACGGGCTGACGACCTTCACCCTGCAGGCCCGCATCGACGACCCCAGCCGCCTGGGCGAGCGCGTGAAGGCGGGCTACGACGCCCTCGAGTCCGAGCTGGACCTGCCGCGCGGCTTCCGCCTGGGGCGCGAGCGCTCGGCCTTCGCCGACGCCATGCAGCAGGTGCGCGAGATGCAGCTCGCGCTGCTCTTCGCCGCGGCGCTGGTCTACATCGTGATGGCGATCCTGTTCGAGTCCATCACCCTCCCCCTCGCGGTGATGGTCACGGTGCCCTTCGCCGTGCTGGGCGCCATGTGGACCCTGTTCCTGACCGGGACGGTCATGGACTCGGTCGGCTGGATCGGGATCATCATCCTGGTGGGCGTGGTGGTGAACAACGGCATCGTGCTCATCGACAAGATCCACCGCTCGACCACCGAGGACGGCCTCGCCCGCCACGACGCGATCCTCGAGGGCGCAACGGCACGCGTGCGGCCGATCCTAATGACGGCCCTCACGACGGTGTTCGGCCTGCTGCCCATGGCCACGGCGCGGACCTCCGGGGAGGGCATCGACTACCGCGCGCTGGCCACCTGCGTCGCAGGCGGGCTGGCCCTGTCGACCTTCTTCACCCTTTGGATGGTGCCCCTGGCCTACTCCCTGGCCGACGACCTGTGGCAGGGGATGCAGGCCCTGGGTGGTCGCGTGTTCGGGAGCCGCACCCGCCCCGCGGGCGGAGGCCCCCCGGTGCTCGGCGTCCAGAACCGGGTCGAGGACTGAGGCTGGCCGGGCCCTGCAACGGGCCCCGGTTCGGGCCCGGCTGCGGGCGATGGTTCGGGCCCCCTCGAGGCCCGGCCGCGGGCGATGGTTCGGGCCCCCTCGAGGCCCGGCCGCGGGCGATGGTTCGGGCCCCCTCGGGGCCCGGCCGCGGGCCCAGCTCCAGCCGAGGCGCGGTCAGGCCGGGTGGCGCTCGTTGTGCACGCGCGCCTCGCCCAAGGCCGCGTCGCGCGCGCCGAAGACGCCCACCACGCGCCCGCGCTTGCCCTTCTCGTAGGCGGCCTCGACCCCGTCCTGGCCGGTGCCGGGCACCAGGCGGTCGACGACCACCCAGCCGTAGCCGTTGTCGTAGGCGAGGAAGCGCGGGAGGGGCGCGGACCGACGGGTGTTGGAGGCGAGGTCGCTCATGGTGGGAGTGCGGGGCCCGCTGCGGCGGGGCTCCTGTCGGGTCGGGCGCAGAGCATAGGTCGAGGCCGCCGGGGCCTGACCCGCGCCGGCCCGGATTTCGGGGGCGCCCAGGCCCCCCCGGGATCGCAGGAAGGCCGGGGAGGAGGCTACGCTGTGCGTTCTCGGCTCGTGCGGCCGACCTTCAAAACGCCCCACCGTGTCCCGACAAGGCTCCCCCATCGAGCGCCCGCTCGCGCCCCTGCCGGGTGCACGCGTGGCGATGGTCGTCAGCGAGTTCCACGCCGAGCTCACCGGCGCGATGCAGCGCTCCGCCGCGGCCGAGCTGTCCCGCCTGGGCGGTGAGGTGGACGAGTCCCTGGTGGCCTGGGTCCCTGGCTCGTTCGAGCTGCCGCTCGTGGCGCGCGCCTTCGCACGCCGCGACGATGTGCACGCGGTCCTGTGCTTCGGCCTGGTGATCAAGGGGGAGACGACCCACGACCACTGGGTCGCGGCCGGGGCCCAGCAGGGCATGACGCAGGCCTCGCTCGAGACCGACAAGCCGATCCTGTTCGGAGTGCTGACCTGCAACACGCTCGAGCAGGCGCGCGCCCGCGCCCTCTCCCCCGCCGAGGGGGGTGAGCAGGACAAGGGCCGCGAGCTCGCGCGAGGCGTCATCGCCACCCTGCACGCCCTCGCAGTCGCGCGGGCCGGCGCCCCGTCCACCGAGGCCTCCTGAACCGAGCCCTGCCATGTCCTCCGTCAAGAAGCGCACGCGGGCGCGCGAGCTCGCCCTCCAGTTCCTCTACCAGGTCGACCTGCTGGGAGCCTCTGTGCTGCCGGACCTGCGCGCCTTCCTGCGCGAGATGGAGACGGATGCAGAGTCCGTGCAGTACGCCCAGCGCATCGTCGAGGGCGTGCACGCCCAGCGGGCAGAGGTCGACCGCGTGATCGCCGAGGTCGCGCAGAACTGGAAGATCCACCGCATGGCGGTGATCGACCGCAACATCCTGCGCATCGGGGCCTGGGAGCTGCTGTTCGTCCCCGAGGTGCCGCCCAAGGTCAGCATCAACGAGGGCATCGAGCTCGGCAAGCGCTTCTCGACGGCCAACACGGGAGCCTTCGTCAACGGCATCCTGGACAAGGTGAGGCAGATCGCCCACGACCGCGAGGGGGCTGCCGAGGGCGAGTGATGGGGCTGCTCGATCGGCTCAAGTCGCGGCTGACGCGCACGCGCGAGGCCCTGTCGGACTCGATCTCCGGCCTCTTCCGCGGCGGCCGGCCCATCGACGCCGCCCTGCTCGCCGAGCTTGAGGAGGTCCTGTACACGGCCGACCTGGGGCCCCTGGCCACGGAGCTCGTCGAGGAGATCGAGCGGCGCCACCGCCGCGGCGAGCTCAAGGGTGAGGAGGATGTGCGGGCGGCCCTGCGCGCGCGCCTGCGGCCGCGCCTCGACGCCGGCGGCGAGCTGGAGCTGCGCCCCGAGGGCCCGACGGTGATCCTGGTCGTGGGCGTCAACGGCTCCGGCAAGACGACCTCGATCGCCAAGATCGCCCACCGCTTCCGGCAGCAGGGCAAGCGCGTGCTCCTGGGGGCGGGGGACACCTTCCGCGCGGCGGCCGCGGACCAGCTCGAGATCTGGGCCCAGCGCAACGGCGCCGAGATCGTGCGCCAGCACCAGGACGGCGCGGACCCCGCGGCCGTGGCCTTCGACGCGGTCAGCGCGGCCGTGGCGCGCGGCTCGCAGGTGGTGATCATCGACACCGCCGGGCGCCTGCACACCCAGAAGAACCTGATGGAGGAGCTCGCCAAGGTCCGGCGCGTGATCACGAAGGTCCTGCCCGACGCCCCTCACCACACCCTGCTGGTGCTCGACGGCACCAACGGCCAGAACGCGATCCTGCAGGCCCGGCACTTCACGGAGGCGGTTGAGGTCACCGGCCTCGTCGTCGCCAAGCTCGACGGGACCGCCCGCGGTGGCGCGGTCTTCGCCATTCAGGAGGCCCTGAGCCTGCCCATCCGCTATGTGGGCCTGGGCGAGGGCCTCGGCGACCTCGAGCCCTTCGAGCCCGACGCGTTCGTGGACAGCATCGTCGGTGCGGCCTCCACCACCCCGTCCGCCTGAGGCATGGCCGCCCACGCCGAGGCTCACCCCAGCGTCGGCCCGCGCGAACGCCGCGGGGAGGACGCCCTGCGCGGGGCCCTGCTGGCGCTCCCCGCCCTGGCCCTCGCCCTCCCGGTCCCGGGCCTCCTGGAGGGTGTCCCCACGACCGACTCGGCCGCGCCCGGGTGGATCCTGCTGCTGCTGCTCCCCGCTCTCGGACTGACGGCGCTCACGCAGCGAGCGAGCTGGGGACGCGCCGGCCTCGCCGCGAGCGTGCTGGGGCTCGCGGCGGTGGCGAGCCAGCTGCGCACCCTGCTGGAGGCCGGCGACCCCTTCGAGGCCGAGCGCGCGACGGTGGGCCTGTGGGCCGCGGCGGGCCTGGTGATGGTGGGCAGTCGACTCGGCAGCGCCGGACAGCAGGTGCTCTTCACCGCCCTCGCAAGCCTCCCGCTGCTCCTCGCCCTGGGGAGCCTGTGGATCGGACACCCCGCCGGCCTCGCGGGCAACGCCGGGGACGCGGCGGAGGCGGCTCTCCCCGCGGCCGTCCTCGCCCTGGCGGTGTTCGCCCAGAGGGAGGGGGCGGTGCGCGTGACGGCCCTCGCCAGCGTCCTCGCCTACGCCGGCTGGACCGCATGGAGCGAGGTGCGGGTCGCGAGCCTGGGCTTCTTGGCCGTGGCAGGGCTCGTGACCCTGATCTCGGTGGCCCGCCCGGCGCACCGCGCACTGGCCCGCATCGCGCTCGTCGCCTCCTTGCTCGTGGCAGCGGGCCTCGGGGGCCGCGCCCTGCTCGGGACCGCGCAGGAGGCCGCACCGACGGCGTCCGCGGCCGAGGACGCCCCGGAGGGAGGCCTGCTCTTCCGCCGCCTGGTCTGGGCCACCGCGCCCGCCCTCCTCGCCGACCACCCCCTCGGCGTGGGGCCGGGTCAGCTGGCGCGCGCCTATCCCCCCTACCGCGACCCGGTGGAGCTCGAGAGCAGTGAGCACGGCCGCACCGAGCCCACTCCGGTGGATGTGGAGCACCTGCACATGGACGCCCTCAACTGGCTGGCGGAGCAGGGGCTGGCCGTGGGCGGCGCGCTGGTCCTGCTGCTCCTGCTGGCGGGAGTGCGTGCCCTGCGCGTCCTCCTGGCGAGCGACGCGGGCCGCACGCCTGCGGCTCTGGGGGTCCTGGCCGCCCTCGCCACCGGGCTCGTGAACGCGCCCTGGAGCCAGGGGGTCCTGGCCCCGGCGGTGGGTCTGCCCCTGCTCGGCGTGCTGTTTGCCCCTGATCGCCTGCCCTCCCGGCGCGGGTTCCGCCTCGGTCCCGAGGGTGCCGTGCTAGCCTTCGCCCTCGCCCACGCGACCTCAGCCCTGGCATTCGTGCGCCAAGGGGCCTCGCTGGCCGGGCTCGCGGGCGCCACGGTCCAGGCGGTGGGACCTGGGGGCGTGATGGAGACGCGCCTCGACCCGATCCCCGCCCGGACGGCCGTGCGCGCCGCGCTCGAGGCCACGCCCACCTCGGTCGAGGCCCTCACGCGGAGTGCGCGCCTGGGCGACCTGTCCCCCGCGGAGCAGCGCGGAGTGCTGGAGCGGATCCTCGAGCTGCGCCCGCACCGTCGCGCCGCCCTGATCGACCTCGCCAACCTCGAGGCGCGGGACGGCCGCTTGGAACGCGCTGCAGCCCTCCAGGCGCGCGCGCGGGACCTGGACCCGGACTCCCCGCTCCTGGCACGCAACGCGCTCGTCCTGGCCCTGGACCGGGGGGACGCGGGAGCGGTCGAGGAGGCCGTGGCCGAGGTCCAGAGGCTTGGAGCGGGCACGACCGCGGACCTCGGGAGCCTGCTCACGCGGCGCCTCCTCGCGGGGGAGGCCGCCTGGTGCGGAGCCCTCGCGGAGGGCAGCGGCGAGCCGCTCGATCTCCAGACCCCGGTGGCCTGTCTGGACGCCGCGCGCCGGGCCCGCGAGGCCGGGCGGGAGGCACGCGAGCAGGCCCTGCTCGTCGCCGCACACGCGGGGTTCGCGGCGGACTCCGCGGAGCGGGGCGACACGGGCGGAGCCGTGCGGAGCCAGCGCCAGGCGGCAAGGGCCTCCGCCCGCGGCCTCGAGCTGCTCGGCGCCCCCACCCCGAGCGGAGCCGAGCTCGTGCGGCTTGGCCTGGCCGGGGCCCTGGCCCTCGACGGCCAGCTCGAGGAGGCCCGCGCCGAGCTCGAGGGGCTCACGGTCACAGCGACCGGCGTCTCGCGCCTCCCCGCTCCGCTGGCGGAGGGGCTGCTGGCCCTGGGCGTCCTGCGGTCGGCGTCCCAATAGGCCCGTGCCCCGCGCGGCGCCCAGCGGCGGCGTGAACACAAACGCGACGCACCACGACCCCGCTCCGGGCCACAATGGCGCCGGAGCGGATCCATGAGCGAGCACGCGCAACGAAAGGTCCTCGTGGTCGAGGACGAGGAAGCCCTGGCCGTCGCCCTGCGCGATGCGCTGGTCCACGGCGGCTGTACGGTCGAGGTGGTCGCTGACGGGGCCCTGGCCCTCGACGCCATCCGCGCCCAGCAGCCGGACCTCATCGTCCTGGACCTGATGCTGCCCGGCATGAGCGGCCTCGAGATCCTGGCCGCCCTGCGGGCGGAGGGCATCCGCGCGCGGGTGCTCATCGTGACCGCCCTGGCGGACGAGGAGGACCTGCTGCGCGGGTTCCAGGCCGGAGCCGACGACTACCTCACCAAGCCCTTCTCCCCGCGGGAGCTGCTGGCCCGCGTGGAGGCCCAGTTCCGCCGCGTGGAGATGGACGCGGCACCGCCCGAGATGCTCGACCTGCCTGGAGGCATCCAGGTGGACCTCGCTCGGCTGGAGGTGCACCGCGACGGCAAGGTGATTGCCCTCACGCCGCGCGAGGGCGACATCCTCAAGTACCTCATCCGGCACCGCGACCACGTGGTCACCCGGGACGACCTCCTCCTCGATGTCTGGCACTACCAGAGCGCCAATGTGGAGACGCGCACGGTGGACATCCACATCGTCGGGCTGCGCCGCAAGGTCGAGCCGGATCCCGCCCAGCCCAGCCTGATCCAGACGGTCCGCGGCAAGGGCTACCGTTGGCACGAGTCCGCCTGAGCCGCGGCACCCCGCGCACGGCGCTGCTCCTGTATGCGCTGCTGGTCGTCCTGCCCGGAGCCGTCTTCGGCGGGCTGCTGTGGCGTCAGCTCGACCAGGACCACGCGCGCCAGCGTGACCAGGCGCCCGACGAGGTGCGCGACACGAGCAGCCGCGTGGCGACCTTCGTAGCCGGGCGCCTCCAGGACATCCTCGCCACCGAGCGGCAGCGCTCTCCCCTCGACTACCGGCCCGACCGCGCCGAGCTCGACGGCGCGGGGCGGCTGCTCGTGGGGCCCTCGCCCCTCTCGAGCGTGCGCCGCCCCACGGGCGTGCTGGGCTGGTTCGCCCACGACCCGGACCTCGCGGAGCGCGATCGGCTGACGATCTTCCAGGGCGCGGGCCCCCGCGACGGGGCGCGCTCGCGAGAGCTCCGCGCGCTGCTCGAGGACGAGCTGCGCCGCTCCATCGAGGAGCAGTCCCTGCGCGAGCTGCTGCGCGCGCCCCTGGGCGGTCCGGGTCTGGCGCTCCCCCGCCCCTCCGCCCGCGAGCCCATCTCGCGCCTCGAGGAGCGGGACCAGCGGCTGGTGCAGGTGCCCCTCGATGTCGCCGTGGCGGCGTTCCATCCGCGCGAGACCGAGGACGGCCGGCGCAGGTGCGCCTTCGACGACCTGCGCGCGGCGGCCTCGGCCCTGGGCGTGGACCAGCTCACGCTGCGCGTGAGTCCCTTCGAGCTGCGCTTCGTCCGCACGGCAGACGGCCGCTCCTGCCTGCTGGCGAGCCGCGTGACCGTGGTCGAGCCGATCGAGGTCGGACCCGGCGCGCGCAACGAGGCCTTCTGGCGCTGCCTCGAGCCCCTGCGGCGCGAGCAGGCCTGGCTGCAGGGGTTCGTGCTCGACGCCGAGTGGATCCGCGCCGACCTCATCGAGGAGGCGCGCCGCAGCGTGCTCAATGCCGACGAGGTGCTCGTCGCGCGCCTGCAGTCGAACGAGCTGCAGGGGGACCGCTGGGTGCGCGAGGAGTGCGTGCCCCTGGCCGACCTCGGGGTGTGGTTCCCCGAACCCGAGGACGAGCTGTACTACCGCTTCGTGGTGGCGCGCGACCAGGGTGAGCTCGAGGCGCGCCAGCGTGACCAGCTGCTGTGGTTGGGCGCCCTGGCCCTCGTGATGATCGTGTCGGTCTCCGTGGGGCTGCGGCTCCTCCTGGGCAGCCTGCGCGCCAGCGTGGAGCAGGCCCGGCGCACTGAGAACTTCGTGGCCGCCGTCACCCACGAGCTGCGCACCCCCATCGCCGCCGTGCGCATGTACGGCGAGATGCTGCGCGACGGCTGGGTGGCAGAGCCCGCGCGGCAGCAGGACTACCTGGGGCGCATCCTGGCCGAGACCGGACGCCTCTCGAACCTGGTCGAGCGGGTGATCGACAAGCGCCGCCTGTCCGAGGCCCCGCCGGAGCCCGAGGTCGCGGACCTCGCGGAGGAGACCCGCCAGGTGCTCGAGGAGAGCGGGCTGCTCGCGGCGGAGGATGTGCGCCTGCAGGTCGAGGCGGAGCCCCTGCCGGCCCTCCTGATCCCGGTCGGCGTCCGCGCCCTGGTGCTGAACCTCGTGGAGAACGCCCGCAAGTACGCGGGCGCGGCCGACGAGCCGATCCTGGTGCGGGTCGCTCGCGTGGACGGCCAGCCCGTCCTCGAGGTCGCCGACCGCGGCCCGGGGATCCCCGCGTCCGAGCGGCGACGGGTCCTCGAGCCCTTCGTCCGCCTCGGCGACGAGGCCACGCGCAAGGCCCAGGGCACGGGTCTGGGCCTGCACCTGGTGTCCCAGTACTGCCGCGCTATGCGCGCCAGGCTGGCCCTGGAGGACCGGCCCGGAGGCGGGCTGCTCGTCCGCGTGCGCTTCCGGGTGAGCTGAGCGCACCCGCCGCGACCCGCGACGCGGCCCCTCGCTCCGGACGGGCGCGGCAGCCCCCGCCTGAACGAGCGCGGCCCGCCCCGGCTGGTGCCGGGGCGGGCCGCGCGGGGCGAAGGGCCCGAGTCGGTCACTCGGAGTCCGCCGCGGGGGCGGTCTCCTCTGCCGGGGCCTCGTCCTCCTGACGACCGACCCACTCGACCTTGAAGGTGCGCTTAAACCAGTCACTGCCCGGGTACAGGGCGCGACGAAGGTCCTGGGCGGCCTCGGCGCGTAGGGTGTCCCGAAGGGTCAGGACGGCCTGGGCCTTGAGCTTGGTCTTCGGGTCGGCCTCACGCTTGTCCTTGAGGCGCACGAGGTAGGCGTTGTCGCCGCTCATATCCTTGCGGGGGTAGCCCACGGCACCCACCTCGAGCTCGAAGAGATCGGGCTGGCCGCGCAGGAAGCGGTCGATGGCGAGGGCCTGGGCCGGATCGTCGTTCGGCCACTCGTTCTGGCCGCGGAAGGGACGCTCGACCACCATGAAGCTCGCGAGGTCAGCCTGCTCGCGCAGCTTGCCCGCCTCCACGATCGGGGTCCACTGCTCGAAGGGCACCAGCTCCCCGTCCTCACCGGCCTCACGCTCAGCGCACAGCTCGAGGATGCCGCGCAGGCTGTCGACCGCGATGTCCACGGCCTGCTGGGTGGCCCACTCCTCGAGGACCTCCTCGCGGATCTCCTCCCAAGGCTTGCGCACCGGGTCGATCTTCTCGACCAGTCGCGCGAGGACGATGCCGCCCTCCTCGATCTGGGCGCGGGGCAGGAAGCTGCCGGCGGTCTGGAAGGTGAGCTGGTTGGCGAGGCTGCGGCCACCCCAGCCCTCGACCTCGTAGAGAGCGGAGCGCTCCTGCGCGGCCTCCATGGCCTCGGTCGAGAGCCCCAGGGCGGCGGCCTCGGCCAGCCAGTCGATCTCCTCGCCCTCGGCAGCAGCCTGGGCGCGCTCGCGGACATCCGTGAGCAGGGCGGTCATGGCGTCCCAGAGAGCCGCCTCCGAAGTGGCCTGGTCCTGGACCTCCGCAAGGTCGTAGTAGAACTTCGTGGGCTGGACGGGCTTCTCCTCGGGAGTGTCGTCGGCGGCCTCGTCGGTGGCCCCCTGCGCATCCTCGGTGGAGTCCTCGGACGCAGCCGGCGCCTCGCCGTCGGGGGAGGCGTCTCCAGCGTCTGCGTCGCCGGCGGCCTCGCCAGCGTCCTGGCTCTCAGCGTCCTGGCTCTCAGCGTCCTGGGCGTCAGCATCCTGGGCGTCAGCATCCTGGGCCGGGGCGTCCTCGTCCTGCACGCCCTGGTCCTCGGTCTCCTCCTGGGGGAAACGGAAGCGGGTCATGCGGGCGGCGTTGTAGTAGAGCTCGGCGCGCGCGGCGGGATCAGTGCCCTCGGCCACGGGGTACTTGGCCAGCAGCGTGCTGCCATCGAACTCGGCGCCCAGGGGCAGCCACGCCACCTCGGCGCGCACCTGCACCTCGGTCTGGTAGCGCTGCTGCGCGAAGGGCGGCTGCTCGTCCAGCCAGGCCTGCAGCTCCTCGTCCGCGGGCGCGTTGGCCTTGGCCTGCTCGACATAGTCGGCGCGCTTGAGCTCGATGTACTGGAAGGCGTACTCGGGGTTGTCCTCCTTCCAGGTGTCCACGACGGCCTCGGGGTCCGCGTAGGCCGCGCCGCTGCCAAGGATGCGTCCGAGCATCTTGGTCGGGCGCAGGCCGCTGCGCAGGATGGCAGCGACCTCGCGGGCGTCCTTGCCGTTCTGGCGAGCCAGGGCCGTCACCAGCTCGTCGGTGAACCCGAAGGCGCGCAGGGTGCCCAAGTACTCCTCGTCGGAGGTGGCCATCCCGCTGTCCGCGGCGAGGGCGTCCATGACCTGGAAGAGCACCACATCCTCGTCCTCCACCCGAGGACGGGTGGCATCGGGGTCGGCGGGGCTCCAGAGTCTCGTGCTGGCGAGCAGCGCGAGGTTCTGCTTCTGGCGCTGGAACTCGATCAGGCTCGTCTCGTGGCGCTCGCCCGTGAGGGGGTCCTGCCAGACCACGAAGGTCTCGGTCCCGCCCATGCGGCCGCCGCCTCCGCCAAGGACCTGCTGGACCTGGTCGCCCACGGTGAAGATCACCAGGACGAACAGCATGAGGCCGAGCACGAGCAGGTAGCTGGTCCGGCTCCGCTCCTTGGGGACGATGATGAGGTCGTCTTCGGCGACCTTGGAGGCGGGCGGTTGGTTCGGGTCCTGGGTCATCCTAGGCTCCTTTGGGCGCGGAACCCCCTGGAACATGGGGGTTTGGGGCGCTCCGGAAGAGGGCGGGGAAGTCTACGGGCAGCTCTGGAGGGGGCGCAAGGCGCCCACGGGGGCCCTGGCACCGCCCAGGGCGGGGAGGGGTCAGTCCCTCGTCAGTTCGGCATCCCGCGGCAATTCCTCAAGGCTGCCCAGCCCGAATCGGTCCAGGAAGTCCTTGGTCGTGCCGTATTCCAGGGGCGCGCCGGGCACCTCGGCCCGGCCCGTGATCTTCACCAGGCCGCGATCCACGAGGGTCCGCAGGATCGGCCCCGCCTGCACGCCGCGGACGGCCTCGACCTCCGCCTTCGTGACGGGCTGCCGGTAGGCAACGATGGCCAGCGTCTCCAGGGCAGCGCCGCTGATGCGCTCAGGCCCCGCCTGGCCGCTGAGGCGCGCGACGACATCACCGCACTCAGGAGTGGTCAAGAGGGTCCATCCGCCTCGAAGCTGCCGGACCTGCAAGGGAAGTCCCACCTGCTCGATCCGCTGGCCCAGGGCCTCGACCGCGGCGCGTACGCGCGCGGGGCGAGGGCGCTCGAGCAGGGCGCGCAGGCGCCCCTCCGAGAGGGGCTCGGGGGAGGCGAAGAGCAGGGCCGCAGTCTCGCGGATGAGCTGGTCGTCGGACTTGTCCTCGCCCGGACCGGGGCCCCGGCTCTCAGGAGACTGCGGATCGTCCTCGCTGGACGGAGCCTCCTCCGCGGAGCCCTCCTCGGGCTCCTCATCCCCCACGCCCGCCGCGAAGGGGGCGGCCGTGGCCTCGTCGGGCTGCGCCGCGTCCTGCTCGGCCGGGGTGAGGGGCTCCTCGCTCATGGGTGCAGGATCCTCAGCCGGCGCCCCAGGATCAAGCCCCGGAGCGGTCCGGCCCCGCGATCCGCGGGGCTCAGCGGCCCGTCGCCTCGGCCTCGCCGCCGGCCGGCTCGCCGATGAGCTCGAGCAGGGGCCCGGTGTCGACCTCGTAGCGGTCGACCATGGCGTCCTTCCACTGCCAGTACTCGGGGTCGCTGATCGGCTCCGCCGCCAGGCTCTCCAGGACGAGGCGCCCCACCGCGGGCCAGGGCCCGGCCTGCGGCAGAGGAGCTCCCTCGACCCTCACGAACACCCACCGCTCCCCCTGCTCCAAGGGGCCGCCCGTCTCCCCCACCTCCGTGTGGAAGGCCAGGCGGCTGATTGCGGAGGTCGTGCGCAGGACGGCCGGGATCCGTCCGCCCTCGGCGCCCGAGGGGTCCGCGCTGTGGGCGCGCGCCAGGTCGGCGAAGTCCTCTCCCCGCGCGAGGCCGGCCTGGACCAGGTCCGCGACCTCACGGTCGGCGCAGAGGATCACGGCCACCTCGCGCCGCTCCTGGGCGAGGGTGAACGCGCGCACGCAGCGCTCCGCCAGGAGCTGCACCACGGCGCTGCGCTCGGCCGCCTCCAGGTAGCGGTCGGGATCCAGGCCCAGCTCCTGGCGCAGGAAGGTGCGCAGGTCCGTGCTGCCGGCCCGCCGCACCTGCTCCTCGATCCGTGCCCGCACCTCGCGAGCCGCCGCCTCCGCCTCGGCCGCCTCCAGGGTGAGGTCCAGACGCGTGGCCTCGGCAACCACCAGCCGCTCGAGCACCAGCTCGTCCAGATAGCGCCGCACGACGGCCGACTCGCGGCGGGTCCAGGCCTCGACCAGGTCATCCACGCCGATCTCGATCCCGCCCACGCGGGCCACGGCGGGCACGCGGATCAGGGCGGGGACGGCCTCGGACGCCGCGGCCGTCTCCGGACTCGCCTCGGCGGGCGCTGCCGTTCGAGCGACCTGCGCCTGGGCGGCGGCAGGCGCGGAGTCCGGCGCAGCGCGAGTCGGCCCCGGTGCCACCTGCGGCGGGGCCTCCACCGGACGCGGCCGGTTGCCCGCGCCGGCGCACGCCAGCAGCGGCGCCAGCAGGAGGGCCGAGCTCCGACGCCTCATCGGAAGTAGACGCGCCGCACCGAGCCGATGCCCCGGCAAATGGCGCAAGGCTGGAGCTGGGTGCCGCCGTCCTGGCCGGTGCGTCCCCCGACGGTGACGCTCTCACTGACCCCGCGGCCGCCGCAGGAGCTGCAGCCCCGCAGGTAGGGTCGGTCGCGCAGCTCGTAGTCGCCACCGAACTCCACGTAGTACGCGTGCAGCCACTGGGCCTTGCCGTCGGTGCTGAGGGCCTCCCATCCGGCCTGGATCGAGTCGGCCTTCTCCGCGCTGGACTGGGCACGCCGTGCGCGCTGCTGGTTCTCGAGGAAGCGCTTGATCTTCTGCTCGAGGGCCGCGCGCTCGGCGTCCTTCTCGCCTCCGCCCCCCTGGGCCTGGGCGCTGGCCTGGGTCGGGATCCCCGCCAGAGCACGGTCCTCGCCGAGGAGCCAGGTCCCCGTGCCGTAGCTGGCCTGGGCGAAGCGGCCGCGCTCCCGCAGCACCCAGAGGGCGTCGAGCTGCTCGAGCTCGAGGTCCTGGGCAACGGCCTGGGCGTCTGCCAGGACGCGCTCGCGAATCTCCTTGCCGAGCTCCTCCACCGCATAGGCCGCCGCGGCCTCGAAGCTGCGGTCCCCCACGCCCGAGCGCGTGAGCCGCCGGGCCCAGTAGCTCCACTTGCGCTCGATGAGCTCGACCAGCGCACGCTCCCGCGCGCTGAGCAGGTTGGCCTTGGCACGCTGAGCCTCCTCGAGAAGCGGGCTCGCGGGGAAGGTCGTGGCGAAGGCATCCAGGCGCGCGAGGGCGTCGTCGAAGAGGCCGCGGCGCTGGAGCAGCTGGGTGTCGTGCAGGTAGTCCACCTGCTCCTGTCGCTCGGCCTTGGCCTGGGCGCGCTCGAGCTGCTGGGTCACCTCTTCAGCGCCCTCGACCTCGAGGGCGAGGGCGGCCTCGTAGTGCCGCACGGCGGAGACGTAGTCGAGGATGCGCTCGCAGTAGGTTGCCAGCGCGAGCTGCGCGGCGGCGTCCTCGGAGGAGGTGCGCGCGGCCTCCTGGGCGTAGAGCTGGTCGCGCGAGTACACATCCAGGGCAGGCACCTGGGTGCCGCCGGAGATCGAGGCCACGGTGCGCTTGGGGACGATCTGCACATTGCCCTCGCGCCGGACCACGAAGGAGTCGCCCTCGCGGCTCTCGATCACGCCGAGGATCTCGGAGCCGTTGGACAGCACGAGGCGCTCCACCGCGATCAGCAGCTCCTCCGCCTCGACCGCGATGTAGCCCCACTCTCGGCGCAGAGCCTCCGCCTGCAGGGGCTCCATCAGGGACCACGGCATGCGGACCAGACCGCCGTGCTCGATGCGCCTCAGCAGGAGGCCGTCATCGTCGTGCTCAACGACCTCGGCCCAGTGCAGGGCGCCGCTCCGCAGCTGGATGGGCATGACCTCGGTGGGCAGCATGGGCCGGAAGGCGGCCGGCGCGTCCTCCCCGACGGGCGCGCCGCTCGCGTCCGGTCCGAGGGGGTCCTGGGCGTGCAGCGGGGCCACGAGCGCGGCGAGCAGGCAGAGGGGCTGGAGGAGTCGGGTCATGGGGTGTCTCCCAGGGCTTCGGAGCCCAGGAATCGGCGGCGCATGCGCTCGCCGAAGGGGACCTCCCTCAGCACGAGGGAGGTGTAGGTTCGGGCGCGCTGGACGCCCCCGGCGGACCAGCGCACGGTGACCTCGAGGCGATACTCGAGGGGGTCTCCGCTCGAGGTCCGAGGCCCCTCGAGGAGCGGCTCCGCGCGGGCACTGTAGACCACGCCGGGCGCGCCGGGGACGGCGCGGTCGTCCACCTCCACCGGATCGCCCACGGAGCCGTCCTCGCGCAGGGGGAACAGGCCGACCTCGAGGTCCGCCATGACCGACTCGAGCGCCGCGGCCGAGGCCGCGCGCAGGGCCGCGGTGCGCGTGAGCGCGGCGCCGAAGGTCAGCATCCCCAGCAGGGCGCCCATGCCGAGGGTCAGCACCCCCACGGCGAGAACCACCTCGAGGAGGGTGAAGCCCCCGCGGGGCGCCCCCGATCGCCGCGGGCCGACGGGCTGGCGAACCTTCAACCGCCCAGCCTCCAGTCGTCCTCGTGCAGCAGGATCGGGACCTCGGTGGTGACCGAGGCGCCGTAGTGGATCAGCGCGCCGGCCGGCAGCTCGTGGGCCGCGGTCTCGCGCACGCCGCGGCGCACGCGCACGCGGCCGGGGTCGATGCCGAGCACCTCCATCCACTCGCCGTCGATGAGGATGAAGCCCCCGGGCTGGGGCAGGCGACGCTCGTCGTCCACCTGCAGCTGAGTCTGCACCGCCGTCGCCGCGTCGAGCAGGCGCGTGCGTCGCTTGATGTCCTTCTCGCGCTCGAGCTCGAGGACGAGCCGCACGCGCCGCGGGAGCAGCGGGCGCCCGCCATAGGCAGGCATCCCCTTGCCCAGCTCGTTGCGGGCGTGCACCTCGGGATCCACACGCTCAGCGGCGCGCGCGTCCCAGGCGGTGCAGGCGTCCGCGAGGCGCGGCCCCACCTCCCAGCCGTTGGCAAGGACCGTGGTCTGGGTGGCGAGCTCGATCCCGAGCCAGAGGACGCCGCGGGCCACCTCGTCCAGGGCCCCGGGCTCCGGAGCGCCCCCCGCGAGCAGCGCGGGATCCAGCAGGCTGTCACGCGAGCTGTCGCCGAAGAGGCGCTCGCCGCGCAGCAGCACGCCCCGGTAGCGGTCCGGCGCCGCGGAGTCGTCCGGGACGAGGACCCAGGCCACCTCCACGAGGCCGGTGGCCTCGGGCAAGGGGCCGGTCGGCGGCCGGCCGTCCGGGGCCTGCGCCTCCGGGACCTCTCCCTCCGCTGCGCGCCCGAGGAGCGCCTCCTGGGCTGCGCGGGACTCGAGGTGCTGGACGGCGGCGGCACCCACCTGGCGGACCAGGCGCAGCCGCGGCCAGACTCGATCGGCAAGGCCGTCGGCGTCGTGATCGAAGGGCTGCCAGTCCACCACCAGGTCGCCGCTCGCTCCCCCGTGCAGGTTGCGCAGGTCGTCGGCCAGCAGACCCAGGAGCGTATTCGTCCGCTCGATGCCATCCCGGCGCACCTCGCCCTTCGACCACATGTCGAGGGTGAGGTCCAGGAGGCGCACGAGCCCCGTCATGATGAACGCCGCCAGCAAGGTGGCGGTCAGCAGCTCGACGAGGGTCAGGCCTCGGCGCTCGGAGTGCGTGCTCATCGGTCCACGCTCCCCAGGACCCGGGACGGGGCCTCGTAGGACACGCCCAGCCAGTTGAACCGCGGCGTGGCGCGCCAGCCGTGGGCGCTGCCCATGATCGGATCGAAGCTCCCGGCGGGATACTCCACGAAGAAGCGCCACTCGAGCCGGTCAGAGATGACCTCGAGAGGCAGCTCACGGCCTCCGTCGTCGTCGAACCACTCCCACAGGCCGGCCGTCTCCCGCGGCTCCGCGTCCCAGGGCGCCCCGGCGTCCGAGCGAACCAGCACGCCGATGCGCGCGCCGCCCGCCGGAGGCGGCTCGCTCTCGAAGGCGAATGAGCCCCAGAAGCCTCCGGGTCGCGTGCGCTCGAGCCCGAGATAGGCGAGCTCCGGGGCGTCGGCGCGCGGCGTCCAGCGGTCCCAGTAGCGGAAGGGGAAGAGGATCACGGGAGCGCCGGCGGCGTGGCTGGCCGGGGCCGTGCCGAAGCGTCCGCGGAAGAGGCCGTTGCCGTTGGCGTCCTGCTGCCCGGGCTCCGCGGAGGTGCGCGGCATGGACAGGGTGCCTCCGTTGAGGCGCGTGTAGTGGATCAGCTCGTCCTCGATCAGGACGGTGCCGCTCTGCGGGAAGCCGTCGGCGTCAGCGAGGGGCAGCTCTGCGTCACCGGCGCTGATGCCTCCCGCCAGGGTGGTCACCGGCATCCAGTCCATGAACTGGACGGGCTCCGTCAGGCCGTGGGGCTGCACATCGGTCCCGAGCAGGCCGCGACCGAGGGGGCCGACCGTGATCAGGCCCTGGCCCGGATCAAGGGCCTCGTAGCACACGATCTCCTCGCCGATGCGCAGGAGTCCGGCGTCCTGGGGTAGGCGGCTCAGGACATCAGCAGGCTCTCCCAGGTTGCCCTGGGGCAGGCGCAGCTGCCGCTGCAGCACGGGGAAGATGGCCCCGTCGGGCGCGACCTCTCCGGCGAGGATGAGGGAGCCGCCCTGGGCCGCGTAGGCCGGCTGACTGCCCCCGAACCCGATGCCGAAGAGGCGCTCGGGGAAGAGGACCTCATCCACCACGGCGTCCACGGTGCTGCCCCGGTTCTGGAACTCGCCGCCGATCACGACGCCGGCCACCGTGCGCGGGCGCTCACCGCTCGGGTGCTTGGCGATGCGCGCGCGCAGGCGCGTGTCCGCCGGCAGGGGCCCCTGCACGCCGGGGTCCACCGCCGCGATGGGCTCGACGAGCGGCGCGTTGAAGGCGACCAGCGTCTGGAAGCGCTCCTGCGGCTCGGTCGGCACGAACTGGGCCTCGGCCGTCGCCACGACGCCGCCGCCGCCCGCGGGGTCCACCTCCCAGCCGTAGAGGGGCCGCTCGGCCGCCGCCCGGTGCGCGCGATGCACGGTCATGGGCCAGCCCGGGTGAGTCGGGTCCGCGGCCGAGACGAAGACGCGATCCTGGGCGCCGGGACGCCCGCGGTTGGTGTCGCCGGGCGTGAGGTGCCACACGGGGAGGACCTGGGTCCCGGTGGGGTGGTCGTGGCTCGAGGTCCCCAGCACTCCTCGGAAGCGGAACCATGAGCCCACCGAGCGCGTCAGGGGGAAGTCCCCGTCCTCGGCCGCGCCCAGCCGCGGCTCCCAGATGACGCCCGCGCGGCCGCTGGCGACGGGGCTCGGCGCGGGCGCGGCGGCGGCGGATCCGGTGGGCGCCGGCGGCACGGTGTCCGCCATGCCCGAGCCCAGGGCCGGAGCGCCGAGGGTGATGCTGCCGGTGCCGCCTCCCGGGGGCGGACTCCCGGAGCTCGGCGGCAGGCCGCCGGCTCCTCCGCCGCCGCCTCCGCCCCCTCCGCCGCCGGGCACATCCGGGCGCACGGGAGCGCTGGTGAAGTCGGGGCGCACGCAGGCGGTGTAGAGGACATTCAGCGCGCCAGGGTCACAGCGCACCAGCTGCCCGAAGCCCACCTGGATCTCGTCGTAGCGGATCCACTCCGTGAACTCGGCCTGGTCGACGCGCGTCAGCTGGGCGTACTCGCTGACCACGCCCTGGCCGGCCCCTGCCCCGGCCCCCTGGCCAGCCCCGGAGCTCCCCTGCCCGGCACCCTGCTGTCCCCCGGCTGGCTCGGGCGGGAGGAACGAGATGTCCGACGCGCCAGGAGCAGGCACGGAGATCGGGATCACGAACACCCCGTAGCTCGGCACCTCGTCCACCGGCAGCTCGAGCTGCTCGTCCACGATGAAGTCGCGCCAGTCCAGAACGAAGACCCGCGTACCCCCGATCAGGTCGCTCGCCTCGCCGGGGATCTGGAGCTCGCTCAGGACCTGGTCCCCCCGCGCCGCGATCGAGAGGGTGTCCCCCGACCAGCCGGAGTAGCGCACCAGCTCGACCCCGCCCAGCGGCTTGTTGGTCGTGCTCGAGCTGCCCGGGGGCACAGCGTCGCCCTGACCCGAGCCGTTGCCCGCGTTCCAGCGCAGCTGGAGGAGCGCGGCGTAGCCGCCCGTGGGGCTGAACGCGCGCATCACATCGCCGCCGATGGGCGCGTTGGGGTCGTCTGCCGAGCGCAGCCGCAGCTGCGGGTTCGGCCGGTCCGCCTCGATGCCCTTGCCCCAGTCCGTCATGAACGGGCCCGCGAAGATCGGGTCCATGTCCGCCTCCGACTGGGGCGCCACGACCCGCGCCACGCGCCAGGGCCCCAGGTCCGAGGGGAGGACCGCGCCGCCCGCCGGGATGTTCGAGCTGGCGGGGATCGAGTAGCCGTAGGCCTGGACCGTCGTCCCCGAGGGATACGAGGTGGTCAGCGTCCCGCGTGCCAGCGCGGCCGGGATGGTCACATCCGCAGGGTCGGTGGCCTCACGGTCGTGCATCTCGCGGGCGAAGCGCCCGCCGAAGCCCGCGAGCGGGCCGGCCTCGTTGAAGGTGCAGTTCAGCCCTCCGCTGGTGAGGACATACTCGACGAGCTCGGTGCCGATGCGCGCCACGCCCTGGACGGGGAAGCCCTCGGTGCGCTCGAGCGGGATGAAGCCGTCCGCGTCGGAGATGGGCCCGGTGGTGATCGACTGTCCCTGGCGCCGCACCCCCACGGCGAGGCCGTTGACGAGCAGGCCCAGCTGGTCCGGGCGCGTGCCGCTCACATCGAGGGCCAGGTGATGCCAGACGCCCACGGGCAGGCCGGGTCCCTCGCCCGCGGCGATCGCGTAGCGCAGCTCGGACGCCTCGCGCTCGGGCGTGTCGGGGTGGTCGCCGAAGCCGTCGAGGACGCGCACCACCAGGTCCGGCCCCTCGAGCAGGATCTGCACCCGGTCGCTCTCGACGGCAGTCCCCGCCACATCCAGCAGGGTCGAGTCGCCCACCTGACGCAGCTGGAACCAGGCCTGGAACGAGAGCGCGCGCAGCAGGTTCAGCTCCGCCTCCGAGGTCCAGCCCACGAGCTGGCTGGCGGGGTCGCGCACGATGCTGCCGGTCTCGGCGATCCAGCGCCCCTCGAGGCTCGAGGTCTCCTGGTCGAAGTGCAGGGCGTGGCCGTTCCAGAGGGGTGCGTCCGGCACACGCGCCGGCCAGAGCTGCGCGAAGCCATCGTCCTCGCGGGAGGCAAACACGCGCTGGGGCTGGACCTCCTCACCGGCGCGGTCGAACACCGGCTCGCTCAGGCCGGGCACGAACGCGCTGCCGCCGACGGTCCCCATGTGAGCGGCGAAGCGGGAGGGCGGCACGACCACGCCATCGAAGCGCACGACTGGCTGGGGCCCGGTGGCCCACCAGGCGGACTCGCGGTCGAGGCGCACGGCCTCCTCCAGGTCCACCTGCCGGCTGAGGAGCTCGAACAGCGGACCCGGCGGCGAGATCAGCTCCCAGCGATCACGATCGGCGCGGGCGCGCTCGACGCCGCTGCGCGCGGCCACCGCCGAGCGCAGGTGCATCCCGTACACCTCCCGCGAGGTGAACGCGAAGGGCATGGTCGAGAAGGCCAGCCGGCTGTCGTTGGCGTTGAGGCCGTTGAGGTACAGCGCGGTCGCGTCGAGCGGGTCCAGGAACCCGGTGTCCCCCTCGAGGAGCTCGGGACGACTGGGCGCATCCTCGGGCAGGGTGTCCAGCCCGGCGGCCGGGAGCACGACCCGCTCGAGGAAGTCCTGCCAGCCGTCGATGGGTCGGGACTGCTGCACGACCGTGGCCAGGTCCCGCGCCTCCGAGGCCGTGATGCGCTCGTTGCGCCCGGCCACCTGCAGGCCCTCGAAGAGCACCTCGAGCACGGCCGCAGGGGCCGTGTTCAGGTTCACCGGCCGACGCGCCAGGGGGCGCACCGTCGAGCGCCACGGATCGAAGCCGTGCTCGAGGGCCTGGTCCAGGACCAGGGTGCCGCCGCGGGCACGCCGCATCACGATGCGGTACTCGTCCACCTGCCCATCGGAGATCCAAACGGTGGTGCCCTCGGCGAACCAGCGGTCCTCCTCGACACGAATGGTGTAGGTCTCGAAGGGCGTGACACCGCTGAGCAGGCGCGTCGGCCGCTGCCAGGTGCGCCCGGCGGCAATGTCCCCGTGGACGGTGCCCAGCTCGCGCATGCGCGCACGCAGCGCGGGGTCGATGCTGCCGGCCACCGCGTAGGCGTCGAGCTCCGCGAGCTGCTCGAACGCATCGAGCCCGCGCAGCCCGGTGCTCGCCGTCGCAATGCGCCACAGGGGCAGCGCGTAGGCGCGCTGGTCGATGGCATGGTCCCCCACGCCGTGCTGGACGGGCGGGAGCGGGCCGTCAGTGGACCACTTGCCGTCGTCGTCCTCCACGGCGCCGAGGCCACGGGTCAGGCCGGTCAGCCCGCCGTCCGGGCCGCTCGACTTGCCGGACCACTGGATCCACTCCCCGCGCAGGATCAGGACCCCAGAGTCCGGGAAGGCCGCGAGGTTGTTGACCGGAATGACATCCTGGTCGGCGGGCTCGACCGGACGCGAGAGACGGCCGCGCAGCCCGGTCAGGTTGCCCAGCACGAACGGGCTCGCGCTGTCGAGGTCGATGCGCCCCGACTCGTCCCACACCTCCAGGTCCCACATGGCCCCGCGGGGATCGTGAGGGTCCAGGAACTCCTTGGGCAGGCTGCGCGGAACGAGCAGCTCGTCAGGACCGTCGGACCAGGGCGTCTCATCGAAGGCCGGGTGCGACCCCGAGAGATGCGCGCGCGCGTGGCGCGCCGCGGAGCTGAGCCCCAGGCGCGCCTCGGCGCGGTCGGCCGCCTGGGCGCCCGCCGAGGAGGCGTTGCGCGCCGTCGCGAGGAACGGCGCGGTGAGGACCAGCAGCGCGAGCAGCACCACAAGGACCGCGATGAGCACGAAGCCGGCCTCGCCGCGGGGAGCGCGGGGGGTCCTCATCCCTCCACCGTCCCGTACAGGCCCACGCGCACCAGGTCCTCTGTGCCGTCCTCGTACTCGAGGACCAGCTCGAGGGGCGCGGGGTGGCGCCGCGGATCGAGGGCCCCCGTCGGAGTGAAGTGGATCTCGGTCGCGCTCTCCTTGGACAGCGTCACCCCCACCGGCAGGAGCGTCTCGTCCCCCGCGCGCACGACGGCGAGCACCAGGTCGTCCACCTGCGCCCGCAGGCCGCCCGTGCCCCCACCCACGAGGAGCGGTCCCTCGGGCTCCCACACGCGGCCTTCAGCGGCCACGGCTCCGACCTGAACATCGTCCACGAGGGCGCGCAGGACGCTGCGGTCGTACTCGAGGCGCACGCGACACCAGCGGCCCGTGGGCAGGACGCCGGGCACGGACTCGAGGCGGATGCGCCCGCCCTTCGCCGCGCGTCCCGTCGCGCCCTCGACCTCCTGCACGAACCACCCCGAGAGCGAGCCGTCGGAGCGCAGCTCCAAGCCGGCAACCGCGCCGAGGTCCGCCAGCCGGGTGCCCGTGGCCTGGGTCACGCGCACGGCGAGCTCGAGGGCAAAGCCCTCACGCGGATCGCAGGCCGGATCCTCGTCGAGGGCCACGGCCAGCCGCGCCGAGGGGGGCGCGGCGGCGAAGTCGAGGGCACGGCCGAGGTGCCCCGCGTCCGTGCGCGGGACCTCACCACCCACGATCTCGGCCGGCGGGCCGAAGCCCTCCACCAGGCCCTCGTCCTCGAAGCGCCAGGTGCCGACGACCCGCAGGCCCTCCGCCTGGAGCAGGCCCGTCGCCCGATCGATGCGCACGCGCGCGGCCGCGCGGCGCGCCACGGCCTCGTTGCGCGCAAGGCGCAGGGTGCTCGTGACGGTCGAGAGGGCCGTCCTCCTGCCCGGGTCCAGGTTCGCCAGGGAGCCCGCGCCCACGCCCAGCACCAGCGCGAGCAGGCCCATCACGATGAGCAGCTCGAGCAGGGTGAGACCGGCGCGCGGCCCGTGCGGTCCACGGGTCCCGCCGCTCGTGGGGCGGGGGGCGGGAGTCACTGGGTGGGATCCTCCACCACGGTGAAGTTGCCGATGTCGTCGTCGGTGCCGAACACGCCGTCGGGGCCGGCCGAGAGCAGCTGGAAGGTGCCGCGGTTGTACGGGTCCCCGGTCACGGGATTCACAAGGGCCTGCACGCGCTCCTCGAGGGGCTCGCCGGTCTCGTCGAAGGTGACATACACGCAGGGCTCGTCGTAGTCGCGCCTGTGGAAGTAGGCGATCGGGTTGCCCCAGTCGTCCGCGAGCTCGAAGGCCGCGCCAGAGGTGAAGACCGTGTGGGACTGGCGCGTGTCATCGCCGTCCGTGTTGATCAGCCGTCCCTCATCGGGCTCCGAGCCGCGCGCGCCATCCTTGGGCCAGAGGGCAATGACCAGCATCTCGGCGCCCATGTTGGTGGCCGTCGGCTTGGGGTCGAGGGTGCGGGGAAAGGAGGACGGCGGGTGGTCGCCCGCATCCAGCTCGTGCTCCTTGATCTGCGCCTCGAGCGTCGCGATGAAGCTGCGCGTGGCGCCCACGCGCACGGTCTCGGAGGCCCCTGCTCCGGTCTGGATCAGGAAGAAGGTGAGGATCCCGAGGATCACCATCACGGCCAGCAGCTCGATGAGGGTGAAGCCGGCGCGGAGCGCTGAGGAGGGAGGGGTCTTCATGGATCAGGAGGGGCGGAGCGCGCGCCCGGGGAGGTCACTGCTGCTTGCGGCGCACGACGCGGACCTCGTCGAAGGTCACCTCGCAGGTCCGGCCCTGGTCGCCCTCGACCATCAGCCCGAAGCGCATCCCGCTGGTCCCGGCGAAGAGCCGCGACATGGGGATGTTCCCCAGGACCTCCTGGCCGTCGACGAACAGGTCCACCACGGTCTCGGAGCCCTCGCCGCGGCGGACGATGCCGAGGCGGAGCGGGACGCCGGGCTCCCACGCCGTGGTGAAGAGGTCCGTGGTGTCGTTGTCGAGCTCGCCCTGCTTGGCGAACTCGGCCTGGATGGGCTCCACGGCGGCCGCGCTGCCAAACGCGCGGGCGAGCCGCACGGCGGCAAGGGTCTGGCTCTCGGAGGTGCGGCTGACGCGCTCGCGCGAGAGGAAGACCCCCACGCGCGCGCGCGTCTCGGCCGAGACCGTGACGAGGGCCTCGAAGGAGAGGAACGCATCCACGGGCTCCTCGCGGAACACGCGCACGGCGCCGCGGGTCTCGAAGAGGCCGGCGAGCCGCACGGAGCCCTCCTCGAGCGTCACCTCGGGGCCGAAGCCGATGTCCGTGGTCCACCCGTTGCCGAGCAGCATCCCCGACGGGCGCGTGAACGAGTCGGACCAGACCTCCTTGGCCTCGTGGTCCACGATGCGGGCGGCCTGGGCCTCGGCGTACTGGCGCACGGGATCCGCCGGATCCCGGAGGAACTCGGCCAGCTCTCCGTAGCGCGAGAGGGCCTCGCGGCTGTCCCCCTCGGCATAGGCACACCACGCGAGGCCACTGCGCGCAGCGGCCAGGCCGCGGTCCTCGGCGAGCGCGGCGTTGAACGACGCCTCCGCAGCCTCGACCTGCCCCTGGTCGAGCAGGTTGAAGCCCCTCCGGGCGTGGACGCCCGCGCGCGAGGGATCGAGGCCCAGGGCGCGCTCGAAGTAGAGCTCTGCGTCCGCGGTGCGCCCCTCGAGCTGAGCGACGCGTCCCATGGCGATGAGGGCCTGGGCGAAGTCGAGCTCCTGATCGAGCGCCTGACGCAGCATCTGGGACGCCCCGGCCAGGTCGTCCTGGGCCATCAGCAGGCGCGCGCGCTGGAAGAGGGTCCAGGCGTCCGTGGGGTCCGCCTGCCAGGCCTGCTCGATGAAGGCGCTGGCCTCCTCGGGGTGCCCGGTGATCTCGGCCAGCCACGAGAGCGCGCGCCAGGCCTCACTCGCCCGGAAGGGATCGCTCTCGGCAGCGAGGCTCAGCTTGCGGCGCGCCTCCAGGGGGTTCCCCGCACGCAGCGCGGCGACGCCCGAGGCCACGAGCAGGTCGAAGGAGGCGCCCGCCCCCTCCTCCACCAGGACCTCGGCGGCGGCCGTGGCCTCCGCCAGGGCGTCCTCGTCGCCGGCCAGCAGGGCGGCGGCCAGGAGGCCCGCGATGGCGTCGGGGTCCTGGTCGTCGGCGGCGATGGCCCGCCCGAAGGCGGCGGCCGCCGCAGCGGGATCGCCGGCGGCGAGCAGGGCCTGCCCGAGGCTCCGGCGGGTCGCCACGCGAAGGGCTCGGCCCTGGGAGTCCCGCGGCTCGCGCCGCTCGGCCTCCTGCAGGTGGGCGACGGCCTCGGCGCCGCGACCGCGCTCGAGCAGGAACTGGCCGTAGGCCAGGCGCGCGAAGTGGTTGGCACCGTTCAGGCCGATCGCCTGCTGGAGGTGCTCCTCGGCGAGCTCGAAGAGGCGGTAGCGCGCCTCGAGCCGTCCGAGACGCGCCCACACCACGGCGTTGGTGCGCTGCCCTCCCTCGAGCAGGCCCTGGTAGAGGCGGAACGCCTCCTCGCCGCGGAACCCGGCCTCGTAGACCTCGGCCAGCTTCAGGACTGCGACCGGATCAGCCTGGCCGTCCTCGCCGAACACCCGCGTGCCCAGCTGTGCCAGCTCCACGGCCATCTCGAGCAGCCCGGGTGAGGTGTGCCGCTCGGCGATGCAGAGGTCCACCATCTCCATGGCCTCCACGAGGTCGCCGGGCCGCAGCTGGTCCCCGACCCGCGCGAGGAACAGCGAGACCCGGTTGGGCGGCGTGTCGGCGAGGGCCCAGCTCGCCAGCCGCTCGGGCTCGAAGAGCACGGGCGGGAAGTTGGGCGGGTGCACGCGCTCCCCAGTCTCGGGGCGCACCTCGACGAACTCGATGGGCTCGTCGGGGCGGCTCGAGAGGGTGTAGCGGTCTCCGTTCACGATCGAGCCGAAGCGCAGGGCGCCGCCATTGGCCGGCTCGATCCAGTCATAGAGGCGCTTCCAGGAGGCGATACGCTCGACACGCTCCTCCGCGGAGAGCAGGTCCTCATCGTCGCTCATGCCCGCGCCGCCTCCGACGCCGAGGTCCTCGAGCGCGCCGGCGCCCAGGTCCTCGCCCCCGGCGACCTCCCCGTCGAAGAGCCCCGGGCTGGGCATGACCGTCACCGGTGTGCGCAGCAGGCTGGAGTAGGCCGAGATGGCGAGCGTGGGCGCGGGCGGCGGCCAGAGGGCGTCGAGCCCAACCTGCGGCGGGGCCTCGAGGCCCAGGGGCGGGAGGGGCGCCGTGTCCCGCGGCGGAGTGAACAGGTCGCGCGGCAGGCGCTCGAGGTCCTCCCGCGCGGCCAGGGCCAGGCTGGGGTCGGGGGCGGGGTGCGCCTCGAGCTCCGGGGCGCGGCCGCCGCCGCCCCCGCGTCCGCGCTGCGTCCCCTCAGAGAGATCCGAGGCGACCCACCAGCCGAGGAGGGCCGCCGTGCACACGAAGACGAGCTGTTCCTGCTTGATGCCCATGACTACTCCTCGTCCTCCTCGGCCAGCTCGTGCAGGCGCACGGCGACCAGCGTGATGTCGAGCGCGACCTCATCCTCGCGGCCGGCGGCCGCGCGGGCGTCGTAGCTGTCCACCAAGAGCGCGCCATCCCCGCGCTGAGTCGCGTGCAGGAAGCGAGTGATCGCGGGCGGATCGGCGGTCATTCGCAGCTGCACTCGCGTGCGCTCCACGCGCCCGAGGCCGGCCCGGCCGCCGAGGCTCGGATCCAGCTGGACCTCCACCCGCGTGATCCGGTCGACCCCCGCCTCGATGGCGCGACGCAGGGCGCGATCCAGGAGGTCGAGCGCCTCCAGCTGCCGCGCGATCACCTCGACATCGTTGGTCTTGAGGGGCTCCAGCCCCAGGCCCTCGGGGAGCACGCAGCGCGCGCGCCCAGCCAGGAGCTCCAGCTCGCGCTGCACGCGATCCACGCGCCCGAAGTACTGGTTGCTGGGGGAGCCCCCACCGTCGCGCAGACGGAAGCCCTCGCGCGGCTGGAACACCGCCGCCGCGGCCAGGCGCTCGCGCGCCGCCACGAGGGCCTCGTGCTCCTCCTCCACGCGGCCGAGGTCCGCGTTGGTGTAGTAGGACTGGCGCAGCTTGGCCTGCTCGCGACCCAGTCGAGCGGCCGAGCCGCGCAGGTCGGCCCCGTAGCTCGAGTCGAGCACGAGGAAGGCGATGAGGAAGACCAGCGCGCCCCCGGCGACCGAGAGCACGAAGTTCTTGTTCTCCTGCCAGTAGTTCTCGAAGTCCATGGTCAGGACTCCTCCGAGTCGGGGGCCGCGGGAGCCTCGGCGGGGTCACCGAAGGTCGTGAGGTCGATGGAGAAGCGATCCCGGTCGAAGGCCGCGTTAGTGCGGGCGCCGGGCAGCTCGGCCTGGAGCGACTCCACCAGGGTCTGGTACTGGCCGATGGGCGCCTGGGAACCCTGGCGCAGGGAGCCCTTGAGCAGGACCAGCGGACGCGGGGTGTTGTCCCCCACGCCGAGCTCGGCGTCCACGCCCCAGCGCCCCTCGAGGCGCGTGAGCCAGAAGTCCGAGGGCAGGTGCTGCCCCAGGGCCTCGACCGTGCGCGCCAGCTGCTCGCCGGTGCCCACGAGGCGCTGGAGCTCCTGAGCCTCCTCCACGAGGCGCTCGTTCTCCTCCAGCAGCTCGCGCGCCTTCTGGTCCACGCGCTGCTTGCCCGCGACCTGCGAGCGCACCACGCGCTCCTGCTTCTGCAGCTCCTCGGCGCGGGAGGACGAGGTCAGCGCGAAGAAGCCCAGGTAGGCCACCGCCACCACGGCCGCCGCCACTAGCCAGAGCTTGCGGCCATAGAGTTCCCGTCGCGCGGCCAGGGCCGGAGGCACGATCTCGAGGCCATAGGCCTCCGGATCGGTGGCCATGGTGGCCAGGCCGAGAGCGACGACGGCCTCGTCGCGGTGGGCCTCGAGGGCGTCCACCTCCTCGGGCGAGAGGGCCGAGGTGTCCACCACCGCCCAGGGGTCGAAGCGCTCCACCGGCACGCCGAGGCCTGCGCCCAGCACCTGGGTCAGGCCGGCCATGCGCGCGGTGCCGCCGGTCACGAGCACGCGGTCCAGCTTGAGCGAGGGCAGCTTGACCTGCGTCTTGCAGAAGAGCACGGCCGACTGCAGCAGGGAGACCAGCTGGCCCGCCGCCGCGGACGACGCGCGGGAGACGCGCTCGTGGTTCGGCGTCTCGTGGCTGGTGCCCGGGCGCAGGTCGGCGAAGTCGCGCACCAGGCGCGCGGCCTGGGCGGGTTGGACGCCGAGCTGGGAGGCGACGGCCTCCTGGAACAGGCGCCCGCCGCCCGACAGGTTGCGCGCGAACACCAGGTCTGGTCCACGCAGGATCACCACATCCACGCAGTCCTGACCGAGGTTCGCCAGCAGCACCGTGTCGTCCTGAACGACGCCGTGGCGCAGGTAGGCGTTGTAGAGGCCGATGGCGGCGGGGGTGAAGCACTCCAGGCCCAGCCCCAGTCCACCCAGCCCCTCTTCGTGCGCCTCCAGCAGGGAGGTGCGCGCCATGGCGAGCAGAACGATGTCCTCGCCATCGGCCTCGGGCGGGGTGGGCAGCAGGTTGAAGTCACTGGCGACCTCCGTCCCCGAGGTGTCCCCCACCTCGGCCACCTCGAAGCGCATCAGCCTCCGCAGCTGCCAATCCGGAACCTGCGGCACGCGCGTGTAGCGCACATTCAGGTCCTTGCCGCTGATCGCGACCCGCGCGGTCGAGGCCTTGAAGGGCAGCTCGAGGGCCTCGTAGGCCTCTGCCAGCCCGCCTCCCGCGGGGCTCGCGGCCGCCGCGAAGCCAGCCATGCGGAACGAGCCCTTCTCGAGGCGTCCATGGACTGCGATGGCCGAGCCGGCCCCCACATCCACTGCGGTCATGTTGCGTGCCATGGTTCAGCGACCTCCGCCCTGCTTCTGGTTGAGGAGCTCCTGGACGGCATCCGCGAGGAGCACCTGTCCCTGGCCGAGCAGCGCGAGCCGAATGGCCTCGAGCCGCGCGAGCTCGTCCTCCTCGCGGCCCAGCTCGAGGGCGTCGAGCTCGGCCTCGGTCGGGGCGATCAGGCTGCGGGCCTGCTCCGCGATCTCGGTGCCGCCGTAGCGCTGGGCCAGGGCATCCGCCGACGCGATCGCGTCGCGGTACCCGTCCGTCAGGCGGAAGAAGCGAGCGCGCGCGATGGTCTCCTCCAGAGCACCCAGCTCGACGCGGGCCTCCTGGGCCAGGGCGGCAAGGCCAGCCTCCGCCTCGGCGGTGACCTCCTGGTCGTAGGGAGCGGAGTCGAGCAGCGACTGCCACGCCTGCAGCGCCTCGCCCACGCGCCCCTCGCGGGTGGCCTTGCGCGCCGCGCTGGCGAGCTGGAGCGCCTCGGACAGCTCCTGCTGGAAGGTCACCTGCACCACGAGGGCTCCGCTGACGGGGAGGTCGAGCTCAAGGTCCCAGCCCCCTCCGGCGAGGGGTCGGCCAGCCACGGCCGCGCCGCCTTCACAGCGCAGGGCCACCAGCTCCCGCCCGCTGCCGATCAGGAGGGTGTGGACGGCGCTGCGCTCGAACGTCGCCGGGTGCGACGAGGAGCCGCCCTCACCAAGGGTGCGCACGCCGCTCTCGGCCCCGGTAGAGGCCGTCCGCACGGACCAGCGCCCGGCGCCGCTCGCCTTGAGGCGCGCGCCGCGCGGATCGGAGCTGACCTCGAAGGGCCCCTCGTCCGTGCGCCGGATGCTGGGCAGCAGGAGGCGCTGCACATCCACGAGCGTCAGGTGCGCCGTGGGCGCGCCGCTGGCCAGGAGCGTACGCGTCCCCAGCTCGAGCACCGACGCGCTGCGCCCCATGGGCACCAGGGACGCATCATCCACATGGACGACCGCGACGCTCTCGGCGCCGCCTCCCTCGCCGCCTTCGGCAGGAGCAGCACCAAGGGCCTCGGCCTCGAGCAGAACGCGCGCGCGGTCATAGCCCGGCGGCACCTCGAGGGGCAGCAGCTCCTCGGACCAGTCCTCGCTCGGGCTGCGCCACTGCGTGCGCAGGATCAGGGGACGCGGACCGTCCTCACGGGTGCTGAGAAGCTCCGTGGCGAGGCGCACGCGGGCGCTGCCCTCGCTGGCCCGCCAGGCGACCGAGGCCTGGAGCCGGCCCTCGCCAACCCGAACCAAGGGAGAGGCGTGCACCTGCACGCCGGTCCCGGCGGCCAGCTCGGCGGCAAGGCCGACGGCGCCGCTCCGTCGCGCCGAGCGGGCCGTGTCGAAGACTCGGGGAGCGTCGTCGAGGGGGCCCCACTCCCCCGCGTCGGCCTCGAACGAGTAGCTCGCGAGGAGCAGCTCGCCGCTGGGAGGCGTGACCTGGGTGCGGCCGTCCGCGGCTGCACCTCCGCCGCTGGCCGAACCCTCTCCGCGCAGGAACCACCAGGCGGCGGCCGCGCCCAGCCCCAGCACCAGGATCACGAGGGGCAGCGCCCGGGAGCCTCGCCGACTCGCGGCGAGCTTGTCCGCATCGATGGAGCCCGCGGCCTCGGGCTCCTCAAGCTCGAGGGCCATCGCTCCCGCAGGAGCAGCGGCCAGGGGAGGCTCCGAGCCATCCTCGAACCGCAGCTCGATGTTGCCGAAGCGCAGGATCGCTCCGGGCTGCACGCGCTCCTCCACGACGCGCTCGCCGTCGACCCGAGTGCCGTTGGTGCTCCCGAGGTCCTGCACCACGAGGCCCAGGTCGTCGAGGGTCAGCTCCGCGTGGCGGCCCGAGACGGAGGGGTCGGCGATCTGCAGAGAGTTTCCGGGGCGCCGTCCGACGGTGAAGGTGGGCCCGGACAGGGGGACCACCTCCTCGGCTCGGTCGCCGGAGAGGAAGCGCAGGGTGGGACGGTCCGACATGGAGGGGGGCCCAGGGGCTTGCGGACACCCCACGCGGGGGCCGGGAGGCGGGGGGACTAACCCCTGGGCCGCTCAGGGTAACGGCCCGCGGCCCGCGCCCGCTACGCTCGTGGCATGCCCAGAAGGCGAGGTGAGGCCCCCTTACGCAGGTTTCGTCTGCGCACCCCGTTCGTCGAGACAGACCCACGCCTGACGGAGGCCGACGAGGCCCACGCCCTCCGGGTGCTCCGCCTCTCCGCGGGCGACCGCCTGCTGGGCCTGACCGGCACGGGTGAGGAGTGGCCCCTGGTGGTCCGCGCGGCGGACCGCAGGACCCTCGAGCTGGAGGTCGCCGGCGCCTGCCGCTCGGAGCCCCAGCCCGGCGCCGCCGGCTCGCGTCTGCCGGCGGTCACGGTCCTCGCCCCCGCCCCGCGCCCCGGAGAGGCCGAGACCATGGCGGACCAGCTCGCCCAGGTCGGCGTGGCCCGCTGGACCCTGCTCAGGACCGAGCGCAGCCAGGACGTACGCGGGTCGGCCCCCCGCGCGGATCGCCTGATTCGCGTGGCACAAGAGGCATCCAAGCAGTGCGGCCGCCTCTGGGACCTCGAGGTGGAGGGCCCCGTGGACCTCGCGAGCGCCCTGGGCGAGGGGCCCGAGGAGGGCGGCTCCGACTTCCTCCTGAGCGCTGGATCTCCCGGCGTCCCTGCGGAGTTTGACGCCCCCGTCCCGGTCCGGATCTGGGTCGGCCCCGAGGGCGGCTGGAGCGACGAGGAGCACGCTCTCCTGGTGGAGGCTGGCGCACGCCCCATGGGCCTCAGCCCCCTGATCCTCCGGACGAGCACGGCGGCCGTGCTCGGGGGCGCGGCCCTTGTGCGGGCCCTCGGGGCCACCCGGGACGAGCCCGCAGGCTGACCCAGGACCCGGTCGCCACGACCAGGTGGTCCACCAGGGGGATCCCCACCAGCTCGCCGACCTGGTGCAGGCGCCGGGTCACGGCCCAGTCGTCCTGGCTGGGCTCCGGGTCCCCGCTCGGGTGGTTGTGCCCCACCACCACCGCCCCCGCGCCGCAGCGGATCGCGTCCCGGAACACCTCCCGCGGGTGCACCAGGGAGGCCGTGAGCGTGCCCACCGAGACCCGCCGGACGAGGCGCAGGCAGTGCCTGCCATCGAGGAACAGGGCCCAGAAGGCCTCCACCTCGAGCCCGGCGGACTCCCGCTGGAGCCGGAACGCGGCCTTGCGAGGGGTGAGGAGCTCGCCGGCCTCGAGCCCCCCCTCGGCGGGGCTCAGGAGCGCGCGCGCCAAGGAGGAGGCCAGGCTGAAGCGCCTCCTCTGGCGGGAGGACGCCCCGCAGCCCAGAAGCACCGCCTCCGCCCCCGGCCCCAGGAGCCCTCCGGGCCCGACCTCGTCGAGGAGTCGTGAGGCAAGCTCGGGTCCGCGACGGCCCCCGAGCACGGTGGCGAGCGCCCCCACGCCGGGGCCCGTCGGCGGGTCGGCAGCGGCGCGGACTGGAAGGCAGGAGGGCGGGTGCATGCAGGAACCAGGACGCAGGCCGCCTCCTTCGGTTGCGGACACGCGCGCCAGAACCCCGTCGGGGCCGGACCCCAAAAACCCCGGTTCGCAGTCCGGAGCTGGCCGCGAACCGCCGAACTCCTCATCGGCGGATCCCGGCCCTCACGGGCACCGGGCCAGGCGGCATGCAGCCCTTGGAGTCCACCGCTGAGGGACTCCGAGCCCGTAGGCGCGGAGCAAAGAAGAGAAGGACGGCGTCCGGGCCAGCCCGTGACGCACCTGCGAGCGGCCACACTCTCCCGTGGCCGCTCGTCTTCCATCCACGGCACCCGGCAGCCGCGCCCTAGCCAAGCGGCGCCGGCGAATGGACCCGGCTCCAGCATCCCCGCATGCCCCGCGGGCGAACTCCCCACCAGACCCTGCTGACCCCACAAGCTCACCCATGCCCCAGCTCACTCTGCTCTTCGGCGTCCTCCTCACGGCTCTCGGCCTGTGGGGCTACTTCCCCGACAAGCCCAGCGTCACCGCGCTCATCCCGGCGTTCTTCGGGGTGCCCCTGGCCCTGACCGGCCTGTGGGCCGGCCGCCCGGGCTCCCGCAAGGCCGCCATGCATGTGGCGGTGCTCCTGACCCTGCTCGGGGCCATCGGCGCAGGCATGCAGTGGAAGAAGAAGGAGTTCGCCTTCGACGCGAAGGGCGCCCAGGCCCAGGGCCTCATGACGGTCCTCTGCGCCCTGCACCTCGGCCTCTCGGTGCGCAGCTTCATCGCCGCGCGGAAGGGCGAGTAGGCGAGGCCGCCCGCAGCGCGGCGGGCCAACGGACGCTCCGGCCCGTGCAGGCACAGCCGACGGCGGGATTCGGCCGACGGCGGGATTCAGCCGTCGCAGGCGTTGGGGACAGAGCCCGCAAGGAACGCGGGAGGCGTCAGCAAGTCCCAGCCCAGGTCGAGCTCGAGGGTCGGGTCCGTGACCACCTCGAGGCTCGGCACCGCCGGGACGCTCGTCGCCAGGGGTGCCCCCGGCGTCATCGTCCCCAGTCCAGAAGCCGGCGCCAAGGTCGCACTTGCGTAGAGGCAGGTGGCATGGCCTGGGGGCCCCGCAGCCCCAAAGGAGCTGGCGACAGGGTCCGCTAGGGTCAGCCCAAGCATCAGGCGCGAGGCCCGATGGGGCCACGAGAGCCGCATGGGCTTTCCGGGGAGAAACTCGCCCCAGGCCCCCTGGAGAACAAGGGACTCGCTGAGCACCACCTGCTCCTGCTCCGCGGTCTCGAGGAGCCAGGACCAGGTCACGGGTCCAGCCAGGGGATCCCCGTTCTGGACCTCGAGCCCGAACGGCGGCTGCACGGGCAGCCCACCCTCGAACCCGAACACGGTCGGATCCGCGGCGTCTCCGGTCGCAGCAACGACCTGCGCGACCCAGGTGTCCAGGGCGCTGGCGCCCTGCCCCGTCCACGAGAGGGCGAGCGCGGCCCCGGTGCGCGGCTCGGGCACGCGACCGAGCCGGACGCGCTGGATCCCTCCCAGGGGCCCTTCGAGACGGGTGCTCCAGACGAGCGCGCCATCCAGGTCGACCAGGGCCGCGAAGCCGCTGCGGACGGCGCCCTCGAGGAGCGTGCCGGCCACGAGGAGCAAGCCCTCGAGGTCTGGATCCAGGCTCCCCGCCGGGAGGAGATCGGTGACGCGGAGGTCAGTGGCGCCTAGGTCCCCGCCGAGGACGACCGAGCGCGCCTCCACCGGGCGGCTCGAGGCGCCCACGCCAACGGCAGCCAGGAGCGTGCCCGTGCGGGAGCCCGCGCCGTCCTGGAGGGACCAGCCCAGCCAGCGCGCGCCGTCGGCCTGCTCCTGGGCGAGGTCGCGCGGGAGCACCTCGAGCACGGGGTCGAGGCCGGTCCAGGTCAGGGCCCCGAGGGCGCCGCCCACCGGGTCCACGAGCTGGGCCGTGGGGACGCCCGCGGTCGCCCCGGAGGCCACGAGGGCCTGGTCGTGACCGGCGGGATCCACAGCGGGCACGAGGACCGCCCGATTGATGAGGCCCAAGGGAAGGCCGCCCTCCAGGACGATGGTGGCGCCTGAGAGCAGCTCGCCGGCCGCGTCCGCTCGGAGGTGCACGAGGCGTCCGTCGGGCCCCTCCACGAGGGCGGCATAGCCGCCGGGCCCGCCGTGCAGAGGTGTCAGCTCACGCAGCTCGAAGCCGGCCGCGAGGCCGCGGGCCCAGCCCCCGCTGAGCTGCTGCACCTCTCCCCAGAGCCAGGAGCGCCCGGCCACGGCCGCCCGCGAGCCGCGGTGTGCGATGGCGTCCGTCAGCGCGGTGTCCACGCCCGAGAGGCGCAGGGCCTGGCGCACCTGCCCCTCGGTGGTGAGCTGATAGACCTCGGTCGAGGTCTCGCCCTCCAGACTCCGCCGGGTCGCCACGACCGAGCCGATCGCGCTCCGCTCGCCCCGCTCGTCGATCCAGTCCGCCGTGTCGATCTCGGTGCCCTGGACGAACACCCTGCCAGAGCGAGGCAGGGTGACCGAGGGCGCGGGCGGCTCGGTCGCGTCTCCTCCACATCCCAAGAGGCTCGCCGCGAGGATCCCCATCGCGACGCGACCGGGAGAGAGCAAGACGGGGGCACGGCGCAGGAGCTGGGTCATGCCCCCCACCCCACTGGATCCGCGCCCCGGGGACAAGGCGCGCGCGACGGAATCAGGCGCGGGATCAGCCGCGCGCCAGCGCCAATCGGGCCCTGCGCAGCACATACCCCGGCAGGCTCCCGCTGCGCCCCGCGTTCCGACGCGCCGCCCGCACCACGGCCGGAGCAAAGGTCGCCCACAGCCGCGCCGCCCCGAGGTGCCCCCCACGAGCAGCAGGCTCATACCCAGCCGCCCGCAGCGCCCCGCCCGCCGCCTGCTCCACCGCCCGCACCTCCGCCGGCGTCAACAGGCTCCGCCAGCGGTCGATGGCGGCGTTCTGGGGACCAGCAAGGGGATCATTCGGCTCGAAGCTCGAGTTGGTGACCGGAATCCGAGCGTCATCCGGGCGCCCTTCGATGCCCAGCCACCGTGCCAGCGACTGCAGCTCGTACTCATGCTCAGCGACGAGCCTCTCGAAGGACTGGATGCGGACCCGAGTCGGACCAAGGGCCCGACGCGCGCGCAGAGCCGCGTTCCAGGCTGCCCTCCAGAGCAATGCAGCAGTGACGGGGTGGAAGGAATGGGCAACTCGCCTCCGCTCCGCCTCCACGCTGGCCTGCGCAGCGTGAGGGTCGTCTCCCATGGTGGACCGGCTCCACGCGGAGTAGCTGGCCACGACGGCCCGAGGATCCCTCACCATCACGAGCAGGCGTGCCCCGGGGAAGACCTCGAGGATGTCGCCGATGCGAAAGAGGTGGCGCGGAGTCTTCTCGCCGCCCCACGGCTGACCCGAACGACGGGCATCAAGCGCGAGGTAGGCTTGGAAGACCTGATCGAGAGAGGCCTGCCGTCCGCCCAGCTCCCCGTCGAGATCTCCTGCCTGCAACCAGCCAGCACCGGCCTGCCCCCCGTGGCCGTATGGGAGGTGACTGAGCGCCATGAACTCCGCCTCCGCGTGCTCGAAGTCCGCTGCCCCGAGTGCGCGCCCCAGAGTCGGCCTCAAGCGCACGCGCAGGTCATCGAAGTAGTGGGTCTCCGGAGTCATGCGGCAGCCCAAGAGTTGCTCCACGAGCGCCGCGGCGAGTGTGGTCCCAGACCTTGAAGCACCACAGAGGAAGACCGGGTCCTCACGGAGCCCGGGGTGCCTGCTCACTCGAGCCTCACTCACCCTTCGTCCTCAGCCAGCGGCGCACGCGGTGCCGGATTCGGTGCGCCCGGAACCACCACTTGGAGTGATCCTCGTGGTCGCGCCAGAGGCAGAGGTCGTCCCCGTCCACGGCTCGGCTCCAGTAGTAGTTCGGGACCTCGGTCCGCGGCTGCATGTCGAGGTGGAAGACGGGACAGGCCGAGCTCGCCTGGGGAGGAACGATCCAGGTCCAGTCTCCGGCCGGCGTGCGGCCGTGCCCCTCCTCGGTCCTTGCAAACTCCATGTACTGCTCGCTCGCAGCATGGTGATCCACGATCGAGACCCCCTCTCGTTGGAAGGAGTGCAGGACAGCCTCGTTGAGCGCGGTGAGTGCGTGATCTCGCCAGAGGCTGCCGTCAACCGCCTCGAGACCGAGTGCGGCAGCGACCTCCGGCAGGAGGTCATAGCGGCGCTCGTCCGCCAAGTTGCGGCTGGCGATCTCGGTCCCCATGTACCAGCCATTGAACGGAGCGCACGGATACTCGAGCCCGCCAATCGTGAGGATCATCCCGCTGACCACAGGGAGCGCGTACCACCGAAGACCCAGGCGCCCCAGGCCCGTCTCGGTGGCATGCTCTAGGTGGATCTCGCGAACGAGGCCCTCTGGCAGGGGATGTGCGCTGCGCTGTCCCGCAGCGGAACGGATCAGAAGCGGCAGGAGGTCGAATCGACTGGGCTCTCCGCCCGAGGGGCGCCACCCCAGGGCAGCAGCGTGCCGCGTGGACTCCACCGTCTGGGGATCTCCGAGCACCCTCGCGCCGGGCCGGAGGTGCCCTGCGTACTGAATGAGCTGCCGGCTCTCCACGAACGGAGGCAGATCGCCGGGCGAGACGGGATCGAAGATCGTGATCGCCGACCGAATCCGGCCGTCACCCTGCGCCCAGCGGATGTGCTCGAAGAGCGCCGTGGCGATGGCATCAGGCTCTCGAGTCCCACGACGGTCGATGACCTCGAGGGAGCGCCAGTGAAGCCGCCCGATGCAGCGAGCGTGATTCCGCCACGCGACCCGTGCGCCGAAGGCCAGCTCCTCCGGGGTGTGCTCGTAGGTGCCCGTGCGGCGCAGGCTCTGCCGCACCTCCTTCAGGCGCACCTCAAGCCCACGGCTCCCGGCCACCTCCCGATGAAACTGCCGGATGAAGCCCAGCGCCTCCTCCATCCGCTCGGAGGCACTGATCCGCCTGAGCCGACGCCGCAGGGGATCCGACTCGACCTTGGAGTCCACCCGCATCGCGTGCCCTACATCAGGCCATCGAACGCGCGCGCAGCCGACCGCACGGGACGACGGTTGATCGCATGGACCACCCGCAGGACCCGGTCCAGCGCGGCGCGCTCCTCACCCTTGCGCCCGATCGAGCTGCTGTAGCGCAGCTTCGCCCGGGCGGCCTCAGGGCCGCGTACCCGTAGGCCGGGGTAGGCCTGTGGATCGGCCTCGAGGGCAGAGTGCATCGCCGTCCCCTCGTGGATCGAGAGGTCGTTGAAGCGAACCCTGTCGAGCTGGGCCTCGTGGGCCTCGAGGAACGCCGCGGTCTGATGCAGGTCGTCCGCAGTCTCTCCGGGGAAGCCTCGGAATATGGTGCAGCGCACGCTCAGTCCAGCCGCATGGGAGTCACGGATGAACCGGCTGTTGCCCTCCACGGTGCTCCCCTTCCGCATGGCATCCAGCATGCGTTGGCTCCCCGACTCGAGGCCGAAGCTCACACGCCTCATCCCCGCGGCCACGGCTGCGCGCAGCTCACTCCGGCTGAGCCCGTTGTCCTCTCGACCGTCCACATGGACCGTACCGATCCACTGTGCGCCGGGAACCCTGCGCTGGATGCCGGCAACGAGCCCGCGCAGCAGTGCCGGGCTCGAGTTCAGCTTGAGGTCGAGGAACAGGAAGTTCCTCGTCTGATGACGACGAGCCTGCTCCTCGAGCTCATGCAGGACGGACTCCACGGAGCGGGTCCGGAACGAGCGCATTCCGGCCGTGTGGACATCACTGCAGAACACGCACTCTGCCCACTGACACCCGCGCCCGGTCATGACCGGGATGACCCTCGTCCGGTAGCGGTCCCAGGGGAAGTCCGTGAAGTCGGGAACCGGGGTATCGTCGAGCCTCTTGAGGGGTGCAGCGACCGCGCTCCGGGTGCCGTCAGGAAGAACCACGCCCGGGAACTGCAGGAGGTCCCCCCCCTCCACGAGCGTGCGGACGAGCTCGGGCAGAGAGCGGTCGACCTCGGCACCGACGATGGCTTGGACGCCGGTCACGCCCCGCCAGGCCTCCGAGGTCTGGGGGAGGTTGAAGGCCGGGCCCCCGAGCAGGACGGGAATGCCTCGCGCCTCCGCGAGTCGCCCGATGGCCTCGACGGTTCGACGGTGCTGGAGATAGGCCGAGAGGAGCACGACCTCTGGCCCCCTGTCGAGGGCCTCGGCGACCGCGCGAAGGGTCCGCGGATGGGGCCGCTCGCGCCACCAGGTCCTGGCTCCCCGAGCGGCATCGCGAACGGCCGTGAGCCTCGGATCCTGGCTGAGGTGGAGCCGACGCGCCCAGTCGTCCCAGCGGCGCTCGCGCCGCTCGCGCTCGGCGGCGGGTACATCGTGGGCCAGCGGGGACAGGACCTCAGCCTCCTGCCCCGCGTTTCGGAGGGCAGCCACCAGCAGGCCGATGGCGAGGGTCGGGAAGGTTGAGAAGTTGTTGAGATCCACCAGCAGGCTCTTCACCCGCCGGGCAGAGGCGGGGTCGCCCTCGAGCCGAATCCACTCCCCACCCTCCGGCAGCGCCTCGACAGGGGCGCCTGCAGCTCGCCTGAGGTCCTGGGAGACCTCCTCAGCCGTTCGGACGCCCTTCACAGACCCCTCCCCCGCAGGCGCATCGAGGACGAGGGAAACTCCACCCGCGAGCGGGACGGCGGCACGGAGACTCTGCGAGCGGTCCCCATGATCGTTGCGAGACGAGGCATGGCTGCGAAGCAGTCTGCCCGGCGCACGGGATCCTTCAAGGGTTTTCCCGATTCACATGCCCATTTTTGGAAGCCGCAATAACGGGCGCTGGCCTACAGCCCCGCCGCGAAGCGCTCCCACTCCGTGGCGAGGTCGAGGCCGAGGTGCTGGTGGAAGACTGCGGCGGCGGTGGTGGACTGGGTGCCGGCGCGGGCCATCTCGAAGGGGAGGTCCTCGCCCCAGGTCCAGCGCAGGTGGTCGACGAAGGCCAGGGACCAGCGGTAGGCGGCGCGGATCCTGTCCTCGTCCCCGAGGCCCACGAACGGTCGGTCAAGGTCCGCGGGGCCGAGGCGTGGGCCCCCGCGCAGGGCCGCGGCCGCCGTCTGGGCGCGCTGGCGGTCGAAGGTGCGCTGCTCGAGGACCTGGGCGAGGCCCTCGTTCAGCCAGGCGGGACAGCCTCCCCCGCCGACCCTCTCGATGAAGGCGTGGGTGAGCTCGTGCCGGAGGACCGAGTCCAGGCGCGGGTCGACGCCCTCGGCGCCGATGGGCACCCGGATCGTGCCGTCGAACACGCCGCCCGCCCAGTGCCCCAGGCCCGTCAGGCGCGTGAAGTCCTCCGCCCGGTAGAGCACGACGCGCAGGCGCCTGCCCTCGAGGGGGAACGCCCCGAAGAGCTCGCCCAGGTCCTGGTAGGCCCGGTCGAGCCGCTCGAGCAGGTCTGTCTCGGCCGCTCGGAGCTCCGCGTGGTCGCCGTCATAGGCGAGCTCGAAGCGTGGATTGCCGCTGGTGAAGAAGCCGTCCTCGTGCTGCGCCTGGGCGCGCCAGCGCTCGAGCCGGGCCTCCATCGCCGCGCGCTCCTCGCCGTCGAGGTCTGTCAGCGCGCGCTCGAGCAGCTCGAGAGCCCGTGCGCGGTCCGCGGGCTCGGGCGAGTCCACCAGCTCCTCCGCCCAGCTCGCACGCGCCACCGCGAGATTGCGACGGAACACGGCCTCCTCCGGGTCCCGCTCACAGCAGCCCTCCAGCAGCCGCACCGCCTGCTCGAGCTCCCCGCGTTGGAGGGCCTCGAGCGCGCGCCGGTTCTCCTGGAGCGCCAGCTCGCGAGGCGAGGGGGCGCTCGCGGCCTCGCCGGCGGGGGCGGGGGCGGGCTGCCCGGGCTGCCCGGGCTCCTTGGCGGCGAGCGGCAGCGCCGGCTCCTCGTCGACCGCGAGCAGAGGCGCGGGCGCAGGACCCGCGGGCGCCTGGAGGTCGTCCAAGAAGCGCTGCGCCACCAGCAGGAGGCCGACCCCCACGAGGCCCAGCGCCGCGATCACGACCGCCCCCCTCATGCCAGCTCCTCGCGCTCCAGCCGCGCCTCGAGCAGGTCCGGGAAGCGTCCGTACGCGGGGGCGTAGCCGTGGCGCGCCTCGATCTCTCGGATCCGTGCGAGGAAGCGCTCGTGGCCGGTCTCGAGCGCCTCGCGGTAGCCGTCGTGGCAGAAGTAGGTGCGGCAGCCCAGGGGCCGTCCCTCGCGCGCAGTACAGCGCCCGCCCACATGGTAGGCGCAGCGGCCGGGCGCCTCGGGTCGCGGCGCCTCGGGATGCCGCTCCGCGCAGTAGTCCGCCTCGAGGGCCGTGGCCCAGAGCTCGTGCCCGGCCTCCTCGAACCGACAGCAGACTCCCCGCGCGAGGCACACCGGCCTCCCGCCCGCGACCCAGTCGTCGACCTCGGCGTAGAGCGCCTCCAGCTCCGCGAACGCGGCGCGCCGCGCCTCCGGAGCGGGCTCCACGCGGATGCCAGGACAGACTGCCCGCGCGCGCTCGAACGCCTCCGGGTCCTCGAGGACACCGCGCCAGTAGGGAAAGGTCCGACAGTGCTCCGGCCGCGCCTCGTAGACCGTGCAGGTGTTGCTGCCCTCCAGGAGGCTGCAGCGTCCGCTGCCCCCCCCCTCGTCGCGCTCGGTCAGCGAGAGCAGCACACCGCCCTCCCCGTCCGGGAGCGTGCGCAGGTGACGCGCGGCGAAGGCCTCCTCACTGAGCCCGCACGCCTCGGCCAGCGCAGGCACCTCGTCCTCCTCGACTCGCACGCGCCCGCGCCCCACCGTGCAGCAGCGCCCCGAGCGCAGGCACGACCAGCGGAACGGTACGGCACCCTCGAGACCGGGATCGGGCGTCACGCGCCCCTCCCCTGGGAGCCGCCCTTGAAGTCCGCGCGGCGCGCGCCGTCGACCTGGGCACGCATGTCGCCGATCAGCTCCTCCCAGCTCTGATAGCGGAGGTCGGCCTCCTTGGCCATCATCTTCTCAATGAAGTAGCGCAGGTGCGCCGAGTGGCCGTGGCCCTTGAGCTCGGGCGAGCTGAGGCGCTCCATCACATGCTGGCGCAGGACATCATCGTCCTCACCCGGCTCGAAGGGCAGGCGGCCGATGGTCAGCTGGAACAGGGTCGCCCCGAGGGAGTAGACATCCGAGCGCAGGTCCGCGGCGCCGCCGCCCACCGCCTGCTCGGGAGCCAGGTACTCCGCCGTTCCAGTCGCGCGGTCGGCGGCGGCCTGCTCGCCGGCAGGGGCACAGAAGCCCAGGTCGATCAGCTTCACCTCGCCGCGCGGGGTGATCATGATGTTGCCCGGCTTCACATCGCGGTGAACGAGGCCGGCGGCGCCCAGGTGCGCGAGGGCCTCCGCCACCTGCAGGACCACCTCCAGGGCCTGCCCCTCGGGGAGCGGCGCGCTGCGCTGCTCGAGCAGCTCCAGCAGGGTCTGGCCCTCGATCCACTCGAGCACGGCGAACACGGTCTCCCCCGCCTTCTTGATGCCGAAGCCTCGGCAGAGGCCGGGGTGGTCGAGCTCGGTGAGCATCTTCGCCTCGCGCACGAACGCGCGCAGCGCGGCGGCCTCCCGCGTCAGCCTCGCGCTCAGGATCTTGAGGGCCACCGTGCGCCCACCCTCGCGCTTGTCCCGCGCCTTGAAGACCTCGGCGGTGCCCCCGACACCCAGGCGCCCCAGCACCTCGTACCCAGGCAACCGGGGCTCCTCACCTGCCCGCGTGCGCCGCAGGAGGAGGACCTTCTCGGGGGCCCAGCCCACCCGTCCGGTGAGGAGGCCATCGAGCTCGGCGCCGGCCCGCAGCTCCGGCAGGAGGGCGCGCGCCTGCTCCAGGTCGAGGTGGCCCCGCTGGACCAGGAGGGCCAGGAAGCCCTCGTCGGGGTGCGCGCTCATCGCCGCAGCATAGCCGCGCCCTCGGGCGCACCGGACTGCCCCGTCCCGGGACACGGGCCTGCCGGGTCGCGTGCGGTGCCCGTCCCGATGCGAGGCACCCATCAAGTCGGCGGCGCGGGCGTCTCGACCCAGGAGCAGAGCCCGCTGCCCGCATCCCCCCCATGCCCAGCCCCACCAAGCCCCCCACCCTCCTGCGCTACTTCCCGCTGGCGGACACCTTCCTGCGCGTCCGTCGCATCGACGCGGAGGCCTTCCTGGTGCGCGGCTGCTTCGCCCTCGATCGCGTCGGCTACCGGCGCCTGGTCCTGTCCCGCTGCCTGCCCGACTTCGAGGCGGACCCCGTCGAGACCGTCGAGACCCTGTTCCCCGACGACCCGCTGCTGGTGGAGGACCTCCTCTACCAGCTCTGCATCGATGTGAACCCGGGCCTCGACATCCACGAGGTGCGCCTCGTGGAGGACGAGACGGACGACGCCGAGGCCTCCTCGAGCACGGAGGCCGAGGCGCGGTCCGAGGAGGACGCCCCGCGGCTCACGGCGCGCGTGAGCGGCCTTCGCGAGCGCCTTGCGGCTCGCCTGTTCGGTCAGGACGAGGCGGTTGGCGTCGTGTGCCGCGCCCTCGAGCGCGCCGCGGTGGGGCTTGCCCCGGATCATCGCCCCCTGGCCTCGCTGCTGCTGGCCGGTCGGACGGGGACCGGCAAGACCGAGCTCGCGCGCGCCCTCAGCGAGGAGCTGGCGGACCGCCAGGCCCTGGTGCGCATCGACTGCTCCGAGTACGGGAGCGGCCATGAGGTCGCACGCCTGACCGGAGCCCCGCCAGGGTATGTGGGCCACGACGAGGGCGGGCTGCTGACCCAGCGGCTGACCGAGCGTCCTGACGCGGTGGTGGTCTTCGACGAGATCGAGAAGGCCCACCCGCGGCTGCACAACCTGCTGCTCCAGATCCTGGAGGAGGGTGAGCTCACCGACGGCAAGGGCCAGCGCGTGCCCTTCGACCGGGCGGTGGTCCTCTTGACGAGCAACTGCGGCGCCCAGGAGACCGTCGAGCGCAGCCATGCCGTTGGCTTTGGAGGGGCCCAGCCCACCCTCGGCGACGCGGCCCTACGCGACCTGACCGATCAGGCCCTGCGTGCCACCTTCGCGCCCGAGCTCCTCGGCCGCCTGGACGAGGTCGTGCTGTTCCGCGAGCTCGATGCCGGGGACCTCACCCGGATCGCCGCGCGTCAGCTGACGGATCTGGCCGCACGCGCCAGGCGCGCAGGCCACACCGTGGCCTTCAGCCGCGGCGTGGCGCGCTGGGTCGCCGAGCGCGGCCACGCGCCCGAGGCGGGCGCCCGCGAGCTGAGGCGCGTCCTGCAGCGCGAGGTCGAGCCCCTCCTGACGGGCGCCCTACTCCAGGCCGAGCCCGGCCAGGGCCTGCACCGGGTGCGGGTCCGCGGCCGGCGGCTCGAGCTGACCACAGAGGCTTGACGGTCCGTGAGCGGGGCTCGGCGGCAAGCAGCGTTAGGCTGGCCCGATGCTGCTGCCCCGCGCCACCCCGCTGATGCCCCGCCGCTCGCTCCGCACGCTCCTCGCCGTCTCTGCGGCCGGGGCGCTCGCCGGAGCGGCCATGCCCCTGTCCCACGCGCAGAGCACCGACGGCCCGCGCATCCTGACCGACCGCACCGGCGCCAGGACGCCCGAGCTCACCACTGAGGAGGACGGGTTCCTATTCGCCGTCTTCGGCGACCGCACGGGCGGCCCCCCCGAGGGCATCGAGGTCCTCGCGGAGGCCGTCGCCGAGGTGAACCTGATCGACCCCGACCTCGTCATGACGGTCGGCGACCTGATCAACGGCTACAACCAGACGCCCGAGTGGATGGAGCAGATGCGCGAGTACCGCGCAACCATGGCCGCCCTCGACTGCCCGTGGTACCCGGTGGCCGGGAACCACGATGTCTACTGGCGCGGAGAGGGGCGGCCTCCGGAGGAGCACGAGGCCCACTACGAGGAGCACTTCGGCCCCCTGTGGTACGCGGTCGAGCACAAGGGCTGCTGGTTCCTGGTGCTCTACACCGACGAGGCCAACCCCGAGACCGGCGAGCGCAACTTCAACAAGGCCGAGTGCCAGCGCATGAGCGAGGCCCAGCTGGCGTGGCTGGCCGCAACCCTCGAGCGCACCAAGGACGCGCGCCATGTGTTCGCCTTCGTCCACCATCCGCGCTGGACCGGCGGGCGCTACGGCGACGACTGGGAGAAGGTCCACGGCCTCCTGGCGGCAGCCGGGAATGTGCGCGCCGTGTTCGGCGGCCACATCCACCACATGCGCTACGACGGCCCGCGAGACGGCATCGAGTACTTCACCCTCGCCACGGTGGGCGGTCACCAGGGCGGCACCGTCCCCTCGGCGGGCTGGCTGCACCACTACGAGCTGGTGCATGTGCGCGACGACGGCATCTCGGTCACGAGCTACCCGGTCGGCAGCGCGACCGATCCGCGCGCCCTCACCGATGAGGTCGTGACGGAGACGGCACGCGTCGCGGGAGCCCTGCGCTTCCAGGTGGCTGCGCAGCCCGCGTGGGACGCCGCCCGAGGCGGCGCGGGAGACTTCGTCCTGCGCTGGACGAACCCCTCGACGCGCCCGGTCGAGCTGGTGGGCCGGGTCGGGAGCAGGGACGCCCGCTGGGGCTTCTTCCCCGACCACCTCCAAGGCACGTTGGCGGCGGGCGAGACGGCCGAGTTCACCGTGCGCGCCATGCGCGGCCCCGGGGGCCTCGACGGCGCCTTCGCCCTGCCCGAGGTCACCCTGCAGGCGGACTGGCTGGCCGAGGACGCACGCTTCGCCCTGCCCCTGCGGACGCAGGAGCTGCCCGTGGACCTCGGACGGCTCCCGGCGCCTCCCCTGCCCGCGGGCGAGCAGGTCCTGGTGCTCGACGGCGCGGGCGCGTGCGCCGTGATCCCCGCCCGCCAGGTGGACCTCCCGGCTGGCAGCCACCTCACCCTCGAGTGCTGGTACATGCCCGGGGACTGCGCAGGGCGCCGCGGCCTGCTGGCCAAGACCGAGAGCAGCGAGTACGGCCTGTTCGTGAGCGACTTCGGCGTGGACTGGAGCGTGCATGTGGACGGGGCGTACCGCCAGGCCGCCGCTCCTCCGGGCACGCTCACCCGCGACCGCTGGCACCACCTGGCCGGCGTGTGGGACGGACGCGAGGTGCGCCTCTATGTGGACGGCCGCCTCGCGGCCTCGGCCCCGGCCCTGGGCCAGCGCACGACGAACACCCTGCCCTTGATCCTCGGCGCGGACGTGGACCGGGCGGGGAACCCGACCTCGTTCAGCACCGGGCGCCTCGACGAGGTGCGCCTGTCCTCGGCCGCCCTGTACTCGGGGCCGCGGATCGAGGTCGAGCGGCGGCTGACTCCCGAGCGGGACGCGCTGATGCACCTGCACATGGACGGCTACGCCGGCCCGTGGATCCACGACAGCGGCAGCCGCGGCGTCCGCGCCGCGCTGCGGGGGGCAGCCGCCCTCGAGCTCATCAGCGAGTAGGGAGCTCCCGGGCGCGGGCGGTTATGGTGGCACCGTGACGACGCTCGCGCTCCTGCTGGCTCTCGCTGCCTGCCCGTCCTGGGCGCAGCAAGCACACGAGGAGCCCGTCTGGTGGTCCCTGGTTCCTCTAGCGCCGGGGAGGGCTGGCCGCGTCACGGAGGACCCCTGGATCCGGGAGCCGCTGGACGCGTTCGTGCTCGAGCGCCTCCGCGCCCACGGCCTCGAGCCCGCGCCGCCCGCCGACCCGCGCTCCCTCCTGCGCCGCCTGCACCTGGACCTCGTGGGCCTCCCCCCCACGCCGGAGGAGGTTGCTGCATTCTGCGCGGACCCCTCTGAGGCGGCGTGGAACGCCGCGATCGAGCGCCTGCTTGCGAGCCCCCGCTTCGGCGAGCGGCAGGCCCAGGCCTGGCTCGACCTCGTCCACTACGCAGACTCCCACGGCTTCGACAAGGACAAGCCGCGCCCCCACGCCTGGCCCTACCGCGACTGGGTCATCGAGGCCCTCAACACGGACCTCCCCTACGGCGAGTTCGTCCGCATGCAGCTCGCCGGCGATGTGCTGGAGCCCGGCCCCGGGGTGGTCGCCACGGGGATGCTCGCCGCCGGGCCCTGGGACTTCGTCGGCCAGGTCGAGGTGGCCGACGGCACGAGCGAGAAGCGCCGGGTCCGCAGCCTCGACCGGGACGACATGGTGGCGACGGTGGCAACGGCGCTGCTCAGCACGACGGCCCAGTGCGCCCGCTGCCACGACCACAAGTTCGACCCCGTCTCCCAGGAGGAGTACTTCGACCTGCAGGCCGTGTTCGCGGGGGTGGACCGCGCGGAGGTGGCCTTCGACGCAGACCCCGGGACGGCCGCAAGGAGGCGCGAGCTGCAGCGGGATCTGCAAGAGCTCGAGCAGCGGCGCGGCGAGCGAGAGGCCGAGCTGGCGCAGCTGCTGCTCGAGGCTCCGGGCGCGCGCGGCCTCGAGGGCGAGCGTGACCGGCTGCTCGCGGCGCTGCCCGAGCCCGACCGCACCGGCTCCATGGGCTGGCACAGCGGGCTCGCGCAGCGGCCGGACGAGCTCCGCTGGGTGATGGTCGAGCTGGAGGAGGCCGGTCCTGCCGACGCCATCCGCCTCCACCCCGCCAACGAGGTCTTCCGCGGGCACGCCGGGGCCGGCTTCGGCCTGCCCGAGGAACTCGAGGTCGAGGTGCGCTCCGCCGAGGATGCGCCGTGGCGAATGGCTGGCAGCTGGCAGCGGGCTCCCGGCCCACGCTCCGCCGCCAACGCCCCGCTCCTCTTCCCCGTCGAGGAGGAGAGCGTGCAGGCGGTCCGCGTGACGAGCCGGACCCTCTTCGATCGAGGCGGGGACTTCTGCTTCGCGCTCGCCGAGCTCGAGGTCCTGAGTGAGGGCAGCAACCGGGCCCTGGGCGCCACCGTGCGCGCGTCCGACACCATCGAGGCCGCGCCTCGCTGGGGAGCCGCGATGCTGGTCGACGGGCGATCGCCCCACGCGCCGGAGCAGGCCCCGCTGGACCGCGTGGAGTCCGCGCTCGCGCGCGTGCGCCGGACGGCGCCTGGAGCGGCGCGCGTCGAGGCCGAGCTCACGGCGCTTCTGGAGGAGCGCACGCCCCTCCTCACGGCGCTGGAGGCGCTCCCCCCGCAGCGCCGCGTCTTCGCCGCGGCCAACGAGTTCCAGGGCGAGGGGCGCTTCCAGCCCGTGGGCGGCGGCCACGCCCGGCCGGTCGCCGTGCTCGCCCGCGGGGATGCCGATGCTCCGGGCGCCATGAGCGCCCCCGGGGCCTTCGCCGCTGCCGGCCACGCGGCCGCTCGATTCGAGCTCCCTGGTGACGCCCCGGAGAGCGCGCGGCGACTGGCCCTGGCCGAGTGGATCGCAGCCCCGGACAACCCCCTCACCTGGCGCTCGATCGCGAACCGGATCTGGCAGCGGCACCTCGGACAGGGCCTCGCACCCACTCCCAGCGACTTCGGGCGGATGGGCGTCCCGCCGTCCCACCCGGAGCTCCTCGACCACCTCGCGGCGCGCCTCTTGTCGAGCGGCGGCTCACTCAAGGACCTGCATCGCACCATCGTCCGCTCGGCCACCTACCGCCAGGCCTCGAGCCCGAGCGCGCTCGCCCGCGAGCTGGACGGCTCGCGTCGCCTGCTGTCCCATGCACCGCGGCGCCGCCTCGATGCCGAGTCCCTGCGCGACGCGCTGCTCTGCCTGAGCGGCGAGCTCGACCTCTCCATGGGCGGCCCCGGCTTCCAGGCGTTCCGCTTCGAGGACGACCACTCTCCGCGCTACCTGCACGGTGAGGTCGACCCCCGCGACCCGGCCCTGATGAGGCGCGCGGTGTATCGCTTCGTGGTGCGCTCCGTGCCCGATCCCTGGATGCAGGCCTTCGACTGCGCCGATCCCTCGGTGCTGACCGCGCAGAGGTTCGAGACGACCACGCCGCTGCAGGCCCTGGCGCTCCTGAACGACGGCTTCGTGCTCGCGCGGGCGCGCGCCATGGCGGCGCGGGTCGAGGCCGAGGACCCGGCCGATCCGCTCGGGCGGGCCGTGGCCCTGGCCTGGCTGCGCGCGCCGCTGCCGGCGGAGCGGCAGGCCCTCGAGGCGCACGCGGAGACCTTTGGGCTGGCGGCGGCCTGCCGCGTGCTCCTGAACTCGGCGGAGGTCTCCCATGTGGACTGAGCCCGGCGCGACCCGGCGGGGGCTCCTCAGCCACGCCAGCCGCGGGCTGGCGGGGCTTGCGCTCGCGCGCCTCCTCGTGGAGGACGGCCTGCTCACGGGCGAGGGACGCAGGCCCGACCACGCGCCGACGGCCAAGCGGGTCGTCCAGCTCTTCATGTCGGGGGCGGCGAGCCAGTGCGACCTCTTCGACCACAAGCCGCTGTTGACCGAGCGCGCAGGCGAGCCCTGGGACCCGGGCGAGAGCGTCGAGCTCTTCCAGTCGGCGCCCGGCGTCGTGATGCCCTCCCCCTTCGGATGGCGGCAGGCCGGTGAGAGCGGCCGCTGGATGAGCGGCCTCGTGCCGCGCCTCGCGGAGCGCGTCGACGACCTCGCGTTCATCCACTCGATGACCTCGCGCTCGAATGTGCACGGACCGGCGACCTTCCTGGCGTCGACCGGCTTCACGCTGCCCGGCTTCCCCTCCGCCGGCGCCTGGGTCGGCGCGGCGCTCGGCTCCGCGAACCGCGACCTGCCGACCTTCGTTGCGCTCCCGGATGTGCGCGGGCTGCCCCCCGGCGGGCCGAAGAACTGGGCGGCGGGCTTCCTCCCCGCGCAGCACCAGGGGACGGCCTTCCAGCCCAGCGCCGCCGAGCCCGTCTCTCACCTGTTCCCACCGGCCGATGCCGGCCTGGGGCCGGGCCAGGAGGACGCGGACCGGGCGCTGCTGCACTCCCTGGACGAGGGGCACGCGGCCGCGCGCCCGGGGGACGCGCGGCTCCGGGCCCGCGTACGCTCCTACGAGCTCGCCGCGCGCATGCAGCTGTCCTGTCCCGAGGCGCTGGACCTCGGGGCCGAGCCGCGCTCGATCCGAGAGCTGTACGGCCTCGACGATCCGGTCACGGCGGACTTCGGGCGCCGCTGCCTGGTGGCGCGCCGACTCCTCGAGCGCGGCGTCCGCTTCGTGCAGGTCTGGTGCGGCGCGGACAACGGCTTTCCGCGGCGCAACTGGGACAGCCACGAGGACCTCGAGCGCGACCACGGCGCCATGGGCCGCTCCATGGACCGTCCGGCCGCCGCACTCGTGCAGGACCTGAAGCAGCGCGGGCTCCTCGAGGACACGATCGTCCACTGGACGACCGAGTTCGGGCGCATGCCCTGCAGCCAGGGCGGCAAGGGCCGCGACCACAACCCCGACGGCTTCACGAGCTGGCTCGCCGGAGGCGGCGTCGCGGGGGGCCGCACCTTCGGCGCGACCGACGAGTGGTCGTGGCGCGCGATGGACCGCCCCGTAGAGGCCCATGATGTGCACGCGACCCTCCTCCACTGCCTGGGCTACGACCACGAGCGCCTGACCGTTCGCAGCGACGGGATCGATCGCCGGCTCACGGATGTGCACGGCCGGGTGCTGCACGAGCTGCTCGCCTGAGGAGCGACCCGCGGTCGCGACCTCCCCGGCGCAGGGGTCTTCGCACCGCGCCGGAAGGGCCTCCTCGGTCCGGGAGGCTCCGGCGTGCCTCTGCCAATCGGGACCGGCACGCCGTACCCTGCGCCGAATGCACACCCGTCGCCGTGACCTCCTCGGCTGGGCGGCCAGCGGGAGCCTGGCCGCTGCACCGCCCCTCTCGATCCTGGCCAGCGCCTGCCGCAGCGCCGGGGAGCGGGAGGCAGAGCTGCACGCGGAGGTGGTGGTGCTCGGCGGCGGGCTCGGCGGATGCGCCGCGGCGCTGGCCGCCTGCCGTCGGGGGCGCTCGGTGGTCCTCGTGGAGCCCGACCTCTGGCTCGGCGGCCAGCTGACCAGCCAGGCGGTTCCCGCGGACGAGAACGCCGCCATCGAGACGGGGGGCTCCACCGCTTCCTATCGCGAGCTCCGCGAGCGCATCCGCGCCCACTACCGCGACCACCGCGGCCTGACCCCTGCCGCCCACGCGAGCGCGCGCCTGAACCCCGGCGGCGGGTTCGTCTCGAACTTCTGCTGCGACCCGCTCGCCGCCCTCGCGGGACTGGACGAGCTCCTGGCTCCCCATGTGGAGGCCGGACGCCTGCGGCTGCTGCTCGAGCACGAGCTGGTGCGGGCGGATCTGGAGGGTGACCGCGTGCGCGCGGTCGTCGTCCGCGACCGGGAGGGCGTCGAGCGGGTGCTCCGCGCGCCCGTCTTCCTGGAGGCCACCGAGGAGGGCGAGGGCCTGCCCCTGCTTGGGATCGAGCATGTGATCGGGGCCGAGGGCCGCGGAGAGCACGGCGAGCCCTCCGCGCCCGAGACCGCAGACCCCCTGGACCAGCAGGCGATCACCTGGTGCTTCGCCATGGACCATCGCCCTGGAGAGGACCACCGGGGCGACGCGCCAGAGGGGTGGGACCGCTGGGGACGCTTCGTGCCGGAGCTCACGCCGCCGTGGCCGGGGCCGCTGCTGTCCCTGACGGGCTCGCACCCGGTGACCCTCGAGCCCCGCCAGTACGGCTTCGTTCCTCCGGAGCGAGGCCGGAGCGCCCCGCGGACCCAGCACCCCAACCTCTTCGCCTACCGCCAGATCCTGAACCCCGAGGTCCACGCCGACGGCGCCGACCTCTGCGCGGTGACCCTGGTGAACTGGCCCCAGAACGACGCCATGGTGACGCCGCTCTTCGGGCCCGGCATCGGCCCCGCGGAGCGCGCCCGCGCCCTCCGCGAGGCGCGCGAGGTCTCGCTCTGCCTGCTGCACTGGCTGCGCACCGAGTGCCCCAGGCCCGACGGTGGCCAGGGCTGGCCGGGACTCGCCCTGCGCGGGGACCTGCTGGGCACGGAGGACGGCCTCGCGCGCAGGCCCTACATCCGCGAGGCACGGCGCATGCGCGCGCGCTTCACCGTGACCGAGCAGCATGTGTCCCCAGTGCTGCGGCCCGAGGTGGACGGCGTCCGACGCGCGGCCCGCTTCGAGGACTCGGTCGGCATCGGCCACTACCGCATCGACCTGCACCCCTCGACCTCGGGGCGGAACTATGTGGACCTTGAGTGCCTGCCGTTCGAGGTGCCCTTCGGCGCGCTGCTCCCCCAGCGCGTCGAGAATGTCCTCGCCGCGGGCAAGTGCATGGGCAGCACACACCTCACCAACGGCGCGTACCGCCTGCACCCGGTGGAGTGGGGCGTGGGCGAGGCCGCGGGCGCCGCGGCCGCCCTGGCCGTGGCAAGCGGCGAGCTCCCCGGGGTGCACGCCAGCAGCAGCGCACGCCTCCAGGCCCTCCAGGAGGACCTGACCCGCGGCGGCGCGCTCCTGCGCTGGCCCTGATCGGGCTCCGGCCTGCGCGGGGCCCGCGAGCGAGCCCCGGAGCACCCGCGTCAGCGCTCTTCGCCGTCCGCGTCGCCCCCCGAGCCTCCGTCGTCGGAGCCGTCCCCGCCGCCATAGCCGAGGGCGCTCAGCAGCGCGTCCACATCGCGAGTGCCGCGGGCGTCCTCCCGGGGGCTGAGGGCCTCGGCCAGGCCCTGGACGGCGCCCGCGGGCTCCGCGGCCGCGAAGGCCTGGGCGATCCAGCCGTGCAGGCCGCTGCGCAGGTCCCAGAGCGCGTCGAGGGCGCCTCCGCGGAGCTCCTCCGGCCAGCGCAGCCAGGGATCCCCGGCAGCAGGCGGGACGAGGGCCGAGGGGCCAAGCCCGCCGGTGAGCGCGACCGGGGGCACAGGTCCCCCGGCGACCAGATTCGCGCTCTCCGCCGCATCGGTGCCGAGGTCGTAGCGCTCAGCCGTCCGGACACCCTGGGCGTCGGCCGAGACGATGACCTTCCCCCTGCCATCGGTCATGCCGACGAAGGGGAAGTTGCCGTTGGTCTGCAAGAGGAGCCGGCGATGGGGCTCCTCGCGCAGGGCGCGCCCGAGGCTCTGGCCGTCGAGACCCGGGACCTCCGGCAGGCGCAGCCACTCCACCAGGCTCGGGAAGAGGTCCATCGGGGACACGAGGGCGTCGGCAACGACCCCCTGCGGCAGGGCTCCCTGGGGGGCGCGGACCACGAGCGGCACGCGCAGCATCTCCTCATAGAGGTGGTCGTTGTGACCGAAGCGGCCGTGCTGCCAGAAGGCCTCGCCATGGTCACTGGTGACCACGAGCCAGGTGCGCTCCCACAGGCCGCGGTCCCGCAGCCCGGCGACCATCGCCCCAAGGGCCGCGTCCATCCAGTGGAGGCTGGCGTCGTAGAGGTCGAGGGTGTGCTGCCGGTCGGCCTCCCCCATCGGGATCTCGCCGCGATTCGCCCTGGCGAGCGGACGGTCTTGGCCCTCGGCGTACCCTCCGGGGAACTCCTCGTCCGACCATGAGCTCGCGTAGGCCGGATCGACGAACGGCGCGCGGTGCTCGGCGGGCGGGGCGTAGGGCGAGTGGGGCTGGAGGGCGTGCAGGTAGACGAAGGCGTCCCGGCCCGCCTCGCGCTCGTCCAGGAAGCGCGCCAGCTGCTGCGGCCACTCGTCCGCGCCCACCAGGTGGATGAAGGAGCCGTCGCCCCGCTGCACGCGCTGGACCCCTTCAGGGCCAGGACCCTCGAAGAGGTCGACCCACTGGTCGAAGCCCAGGTCCGTCGAGGTCGCGGTGGACGCGTTGGCGTTGGCCGAGGCGCCCAGGGTCTGCCAGCCGGCGCCGCGCAGGTGCTCCGCAAGGGTCACGCCTCCGGGGCGCGCGTGCCGTCCGAAGGGCCTGAGCAGGCCGTGCCGCTGCGGCAGGAGCCCGGTCATGATCGAGGCCGTCGAGGCGACCGTGTAGGGGGCGGGTGCGTGCGCGTTGCGGAAGCTCACCCCCTCGGCCGCGAGCGCATCCAGGTGCGGGGTGGTCTCGCGCTCGTAGCCCAGGTGGTGCACATGGCCGGCATGCAGGGCGTCGAAGACGACCATGACCACGAGGCGGCCCTCGGACGCGGGCGCACAGGAGCTCCAGAGGGTCGCGGCCAGCGCGGCGGCGGTCAGGACGCAGGGTGCGGGGGCGCGCATGGGCGCATCATAAGGGGCCCGCGCGCTGGGCTAGCATGACGAGCATGGTGGTCCTCTCCGCACTCGCCCTCTGCTGCGCGCTGCCCGCGAGCGCGAGCCCCGCGCTGCCCCTCGCGCCTCGCGCGGTGACCACGCCACGGCAGGAGCAGGGGCCCCGGAGTGAAGACGGCCCGCGCCTCGGGGTGGAGCTGGCCGCCAAGGGCCCGGGGTGCGCGGTGACTTTCGAGGCCCTGGACGCGCTGCTGCTCGAGCGGCACGGGCGCTCGCCCGTGGGCCAGGACACCCTGAACGGCCTCGTGCAGCTGCGCGTGGTGCGCGCCCTCGCGGAGGCCGCGGGGGTCGCCGTGCGGACGGCCGAGCTGAACGCGCGCTGGCGCGCCCTCGAGGAGCAGTTCCGGCGCGAGGGCCTCGCCGACACCCTGGAGGGGTATCTGGCGGCGAACCAGGTCTCCCGCGAGTCCTTCCGCGAGCACCTCGAGCTGGCCCTGCTGCACGAGAAGCTGGCCCGAGCCGACCTGGGGCTCGCGCCCGACGACCCCATCACCGGCGAGCAGCAGACCGCCTGGCTCTCGGGCCGCGTGCAGGAGCTGGGCCGGCGGGACGGCGCCTGGCCGTGGAGCGACACGCCGGTCGCCCGCGTGGGCGAGCTGGTCTCGATCAGCCGAACCGAGTTCGCGGAGTACCTGCGCGCGCAGCTGCCGGAGGATGAGCTCCGCGACGCCGCCTACGAGCTGCTGCTCGAGCAGCGCATGCTGGCCCGGGTGCCCGACCTCTCCGACGAGGCCCTCGCCCGCGCCCTGGACGCGGAGGTCGAGCGCCGCCGGCTCGAGATCGAGACCTCCCCGCGCTTCCGCGGGGCCAAGTACGAGCAGCTGCTGCAGGCCCAGGGCCTGACCCTGGACAGCGTGCGCGCCGACCCGGCCGTGCGAACGGCCGCCTTGGCGCATGTGTTCGTTGACCGCACCCACGGCGACGAGGGCCTGCGGCGCGCCTACGAGGAGGAGCGCGCCCTGTTCGACAGCCTGCACGGCGAGGGCTGGTCCCTCTCGGTCCTGGTGCTAAAGGCGGCGGCCTTCGCCAACGACCTCAACCCGCGCACCTTCGAGGCCGCCGAAGCGGAGCTGGTGGCGCTGCGCGATCGGGCCGGGAGCGAGCCGGCCGGATTCGCCCAGCTCGTGAAGCTGCACTCCGAGGACCCCGGCACCCGCGAGCGGGATGGCTACCTGGGCGTGGTGACGCGGGCCTCGAGGCTCGTCCCGCCCTCGGTGCGGGACGCCGTCTGGGAGCGGGTGGACGCGGCCGCGGCGGAGGCAGGCGGTGAGCAGGGCCCCGAGGGGGCCCTGCTCGGCCCCGTGCGGATGCAGGGCGGGGTCCTGCTCGGCCGGATCGGCGTGCATCGCCCGGCCCCCACCTGGGAGGAGATGTCAGGCCATGTCCACCGCGAGCTCCGGCGCCGGCTGCTGGAGGACCTCCTCCCGCGCGGCTCGGCGGCGTTCTGGCTCGACGCCTGAGGGCGCTGGCCCTCCGGAGGCCCGCCCGGCCGGCCCGCCGCCTCGCGCGACCCGCCCTCCGGCTACACTGCGCCGATGCAGATCGCACGGATCGTCGGCAGCGTGGTCTCGACCCAGAAGGACGAGGGGCTCCTCGACCGCAAGCTGCTGGTCTGCCAGGTCCACGACCACCAGGGCGCTCCCAAGGACCAGTATGTGGTGGCCGTGGACGCGGTCGGTGCCGGCCTGGGCGACCTGGTCCTGACCGCGGCGGGCTCCAGCGCGCGCCAGACGACCATCACCAAGGACAAGCCCTGCGACGCCGTGGTGATGGCGATCATCGACTCCTGGGATGTGGACGGCACCAACGTCTACGAGAAGTGGAGCGAGTGAGGGCATGTACCTCGGCCGTGTGACTGGGCGCCTCGTCGCCACGCAGCGCTACGAGGGCCTCGAGGGCGTCCCGCTGCAGCTGGTGCAGCCCCTGGACGAGCGCGGGGAGCCCATGGGCGATCCGCTCGTGGCCTGCAGCGCCATCTCCAGCGGGCCAGGCGACCTGGTCCACTTCATCGACGGCCGCGAGGCGGCCCTCGCCCTGCCCGACGAGACCTTCGTTCCCGTCGACGCGACGATCCTGGGCTTCGTGGACCAGGCCGTGGCCGGAGGCCGCGACCTCGACCGGGGAGCAGGGGCATGATCCTGGCCCAGGTGGTGGGGACCATCGTCTCGACCGTGGCCGTCGAGGTCCTCGCCGGGAAGACGCTCCTCATGGTGCGCCCCGTGAACCCCGACGGCACGCCGACCGGCAGGGCGCGCATCGCGCTCGACCGCGTGGGCGCCGGCGTGGGCGACCGCGTGCTGGTGATCGACGAGGGCAACTCCGGACGCCAGATCACCGGGATCGCGGACGCCCCCATCAAGACCCTCATCGTGGGCTTCGTGGACTCGGTCGAGCTCGGCGGAGAGGTGGTGTTCGACCACCGGGAGCTGGAGGCCTGAGCATGGATGCGCACGGAAATCCCGCCTGGAGCGACGAGGAGGCCCGCCTCCGAAGCGCCATCTGCAACATCGGCAAGCTCTGCTACGACCGCGGCACGATCGTGGCGGCCGACGGCAACATCAGCGCGCGCATGGCGGACGGGACCATCCTCGTCACGCCCACCGGCGCCATGAAGGGCTTCCTCGCGCCTCACCAGATCGCGCGCGTGGACATGACGGGCAGGCCCGTGGATGAGGGCCCCAAGCCCTCGAGCGAGATCGGCATCCACCTCGTCTCCTACCAAGAGCGCCCGGATGTCCGCGCCATCGTGCACGCCCATCCGCCCCACGCCGTGGCGCTGACCGTCGCCGATGTGGACCTGCAGCTGCCCGTGATCCCCGAGATCATCGTCACCATCGGCGGGATCCCGACCGCGCCCTTCGGGACGCCCGGGACCCCCGAGCTGCCCGAGACGATCCGCGAGATCGTGCGCTGCTCGGACACGGTGGTCATGAAGAACCACGGGTCCGTGACCCTCGGCACGAACCTCATGGACGCCTACAAGAAGCTCGACATGCTCGAGCACACGGCGAAGATCCTGTGGCTCGCACACACCGTGAAGGGCGGCCTGGAGCCCCTGCCCGCGGACGCGGTGGCCAAGCTCCTCGCCACCCGCGCCCAGCTCGGGATCACGACGCGCAACACGCTCGAGAACCGCTGCGGGCTCTGAGCCGAGCAAAGGTCACTCCACGGGGACGGGGCTGACGAAGTCGTCCGGCTTCAGGACCAGCATCGAGCAGTCGAGGCGCGAGACGAGCCGCTCGGCGGTCTCTCCCACCAGCACCCCCGCGCGACCGCCGCGGGACAGGCTGCCCATCACCAAGAGGTCCGGGACGAGGTGCTCGACCGCCTCGCGGATCGCGCTGGCCGGGGTCTTGCGCGAGAGGTGCAGGGTGGGCACCTCAGCCAGCTCGAGCCCCTCGCAGCGCTCGAGCACGGAGGCGCGCACCTCTGCGCGCAGCTCCTCCAGCTCGGCGTCCCAAGCCGCGGGGTCGATGTCCCGGGCTCGCTGACGCTCCTCCGGAGAGAGGCGCCAGGCGTGGACGACATGCAGGGCTGCGGCGCGCCAGCGCGCCACGCTCGCAGCCCAGGCGAGGGCTCGGTCCCCCACCGGCGTCAGGTCGGTCGCGGCCAGGACCAGCTTGTGGTCGAGGTCGTGGCCGGGCCTGACCACCCAGACCGGGGCCGGGCACTTGCGCACGAGCTTGGTGGCCACGGAGCCGAGGCGTCGCTCCGTCGGCCCCTGCAGCGCGTCGCGCTTGCCCACGACGACCATCCCGGCCTCTCCGCGGGCGGCGGCTCGCAGCAGCGCCAGCCATGCGCGCTGGTCGGTCACCTCGAGGCGCGCCACGCGCCCGGCGCCGATGGCCTCGGTCACAAGGGCATCCAGAGCCGCTCGGCCAGCATCGGTCAGGGGGACCACCTCACCCTCGTGCCAGGTCGAGTGCAGCACCGTCAGGCGCGCGCCGGTCTGCTCGGCAAGGGCAAGCGCCTGGCGGAACGCCGTGCGTGAGCCCTCGCTGGCCTCCTGGGTGCGCGGCAGCAGCTCGACGCCGACCTGGATCTCGGGAATGCTCTCCATGGAACGGGGCGGAGCTTAGCGGAGGGAGGCCGGGCAGCGGCTTGTGTCCGGCCGCCTCGGGGACCCAGCCTCGCGGCCGGTCAGCCGCACACCCTCGGGGTGCGCTGGGAGCGGGCCGCCTCGATCTCGGCCCGGCGGGCCTCGTAGCCCTCACGCCCCATCAGGGCGTAGGCCGCCACCTTGCCCGCCTCGACGCCCGGCTGGTCGAAGGCGTCGATGCCGTAGTGCTCGCCCATCACCGCGACAGCAAGCTCCATCAGGTAGAGGTACTGCCCCAGGGTGTGCTCGGTGACCCGCGGGAACGACAGGGTCAGGTTCGGGCGGCCGGCCTCGGTGAGGGCGATGCGCGTGCCCTCGCGCTCGGCGTGGAAGAGCTCGCCCATCCCGCGCCCTCCCAGGTACGCGAGGGCGTCGCGATCCGTGAAGTCGGTGGGGATCGCAACCTGGTGGTCGGGCTGATCGATGGCGAGCAGGGTGAACCACTTGTCGTGCGGGCCCTCCACATAGAGCTGCACCTGGCTGTGCTGGTCGGTGACCCCCACGGCGCGAACCGGCGTCGGCCCCGTGAAGACCTCGCGCCCCGCACGGTCGAGTCGCTTGCCGATGGACTCGGCGACGAGCTGGGCGTACCAGTCCGCGAGGTGCCGCAGCCGGTGGCCGTAGGCGAAGGTCACCGCGATGGGCTTGCCCTTCTCGCGCTGCATCAGGGTCTGCGCGGCGGCGTAGAGGAGGGCAGGGTTCTCGAGGAGATCCTCGGTGCGGCAGCGCTCGTCCATGTGGGCCGCCCCCTTGAGCAGGCCGAGCGTGTCGATCCCGATCAGGGCCGAGGAGACGAGCCCGACGGGCGAGAGCACGCTGAAGCGCCCGCCGACGCCGTCAGGGACCTCGAACGAGGCGTACCCGGCCTCCTCGACGATCGGGCGCAGGACGCCCGTGCGCGCGTCGGTGGTGACGACCACATGCTCGACATGGGCCTCCTCCCCCAGGCGCTCGATGAGCGCGCGCCGGAAAACGAGGAACTGGGACATGGTCTCGGCGGTCGAGCCCGACTTCGAGATCACATTGAACAGGCAGGTGCTCGGGTCGACGCGGTCCAGGAACTCGCCGATCAGGTCGGGGTCCACATTGTCGAGCACGAACAGGCGCGGCAGGCCCTCGCCCGGGAACAGCTCGTGGAACGGGCTGTGCATGGCCGTGTGGAGGGCGCGGTTGCCCAGGGCCGAGCCTCCGATCCCCAGCACGACGATGTTCTCGAAGCGCCCCCGCTGGGCCTCCGCGTACTCCGCGATACGCCCGTGGGTCTCGAGGTCGTAGGGCAGGGTCTGGAAGCGCAGGTCCTGCTCGGCCCGGGCGCGCACCGCCCGCAGGGCGGCGGCCGAGGGCTCACGCAGGGCCTCCAGCTCCGCCTCGGTGATGCCGTGATCGGGTCCCACCGCGTCCGCGGTGAGGTGGGTCCAGTCGAGCTTCAGGCGGTCCATGGGTGCATCCTCGGACGACATGCTAGGACCCCGAGGCCGCAGGTTCGACCTCGGGGTCCTGGACCCGTCCCCTCGCTCGGGGGTGGGAGCGCCTCGCGGCTCAGTCTCGCGACCCACCCGACAAGAGGGACACGTAGTAGATCAGGGTCGCGATGGAGGCCAGGGCCCCGGCGACATAGGTCATGGCCGCGGCGCGCAGCACCTGGGAGACGCCGTCGGCCTCTTCCTGGGTCGCCACGATGCCGGAGGAGGCGAGGACGGCCTTGGCCCGGTTGGAGGCGTCGAACTCCACGGGCAGGGTGACCAGCTGGAACACGACGGTCACGCCGAACAGCGCGACCCCGGCCCAGGCCAGTGCCGGGGTGTTCAGGAGCATGCCCGCGAAGAACACCCAGATCCACGCGTGGGAGCCCATGATCGTGAGCGGCACCATCTGGGAGCGGAACCCGAGCCAGGCGTAGGCCCGCGCGTGCTGAATCGCGTGGCCGGCCTCGTGCGCCGCGACGGCGATCGAGGCGACCGAGCGGCCGTCATAGACCTGCGGGCTCAGGCGCAGCGTCCGCGTGCGCGGGTCGTAGTGGTCGCTGAGGAAGCCTCCCACGCGCTCGATCGTGACCTGCGCTCCGCCCGCCCGCGCCACGGCCATGGCGGCCTGGGCACCGGTCATCCCCGAGCGCACGCCGACCCGCGCCCAGCGGTTGAACGCGCTCTTGACGCGCATGCTGGCGAACATGGCCAGCAGCATGAACGGGCCGACGACGAGGAAGTAGTTGGGGTCGAAGAACATGGCTGAGTGGTGAGGGAGCCGACGCGGCGCGGACCGCGACGAGCCCGAGAGGATCCTTGGGACGCAGGCGCCCGCGGTTCCAGCCCGGGCCTCGCACGGAGCTGGCGCAGCCGCCGCTCGGCCCTCCAGCCTACGCAGAGGGCGGGGAGGGATTCACGCGCCGCCCGCGAGCGGCGGGGACGGCCCCCTCCTCAGAACAGGCCCAGGACGCGCCCCTGGTCGTCCAGGTCCACCTGGCGGTACGCAGGGGTGCGGCCCAGTCCGGGCATGGTCATGATCTCGCCCGCGTACGCCACCACGAACCCTGCACCCGCCGCGAGCCGGAGCCCACGGATCGGCAGGCGAAACCCGGTGGGGCGGCCCTTCAGGGAGGGGTCATGGGAGAGGGAGTACTGGGTCTTCGCCACACAGATCGGAAGCCGGCCCGCCCCCTGGGCCTCGAGGGCGGCGGCCTGGTCGCGGGCCACCTCGGACAGGTCCACGCCTTCTGCCCCGTAGAGGCGGGTCGCCAGGGCCTCGAGCTTGGCCTCGAGGCCCTGCTCCAGGTCGTAGACGGAGCGCGGCCGGGCCTCGCCTGACTCGGCGGCGGCGACGATCGCGTGGGCCAGGGCCTCGCCGCCGGCGCCCCCGCGCCCGTGCACCTCGGACACCAGCGCCTCACGCGCGCCGGCCGCTAGGGCGCGCTCGCGCACGAGGGCGATCTCCTCGTCGCTGTCGGAGGGGAAGCGGTTGATGGCCACGACGACCGGGACCCCGTGGGCACGGACATTCGCGACCTGGGCGTCCAGGTTCGCGCAGCCCTCGGCGAGGGCCTCCACGCAGGGCTCGAAGAGGTTCTCCGGCAGGGGTCGCCCGGGCCGGACCTCGTAGCGCCCGGAGTGGGTCTTGAGGGCGCGCACGGTGGCGACGAGGAGCGCGGCCGAGGCCTGCAGCGAGCTCGCGCGGCTCTTGATCCCGAAGAACTTCTCGGCGCCCATGTCGGCGCCGAACCCGGCCTCGGTCACCACGAACTCACAGAAGGTCGAGGCGACCAGGTCGGCCACCACCGACGAGTTCCCGTGGGCGATGTTCGCGAAGGGCCCGGTGTGCACCAGGGCCGGCGTGCCCTCCGTGGTCTGCAGCAGGGTGGGATCGAGCGCGCGCACCAGCAGCGCCGCCATGGCTCCGGCGACGCCGAGGTCCTCGGCGGTGACGGCGCTGCCGTCCGGCCGCTCTGCGACGACGATCCGGCCCAGGCGCGCGCGCATGTCGGGCAGGTCCCGAGCCAGGCCGAGGATCGCCATGACCTCCGACGCGGAGGTGATCTCGAAGCCCGCGCGCCGCGGGACGCCATTCTTCTCCCCTCCCAGCCCGACCTCGACCTCGCGCAGGGCGCGGTCGTTCACATCGAGCACGCGCTGGATGCGCACGCGCTCGGGGTCGATGCCCAGGGGGTTGTCGAGCAGCAGGCTCGTGTCCAGCGCTGCCGCCATGAGGTTGTGCGCCGCGGTGACGGCGTGGAAGTCGCCGGTCAGGTGGAGGTTGATGTCCTCCATGGGCAGCACCTGGCTGAAGCCGCCCCCAGCCGCGCCGCCCTTGATCCCAAACACCGGCCCCATGGAGGGCTGACGAATCGTCGCAGCTGCGCGACGCCCGATGCGATTCAGCGCCAGGGACAGCCCGATGGTGTGGACCGTCTTGCCCTCCCCGGCCGGGGTCGGGGTGATGGCGGTGACGAGCACCAGGCGCGCCTTCCCCGGGTTGGCCCCCAAGCGATGATCGACCTTCGCCATCCAGCGGCCATGAGGCTCCAGCCGCGCGGGATCCAGCCCCCAGGCCTGGGCCAGGTCGGAGAGGGGCCGCAGGGGGATGGAGCGGGCGATGTCGAGGTCGGACTGCATGGGTGTGGAGGCCTCCAGGGCGCCTTGTCCCATCGGCGCGGTCCGGGGTAGGCTGGACGCGCAAACTGGGCCCTGCCCGGGACACCCGCGCCGCCGCTGGCGGACCCGGGTCCCCTCCCCGCGGCCTGGATGCAGACGAGCCCATGGAACCCCAGACCGGACTGCTGAAGATCGGAGACTTCGCGCGCGCCGCGGGGACCAACCTGCGGACGCTCCGCTACTACGAGGAGCTTGGCCTGCTCGCCCCGACGAAGCGCTCCGAGGGCGGCTTCCGGTACTACCGCACCGTGGACCTGCACCGGGTGCGCAGCATCCAGATGCTGCAGGACCTGGGGCTCTCCCTGGAGGAGATCGGGGGGATCCTCTCCTGCCGCGGCGACGAGGCGGAGCAGCGCACGCTGCTGGACCGCGTGGAGGCAGCGCTCGCACGCCAGGAGGAGCTGATCCGCGCGCGCCTGGAGCGACTCGAGCAGCAGCGGCGCGGCCTCCTCGAGGCGCGCGAGAAGCTGGCCGACTGCGGGGAGTGTGACCACGCGCCCAGCGCTGCGAACAACTGGTGTGAGCCCTGCGCCCAGAACGGCCGCAGCCTCCCCGCCGCGCTCAGCGCCCTGTTCTAGGGGAGCCCTCCCCAAGCCGCGCGCGCCGCGACCTGAAGGCCTCGCCCCCGGGAGCCCCGTGACGGACCCCATCCACCTCGACCACAACGCGACCACGCCCGTGGCGCCCGAGGTGGTGCAGGCCATGACCGAGGTCTTGGCCGGACCGTGGATGAACCCCTCCGCGCGCTACCCGCGCGCCGGCGAGGTCGCCCGCCTGGTGCGCCAGGCCCGCGAGCAGGTCGCCGCCCTCCTGGGCGGGCACCCCGACGAGGTCGTCTTCACCTCCGGTGGCAGCGAGGCGATCGCGACGGCGTTTCACAGCGTGGGTCCTGGAGGCGGTGCTGCCTCGGAGGACGGCTCTGCGGCAGCGGACTCCTCCCCCTTCACCGGGCTGCGACGCGCTGTGACCTCCACCGTCGAGCACTCCGCCGTGAAGGCCTGTGCGGAGCGGCTCGCGGGCAGCGCGCCGGGCGGAGCCTGGGTGCAGATCTCCGTGGATGCCGAGGGCCTGCTGGACCGCGCGGCCCTGGAGGCCGCACTCGAGGAGGGGCCCTGCCTGGTCTCGGTGCAGGTCGTGAACAACGAGACCGGCGTCGTGCAGGACCTCGAGGGCCTCGGCGAGGCGGTGCGCGCCCGGGGTGGCCGGCTGCACCTCGACGCCGTCCAGGCTCCCGGCAAGCTGCCGCTCAGCGTGGCAGAGCTCGGTGCCGACTTCGTGACCCTCGCCGCGCACAAGTTCAACGGCCCCAAGGGAGTCGGCTGCCTGTGGGTCGCCGAGGGCGCGCCCTTCACCGCGCTGATCCCCGGCGGGGCCCAGGAGGGTGGGCGGCGAGCGGGAACCGAGAATGTGGCCGGCCTCGTGGGGATGGGCGTTGCGGCGAGCCTGGCCGCGGCGCGCGCCGCGGACCCGGCCTTCCTGGAGGCCTGGAGCGCGCGGCGCGACGCCTTCGAGCGGCGCCTGCTGGCTGAGCTCCCGCCCGGCACGCGCGTCAACGGCGCGGGCGCACCCCGCGTCCCCGGGACCACCAGCCTGACGGTTCCCGACCTGCCGGCCCAGGAGGTGCTCACCTACCTCGACTCGCTCGGGGTGGAGGCCTCGGCGGGCAGCGCCTGCAGTGCCCATCGGGTGGCCCCCTCCCCGGTGCTGCTGGCCATGGGGCGCAGCGCTGAGGAGGCCTCCTCGACCCTGCGCCTCTCCCAAGGCCATGGAACCCGCGCGGAGGACCTGGACCGCGCCGCGGCCGCGCTGGTGGAGGCCGTCCAGACCCTGCGCAGCCTCCGGGGCCTGGCCTAGGATTCCGACTTCGAACCCTGGGGCCTGCCTCCAGGACGGTCCGCGCGCTGCCCGGTCAACCCGCCCCAGGGCGGCCCCGGAGGAACCGGGACCGACTCAACGGTTGGACCCATCCCGGCCGAAAGGACCTACGGAGCGCGTCCGAGACCGTCCCCCTCCAGGACTACCCTCCCGACCATGGCCGATCCCCTCGCCACCTACCACATCCGCTCGCGCGGCTGGTGGACCCGCACCCACGACTTCAGCGACGCCGAGGGCCAGCCCCTGGGGCGCCTGACCGTCCGCCGCAACGGCTGGGGCCTGGTGGTCTCCGGCGAATACCAGCCCGAGACGGGCGAGGTCCTGCGAATCCGGCGCGACCCCGGCCTCCTGCGCGGCCAGTTCTCCCTCTGGACGGAGGGCGGCGAGTGGCTGGGCTCCAGCCTGCGCTGGGCCCTCGTGCGGCGTCAGATCGACCTGTGGACAGGGGGCAAGCCCTATCGCCTGGTCCCCCTCCACGGCTTCCGACGCGGGTGGCGCATCGTCGCGGCCAAGACCGGCTCCTCGGCGACCCTCGACATGCGCCCGGGCCTGCTCAGCTGGCTGACGACCCGCGACCGCACCGAGGCGCGCAAGCTGCGCAAGATCGACTTCGAGCTGATCGTGTTCGCCCAGTTTCTGGGGATGCTGACCCGCAACGAGAGCTTCTGGCCCACGTCCTTGGACCCGGAGGCCGTCTCCAGCGAGGCCGCCCCCGCCAGCGCCTGAGGCACCGGCCCCCAGGCCGCGCCAACGCCCTTCCCGCCGCTCCCAGCACGCCGCGAACCCCGCGGGAAGATCCTTCCACCTCGAGCGTCCACACCTCCAGAAGGTCCTCCAAGGGACCTGGAACCCGTCCCATGCGACCCCTCATCGTCCTCGCCATCGTCCTCGCGGCCGCCGCCGCGTTCTTCTTCGCCACCGACCCCAGCTCCGGCCCTGCGGGCCCTGAGGCGCTGAGCGGTCCCGAGGCGACGGAGGCTCCCACCCCGGAGGAACCCGCCGAGGAGGCCAGCCTGGTGGGACCGGCGGTCGCCCAGGGGCGTGAGGGCGTGGCTGCGCCGGTGCGCACGGATGTCCTCGACAACCAGCCCGCCGCCGCGGCCGAGGCCAGCCTGACGGGCCTGATCCTCGACCCCGAGGGGCAGCCCGTGAAGGGCGCCCAGGTGACGCTCACCCGCTTCGGGACCACCAACATGCTCTTCCTCGAGCCGACCGTGGTCGACCGCTCCGGTGACCGCACGGCCAAGACGGACGACTCCGGCCGGTACTCCTTCGCGCGCGTTGCCCCCTACGAGCGCTACGCGCTCATGATCCGCCACCCTGAGTTCGCCCCCCTCGAGGAGGGCGATGTGCAGGCCCTGGAGGGTGAGGCCAACGAGGTCCCTCCCATCAAGCTGGCCAAGGGCGTCGCCCTGCGCGGCGTGGTCAAGGACAGCGCGGGCAACACTGTCCCCGGCGCAGCCCTGCTCCTCGGGCAGATGGCCATGGCTATGACGGCGACCGATGACCCGAACGCGCTCGAGGGCACCACCAACCTCGAGGGCAAGTACGAGTTCACGAACCTCGCCAACGGCAACTATGTGCTGCAGGTGACGGCCGACGGCTATGGCCAGGTCGTCCTCGGCCAGATCAATGTCGCGGGCGACGGCGATGTGCAGCGCGATGTCGTCCTCGAGATCGCGATGATGCTGGCCGGCGTGGTCACGGATCAGGACGGCCTGCCCCTGCCCGAGGCCACGGTGACCGCGTACTCGATCGGCAACCGTGAGAACCGGACCCAGACCCAGGGCGCCACCGACGACAACGGGGAGTTCACGCTCCTCGATGTGCCCGGCGGCACCTACACCCTGCGCGTCTCGGCCGAGGGCTTCAAGGTGGGCTCGGTCGCACGGGCCGAGGCCGGAGACGTGGGCATCCATGTGTCCCTCGAGCGCCTCCCCACCATCAGCGGCCAGGCCGTGGACGCCCAGACCGGCGAGCCCCTCAAGCGCTTCACGGTCAGCGTGCGCCCCGGAACGGATGCCGCGATCGAGAACACCGTCCGCCTCGGCAAGGGCATGGATGTGGCGGACGACGAGGGACGCTTCACCGTGACCTGCCCCAAGGACGGCTCGTTCATGGTGGATGTGGAGGCTCCGGGCTACGCCGCGAGCTTCTCCGAGCCCGTCATGGTCACCGCCAGCCAAGAGCTCGGCGGCGTCATCGTGCGCGTCAAGCGAGGGGGCGGCATCAAGGGCCGCATCCTGGACGGCGCCGGGAACCCGATCGCTCGGGCGGTGATCACCACCCGCGACGACCGCTGGACCGGCAGCGACTTCGACCTGTCCATGGGGACCTTCCCCGGCGTGGCGGCCGTGCGCAAGTCACGCACCGACAGCCGCGGCGAGTTCACGATCAACGGCCTCGCCCCCACGACCTACCTGATCGAGATCGAGCACCCGCAGTACGCCGGGCATGCGGTCCGCAATGTGATCGTCGGGGACGGCGTCGCCACGGATGTGGGCGCCCAGACCCTGGTCAAGGGCGCCGTGATCAGCGGCGTGGTGCGCGGACCCAGCGGGGTCGCCCTGCCGGGCGCTCAGGTGAAGCTGATGATGGCCCCGGTCGGCAACGAGTTCCCCGCCCAGTACGGGACCAAGGCCGACAAGGAGGGCCGCTACCGGATCTCCGGCGTGCGCCCCGGCACCTACTGGGCCCACGCCACGCGGCCGGTGCGCGGCGGGGACAATCCGTTCGCCCACTCGAACGACATCAAGAACACCCGGCGTCAGGTCGTCCTCGCGGATGGCCAGGAGATCCAGGGCCAGGACTTCGACCTGTCGAACTGATCCGGAGCCGCTCTCCGAGCAGGGCGCGGGGCGCCCCTCCAGTGGGAGGGGCGCCCCGCTGCGGTTGCGGAGGGAGTCTGGGTGCGGCTCCCCCGCCGGAGCTGCGTCCACTACGATCAGGGCGTGGAGGCGTCCCAGCTCCCCCCCCAGGGCCTCGCGCCCGCGGACCGCAGGGCCGCTGAGCTGCGGCTAGCGTCGGTGCTGGGCACGGCCCTCGGAACGACCCTCGAGGTGCGGCTCGGCCGCTCGCGCACGCAGCCGGTGCAGACCGAGCGCCAGGGCTCGCGCTGGAGGGTCCGGCTGCACGAGGCCTTTGCGGAGGCGGAAGAGAGCGCCTTGACCGCGCTTGCCGGCTGGCTGCGGTCCGGGCAGCGCGCGAGGCGCGCCTCACGGGAGCTCGACGCCTGGCTCCAGGAGCGCGTCTGGAGCCAGCCCGCTCCGCGAGTGCGCCGCGAGCGGCCGGGGAGCCCGGCAGGCCGCTGCCACGACCTCGAGGAGCTCGCGGAGGACCTGTGGCACGGCTTCCTCGCCGGGGGCCTGGAGGGCGAGCGCCGGCCCCGCCTCGAGTGGGGTCCGCGCCGCCGGAGCCGCTCACGGGGCGGGCTGCGCCTGGGGAGCTGGGACCCGATCACGAACCGGGTGCGCCTGCACGCGGTCCTCGACAGCGACGAGGTCCCCGCGTGGTTCATCCGAGCGGTGCTCGTGCACGAGCTGCTGCACGCCCTGCACCCGCCCGTGCGCGACGCCCGCGGTCACTGGCGCCCCCACCACGCTCGCTTCCGCGCCGCGGAGCGCGCCTGGCCCGACCACGATCGAGCGCGTGAGTACGAGCGGCTGCACATCGCCGGATGGGTCCGCCGCGCGCGGGCGCTCGGCGACGAGGCGTAAGCAGAGCGCCCGTCCCCGCGAGAGCGTGGGACGGGCGCTGCCCGCCGACGGGGCGGGGGCCGTTGGGGGACGGGCCTAGAGCGCCTGAGAGGCGTCGGGCTCCTCCGCCCCGGTCAGGCAGGTGCCCAGCACATTGCCGCCCAGGGACTCGAGCACGTTGATCGTCTGCTGCACGAAGTGGCGCGGGGTCGAGCCGAGGCGGACCACCATGAGGATCCCGTCGGCCATCCCGCCCAGGAGGCTCGCGTCACTCACGCCCGCCGCCGCCGGCGTGTCGATGAGCACATAGGAGTAGCTCTGGCGCAGGCGGTCGAGGACCGTGCGCATGCGGTCGGAGCCCAGGAGCTCGGAGGGGTTGCCCGGCAGGTTGCCGGGGCCGAGCACGGAGACGCCGGGGATGGCCGTCTGGCGCACCACCGTGTCGAGGGAGGCCCGACCGCGGAGGAGGTCTGCGAGGCCCACGCGCCGGGGGATCCCCAGGTGGTCCTCGATGGAGGGGTGGTGGAGGTCCCCGTCGATCACCAGCACCTTCTGCCCCGGCAGCTCGGTCATGGCGGCCGCGAGGTTCAAGGTGGCGATGCTCTTGCCCTCGCCGCGCAGCGCGCTCGTCACGACCAGCGTGTGGGACGCGCCGTCGGGGTTGAGCGCCTGGATCGAGTTGCGCAGGACGCGGAACTGCTCGGCCTGCTGGGACCGCGGGCGCGTCACCACGCAGATCTCCTCGCTCGTGACCGGGACATTCCGGGCCTCGTCCGGCTGGGGCTTCTCGAGCTGCCCGGGGGCGACGGCCGGCGCGGCTTCAGGTGCGGTGGGTGCGGTGCTCATGGAATCAGCGGGATCTCCGGAGGTCTCATCGACGGGCGCGGGGAGCGAGCCGCAGGGCAATCCCCCACATTTGGGGGCCTTTCCGGCTCCCGCTCCCCGGACGCGAGGCGGGCACGGTTCCCAGCCTAGGGCCTGCGCAGGGCCGTCCCAACAGCCTCGTTCCCGCCCTCGGCCTCCACCCTGGCGCCTCGCGTCAGGGCTCGAGGCCCCACTCCTCGTCGCCCAGCCGACGGACCTTGCGCCCGCTCTCGCGCAGGGTGCGTGCAAAGCCGGCCGCCAGGGGATGGCCGGCCTGCCGCAGCGCCAGCTCGGCCTCACGCTCGAACTCGGGCAGCTGCTCCGTCTCCCCGAGTCGTTCCAGGAGATCCCAAGCGAGCCGCAGGGCCGGCAGGGCCTCGGCTGCGCCGTCCCCGTCGCGGGCCACGGCAAGGAGCGCCTGGCGCGCGCGGGAGCCCAGCACCGGATTCCGGGCGGCCCGAGCGAGGAGACCCAGGTCCTGGGCGGTCGCGGCCTTGCTCTCCCTGACTCGCTCCAGCGCCTCCCGCACGAGGGCGTCTCCAGCCCCTCCCGGGTCCCCCGCTCGCAACCAGGCGGCCAGCCCCGGAGCGCTGGGCCCCAGGGCGCTCGCCACCTCGGCGCGCTGGCGGGTAGGCGCCGCGTCGTGCAGACGGGCGAGCTCACGCCACTCCTCGCTCCAGGGCCCCGCACCCTCCAGGCGCGCGCCCGCGACGGCGGCCGCGCGCGAGGGCTCACCCATGGCGAGCCACCAGGCGAAGGCCAGCTCGGGCGCTGCGCTGGAGTCTGGCACATAGCCCTCTCTCGCGAGCGTCGCCAGGCACGCGGCCCGGCGCGCTGAGGGCAGAGACCGCAGCGCAGCTCCGAAGCTCGCGCCCAGCTCGAGGGGAGTCCGGTCCACGGCTCGCGGAGCCAGCTGAGCGAGGAGGGCGAGGGCGGCGAGCCTGCGCGGAGGCGAGCCCACGCGCTCCAGCTCCGCGCGCGCGCGTGCGCGGACGGGCCCGGCAGCAGCCGCGTCGAGGAGCGCCGAGCCGCCGTGGGCCAGTCCGACCAGGCGCATCCAGCGTGCTTCCTCGGGGAGAACCTCCCAGCCCGCGAGCATGGTCTGTCCTGCGGGCGAGGTCGGCGCGGGCGCCAGTGACCGCAGCGCCCGCGCACAGGCCTCCACCGTGGCCCGGGCGTCGCGCGGACGCTCCGCAGGGTCGGCGCTCCGCGCTCCGTTCCTCTCGGCCGCGAGCGTGCGGGCCGCCTCGTCCCCGAGAGCGAGGACGCGCGGAAGGAGCGGAGCGCGAGTCAGTCCGGGGAGGGGCTGACCCGCGCCGGCCGCCTCGACCAGCGCCCGCAGGGCGTGCTCGTCCTCGGCGGCGCGCTCCTCGAGCCAGCGCAGGGCGGCCGGCCACCCGAGGCGGGCCAGCGCCGCCGCACCGCGGCGGTTGGCCTCGGGGTCGAAGCGCCGCGTGGCGGCCTCGAGCCAGCCCACGGCGGACTCGGCGAGGCTCTCGGCCACGCGTCCGCGCGTCCGCACCGCAAGGAAGATGCGCGGGCCGTCCTGGCCCCCCAGCAAGACCGGCCGTGCGCTGTGGCGACCGCACAGGGCCACGAGCAGCTCGAGCGCCGTGCCCTCCAGCTCGCGCCCTCGCGCAGGAACAGCGCGCACGGGCTCCTCGAAGGCCGGGTCGACCACGACCGGCACGCCCCCCATGGCGCGCCGGGCCAGCAGGTCGAGGTCCACGCGCAGCAGGTCCGTGGCGGGCAGCTCCATGCGCTCCCCCTCACCATCACGAAGGGAGCGCGGCCACTCGAGGGGCTCGAGGGGGGGCGCGAGGGCCCCGGGGTGCCAGCGCAGGCACAGGCTCTGCACCACCTCCTCACCGAGCGCTCGCACCTGCGGCGCGTCCTCCTGCAGCAGCCGCGCCCCGATCCCGAGGTGGCGGTCGGACCGCCCAAGGGCCGCCGAGAGGCGCAGCCGGACCTCGGCATCTCCGGTCGCCAGGGCCTGTGCCAGCAGGGGCACATGCTCCGGTCGCAGGCTCGTGGCCAGCTGCCCCTCCGCCCGCACCCTGGCGGCGAGGTCGCCGGTCGCGAGGGCCTCGAGGAGCTGAGACACCTCGTCCAGCGCAGAGGCCTCCTCGCGCACCGTGCGGAGCGTCCGTGAGGCGCTTGGAGCCGCGATGGCCGGGGCCGCCGCGAGGAGGGCAGCCGCCAGGGGGAGCCAGGCACGCATCGTCAGCGAGTGTAGCGGGTGCTGGCCTGCTCGATCAGGAGTGAAGGCGTCCCACCCGGCCCGCTAGGCTGGGGCCATGTTCCGCCGCCTGTTCATCGCCAACCGCGGCGAGGTCGCCGTGCGGGTCGCCCGCACCGCGCGCGCCCTGGGCATCCAGACCGTAGGCGGCGTGTCGGAGGCGGACCTCGGCTCCTCGTGGACGCGCGAGCTGGACGAGGTGGTGTGCCTGGGGCCCGCGGCCTCGAGCCGGAGCTATCTGGATCTGGAGGGCCTGGTCCAGGCCGCGCGCCAGACCGGCTGCGCCGCGGTGCACCCGGGCTGGGGCTTCCTCGCGGAGAACGCGCGCTTCGCGGCCCTCTGCCAGCAGCATGGCCTGACCTTCGTCGGGCCGGCCCCGAGCCTGATCGAGCGCATGGGCCTCAAGTGGCCGTCGAAGCACGCGGCGCGCGCCGCGGGGCTGACTCTGATCCCTGGCTCCGAGGGCCTGCTGCGCGATGCCGACGAGGCCGTCGCGCTGGCGCGCGAGCTGGGCTGGCCGGTGATGGTGAAGGCGGACGCGGGCGGCGGCGGCCGCGGCATGCGCCGCTGCGTGGACGAGGCCTCCCTGCGCGAGGGCTTCGCCCAGGCGAGCGCCGAGGCTCAGGCGGCCTTCGGCAACGGAGCCCTCTACCTCGAGCGCTGCATCGAGGGCGGCCGCCACATCGAGGTGCAGGTGCTGGGCGACCGCTGGGGCCACGCGGTGCACCTCGGTGAGCGCGAGTGCTCGATCCAGCGCAACCACCAGAAGCTGATCGAGGAGAGCCCGTCGCCTGCGCTGGACGCCGAGACGCGGGCGGCTCTGGGCGCCCAGGCCGCGGAGGCCGCGAGGGCCCTGGGCTACTGCGGGGCGGGCACCGTGGAGTTCCTGCTCGACCCCTCCACCGGGATCCTGCACTTCATGGAGATGAACACTCGCCTGCAGGTGGAGCACCCCATCACAGAGGAGACCACCGGCGTGGACATCGTGGCCGAGCAGCTGCGCGTGGCCGCGGGGTCCGGCCTCTCCCTGGCGCAGGACACGGTGCGCCAGGAGGGTCACGCTCTCGAGTGCCGCATCAACGCCGAGGACCCCCACGCCGGCTTCCGGCCCACGCCCGGGACGATCACGGCCTTCTCCTTCCCGACGGACTGCGGTCCCGGGCGCGTCCGCGTGGACTCGCATGTCTCCGCCGGGGATCGCATCAGCCCCCACTACGACAGCCTCTTGGCCAAGGTGATCACCTGGGCCCCCACCCGCGACGAGGCCCTGGACACCATGCGCGCGTGCCTCACGGGCGCCCGGGTCGAGGGCGTCGCCACCACCATCCCGCTGCACCTCGCCGTGCTGGACAGCCCCGCCTTCCGCGCGGGCGAGTACAGCACCGCCGAGCTCCCCGGCTGGACGCCGAACGCCTCCTGAGCCATGGCCCATGTCCCCCTCCGACCGCTCGGCTCCCCCGCCGACTCCGACCTCGATGCCGCCAGCCGCGCCCGGCGGGCGGAGGCCCTCGCCCAGCGCGAGGACGAGCTGAACGCGCGCCGCGCCAAGGTGGCCGACGGCTGGGGCGCCAAGTACCGCGAGCGCGTGCACGCCAAGGGCAAGCTCACGACCCGCGAGCGCCTGGCGCGCCTCGCGGACGAGGGCAGCGAGCTCTTCGAGGTCGGCACCTTCGTGAACGACGGTGTCTCCTTCGGCGAGCTGTCCTCCCCCGCGGCCGGGGTCGTCACCGCCTTCACGCGCATCGAGGGCCGGTGGACGATGGTGATTGCCAACGACAACACCGTCGCCTCCGGCTCCTGGTGGCCGCAGACCCCTGAGAAGATCGAGAGGGCCCAGGAGATGGCCCTGCGGCTCGGCCTGCCGGTGGTCTACCTGGTGGACTGCTCGGGCCTGTTCCTGCCCGAGCAGGCGCGCTCGTTCCCCGGCCGCACGGGTGCCGGGCACATCTTCAAGAAGAACGCGGAGCTGAGCGCGCGCGGCGTGCCGCAGATCGCCGGCGTCTTCGGCGACTGCATCGCCGGGGGCGGCTACATGCCGATCATCTCGGACCGGGTCGTCATGACCGAGCAGGCCTACATGGTCATCGCGGGCGCAGCCCTCATCAAGGGCGCCAAGAGCCAGCAGCTCTCGAGCCTCGACATCGGCGGCCCCGAGGTGCATGTGCACCAGTCGGGCTGCGCCGACCTGCGCGTGCCCGACGACGAGACCGCCCTCGAGACGATTCGCGAGGAGATCCGGCGGCTGCCCTCCTCCGGCGCCGCCTACCACCGCCACGGCGCGGACCCGGGCGCCCCGCAGTTCGACCCCTCCGAGCTGGGCACGCTCCTCCCCACCGACCACCGCATGACCTACTCGATCGAGCAGGTCGTGGCCCGCCTCGTGGACCGCAGCCTGTTCTGGGAGCTGCTCCCCGACCGCGGGCGCGAGATCATGGTCGGAGTCGGTCGAGTGAACGGGCTCTATGTGGGCTTCGCTGCAAACCGCCAGGGCCTGATCGACGACCCCGAGCAGCGCGCGGGCCAGAAGCCCGCCGGCATCCTCTACCGCGAGGGGATCGCCAAGCTCTCGGCCTTCCGCCGCGCGTGCGAGGACGACGGGATCCCGCTGGTGTGGCTGCAGGATGTGTCGGGCTTCGACATCGGCGTCGAGGCCGAGCGCCTGGGCCTGCTGGGCTACGGCTCCTCCCTGATCTACGCCAACAGCACGGGGCAGACCCCCATGTTCACCGTGCTGCTGCGCAAGGCCTCGGGCGCCGGCTACTACGCCATGGCCGGCATGCCCTACGAGCCGGTGGTCCAGCTCTCCACGACCCTGACGCGCCTCGCGGTCATGGAGGGTCGCACCCTCGCCATCGCGGCCTTCAACACCAAGCTCGACGACGCCTTCGAGATCGCGGTCGAGGACCCCGAGGAGCGCGCCCGCATCGAGAAGGGCATGCAGGCCACCGAGGCCCGCATCGAGGCCGACATGGATCCCTACCGCGCCGCCAGCCAGATGGACACCGACGAGATCGTGCGGCTCGAGGAGCTGCGCCCCTGGATGGAGCTCTTCGCCGAGGCCAGCTACCAGTCCAGCGGGTTCCGCCGCACCAAGAACCCGCGGATCTGGAGCCTGCACGACCTCGCGGCCCTCACGGAGGCGCACCAGTGAGCGCCGCTCCCCTCCAGCTGTTGGTCGAGACCGACGGTGACACGACCTGGCTCGCGGCCCCCGCGGTCGGCCTGTTCACCGAGGCGCTCGCCGCGGGCGCGCTCGCCGCCCCCGGCTCACGCGCGGGCACCCTGCTGCGCCTGGGCCGCCCCCACGCCGTGCACCTCCCGCCGGACCTCGGCGGCACGGTGCTCGAGTCCTGCCCCGCGCGCGTGCACGAGCCGGTGGGCTACGGCACCCGGCTGTACCGGCTCGGTCCTCTGCAGGAGGGCGGAGCGCGCGAGGCCCTGCAGGGCGGCACGGCCCCTGCGGACGGCGCCGACGCGGCAGGAATCTTCGCCTCGCCCCAGACGGGTCGGTTCTGGCATCGGGCCGCTCCTGACGAGCCTCCGTTCGTGACTCCGGGGACCGTGCTCACCGCGGGCACGGTCGTGGGGATGATCGAGGTCATGAAGACCTTCGCCACGGTGGTCTACGCCCCCGGGCCGGGCCTCCCTGCCCGCGCGCGCCTCGCGCGCCTGCTCGTTGGGGACGGGGACGAGGTCGAGGCGGGGGCGCCGCTCCTCGCTGTGGAGACGGTCGAGGACTGACTCAAGCCGAGACAGACGCCCCCCCGGGCCGAGGCGAGCTAGGCTTCGGCCGCGAGCGGCACCGATCCGAGGAGTGGCTCCAACTCCGGCCGGCTCCGCCCGTTCGTTCCTCACCATGACCCGCTCCCCCCTCCTGGCCCTGGCCGCAGCCGCAGTCGCCGCGGTCGCCGTGGCGGTGGCCCTCTCCGGGGGTGAGCCTCCCGAGGAGCCCAAGGCCCTGGACCTCGAGTCCTCGGTCCCGGCCCAGGAGTCCTCGAAGCGCACGGAGGAGGTCTCGACCCCCCTGGTCGCGCGCGGCTCGGCCGAGGGGCTCGCCGCGGCCGAGCTGGAGGTGGTGGTCAAGAACCCCACGGGCGTGCGCCTTCAGGACGCGGTGGTCGTGCTCGAGCAGGAGGGCACCGGCGCCGTCCTCCAGGGAACCGGCGCACCGCGCTTCCGCCAGGTCGGGGCTGGCGCCTGGACCCTGCGGGTGGAGCACCCCGACTTCGTCTCCCATGTGGAGGTCCTCGAGCTCGCAGCCGGTTCGCGTGAGCGGCTCGAGGTCCGGCTGTTCGAGACCATGCCCGTGTCCGGCCGCGTGCGCGACCGCTTCGAGCGCCCCCTGACCGGTCGCTTCGTGTGGTTCCTGCGGGGAGGTGAGAGCTACCCGCGCAACCTGCGCCAGGCAGAGGGCCTGCTTGGGGGCCTCGTGCAGGCGACGGGCCGGTTCGAGGCGCAGCTGCCCGCGGAGGTGGACCTGCGCATCGTGGTCGGCCGCCCCGGCGCCCAGCTCTGGCAGGCGCCGGAGCTGCTGCACCTACGCCCGGGCGATCCGCTCGAGGCAGACATCGTGGTCTCAGGCGTGACCGAGGTCGAGGTCGAGGCCCGTGGCGTCGACCTGTCGGACCGCGACGAGAGCCGGCTTTTCTCGATCGCCGTGCTCGGCGGCAAGGAGCTGACGCCCAGCAAGCGCAACCGAGGCACGAACATCGTGGCCGACCCGGTGGCGCGCCAGCAAGCCCTGCTGGCGGAGCGCCAGGCGCGCCGCAAGCGCGAGCGCGAGGAGCGCGGGGACAAGTCCGTCGAGATCGAGGTCGACCCCGAGAACGCCGGTGCCCCCCGCGGCGGCCGGCTGCGCCAGCAGCGCCAGGATCGCCTCGCCGCGCGGCTCGAGGGCACGGACCTCCTCAGCGACGACGAGGTGCAGGCGGCCAGGCAGCAGACCGCCCAGCGCGCCGCCGCAGCCCAGGAGCAGGATCCCTACGCGGGTCAGGAGTGGATCCCCCTGCGGACCGCGGCCATGCCCCGCGACGGCGCGCTGGAGCTCCCGGGGCTCCCGCACGACCGCGACCTGCGCCTCCGCCTGGTGCGACGCCTGGAGTCGCTGGACAGCCTCATCACCTTCAGGGCCGTCCCCGACGCCACCCTGCATGTGAGCTTCGACCTGCCGCCCCCGCGCACGGCCCGCGCTGCCGGGGAGCTTCCCCCGCCCCTGCAGGTCTCCACCTGGGTGGAGCCGCTGCCCGCCGACGCGCCACAGGCGGGGATTCGCTGGCAGTAGGGCGGTGACGCGCGCGTCTCGATCCCCGCGACGCGAGGCCCGCCCTCAACGCTCCACGAAGCCGAGGACCACGAGCAGGCAGGGGCCGTGGCCGATCACATTGACGCCGGCGGCGCGCGCGCGCTCCATGGCGTCCTCGTGCTCTGCGCCGGGCTGGAGCCAGACATGCTGGATGCCCAGGCGCACGGCCTCGTCGATCACGCCCTCGCTCACCGCCGGCGGCGTGATGATCGAGACGGCCTCGGGCACCTCCTCCAGGGCAGCCAGGCTCGAGGCGGCGGCGAGCCCCTCCACCTCGGTCAGGCGCGGATGCACGGGGACCACATCGCGCCCCGCCTGCTGGTAGCAGCGCAGCACCTTGTTGCCGTACTTGGCCCGGTCGTCGGAGGCGCCCACCACGGCGAAGGTGGAGCAGGCAAGGAAGCGTTCGAGATCGGCCATGGCGGGAGCATAGCCCGCACGCCGGCTAGGATGCTGCCCATGACGCCTGCTCCCCGCCGACCGCGCCGCCGCGCCCCCTCGCCGGCCAAGCGTGCCCGCGCCGAGCAGATCCTGGCGCAGCTCCACGAGCTGTACCCCACCCTCCCGGTGCCCCTGGATCACACCGACGCCTTCACCCTCCTGGTGGCGGTGATGCTCTCGGCCCAGACCACCGACAAGAAGGTCAACGAGGTCACGCCGGCCCTCTTCGCCGCCGCGCCGGACCCGGCCTCCATGGCGGCGCTGGAGGTCGAGGAGATCCGCACGCTGATCCGCCAGATCGGCCTCGCCCCCACCAAGGCCAAGAACCTGAGGCGCATGGCCGAGCTGCTGCTCGAGCGCCACGAGGGCGAGGTCCCCGGCAGCCTCGAGGAGCTCGAGGCCCTGCCCGGCGTCGGGCACAAGACCGCCAGCGTGGTCATGGTCCAGGCCTTCGGCGTCCCCGCCTTCCCGGTCGACACGCACATCCACCGCCTGGCCGAGCGCTGGCGCCTCTCCGACGGCTCGAGGGTGGAGCGCACGGAGGAGGACCTGAAGGCCCTGTTCCCCGAGGAGGAGTGGGGCTTCGCCCACCTCGCGATCATCTGGTTCGGGCGAGACCACTGCCCGGCCCGGGGGCACGAGCCGGAGGCCTGCCCCATCTGCTCCTGGGCCGCCAAGCCGCGCAGGCGCTAGGAGGCCCAGGGCGCCCCCCCCGCGTGGGATCCGGTCCGCTTCGGCGGGTGGTCGGGGGGGTGTGGGTGACCTAGGATCCCCCCGCAACCGCCATGGACCGCCAGGACTTCCAACTCCGCGCCGACGCCTGCCTCGAGCGCGTCGAGCAGTGGCTCGAGGACTTCGACCCCGACGAGCTCGACTTCACCTCCGCCGACGGCGTGGTCAAGCTGGAGTTCGCCGGCGGCCCGACCTTCGTCCTCAACCGCCAGACCGCAGCCCACCAGATGTGGTTCGCCGCCGGAGCCTCGGCCTGGCACTACGAGTGGAGCGAGGAGGCCCAGGCCTGGCGCTGCGACAAGGACGGCCACGACCTGCTCGCACGCATCGGCGAGGTCACCAGCGAGCGCCTCGGGCGCGCCGTGAGCCTCTAGGGCTGCGACCCTGCCCTCAGCCCCCGAGGGGCAGCAGGGACTCGAGGAAGGTCCGGACCCGCTGCAGGGCGTTGAGGTCCGCACGCACGCGCTCACCGCCGACCGGGCCCGAGAACTCCACCGACACGCGGCTGTCGCGACGCGCCCGCTCGAGAGGCAGGTTCCCGAGCCCGAGCAGGAACGGGTCGAGCACCGGCGTGGGGAGGCTGGCCTCGACGCGCGCGTTGGAGCCGTCCAGCTGCAGGTCCCCGGTCAGGAGCACGGGCTCACCTCCGAGGAGGAACTCGGCCCGCTCGAAGGTGAGGGTCTGATCCTGCACGCGCACGAGCAGGGGCTCCGGGAGGCCGTCTTCCAGCCAGCGCTGGTCGTCATCCGCGAGGACCCCAGCCAGCGCGCCGTCGAGGGCGAGCCGCTGGCCGCGGAGGTCGACGGAGGCGCGCCAGGAGCTCGCGCCCCCCGCGGCCACGGGCACGCGCAGGTCGGAGAGCAGCACGGGGACCTCGAGCTCGGGTGAGGCCAGGAGGAACCAGGGCAGCAGCCGACGCAGCCAGGCGCTGCCCTCGTCCTTGCCGGCCGCGAGCAGGAAGCGAGCCCCGCCCGCCGGCTGGCGGAGGACGCCGTCTCGAAGCTCCAGGTCCAGCGTCCCGCGCGGGCCGATGAGGGCCACGCGCAGCGGCTCCCCCGGAGCGACTCGGTCGAGGCGCGCGAGCAGCGGCTCCCCCAGGAGAGGCCGCAGCGTGCCCTCCAGGCCGAGCGCCTGCTCGACCTCCTCCAGGACGAGCTCGCTCAGCTCCACGCGCGCGGAGGGTCCCACGCCCGACCGGCTCGAGAGGTCCATCACGAAGCGTCCAGCCAGGCCGCCGGGCAGACGCCCCCGATAGGCGGCGCGCCGCCCCTCCGCGTCCAGCTCGAAGAGCAGGCTGTCCACGGTCGGCGCGAAGGGCGCCCCGTTGAGGGAGAGCGTGGGGAAGCGCTCCGGGCTGAGCTCGAACCCGAGGATCGGACTGCCGCCCGCGAGGGGCCAGACGAGGAGTCCCTCCGTCAGGCGCCCCTCCAGGTCCTCGCTCGGGTCCAGGAGCACCTCGGGCTGCAGGGCCTGGGCCAGGCTCTCGCCAGAGGAGCCCGACAGGATCCCCGCGCCCGCATCGAGCCGCGCGATGCCTGGGGCCAGGCTCAGGAACACGCGCTCCTGGCTGAGGGTGCCCTGGGCGCGGATCAGGCTGCCCTCGCCCTCCTGCAGCCCGACGAGGAGTCGCGCCTCCGACTGGCCCGGGGCGGAGGTGGCCTCGACCTCGAGCTCGAAGGTCCCCTCGAGCCACGCGGCAAGCCGGCCCTCGAGGCCCGCCAGGGCATCCAGGGCGTCTCCCTCGAGCGCGCGAACCTCCGCGCGGCCGTCCAGCCCGCTCCACTGCGGCCCGCCCTCACGGAGCGGCACCGTCAGGTCGAGCCGCAGGAGCTCGCCCAGCCCATCCGGCGAGCGCAGCTCGCCGCGCGCCGCGAGCCTCCCGCTCGCGAGACCCAGCTCGAGCTCTCCGCTCGCCCAGCCCCCCACGCGTCCGCGCGCGTCGAGCAGGTCGAGGCCTCCGGCGCCGAGCTGCACCCGCACCACCTGCTCGCTTCCCGGAGAGCCCTGCTCGCCTCGTGCCTCACGCAGCCATGCCCGCAGCCTCTCCGCCCCCTCAGGGCCCGCGAGGCCCAGCGCCTGCGCGAGGTCGAAGCTGCCGGTGGAGTTCCGGCGCAGCTGGCCCACAAGGCCCGTGACGGCCAGCACCCCGCCGCCGCCCGCATCCGGGCTCCAGTCCAGATCCGCCTGCAGGAGCGTCTGCCCCTGCGCACTCACCAGGCGCGCTGCGGGGACACTCCAGCCGCCCCCCCACCGGTAGCGCAGCTCCGGGAGCTCCAGGGTGCCGGGCATGCCCTCGCTGAGCTCGCGGGCGAGCTGCACGCCGGCCGGTCGCGCGAGCATGGTCGGCGCCAGGAGGCGAATGGCGAGCGCTGACCCTCCAGCCAGACCGACCGCCGCCAGCAGGAGGTTCGTGAGGCACCCGCCGAACCGGCGCGCGCGCGGTCCTGCCGCGCGCGAACCAGCCGCAGGCTCCAAGCGACCACCCACCATGTGCCCCAGGGTAACGGCCCGCCCCCTAGTTCCAGGTCGGGTCCGGCGGGAGGTGCTCCACGCCCTGCGCCCGCGGCCCCAGGGACCGGAGGGCCCGGCGCCAGGCTCCCTCGCGGCGCGGAGCGTCGAACACGAGCTCCGGCGTGGACGCGCCCACGAGCCAGGCCCCCTCGGCCAGCTCGCCCTCGAGCTGGCCGGCGCCCCAGCCGGCGTACCCCACGACGACCCGTATGTCCGCGCCGCCGAAGCGCCCCAGGACCAGACCGTCCACGAGCTCCTCCACGGCGCCGCCGAGGAAGACCCCGGGCGCGAGCGCGATCGCATCCTCAGCCAGCTCCTGGCGCCGGTGCAGGAACTGCAGGCGGTCGCGGCCCACCGGACCGCCCTCGTGAACCGGCAGGTGCAGGTCCTCCGCCAGCGGGTGGTCGGTAAGGAGCTTGCCAAGGGCGATCCCCGTGGGGCGGTTCACCACCAGTCCATAGGCCCCCGCCTCGTCGTGGTCGCAGAGCACCACCAGGCTGTGCATGAAGTTCGGGTCGAGCATGCTCGGGGCGGCGAGCAGCAGCGAGCCCGGCGGCAGGTGCTTGGAGCCCGTCACGCGGGGCCCTCCTGTCGAAAGCCCTCACAGCGATGGACGGGCTGCGGGGGGTACTTGCGGAAGCGCGGATCGGTCCGCGCGAGGCCGCACTGCAGGAACACCGAGCCGCGGTCCGTCTGGATGCGGCGCACGAGGGCGCAGCGCGTGCAGAGGCTGGTCGGGAACGCGTCGGCCATGGCTCTCAGCGCGGCTCGAGGGTGAACACGCACTCGGTGTGCGGAGTGTGCGGGAAGAGGTCGAGGGGCCGTGCCCCGACGGTCGCCCAGCCCAGCTCCTCCAGCCGCAGCAGGTCGCCCGTGGCCTGGCGCGGATTGCACGACACATAGACCACCCGCCTCGCACCGAGTGCGGCAAGCGCCGCCGGCACCTCTGGATGGAGCCCGGCGCGGGGCGGATCGACGACCACCACCTCGGACGGGGGGAGAGCGCCGTGCGCCTGGGCCACCAGCACATCACGCACATCCCCCACCTCGAAGCGCGCGTGCTCCACGCCGTTCGCCCGCGCATTGCGGCGCGCATCCTGCACGGCCGGCTCGACGACCTCAAACCCAAGCAGCTCATGCTCCGCGGAGCCGGCCAGGCAGAGGCCGAGCGTCCCCGCACCGCAGTACAGGTCCAGCAGCCGCTCGCCGGGACGCAGGCCGGCCTCCTCCGCGACCACGCCGACGAGCCGCTCGGCCTGCAGGGTGTTGGTCTGAAAGAAGCTGGTCGGGCTGATCTCGAAGGTGCGGCCGGCCAGCACCTCGCGGATGAAGCCCGGGCCGTGGTGTACGCGCTCCTCGTCGTGCTGGGCCACCTTGGCCGCGCGCGCGGTCACTCCCTGCACGAGGGTCGTGACCTCCGGGTGGGCCTCCAGGAGGGCGGCCACGAAGGGCTCCACCCGCTCCGGTGCCAGGGCGTCCGTGATGAGGTCCACGAGGATCTCGCCCGTGCGCAGGCCCTTGCGCACGACCAGGTGCCGCAGGAGCCCGCGCGCCGCGTGCACATCCCAAGGATCGAGCGCCTGCTCACGAGCGAGGCGACGCGCCGTGTGAACGAGGGCCTCGGCCTCGGGGAAGGCGATGCTGCAGGCCTGCAGGTCGAGCACCTTGTCCCAGCGGCCGGGGACATGCAGGCCCAGGGCGAAGGAGGCGTCCACCCCCTCGGGCTCGTGCTCCTCCACCCAGCGGCGCGAGGCGAAGGAGAAGTCCATCTTGTTCCGGTAGTGCCAGGGCTCCTCCATCCCAAGCACCGGCGCAACCTCGGGCACGCGGGCGAGGCCGCTCCCCGCCAGCGCCTCCTCGATCCAGCGCCGCTTGGCCTCGAGCTGGGCGCCGTAGGCCACGGCCTGGAAGGAGCAGCCGCCGCAGGTCCCTGCGTGGGGACAGCGTGGGTCAGCGGCGGCGGGGCCCGGCTCGAGGCGCTCGAGCAGCCGGGCCTCCAGGCCGCGGCGCCCGCGACGCAGGACCCGCGCGCGGACGCGGTCGCCCGGCGCGGCCCCCTTGAGCCGCAGGGTGCGGCCCGCGATCTCGGCCACGGCATGCCCGCGCTCGCCGAGGGCGCGCACTACGACCTCCACCTCCTCCCCCTTGCGGGGCAGGCGCAGCGGGGTCGCGGGGGTCTCGGGCGAGGGGGGCTCCATGGCGTGCGGTCCGCACCTGGGCGGCCGGGGCAGCGGCGCAGGATGGGGGCCATGCGCCCCGTTCGTCCACCCTCGAGCCGCCTGCGCTCCCTGTTTCCGCCAGCGAGCCCCTGCTAGGCTCGCAGGCCTTCGCGGTCGGACGAGGGCGGGCCCTTCTCGCCCCGCGGGACCGCAGGGCTCCAGGGCAGCACATGAGCACGGGCAGAGGCGAGCTCCCCCACCGGGGTCCGACGGCGTCGCGCGATCCCGTCGTCCTCGGCCTCGCCCTGGCGCTGCTCGCCGCGCAGCTGCTGACGCGCTCGAACTTCCTCATCGAGGACGCGTTCATCGCCTTCCGCTACGCGCGCAACTGGGCCGAGTTCGGCGCCCCCATGTGGAACCCGGGGGAGAAGCCGCCGATCGAGGGACACAGCACGGTCCTCTGGGTGGCGCTGCTGCGCTGGGCCTGGGCCTTCGGCTTCAGCCTGCCCACGACCTCGCTGGTCCTCGGCGGCCTGTTCGGCGGGCTCACCGTGGCGCGCCTGCACCGCTTCCTGCTGGTGGATGTGGGGCTCCGCCGCACGGCCGCAGCCCTCGGCGTGTTCACGCTCGTCCTGCACCCGCCCTTCGTCGTGTGGTGCAGCGGCGGCCTCGAGACCAGCCTGCAGGCCTGGTGCATGCTGACCCTCTTCGCCGAGCTGCTGCGCCGGGGCAGGGGTCCGGACCTCCGGGCAGGGCTTGCCGCGGGACTCGCAGCGGGCGGCCTCGACCTGACGCGGCCGGAGGGCTTCGTGTGGGTGCTCGGCCTCGCAGGCGCGGCCTGGCTCGGGACGCGCCTGCGCCCGGTCGAGGCGCGCCCCGGCCTGCGGCGCTGGAGCCTGTTCCTGGGCCTGCACCTGCTCACGCTCGCCCTGCTCCTGGCCTGGCGCCAGTCCGTCCACGGCACCTGGCTGCCCAACACGGTCGCTGCCAAGGCCGGCTTCAGCGGCGAGGTCCTGCGCCGCGGGCTGGCCTGCACCACCTCGTGGGCGCTCCTGACCCTGACCCCGCTGGCGGTGCTGGTGATGGCGCCCTTCGGGCTGCGCGGGCCGCGTCGCGCTCCCCTGGCCGCGTGCCTCGTGGTTCTGCTGGGTGGCGTCGCCTACAACACCGCGGTCGGCGGGGACTGGATGCCCTACTTCCGCTTCATGGCGCCCCTCGGGCCCTTCGTGGCGGCGGCGCTCGCGCTCTCCCTCGGGCACCTGCCGAGCCGTGGCGCCCTTGCCCCCGGCCTGCCCCTGGCCCTGCTCGGCGCCCTGCCCCTCGTGGGCGAGTTCAAGCACGGCATCGTCCCGCAGCCTCTGCTCGAGCGCGTGTACTTCCGCTCCTTCGCAGGGGGCGAGTACCGCAGCGAGCGCGACCAGTTCAAGCGCAGCGCGCAGAACCTCGAGAGCTTCCGCGCGATCGGCAGGGCCCTGAAGGTGCTGGCCGAGCCCGGGGACTCGATCGTGATGGGTGCGATCGGCGCGGTGGGCTGGGAGTCGGAGCTCGTGGTGCTCGACCGTAACGGGCTCGTCGATCCGGAGGTCGCGCGGCTGCCCCCCAGCGGCGAGGCCCGCAGCGCGGGGCACGACCGGCGCGTCCCGCGCGCGTGGTTCCTCGAGCGCGAGCCCACCTTCCTGCAGGCCCTCATCGTGCCGGAGAGCGCCATCGACGAGGAGTCCGCCTCCTTCCAGGCCGCCGTGCGCGTGTGCGCGCGGCAGGTCTTCGGACAGGACCCCGAGGGTGAGGCCCCCCTGCGCCGCGCGGTCATCCCCGAGGTGCGGCGCGTGCCGCCGGAGGTGGACTTCCCCGCGGGCATGGCGCTCATGCTGTGGCGCCGCACCGACGACACCGAGCGCGCGGTCGAGTTCTGGCGCCGCTACGGCTACTAGGCGTCCGCGGGCGCTGGGCCGGGATCAGGGCCCGTGCCGACACTGCGCTGGGCGACCTCTCCCGGGCGCAGGCCGCGGGCCTCGGCGGGCGGCTCGTAGCGCCCGTCGTTGTCGGGCAGGGGGACGCCCGCGCGGTCGAGGGCGGTGTAGAGCCCGACGGCGACGGCGTTGGCCAGGTTGAGGCTGCGCACGCCGGGGCGAATCGGCAGGTAGACGCGGCGCTCGGCCGGGCCGAGCCACTCCTCGGGCAGGCCCTTCGACTCGCAGCCGAAGACGAGGATGTCGTCCGGCGCGAAGGTGGCCTCGAAGCAGGACTGCCCGCCGCGGGCCGTGAACGGGCGCAGGCGCTCGGGGAGCGGCCGCGGGCTGCTCGCCTCCAGGTGGGCTCGCGCGGCCTGCGCATCCGGGTGGACCCACAGCTCGACCTCCGGCCAGTAGTCGAGGCCGGCTCGCTTGAGGTGCCGGTCCTCGAGCTGGAACCCCAGGGGCTCCACCAGGTGCAGGCGCACGCCCAGGGCCGCGCACAGGCGCGCGGCGCAGCCGGTGTTGTGCGGGATCTCGGGGTGCACGAGGACGGCGTCCATGGGGACAGCCTAGTCCAAGCGGCCGTCCGGCGAGGCCGGCTCCCCACCCGCGGGACGGCCCTCGGTCCGGAGGCGCGGAGGCCGTAGGATCCGGCCATGAGCGCGCTGCTGAACGCCCACGAGGCGCGGGTGCTGGGAGTCCTGATCGAGAAGGCCTTCACCACGCCCGACCAGTACCCCCTTTCCCTCAACGCCCTGACCAACGGCTGCAACCAGAAGTCCAACCGGGCGCCGGTCACGGACTACAGCGAGGCCGAGGTGACCGTGGCCCTGACGGGCCTGCGCCACAAGCACCTTGCGGGCGCCTCCCTGGGCGCCGGCAGCCGCGTGGAGCGCTGGCGTCACAACGCCCTCGAGGGACTGAAGGTGGGCGAGCGCGCCCTCGCCGTCCTCGCGGAGCTGCTGGTCCGCGGGGCCCAGGCCCCCGGAGAGCTGCGCACGCGCGCCAGCCGCATGCGCGGGCTCGCCAGCCTGGAGGAGCTGCAGAAGGCCCTCGACGAGCTCGCAGAGCAGGGCCTCGTGCGCCGGGTGGCGGGCGGCCGTGCGGACCGCTGGACCCAGACCCTCTGCCCGGAGTCCGGCCCGGCCGCGGGCGAGGGCAGCATGCCCTCGTCCAGCGGCGCCCCGGTCAGCAGCGCGTCCGCGGGGCCGGCCTCCTCTGGGCCGGCCTCCTCTGGGCCGGCCTCCTCTGGGCCCTCCGGCGGCGGAACCTCGGGAGCCTCCCCCAGCCACGACTCCCTGGAGGAGCGCGTGGCCCGGCTCGAGCGCCAGCTGGCGCAGCTGGCCGAACAGCTCGGCGCCGCGCTCGACGGCTGAGGGCGGCCCTGGCTGAGAGCGGCCTGGCAGGGGACGCGGCGCCAGACAGGGTTAGGCATCTGTTAGCGTACCACCCATGCCTCGCCCCCACCGGGACCAGCACCTGCCCCCGCGAACCCCGCGCATCCTGCACCTGGATGTGGACGCCTTCCTGGCGTCGGTGGAGCAGGCCCGGCACCCGCACCTGCGTGGGAGACCCGTGGTGGTCGGCGGTCCGCCGACCTCACGCAACCTGGTGATGTCCTGCTCCTACGAGGCGCGCGCCGTCGGCGTCCGGCCCGGGATGCGCGCGCGCGAGGCGGCGCGGCTCTGCCCCCGAGCCGTCTTCCTGCCCGGCGACGCCCAGGCCGCCAACGCCAAGCGCGAGGAGGTCGCGCGGCTGCTGCTCGAGGTCTCCCCGCGGGTCGAGGTGGCCTCGATCGACGACTTCTTCGTGGACCTCACCGGCACCGGCCGGCTCCTGGGCTGCGCCTTCGAGGTGGCCGCCGCCCTCCAGCAGCGCATCCGCGCCGAGGCGCAAGTGCCCGTGACGATCGGCCTGGGCACCAGCCGCACCCTGGCGCGCCTGGCGGGCAAGCTCGGCAAGCCCGGCGGCGTGGCCGAGGTCCTGCCCGGTGCGGAGCGCGCCTTCCTCGCCCACCTCCCGGTCGAGCACCTGCCCGGAGTCGGACACGCAGTGCGCGGCAAGCTCGCCTCCTTCCACATCAAGACGGTGGGCCAGCTCGCCCTGGTCTCCCGCGAGGTGCTCTTCGCCACCTTCGGCTCCCTCGGGCTGACCCTGCATGCTCGGGCCCTGGGAGAGGACGATGAGCCCGTGCAGGGCACCTGCTGGCTGGACGAGCAGGGGCGCCTCGCCCTGCGCCCCCCTCAATCGATTCGAAGGGACAGCACCTTCGAGCCCGAGGAGGGCCGCCGGGAGCAGCTCGAGGCCATGCTGGCCTGGCTCGTGGACCGCGCCGCCGCGCGGCTGCGCGGACACGGCCTGCTCGCCGGCAGCCTCGAGGTGCGCCTCGTGCATGTGGACACGCGCACCCCGGCCCAGAAGCGCGCGCACCCGCGCGAGGCGCTCCTCCGCGCGCGCCGCCGCCTGCCGGCCCCCACCGCCTCCACCACGGCCCTGGAGCAGCACGCCCTCCTCCTGCTGCGCGGCCTGCCGCGCCGCCGCGCCCTCGTGAAGCGCGTGGGCCTGACCCTCCTCCACCTGCGCGACTCGGCCGGACACCAGGGCGAGCTCTTCAGCGATCCGCAGCGGGACCGCTCTCTGGCCGAGAGCCGCGGAGGCAGCCACGCGGACCGGGCCGCCGCCCTCGAGCGCGCGCTCGACGGCCTGCGCGCGCGGCACGGATTCGGGAAGGTCCTGCGTGGGGCGAGCCTGCCCCTGCTCGGAGAGCACCCCCTGGAGCGCGACGGCTTCGTGCTGCGGACGCCGTCCCTCAATCAGTGAAGGCGGACGGCCCCGGGTCCTCCACGAGGACCCGGGGCCGCAGGAACGCTCGACGGAGGGCGCTCCGGTCAGGAGTCGACGCGGGCGTAGCGGGTGCCCTCGAAGGCCTGATCGATGGCCTCCAGGGTCACGCCGTCGGACCGCACCGCGACGATCTTCGTGCCGTAGTCGATCTCAATTGCTTCCGCAGGAACGCCGAGGCCCTTGGTGAGTGCGGACCGCACTCGGGGTGGACACGCGGCGCCTCACGTCATGCCGTCGATCTTGAAGGAGACGCCGGTCGCAGCCGGCGCCTCCGCAGGGCTCGAGGCCGGTGCCGCAGGCTCCGAGGAGCACGCGACCAGCCCGAGCACGCCGGCCGCGAGGGCCGGGAGCAGGAGGGTCTTCATGGGAATGATGTCGTGGGGTGTCGAAGGGGCCGCATGGCCCCGCAACCATCTTGGACCCGGGGAACAGGAACTGCACCCTCGAAGGGCCGGGCTGGGCCGCCCGGCCGCCCGATATGCTCCTGCCATGCGGATCGAGTGCATCGGAGGCGGCCCCGGAGGGCTCTATGCGGCCCTGCTCGCAAAGAAGCGCTTCCCCGACGCGGTCGTGCGCGTGACGGAGCGCAACCGCGCGGACGACACCTTCGGGTGGGGCGTGGTCTTCTCGGATGAGACCCTGGGGGCCTTCGAGGAGGCGGATCCCGAGAGCTACGCGGCGATCCGCAGGGCGTTCGCCTACTGGACCGACATCGACACCTGGCACAAGGGCGAGTGGATCCGCTCCACCGGCCACGGGTTCTGCGGCATGTCACGCCGGCTGCTGCTGCAGATCCTGCAGGCGCGCTGCGCGGAGGTCGGGGTGGAGCTGTGCTTCGAGACCGAGCTGGATCCCAAGGACCTGCCGGAGGCCGACCTGGTGATCGCCTCGGACGGGATCAACAGCGCCGTCCGGGAGCGCTTCGCAGACCACTTCCAGCCGACCCTCGACTGGCGCCGCGCGAAGTTCACCTGGCTGGGGACCACGAAGCCCCTCGACGCCTTCACCTTCGTGTTCCAGCCCACCGAGCACGGGGTCTTCTCCGTGCACGCGTACCCGTTCCAGCGCGGCGAGGAGAACCTCTCCACCTGGATCGTCGAGTGCCACGAGGACACCTGGCGGCGGGCCGGGCTGGAGGGGTGCACGGAGGAGGAGACCGCGGCGCGCATGCAGGAGCTCTTCGCGCCCTTCCTCGACGGACACCCCCTGCTGACCAACCGCTCCATGTGGCGCACCTTCCCCACGGTGCGCTGCGAGCGCTGGCACCACGGCAATGTGGTGCTGCTCGGGGACGCGGTGCACACGGCGCACTTCTCCATCGGCTCCGGCACCAAGCTCGCCATGGAGAGCGCCATCGCCCTCGTCGAGGCCCTGGGTGAGCACGGCCTCGACCAGGTCCCCACAGCCCTGGCCGCCTACGAGGACGCGCGCAGGATCGATGTGCTCAAGATCCAGAAGGCGGCCCAGACGAGCCTCGAGTGGTTCGAGGACATCGACCGCCACGCGCAGCTCGCGCCCGAGCCCTTCGTGTTCAGCCTGATGACGCGCTCCAAGCGCATCACCTGGGAGAACCTCGCCCTGCGTGACCCCGACCTCGTGGACCGCACCCGCGAGGACTTCTGGAGCCGACGGGCCCTGCCCCTCCCCGCGAAGGGCCGCGCACCCGAGCCCCTGTTCGCCCCCCTGACCCTGCGCGGGCGCACCCTCCCCAACCGCGTGGTGGTCTCCCCCATGTGCCAGTACTCGGCGGTTCTGGGCACCCCGAACGACTGGCACCTGGTGCACCTCGGGGGCCTCGCCGTCGGCGGCGCGGGGCTCGTGTTCACCGAGGCCACCGCCGTGCGCGCCGACGGCCGCATCACGCCGGGCTGCACGGGGCTCTACAGCGACGAGCACGCCGCGGCCTGGAGGCGGATCACGGACTTCGCCAGGCAGCACGGCGCCGGCCTTATGGGCATCCAGATCGGGCACGCCGGGCGCAAGGCCTCGTGCAGCTCTCCCTGGGAGGGCGACGCGCCCCTGCAGGAGGGTGCCTGGCCGACCCTGGGTCCGAGCGCCACGCCCTTCCGCCCCCACTGGCCCGCCCCGCGTGCCATGGACCGCGCCGACATGGACGCGCTGCTCGAGGACTTCGTCGCCACGACCCGGCGGGCGATCGAGGCCGGCTTCGATGTGCTCGAGCTGCACATGGCCCACGGCTACCTGCTGTCGAGCTTCCTCTCCCCGGCATCGAACGACCGTGAGGATGCCTACGGCGGCACGCGGGAGGGCCGCCAGCGCTTCCCCCTCGAGGTCTTCGAGGCCTGCCGCGCGGAGTGGCCCGAGGACCGGCCCCTGTTCGTGCGCGTGTCCGCGACCGACTGGCTCGGGGACGAGGGTCAGACGATCGAGGACACGGTGGCCTTCGCGCGCGAGCTCAAGGAGCGCGGCTGCGACGCCCTCGACCTCTCGAGCGCGGGCAATGTCCCGACCTCGCGGCCTGAGTACGGTCGCATGTACCAGACGCCCTTCGCCGAGCGCGTGCGCAGCGAGACGGGCCTCGTGACCATGGCCGTGGGTGCCATCCAGGGGCCCGACCACGCCAACACCATCCTGGCGGCCGAGCGCGCGGACCTGATCGCCATGGCCCGCCCGCACCTGCTCGATCCCCACCTCACCCTGCAGGCCGCCGTGCGCTACGGCCACGCGGACCTTGCATGGCCGCCCCAGTACCTGGCCGTCAAGCCGCGGGGCTAGGCCGCCGGGGTCCCCTCCAAGCGCGCGCGGCCGCCCCCGCTCTCCGGGGACGGCCGCGCGTTGCGTGAGGTCGCCGGGCCGGGTGGCCCGGGCGCGCTCCGAGGTGGGTCAGGCGCCGAGAGCGGCCTCGATGGCCTTGCGCAGGTCCTCGTCGTCCGGACCGGTCGACGGGCCGTAGAAGGCGATCGGCATGCCGTCCTTGCCGACGAGGTACTTGCCGAAGTTCCAGCCCGGCAGCTCACCCGTCTTGGTGCCGAGCATCGAGTAGACCTCGCTCTGGCCCTCGCCCTCGTTGACCTGGACCTTGCCCATCACGGGGAAGCTGACCGCATAGCGGTCGGAGCAGAAGGCGGCGATCTCCTCGCCGGTCCCGGGCTCCTGGCCGCCGAAGTCGTTGCAGGGGAAGGCGATCACGCTGAACCCGCGCCCTTCGAGCTCGGCGTGCAGCTCCTGCAGGCCGGCGTACTGGGGCGTGAACCCGCACTTGCTGGCCGTGTTGACCACCAGGGTCACCTTGCCGGCGAAGCCCGAGAGATCGGTCTCGGCGCCAGCGATGTCGGCGACGGTGAGGCTGTAGAGGCCCTTGTCGGACCATTGGGCCTCGAGCTCGGGGGTGACGGTGGCGGACTGGGTGCAGGCCGCGAGGGCCGCGCAGGCGGCGAGGATGAGGGTGCGCATGGGGGTCTCCGTAGGCCGGACCAGGCCGGCCGCCAAGGGTCCTTGCCCTGGTGTCTGAGGATTCGAGGGGCGCCCCTCCCTGGATGCGCGCCGGCGGGCGCCCGGGCCTCAGCGCGGAGGCCGCCCAGGGGCGGGCGGCCGGCCGGGCAGCGAGACCTCCACCGGGAGCGGGCGCGGGGTCAGGGTGCGTCCCGCCAGGCCAGGGTGCTCGGGGGAGAGGCGCGAGCCTCGGAAGATGGCGTTGGCGTTGCGCGGGCCGCCGCCGCGTCCCCCGCGGCCGCCGCGACCGGGAGGGCCCCCGCCAGGGGGCGGGCCGTCGGGCCGCGGGCCCCTGGGCGGCGGGGCCTCGCCGGCAGGTCCGCCCTCCTCATCGGTCCGCCCCACGGGGCTGACGAACTCCCACACCACCTCGCCGTCGGCAGTCACCTCGAGGAAGCGCCCCCCCTCACCGTCACAGACCAGGAATCCGCCGTGCGGCAGGTGCTGCACGCCCGAGATATGGCCCGAGTAGAGGCTCTCGCGCTCCGCGGCGGTCCAGACGCGCGCTGGGCGCTCCGGCAGGAATCGGCCGTCGACGGGCGCGGGCACGACCCCGTCCTCGCCGACGGGGAACTCGAGCAGCAGCACCGAGGAGTAGCGCGCCTCGGGACGCCCCTCGCCGTTGTTGAAGATCGTCAGGGCAGGGCGCCCCTCGTGCCGCGTCCAGCGCACATCATGCTGGCCGAAGAGTTGGCGCTCCTCCGCCCGGCCGTGGTGGTGCTGCTCGGGGTTGCCCCAGCGCCAGACGAGGTCCCCGCCGACGCCCTGGCGCCCTCCCTCCGAGCCGCGCGCCTGCTCGGTGGTCGTCGAGTGGTCGATCACCCACACCTCGCTGAAGTTGCGCAGGGAGAGCGCGATCAGATCCAGCTCGGGGTCGTAGCTGATGGCGTTGCTGTGCATCCAGTCCGCCTGCCCGCGCCGGCGCCCGGCGTCCGGATCGTCGTCGGGCGGCGCCGCGCCTCCGTAGCCCAGGGCGCGCAGGCGCTCCTCCAGGGCTTGGCGCTCCTTGCGCTGCTCCTCGGTCTCGGGCTGGCGCGCGGCGGCGGTGCCGATGTTCACATTGATGCGCCGCGGGTGGTCGCCCACCGCGCCGTACCCCGCGCGCTCCTCGGTGAGGTCCTGCACCAGGTGGTCGAAGGCGTGCCACTCCCACACGACCTCCACGCCGTCCGCCCCCACCGGCTTCAGCTCGAGGACGGAGTCGGGCCAGAAGCCCTCCGCACCCACGGTCTCGGGGTCGCGCCCCGCAAGCGCCGCCGCGCGCCGGGACTGCCAGGTCCAGGCGATCGCGAGCAGGTTGCCGTTGGGCAAGGGCTCGAAGTCGTGGTGCAGGCGCTGGTCGTCGTTGCAGAGCTCGTACTCCCAGACAACCTCGCCGTCCCAGGTGAGCTCCACGAGCCGCCCGCCCTCGCCGCCAGCCGTCATGCGCGAGCCTTCCTTGAGCTTCTCGGCCCGCAGCAGGTGTCCCTCGTCGGTGAGATAGACCGAGTTGCCTGGACCCTCCTCGCGCTGCCACGAGTGGACCGCACGCCCGCCTGCGTCGATCAGCCAGGTCGTGCCCGAGTGCAGGGGGGCGAAGAGGGTGTAGCCGGGAGCCATCGCCTCCTGGCTTGCGTGGCGAACCCCGAAGACCGGCGGCGGCCCGTCGGTCGAGGGCTCCTGGAGGACGAGACCCGCGAGGGCCAGCAGCAGGGCGGAGGTCATGGGGTGAGGATCGGGGTCAGTCCTTACGGGAGTCGGAAGCGCGCTCGTCAGCGATCAGGGCTAGGCACGCGCCCTGCGGATCCTGGATCGCGCAGAAGCGCAGCCCCCCCATCGGGCGCGGGCCGTCGAGCACCTTGCCCCCGAGCTCCTCACAGCGGCGCGCGCTGGCGTCCACATCGGCCACCCTCACATAGAGCAGCCACTGAGCGGGGAGGTTCGCGTTGGAGCCGCGCGCGTGGCAGAGGCCTGCGACGGCCCCGTCCTCTCCCGACAGGACGAAGTCCGCGTAGTCGCCCATGGAGTGCTCGCTCACCTGCCAGCCCACCACCTGCTCGTAGAAGGGGCGCAGGGCAGCCGCGTCCGGCACAGTCAGGTCGCACCACTCGATGGCGCCGAGGGCGGGCGGCGAAGGGGCGTCCGGAGGCGAGTCGCTCATGGGCCCAGCCTAGCGGGGCTCCAGCAGCCCCCCATCTGCCCCTCCCGGGGGCACCAGCGGGGCTGGACATAAGTTCGGCATCTGTTAGGGTCTCCAGGCTCCCTC
>JADHNZ010000083.1 GCA_016779225.1 Planctomycetota bacterium
GCGCTGGGGTCGGGCCGCTCGAGGCGATGGGTCACCGCTCCGGAGAGTCTCTCCGCGTCGAAGTCCAGCGCCAGGTCGAGGTCCATGTGGACGACGCGCACGCGGTGCGGCTCGCTGCGGCTGTGAGGGTCGAGGGCCACGGACGCCACCTGCTCCCCAGCCGCCACGCCGGGCGCCGCCCCGGGCGCGCCTGCTCCCGTGAGGGTCGGCGTGGACTGACAGGCCCCGAGGCACGCGAGGAGGAGAAAGGCGCTCCGCATGCCGCCATGCTGCCAGACCGCCGGACCCCGGGTCGCCCCGGCCACAGAACGGATCGGCTTCCAGGCTTCCAACGGGCCGGCCGCGGGGGCTACCTTGCTTCCTTGCATCCCTGCGCTCCCGGCCATGGCTGATCCCCAGACCGCTCCGAAGACCTGCCCCGGCTGTGGGGCCAAGCTGCCCGAAGTCGCGCTCTCGATCTGTCCCTACTGCGTAACGCCCCTGGGGCTCGACACGGGGAAGACGGAGGAGGGCGAGTCCCCGTTCGCCGGCCGGCTCCAGCGCCTGCTGGCCCACGCGGACCTGCCCGACGCCATGGCCTGGTCCCCCCCGGAGGGCCCTGAGTTCATCCGCGGCGGCCAGCTCGTCTTCCGGGGCAAGCTCGCGCTGACGGTGGGCGGCCTCGCGGCGTTGGTGGGCATCGTGCTCGCAGGCGGACCAACCGGCGTGGTGGCAGCCATCGGCTACGCCATCGTCCTCGGCGGCGTGTGGCTGCTCATCCAGGGCAAGCAGGTGACCCAGGCCAGCGTGCAGGCCGAGCTCCTGCGCCGACCCGGCGTGATCGCCGACCGCCGGTCGGAGACCAACCTCAAGGGCCTCGGTGGGAGCACAGACTATTACTTCCTCATCGAGTTCGAGGGCGGCGTGCGCGGCGAGTTCCTCTGGCCCGGCCGGGGAGTGAACGAGGAGCCCTACCCCTCCAACCTGCCGGGCGTGGCCTACACGCGCGGCGTCGAGCTCGTCCACTTCAAGCACATCCGGGTCTGAGGTATGGAGCGCACGCTCGATCTGCCCGAGGACCCCGTGGCGGCCCTGGCCGTTCTCCAGGCCGCGTCGCGCGAGTGCCCCGTCCTCGTGTTCAAGCGCAGTCCCATCTGCCCCACCTCCTTCACGGCCGAGCGCCAGCTGCGGCTGTTCCTCGAGGAGCTGGAGGGCACCTCCACCCTCCGCGTCGCGACGGTGGATGTGATCGCCCAGAAGCCCCTGGCACGCGGCCTCACCCACGAGCTGGGCATCCAGCACGAGTCGCCCCAGGCCCTGTGGTTCCGCGACGGTGAGCTGGCGTGGCACGCCAGCCACGGCGCGATCACGCGCGGGAGCCTCGGAGAGCAGCTGGCATGAGTGACTGGTCCGCCCTCTGCGCAGCCACCCTCCTCGCGGCGGGCCTCTCCGCCTGCGCCTCGAGCCGGCCCGCTCCCCAGGAGCTGCCCGCCCCTACGAGCGCGCAGCCGGCGTCCCCCGCCGCCTCGAGCGCGCCCGACGAGGCGGTGAGCTCCGAGGCGACGCAGGCCCAGGCCGGCGCACGGCACTTGGAAGAGGCCCTACAGCCGCCTCCCCTCCAGGGCGCCGGCGCGCCTGCAACGGCGCAGGCGGGCGCGCCCACCGGAGCAGTCGCTGCCGGGCCCTCCGTGCCAACGCCCGAACCCTCGACGCCGGAGGAGCGCGCAACCGCGCGCCTCGAGCCCACGCGCCGCGAGCGCGTGCAGCCCCACCTGCCGAAGGGCACTCAGCTGCACGGCGTGAGCCTGCTCGCGACCGCCGGGGGTGCTCACGGGGCCGTCGATGCCCTCCTCGTCCAGACCCTCCAGCAGGGGACGGTCGAGGCCACGGTGCTCGTCCTCGACTCCCAGGACCAGCTGCTCGCGGAGCTGCCCCGTGCGAGCGCCAGCGGTCCCGACGCCCTGCGCGTGGGAGCCCTGAGGGTGCCGCTCGCGGACCGAACCACCCTCGCCGCCCTGGGTCGAGGGGAGATCGACCTGGAGGCGGCGAGTGCAGGGCTCCGGCTCGCGACCCTCGTCGCGCGGGACCGACTGCTGGCCGCCGCGGACGAGGGCTGGGAGGCCTTCGACCGCGAGCCGGACCCCGATGTCCTCGTTCTCGGAGTCGCGCCGGAGGCGGCGCTCGCTCCGGGCGAGCTTCCGACCGCAGGCCCGTTCGCCGTCCCCCAGACCTTTCAGGTCGGGCGTGCCCTGCCAGCGACCCTCGAGGGCTGGCGCCAGTCCAGTGACTCGTGGCAGGGGCGCGTGTGCGTCGAGGGGCGTGACGCCGCGGGTGCGCCACTGGTGCTCGTGGTGGGCGTCCAGGGGCGGCTGCCCCGCTAGGGCCAGAGGGCGAGTCTGCCTCGAGAGCCTCAGGGCGTCGGCCGCTCGTCCCGCTGGAGCATCCGCTGCAGGGGGGCCACCGGCTCACCGCCGCGGGGCTGCAGCGAGAGGGCATAGTCCCCCCACCAGTCTCCACCCGCCCAGGCCACTGCGGTGACCCGTGCGGCGCGCACCTCGTCGAGGAACTCCTCGAGGACCGGGAGCCAGCCGGCGTCGTACCACGGCACGCCGAACTCCCCGATGACGCCGCGCACCCCGCCGGCCTCGCACCACTCGAGGAAGGGCGTGAGCCGTGCGCGGCCGCGGGCGCCGGCCGAGGGATCCGCAGCCAGCTCCTCCGCGAACGAGACCGCATAGCGCCCGCTGGCGTCGGCATCGAAGTACAGGTGAGCCTCGTAGGCCGTCCGGTCGAGGGGATCGTCGACCCAGGGCCGAGGCGGGTTGTGGCGGGTCCACTCCCCCGCCTTCGACCAGCCGTCCCCTGCAACCCAGATCCAGTTGCGGTCACCCGCCTCGCGCAGGGCACGCACCACCTCGGCCGAGGTGCGATGCCAGTCGGCATCCCCCATGTCATGGGGCTCGTTCATGAGGCCATAGGCGAGGAGCGCCGGGTGATCGTGGACGCGTCGCGCGAGCCGCAGCCAGAGGTCAGCGAGGTGCTCGTCCTGGAGCCCGCGCTCCGCGTCCATGGCGGCCCCCACGATCAGCTCGTGCACGCCGCCCTGCGCCTCCAGCCGGTAGCGTCCATAGGCATGCAGGTCGAGGACAAGGCGCGCGCCCTGGACCTGCGCCAGGTCGAGCTGCTCCATCACACGCTCCGAATAGGCAGGCTCCAGGGGCCCGCCAGGCTGAGGCTGAAGTCGCTCCCAGGACAGGGGCAGCCGGAGGATCCGCAGCCCCTGCTGGGTGTACCAGCGCATGGTGTCCCCGCTCGGGAACAGGTACGCCTGCCCGTGCTCGCCGGGATGGAGGTTCGAGTAGCCCGGGGCTTCCATCCCGAACTCTGCGCCCGCAAGGTTCACGCCCAGCCCGACGACGGACTCCGCCCGAGGATCGGTGCACGCCACCAGCCCCCCCACCAGCAGCAGGACTCCGAGGCAGGCCCGCCGGCCGAGGCGGTCCTGCTGAAGCGGGTGGCGGTGGCCCAAGGGCGGGCCCCTACGGCCAGCGGATCGAGAGCAGAGCGTTGGCCGAGGTCAGGTCGATGGCGGACGAACGCAGCATCCGCACGCCGGCCTGCACGCCGAACCAGTCCGTGAAGTCGTAGGCCGCCCCCACATCCAGCTCGAAGTACCCGACCGAGTTGGAGTCGATCGCCCCGCGCGTGCTGGCGCGGTAGTACATGTCCTTGGCGCCTGTGAACCAGTCCGGTCCGAACTGGTGCTTCCAGTCCGCCTGGAGGGAGTAGATCGAGTACCCCTTCGGCGAGAAGTAAGGCACCACGAGGGTCGACAGGTCCAGGGGATCCGGCGGCGCCACGCTCTCCTCGGAGAAGCTCGCGAAGTCGGCCTTGAGCAGGAGCCGGAACTCCTGGGGGGCCGGATTGAACTCGTAGGCCGCGAAGAGGTTGCTCTCGAACTGGCTGTTGTCGTCCGAGTAGTTGGCGAACATCAGGCTGCCGCCGTAGTCCACCCTGCGCGAGCTCTTCTTGCGCACGCCAAGGCGCGCTCCGGCCCGGTTGATGTCCCGGTCCAGGGTCACGAAGTTCTGGACCAGGGGCTCGCTGAAGATGCGCAGGTCCACGGCCAGCTCGTCGTCGGAGACGAACTCCAGGCCGGCGTCGTAGTAGATGCGGTCCTGGAGCAGGTCGTCGCGGTCGTAGCTGGGGACCTCGATCTGCCCCGTGAGCTTGGTGCTGTCCCCGATGCGGGTCGAGCCGAACACGCGCAGGACATTCGCCGCGAGGTCTCCATCTCCGGAGCCGCCAGTGGGCGTCGAGGAGTAGGACCTACGACCAATCCCGAGGCCTGCGTAGTCATCGCGGTCCCCGAACGGGAAGGTGATGTCGGACAGGGTCCAGGACTCGTCGATGAACGCCAGGCCGTCGCGGCCGTTGCGGTCCTCGCTGCCCGTGATGATGTCCAGGTGCGGCGCCACCTCGCGGTTCGCGCCGGCGAGGGCCTCGGTGGCCTCGGCGTGCCCGCCCGAGATCTCTAGGAGGTCCTGGTACTCGAGGATCGCGCGGCTGGTCCGGCCCCGTCGGTGGAGCAGCTGGGCCAGGTCGAAGCGGGCCTCCTGGTTGGAGGGCTCCACCACCACGAGGCGCTCGAGGGCGCCAATGGCCCGCTCAGGGCGCCAGTCCCGGTTGGTCTTGGCGTCGAGCTCGAGACGCACGGCCTCGGAGAGCTCGAGCTCCGCCTCGAAGTCCAGCTCCGCCCGAAGGCCGCTGCCGGGAGCTGCAGAGCCGAAGACATCCACGGCGATGGCCTCGGTGGGCAGACCCGCAAGGAGCTCGTCGTAGGCGCCAAACGCCTCGGCGTAGCGGTGGTCCCAGTACAGGGCTCGGGCGTACTCCCGGCGCGCGAATGCATAGGTCGCGTCCTGGGCCACGAGCCCCTCGTACTCGGCGACGGCGTCCTGGAACTCGCGGCGGATCACATGGGCGCGGGCGAGCCCGAGGCGGGCGCGCGTGTTGGCCGGGTTCCTGGCGAGCACGGTCGCGAAGGTGCGCACCGGGTCCACCCGCTCACCGGACTTCAGGGCCAGGCTCTGAGCCTCTCCCAGGAGCACCAGGGCAGTCACATTGTCCGGCTGCCAGCGCAGCACATTCGAGAGGTAGGCGATCGCCCGCTCGTGGTCCTGGTCACCCAGGGCCAGCTTCCCGAGCTCGATGCGCAGGCGCACATCCTCCCCGGAGGAGAGGATCGCGGAGGACATCAGGGCCATCTCGCCGCTCGCGGCGGAGACCCCGCGCGACCGCGCGAGGCTCAGGCCGTAGAACACGGCCGGAGAGTGAACGGTGGGCTCCTGCAGGGCCAGCTGGTAGATGCGGGCGGCCTGAATGGCGTTGCCCTCCATCAGGTGAGCCCGGGCGAGGATCACGCGCACCTGGCCGATGGCCATGGTGTCGGCGGCGTGCTCCTCGATGAATCTCTGGCAGGTGGCCTTGGCCTGGGGATACGCCCCCATCTCGATCTGCGCGCGGGCCAGGCCGAGGGCGGCCTCCACATCGTTCGGGCGCTGGGCGAGGAGCGCGGAGCAGATGCCCACGGCGTCCTCGCTGCGGCCCTGGAGGACCAGGGTGGACGCGAGCTCGAGGCGCGCCCGCGGCCCCTGGGGGCTTTCGAACGGGATCTTGCGCAGCTCGGCCTTGGCGCGGTGAATGTCGCCCTTCTCGCGCTGGAGCGCAGCGAGGCGGAAGCGGACATCGTGGTCGGTGGGATCCTCGAGCAGCATCATCTCGAGCAGGCTCTGGGCCGAGACCCACTCCCCGGTCTGCTGGTGGAGCTGGGCGGTGGCCAGCTGCCACGCCCGCAGGACGCCGAGCTCGGGCTCCAGCGCCGCGAGGGCCTCCTTCGCACGGGCGATGTCATAGGCCTCGAGCAGGATGCGGGCGGCCATGAGGCGCGCCATCGGATCCTCGGGCGAGGCCGAGAGGACCTGCTCGTTCACCTCGAGGGCGAGCTTGTAGTTCGACAGCGCAAGCAGCTGATCCACGAGGTGAATGCGCGAGTCGATGACCTCGGGCTCGAGCTCGGCCATGGCCTCGACGGTCTTCGCAGCGCGCTCTCCCTGGCCAGTGAGCTCGTAGCAGAGCACCATGTGCGTGGCCCAGCGCAGCTCGCGCGGGAAGCGACGGTGCAGGCGCTCCAGGTAGGGCAGCGCCTCCTTGGGCTGCTGCATGTCGAGCAGGACCGGTGCCAGCAGGAGCTGATCGGCCTCGACGGTCGGGTCCAGCTTGCGCAGGTAGCGGTCGAACACCCCCTGGGCGCGCTCGAAGTCCTTCAGCCAGGTCCAGGTGCGGCACAGCATGGCGGCCGCCTCGAGGTTCTCGGGCTCACGCTCGACGATGGCCTCCAGCTGGCGCGTGGCAGCCGCGTACTCGCCTCCCATCACGAGCACATCGGCCATGCTGCGGCGCAGGGTGGTGTCGTCCGGGCGGACGGCGATGGCCTCCTCGTACATCTCCTTCGCGCGGCCCATGCGGCCCTCGCGAACGAGCAGTCCGGCGTACTCGACCCGCACCTCGTGGTCGTCGGGGAGCTGCAGGAGGTAGGAGTCGAACAGATCCAGGGCCTCCGCGAGGTTGCCCAGGGCCTCGGCGTTGCGCGCTGAGCGCAGCAGCAGCTCCTGCTCAGCGGTCCTCAGCAGGGGCAGGCCCCCGTCCAGGGCGCCGCGTCCGGTGGCCACGCGGGGTCGCCGCCCGTCCTGGACGCTGAGGCGAGGGGTCACGCGGCTCGTGACAGCGCTGGGAACGATCGGGGCGGTGGCGAGAGGCTCGACCGGGCGCGTGGTCGGCGTCTCGGTGGCCTGCGGGCCCGGCTCCGAGGCCGCAGGACGGCAGGAGCCCAGAGCAACAGCTCCGGCGAGGCCTGCAGCCAGCGCGACCGCACGGGGGTTCGGAAGGGGGAGATTCATGGGGGTCGGACGGGGCAAGGGAGGAGGAGCCCGTCGCGAGGGTGGATCGACCCGAGGGACCGGAGACCTGAAGCCATCCGCAGAAACCCCACCGGAAACCTTTTCCTCCCGGGAGCCTGGGAGCACAGCGCCTGGTCGCTGCCCCCCGTCCCGAGGGAGCTGGGGGCGCGGGAGGGCCCCTGGGAGCTTGGCCTGCGCCTCAGCGTGCCCCGTCCTGGGAGCCGCCGTCCCGATGCGGGAAACCTGACGCCCGAACCCGTGGACAAGGCCGCACGGGGAAATTGCGCGGGGGAGACTCCGGTGTTCGCCCCCGCGGCGCCGATACCTCCACCTCCCCTCCCCCTGGCCTCCCCCGTGTCCCAACGATCCAGACAAGCCCTGATGGCCGCCTGCGGCCTCGTGACCGTGGGCTACCTCGTCTACCGGGGCATGTACACCCTCAACCACGAGGGCTGGTACTCAGGGGTCGCCTCCTGGCTGCTGTATGTGGCCGAGCTCTGGGGCGGCATGTCGCTGCTGCTGTTCTTCATGCAGGTGTGGGACACCAGCGAGGTCCCCGAGCAGCCCCCCCTCGAGGATGTGAAGGTCGATGTGTTCGTCCCGACCTACAACGAGGATGTCGCCATCCTCCGAGGGACGCTCCAGGCCTGCCTGGCCATGGACTACCCCCACCGGACCTTCCTCCTGGACGACGGCCGGAGGGACGAGGTCCGCCAGCTCTGTGAAGAGCTCGGGGTCCACTACATCACCCGCGACAACAACCTGCACGCCAAGGCGGGCAACCTCAACCACGCCCTCGACCAGACCGACGGCGAGTTCATCGCGATCCTGGACGCCGACCATGTCCCGGAGCCCAACTTCATCTCCAAGATGATCGGGCACTTCCGCGACCCCGAGCTCGGCATCGTCCAGTCCCCGCACGCCTTCTCGAACTTCGACACCTTCCAGGGACGCGTCAACTACGAGAAGGGCCGCTTCTGGGATGAAGGCGAGCTGTTCTACAAGGTCATCCAGCCCGGCCGGACCGCCACCAACTCGGTCATCTTCGCCGGCTCGGCCGCTCTCTTCCGGCGCGAGGCCCTGCGCCAGGTCGGCTACATCGCCACCGAGACGATCACGGAGGACATGCACACCGGCATCCGCATGTCCGCCAAGGGATGGAAGTCCATGTTCGTACCAGACCGCCTGATCGCGGGCCAGGGCGCGAACGATGTGACCACCTTCCACAGCCAGCGCCTGCGCTGGGCCGAGGGCAACCTGAGCATCCTGGCCTACGACAACCCCCTCACCATGAAGGGGCTCGACCTGCGCCAGCGGCT
>JADHNZ010000033.1 GCA_016779225.1 Planctomycetota bacterium
CCACCAGATCTCGAACGCCTTCCGGGTCTGGGCGCGGCCCGAGGACCTTGAGGGCATTGGCGAGCTGATCGAGGAGGTCCTGCTCACCTTGGAGGAGGTCCCCGAGCGGGAGCAGGAGACGGACCTGCGCGAGCACATCGAGGCCCAGCGGCAGCGCCTGGACAACCTGCTCCTCGCAGAGCGTGGCGAGGTGGACCGCCTGCGAGAGGCGCTCGCTCTCTCAGAGGACTCGGTGCCCTGGGACTGGCAGCTCCTCGCGCGCGCGCACCTGCGGACGCCGAGTCCGCACCCAGACTTCGAGCAGGACTACCAGTCCATGAAGGCCCACCTCGAGTCCCTGGAGCCCGTGGTCGGGCGTGACCTCGCAGTCGCCCTCGCCACCATCCGCCATCGCCAGGGCGACAGTGAGCCTCTGCGGGCGCTGCTCGATTCTCCTTGGCCCAATGTCAGGGCGCGTGCGCGCAAGGCCCTGGACGACTGAGGGCATGCACGAGGTCGCGGGGTCGATGAAGGCAAGGGCTCACCCATGACTGACGAACCGCCGGACGAGCCGTCACTCCCGGACCTGATCGGCCTGTGGCTCGAGCGCATCTGGGATGAGTCCGTCGATCCGGCGGAGGAGGCTGAGCGAATCGTCGCCGATGCTCCCGAGCGGCTGCGTGCGGACCTGGCGCGGGAGCTTGGGGAGATGCTGGACCTGGCACGGTCTACGGTGCAGCAGGGGCAGCTGCGTCCGGGCGCGTCGGTCGGGCCCTATGTGCTCGTGGAGCGGCTGGGCGCGGGCTCTACCGGAGTGGTGTGGTCCGCGCGCCGGCAGGCGGAGGGCGCAGAGGGGCCACCACACTTCGCCCTGAAGCTCCTGCATCCGGTCTACCTCTCGAGCACGACAGGCCAGCGTCGCGTGCGCGCGGAGATCGAGGCGGCTCGCGCGGTGACGGGTCCGGGCCTCGTGCCCGTGGTGGACCTCCTCGAGAACGGTGAGCTGCTGGCACTCGTGATGCCCCTGGTGGGCTCGGGGCGCACGCTGGCCGATGAGCTGGCGCAGGCACGCGAGGCCGGCCACGGTCGCGATCGCCGCCAGGTCCTGCAGGACCTGCTGCCGGCGATCAGGGGCCTGGCTCAGCTCCACGGAAGCGGCATCGCGCACCTCGACTTCAAGCCCGGGAACCTGCTCCGGGAGGCTCGGGGGGCGCTGGTCCTGGCTGACCTGGGACTGATCAAGGCGCTGGACGAACCCACCTGGACACGCTCGCACCAGCTGATCGGCACACCGGCCTACATGAGCCCCGAGCTCGCGCGCGGTGATCGCAGGCACGCGGGCGCCGAGGCCGATGTGTGGGCCGTTGGCGTGACCCTCTACGAGGCGCTGAACCTGAGCCGCCCATTCGAGGGGGCCTCCACCGCGGAGCTGCTCCGCGAGATCGAGGTCCACCGCCCCAGGCGGCTCTCGACGCCGTCGGACGATGCTGCCGTCACGGGCTTCAGCGCGCGCGCCTGGCGAATCATCCTGCGCTGTCTCGAGAAGGACCCCGCACGGCGGTATCCGAGCGCCGCTGAGCTGCTGGCGGACCTCGAGCGCCTGCTCGGCTCGAACGAGCCCGTGGGCGTGAGCCGCATGCGCGAGTGGGCCCTTGGCCTGGAGCAGCGGCGCAAGGAGGTCGTCATCACGGGACTCGCCGTGATGGTCGCCGCGACCAGCTTGCTCGTCGCCCTGCGCTTCAGGGACCTCGAAGCGGAGGCCAGCGCGCAGCTGGAGCGTGCGGAGCGGGCCCTGTGGGGCATGGACCGCATCCTCAGCCTGACCCTAGAGGCCGCGCTGGGGCTCGGACCCGAGACGACCCTGCAGGACCTCGCGGCGGTCGTGGAGCTGGCGATGGAGTCGCCCACGCCAAGCGGCCACGCCGCGAGCATCCTCGGACAGCTCGCGCGGCTGTGCTGGGATGGCACGGTCACGGGCGAACTCGATTCGGCCCTGGAGCTGGGCGAGTCGGCACTCGAGGCGCAGGGATCCCTGGGGGGGCTGAGCCAAGCGTTGCTGCTTTTCCAGTGCGCAAGCTTCCTGGAGCGCTCAGGCTGTCGCCAGGCAGCTGCGGAGAGTTTCGCGGAGGCAGCCAGGCGGTTCGGGGAGTGTGCAAGCGCAGCCGCTGAGCCAGAGCCCGCGCTCTTCCTCAAGGGGCGCGCCGCCTGGTGCCGTGCGCGAGTACGCAGGCTACAGCGCGAGACCGGAGACGGACCTTGGGGAGACGGCCTCGAGCTGCGCGAGCAGCTCGAGGCGGCACGCAGGGGCCTTGAACACGGACAGCCCTCGGCTTCGGCCCTGCGCCTCGACCTAGAGCTGCTGCTCTTCGATGCAGAGAGAGCCCCCCTCGACCCAGGACCCTTCGAGGAGCTCCAGAGGGACCTCGCAGACCGTCTTGGAGGCCACCACCCCTGGTGTCTCGACGCGCTGGAGGGCGAGCTGCGTGTACGCCTCGACCGTCAGCCAGACAGCAAGACCACGCGCCCCGTGGAGCTCGCGAGGGCCCTGCGAACCGGGGTCGAGACGCGCTACGGAGCCCACCACCCATGGACTGCCATGGCCTACGCCCTCGAGAGCCGGGCGCTCGCACAAGCGGACCGGGGGGACGCCTCCCTCGAGGCCGCCCAGGCCGCATGCAGGGCTCTGGGGGCAGCGCCCAACGCGTCGCTCGCTGAGCTGCTCGGGGAAGCAGCCGACCGGCTGCGGGACGCGCGACTGCGGGCTTGCGTGGCGCTGGCCGAGGCCAGGGGCAGGTTGGGCCAGCTCGACGGCGCGGATCGCAAGGCGCTCGAGGCCCGCTGCACCCAGACTCTTGGCCCTTCGCACGACCTCACCAAGCGCGTGCGGCGACTGCAGTAGCCACCCAGAGGGCGTCCTGGGTCCAAGACACCGCCGGAATCTCAATTCCTTGGCGAAGGTGTCCTATTTGTCGAGGCCTGGCGTTTCACGCCTTCAGAGCTTTGCCCACTCGCTGTCCGGGCGGCTCGCTCCCGTAGGCGCATCCAGCGCTCGCACGCCCTCGTACCAAGACCTCGCAAATGGTGGAACTCGACACCTCCATCGACGCCCTGATCGACTCGTGGCTCAACCGCCTGGAGGACGAGGGCGTCGACCCCGCCCTCGAAGCCCGCGCCCTGATCGACCAGGCTCCGCGCGCCCTGCGGCCCATGCTGCAGGCCGAGCTCGGCGGCCTCATGCAGATGGCCCAGGCCACCGTGCAGGGGGCCCGCCTCAAGGAGGGCGGGCAGCTGGGTGAGTACCAGCTCGTGAGGCTGCTGGGTGCGGGCTCCACAGGCAGCGTCTGGGAGGCCCAAGATCCCACCGGCGAGCGGCTCGCCCTGAAGGTGCTGCACCCGGTCTTCCTCGCGTCCGAGGACGGCGTCGCGGCCCTGCGGAACGAGCTCCAGCGGCGTGAGGGGCTCGAGGTCCCCCACATCGTTCCCGCTCACGGCAGCGTGGAGGACAGCGGCGTGGTCGCGGTCCGGTTCAGCCTCATCGGGCAGGGCCAGACCCTGGCCCACCACATCGCTGAGGCGCGCGATGGCGAGGCCATCCATGAGCCGCGCAAGGTGCTGCTCGCGATCATGCCGGCCCTGAGGGCGCTCGCCACCCTGCATGCCGGCGAGGTCAGCCACGGAGATGTGAAGCCCGGCAACCTGATCCTTGATGACCACGGGCTCTGCCACCTCTCGGACCTGGGCCTGGCACAGCCGTTCCGCGAAGTGTGCCTCCATCTTCACGGGCAGGTCATGGGAACGCCGGCCTACCTGGCCCCTGAGCTCCTGTCGGCCCAGACCGCTGCGACGACCCTCCCGACAGTTCGCCCGCAGGCCGATGTGTGGTCCACCGGAGTCCTCCTTCAGGAGGCCCTGACCCTCCACCGCCCGTTCGAAGCCACCTCCCCGGAGGGACTCGCCGAGGCCATCCGCAGCTCTGCGCCGCGGGTCGCGAACCTCCCCAACGGCTCCGCAAGCCGGGAGTTCGAGCGCGGCCTCCGCTCGATCCTCGCGCACTGCATGGAGCCCTCGCCCGAGGCTCGGTACCCGGATGCGGGCGCCCTGGTGGAGGACCTCGACCGTCTCCTCGCTGGCGAACCGGTGGTGGGCAGCCCCTTGAGCACACTCTTGCGCAATGGGTTTGCACGCCACCGACGGTCCATCGGCGCGGTCTCGATCGCCGTGCTGGTTGGCCTCGCGGGGACCGGACTCGCCCAGCACTACCGCGGCCTGAGCCAGCGGATTCTCGCGGAGGAGGAGGGCACGGAGAACGCCAACGCCCTCCTGAACAGAGCCCTGAGCTCCCTCCGTCGGGACGCCCTCGACCGCGAGGGCGCGGTCCAGCGCCTCATGGGCGAGATGGCCGCCCTCGTGCCCCAGGACGCGCCGGGCGACCCCATCGTGCGCGCGAGCATCCTGTCCCAGTTCGCGTTCCTCGTGAGCGAGACCCCGCTCCCCAATCGAGAGGCCCTCCCCGCAATCGACAGGCTCAGCGAGGGAGCGCTCGCCCTCCTGCCGGAGGAGCACTTCTATGCTCGGGCCGAGGTCTGGATCCAGCGCGCCATGCTGGCGACGCGGTCCTGGAGGTACGACCTCGCTGAGGCGAGCTGGGCCAGCGCGTGCGCGGAGCTCGAGCACGGCATTCCCCACGAGACCGACCCCGAGCGGCGGAGCTTCGAGGAGCTGCGCCTCAGCTGGGCGCGCGCCATGTGGGCCGTGAGCCAGCTCGAGCAGGCGGCGGTCTACTCGGCCGACACGAGGGTCCCCACGGAGGAGTTCCTTGCCGGCCTCGAGCGCGGCGCGGCGAGCGCGCGGTCCCTGGGTGACGAGCCCTGGGCCCTGCGCTGCGAGCTGGCGGCGAACTCGCTGGTCTGGCACTCGGGCGGCGTCTCCCCGCAGCTGGCCTGGGAGGCTCACGAGCTGGTCGAGTCCCTGACTCGCGAGCTCGGGGCGTTGCACCCCTGGACGCTCGACGCGCACTACAACGCAGCCTTCCTCGCACACCGGGTCCCCGAGCAGATCGAGCTCGATCGGATGGCGGCGTTCCTGGCGGACCCCTCCTTGCCGGACGCGGCGCCAAGAACCCGCGAGGGCTATGCGCAGTGGGCCCTGGAGCAGTTCGTGGAGCTCGAGGAGCGGGCCACCCTGGCGTATGGGTCGCGGCACCTCGTGACCGCCCTGGCCACGCTGGGCCGTGGGCAGCAGCTGATGCTGACGGGCGATCCCGAGAGCGGGGTCGGGTTCTACGAGGCCGCCCTGGAGACCCTCGAGCGCGTCATGCAGCCCGACTCGGAGAAGCTCCGCCGGGTCTCCACCGGCTACGGGATCTGCCTCCAGAAGGCAGGAGAGGTGACGAGGTCCAGGGAGGTCCTTGAGGAGCAGGTGCGGCTCTGCGAGGAGCACCTGCCGACCCGGGGGGCGAACTGGACCGCGATCATTGCGCGCAGGGCCCTGACCTCGACCCTGATGGAGCTCGGGCTGAGCGACGACTTGCTGCGCGTCCAGCGGGAGCAGTGGGAGGCCGCGCAGCCGCGCCTCTTGGAGCTTCGTTCGACGCTCCTGAGGGATGTTCGCTGGTCGGCGTGGTACCTGCGACTCTGGGGGATCACGGCCGCGCGGGTCGAGGAGATCAAGGCCCGCCTCGAGACGATCGAGGCCACAGGGGCGGACGCTCCGTTCTTGGACAGCGAGGAGGTCGAGCTCGCTCGCTGGGCCGTCGCGGAGCTCGAAGCGGTCCTGCACGCAGATGCAGCGGAACTCGCCCGGGTGAACGAGGCTGAACGGCTGCGGCAGGACATCGAGAACTCGATCGACCCGGGCTTCCTGAACCGCACGCTCATCTCTCGCGGCTCCGTCGCCGAGGCCCTGGGAGATGTGCCCATGGCGAGCGCTCTGCTGGAGGAGGCGCGCGAGGCGGGGCGAGACACGCCCCACCTGATCGCCGATCTGGAGTGCTGCCGCGCCCTCGCCGCCCTGAAGGCAGGTGATCCCGGCCCCGCCAAGGCGCTGCTTACCGCGTTCCAAGCGCGACGAGAGGCGCCGGACGCGCGCACCTGGATCGCTCTCCAGATCCGACGCCTCGAGCGCGCCCTCGAGGGCTGACGCCTCCCCGTCAGGGGAGCGATTCTGGGCGGCCCACCCGCCAGCCGTCCCGCCGCCGCACCAGGCGCTCGTCAGCCCCTGCGTCGCCACGCAGGGTCGCGAGCAGGTAGTCGAGCACGAGCTCGCGGTGGAGGGCGTGCGCCTCATCCGCTGGCAGGCCCCCGCGCTGCCAGCGGCCATCCACAGGGCCCAGGTGTCCTAGGCCCGGGACCGTTGCCCACAGGCGGCGGGCGCCCGTGGGCGCGGCCTCGGCGAGGGGTCGGGAGCCGCTCGGCGGGCAGGTGCGGTCGTCGCCGCCGGTCAGGACAAAGACGGGCATGAAGAGGTCCTCGACCGCGCGCGCCGTCGATTCCATGGCGCGCGGCCAGCCCGGCTGGAGCGCGCAGACGGCCCCGATGCGCTTGCTGGCAGAAGCCAGGCGGAGCGAGGCGATGCCGCCCATGGAGTGCCCGACCGCGCCCCAGCCCGACGGCGTGACCGGCGCGGTGAGGACCCCGGTCGAGAGCAGCAGCGCCTCGGCCAGCAGCAGCGTGTCCCGGGCCTCGACCACAGGACTGGCCAGGAGCCCCGTCTGCGTATCGTTGGAGAGCACCACGAAGCCGTGGGAGGCCAGGTGGTCGCAGAGCTCCTCGTAGTCGCGCGCGCTCCCGAGCCAGCCGTGCTGGAAGAGGACCAGGTCGCGCTCGGCGACATCCGCCTGAGCCGGCTGATGCACGACCCCCCGGATGGAGACGCCATCTGCGCGGGTCGTGCGCAGGGGACCCCGCTGGACCTCGAAGGGGCCGGGGGCCCGCGCATCGAAGGCTGGCGGATCCTCCGGCGCGGGGAAGCGCACCGAGGGCTCGTGCTCGGAGGCCATCAGCGCCACCAGGCGCTCGACCAGCTCGGGGTGCCGAGCCGTGAGGTCCTCGCTCTCGCCGGGGTCCTCGAGAAGGTCATAGAGCTCGAGGCGCTCCTCGAGCGCACCGCCCTGATCCTCCTGCTTCAGCGTGCGGTGCAGCTTCCAACGCCCGAGCCGGAGAGCCTGACGGCGGTTCGACTCGAAGTAGAGGGGCCGCTCGGCAAGCTCCGCATCAGGATCCTCGAGCACGGTCGCCAAGGAGACGCCGTCCAGGTCACCTCGCGGCTCCGCGCCCGCCAGCTCGGCCAGGGTGGGCAGCAGGTCCTGGAACCCGACCGGCTCGTCACAGGTGACGCCTGCGGGGATGCGACCCGGCCAGCGCGCCACGAGGGGCACGCGAATGCCCCCCTCGTAGAGTGTCGTCTTCATCCCCCGGAAGGGGCCGTTGGAGCGGAAGAAGGCGCGATCCACCCCGCCGTTGAAGGTTGCTCCGTTGTCGCTGGTGAACAGCACCAGCGTCTCCTCCGCGAGGCCAAGCCGCTCCACGCGCTCCAGGAGCGTGCCGAGGTCGCGATCCATCCGCGAGATCATGGCCGCGTAGGCCGCGCGCGGGGTGGGATGCGGGAGGTACCCCTTGGTCCCGAGGTAGGGCGGATCCTCCCAGCCCTCGGCGAGGTACGCGGCGAGTGAGTCCTCGGGCACCTGCAGCGCCGCGTGCGGCACGGGCGTGGAGAAGTAGAGGAAGAAGGGGCGCTCCTCCGCATGGGCCCGGTCGACGAATGCGAGCGCGGCCTCGAGCATCACATCCTCGGCATAGTCCTCGCCCGAGAACTGCTCCCAGAAGGAGTCCTCGTCCGGCAGCGCCTCGAGGCGCCGCGACGGCGTGTAGCCCGGGTTACGCAGGGGCAGCGGTGCGCCGTCCTTCCAGAGCGCGGGCGGGTAGTGATCGTGCGCCTGCTTCTGGCACAGGTAGCCCATGAAGGCGTCAAACCCCTGCGCGAGGGGGCGCCCCTCGTCGTACGGCGCGCCGAGCCCCCACTTCCCGAAGGCACCGGTGCGATAGCCCGCCTGCTGCAGAAGCGTGCCAAGGGTCTGGGTACCGAACCGCAGAGGCTCCTGACCCTCGCCAAGGGCGTGCAGGCGGCTGGCCCACGGAGAGTTCTCGCGAATCTGGGCGTGGCCCGTGTGCAGGCCCGTCAGCAGAACGCAGCGCGAGGGCGCGCAGACCGTGTGCCCCGAGTAGGCCGCCGAGAACTGCATGCCCTCGGCCGCGAGGCGATCGATCTGAGGGGTGCGTATGCGCTCTTGGCCCTGATAGCCGACCTCTCCCCAGCCCAGATCGTCCGCCATCCAGAGGATGACATTGGGACGCGGGGGGTCCTGCGCCGCGGCCGATGCGAGGGCGGCCAGGAGGGCTCCGAGGAGGGGCAGCAGGGTGCGCACGGGCTCATCCTAGGCCGGAGATCACGGCCACGGGGCGGGTCTTCGTGTCGCAGGAATGGAGCCCGAGGCCTGCCCAGCCGATCTCCCCCGCAACCTCCCGGCCCGCATGGTCGAATGAAGAGCTGCCATGGTCCCGTCCGCCGATCCCGAGCTCCGCCTCGCGCGCTCGCCCCTCGCCCGCGCGGCCTGGGTGAGCGTGGGGACGGTCTGTGTCGGGCTGGCCGCGCTGGGCGTGGTTCTCCCGGGCCTGCCCACCACGCCATTCCTGATCCTGGCTACGGCCTGCTACGCCCGCAGCTCGGAGCGGCTCACACGGCGCCTCCTGAACCACCGCCTGTTCGGGCCCCTCATCCGCGACTACCGCGCGGGGCGAGGCATCCCGTTCCGCGCCAAGGTCCTGGCCCTGGTGACGATGACCGCCTTCTCGGGCTACGCCCTCGGCCCGGGCATGCCCGAGCACCTGATCTGGCCCCGGGTGGTGGTGGCGAGCGCCGCCGTCATCGGCGCGCTCTACATCCTGAGCCTGCCGACTCGGCGGCTGGACTGAGTTTCTTGAGCCAGCCGGCAGGGCGGCTGGACTGAACTGCCTGCGCCATCCGGCAGGGCGGCTGGACTGAGTTTCTTGAGCCAGCCGGCAGGGCGGCTGGACTGAACTGCCTGCGCCATCCGGCAGGGCGGCTGGACTGAGTCTCCTGAGCCAGCCGCGGTCCGAGGCGCCGCGCAGGGGAGGCGATCCGTGGCGCGTGGCTTGCGCTGGCGTGAGGCGTGCGCACCATGGGTCCATGCGCTTCACCCTCCTGGGCCTCGGCTTGGCCCTGTGCGTGGCAGCTCCTGGCCGCGCTGCCGGGCAGGACTCCGGACCGCCGAACATCCTCCTGCTGCTCGCCGACGACCAGCGCCCCGACACGATCGGGGCGTGGGGCAACGAGGCCATCAAGACCCCGAACATCGACGGCCTGGCCGCGCGCGGGATGTCGTTCCGGGAGGCCCACTGCATGGGCTCCCCCCACGGAGCGATCTGCGTGCCGAGCCGGGCGATGCTGCACACGGGGCGCGCCTACCACTCGATCGACATCAACGACTTCCCCGACCGCAGGACCCTTGGCCAAACGCTGGGAGAGGCGGGCTACGCGACCTTCGGAACCGGCAAGTGGCACAACTCGAGGGCCGCCTTCCAGCGCTCCTTCCAGACCGGCAGGAACATCTTCTTCGGGGGCATGTGCGACCACGATCATGTGCCTGTCGTGGACCTTGGGCCCGAGGGCTACAGCGAGCGGCGCGAAGGGGGCAAGCACTCCAGCGAGCTGTTTGCCGACGCTGCAGTGGGGTTCCTCGAGTCCTACGAGGGGGAGGCGCCGTTCTTCTGCTATGTGGCCTTCACGGCCCCCCACGACCCGCGCACACCCCCGGGCCCCGAGGCCGAGCCCTACTACCAGGACAGGCCGCCTCTCCCGGGGAACTTCATGGGGCAGCACCCGTTCGACTGCGGCTGGATGCAGGTGCGCGACGAGAACCTGGCGGGCTGGCCGCGCACCGAGGAGGTCGTGAGCGACCAGCTGTGCGAGTACTACGGCCTGATCACCGATCTGGACCTCCAGGTAGGGCGCATCCTCGCCGCGCTCGAGGCTCGCGGCGCCACCGAGAACACGCTGGTGCTGTACGCGGCGGATCACGGCCTGGCGATGGGGAGTCACGGCCTGCTTGGCAAGCAGAGCCTCTATGAGCACTCGAGCGGCCTGCCCCTGATCGTGGCCGGTCCCAGTGTTCCCCAAGGCGCCCGCTCCGATGCCCTCGTGTACCTCTACGACCTCTATCCGACCCTCACCGAGGTGGGCGGCGCGGAGAAGCCGGAGGACCTGCATGCCGCCTCCCTCTGGCCCGTGATCCGGGGCGAGCAGGAGACGGTGCGCGCGACCCTCTACACCTCCCTCGGCAAGCACCAGCGCGCGGTGCGCGATGGCAGGTGGAAGCTCATCCGCTACCCCGAGGTGGAGGTCACCCAGCTCTTCGACCTGCGCGAGGACCCGCTCGAGCTCGTCAATCTGGCCGAGCGCTTCGAGCACGCCGGCACCCTCTCCCGGCTGCGCCGCGAGCTCGAGCAGTGGCAGGCCTTCGCCGGCGACGCGGCCCCCTGGACCGCAGAGAAGACCCGCAGCCCCGAGATCGATCTCACCGGCGCCAGCCACAAGCCCGACCGCTGGCAGCCCAAGTGGGTCCGCGAGAAGTACTTCGACGCGAAGTGAGCCCCTCGCCTCGAACGAGACGAGGGCCCCTCGGGCTCACGCCCGTGGGGCCCTCCACATGCTCGTTAGAGAGAGAGGAAAAGAAAATCAGGGCCAGAGCAGGAAGCCCAAGAACCGGTCATTCGACCCACCCGTACCATCGGGTGAGGAGCAAAGCGCGAGCAGGCGAGGAGTCTCCGAGAGCTGGCCGCGATAGCGGCCCACGCCCGGGAGGTCGAGGGTGACGACGGCCTGGGAGTCCATGCTCCAGGTGCCGGTGAAGGTGGTTGCCTGCAGTCCCGCGGGGCCAGACTCCTGCTGGGTCCAGGAGGCGCTTCCATCCGCGTTGAACTCCACCTGGAAGCGGCCGGAGCGCGCCTGGGTCCCCGCGCCGTTGGCGGAGTCACCGAGGTAGGTCCCCGAGAGGGTGCGGCCCGCGAGGGGTGAGCCGCTCACCGACCACGGGATGGCGACGGTGAGGGTGATGCCGTGGGTCGCCCCGACCGTGGAGGTGGGCGCGGCCAGGGTCAGGCGGCCGTCCTCGATCACGGAGCCGTGAAGGGGCAGCTGCCAGTCGAGCAGCTCCAGGTCGAGCTCTCCCCCGGTCGTGAGGACGCTGAAGGGTGCGCCCTGCGGGAAGGGGACGGGATCCGAGTCCACGACCACCTGGTGCGGAGCCGGGTCGAAGCAGGAGAGCACCCGCAGCTCGTTCACCTGGACCTGGCCGTCGAAGCCGACCCAGCCTCCGGAGCCCGACATGCGCCCCCAGGCGTCACGCCAGATCAGGTCGCCGTCGAGGGGGGCCTCGGAGAAGAGCTCGAGGTGCGCGCCGTAGTGGAGGAAGCGCGTCGGGGGGATGTACGGATCAGCCGGCGCCGACTGGGGCCAGCGGTGGCCGAAGAGCGTGATGCGCGTCGGCTCCGGCCCGCAGGCGGTCAGCGCCAGCGCCTCGTCGTGGTTGCCCAGGGCGCCGGTGAAGAAGCCGTCGTAGCCCGCGAGGGTCAGCCAGACCGAGCCGGCGGCGGTGGTGCCCCAGAGGCCGTGCCAGGTCGAGGGGTCCTCTGCGCCAGCCGCACCCGTGGTGAAGTCGGAGGTGCGCAGGCTGGCGGACTCGAGGGTCCAGGTGCCCTCCTCGGCGAAGTCGAGGATGCCCTGCACGGTGCTCACCCGCGGGAGGCCCGCCTCCTGGTCCACGCGCAGTCCCGCGACCTGGAGACGCTGCCCCGCGAGAGGTGCGCCTGGCTCCGGACGCTCGTCGGCGACAACGCGCACGCGCGGCGTGTCCACCGCCACGGCTCCGTCCTCGCAGCGCACGATGCCCGTGGTCTCCACCAGCACGCGGATGCGCGTGTCCCGCCCCTTGGGCGGCGCGATGGGGTCGGGGAGCCAGGCCGGATCGGCGGCTGCGCCCGTGCCGGTGAGGCTCCCGCCGCTCGCCTCGGTGGCGTAGTGCAGCTCCCAGCGGCCGTCCCCGTCGGGATCGTGGACGGGGTCGCCCGTGAGGTCGATGGAGTGGTAGACGGTCTGGCCCGACCCGCAGGGATCGAGGGCCTGCACGAGCACCTGGGTCTCGAGGGCCACGCGAACATGGTGCCACTCGTCGGCCGGCGCGATCACGGTCGCGAGGTCGTGGGCCTGCTGACTCCCCAGGTCCACCGCAACGCCGCTCGGATCCTCGAAGACCGAGAACCACTCGACGCCGTCCACCGACGCCGCGAGCTCGAGCACGCGGACATCGAAGTCGTTGGGAGTGCTGTCCTGGGGGACGCAGAGCAGGAGCGCGAGGGGGAGCATGATCAGTGCGCCTGGATGGAGAAGGTGACGGTCCCGGGCTGCTGGACAGGGCCCCCCGAGCCGGGGGAGCCCGGGTCCTTCACGCACGCCACCACGGAGAGGGCGCCTGCGACGCAGATGCTGAGGACGACGCGGACGGCGAGGGGGGTGCGGGTGGAGTTGGGCATGGCGGGACTGGTGGCCAGGAGCTCAGTCATCGGCCAATAGGCTCCCGTGCCTTGAATCGAGACAGGCCCCCCTCCCACAGTGGCTGCGGCATGGCGGACAAGGATCTCCCCAGCTGGATCGGCTGGCTGGCCGGCTGGGCCGAGCCCGGTCCCCGCCCCTGGAGTGGGGCCCTCTGGAGGGGCCTCGCGGCCGTCTACGCCGTGCAGCCGGTGGCCTTCCTGACCAGCCCGCTCGGGGAGTGCGACCACTGCATTGCCCAGTTCTGGCAGCTGTTCATGGCCCTTCCGGGCCTCGTCGTGGGCCTGCTCGTGAACGGACGAGCGGCGACCATGGGCTTCAAGCTCGTGACGGGCGCGGTCCTCGTCGCGGTGTTGGCCGCCTCGATCGGAGCGGCCCGCCGCGGCGGCAGATCCGGGGCCCTTGCGGCCCTCGTGATCGCCCTGCTCTCTGCCCTCAACGCGACCCTGGTCGGTCACCTGCTCCGCATGTGAGCGCGGGCCTCAGGGCTTCAGCAGGAAGCCGATCAGGCGGTCCTCGAAGCCCTGCACGCCAAGCTCGCTCGAGGTGATCGAGAGCGTGTGCCGCGCCGGATCGACCTGCCCCTCATAGCGTCGGCCGTCGGCGAGGGTGATGACCACGCGACCCTCTCCCCAGCACTCGAAGGTGCCCGGCGAGCTGGTCTCCTGGACCTCTCCCGGTCCCGTGTGGGTCATCTTCACGAGACAGGCGATGCCGCTGGTGAAGTGCACGGACATGCGGCCCGTTCGGAGCCCATGGGTGAACTCGTTCACCTGATCCTCGAAGAAGGCGCCGTGGAAGCTGCGTCCCTGGAGGCTGTTGTTGCTGAATCCCGAGGGCAGGCGCAGCGTGACACCGAGGCCCATTCGGTAGGCGGGCAGGTCACGCCGGTCCACGAGGCCCACATCCCCGCTCGGGCTGAGCCAGCCGTCGTAGTAGGCGGAGAGGTCCAGGACCGTCAGGCTGTAGGCCGAGCTGCCGTCCTGGACGGCATAGGCCACGCCCTGGTGGAGGGCCAGCCAGTCCACATCGATCAGCGGGGGCCCGGGGAGCCCGGTGCCGATCCAACCCTCGCGCCGCATGCGGTTGCGCTGGGCCGTGAGGTCGAAGTGTGCGAGCCCCACATCGCCCACGAAGCGGCCAAACAGCCGCCAGGTGGCGAGGTCCGCCACCAGCGGGTCGTCGTCGTGAACGACCACATCCACATCGTGGACGATCAGGCGGTGCGGCGAGGTGAACGGGTTCTGGGGCGCGGGGCCTCCCTTGCGCAGGCCCCACATGAGGAAGGCCTCCTGACCCGCTCCCGCGGAGGCCACGGAGAGGGCGTCTCCATCGCCCCGTAGCCAGCCGGTGAGCGGGGCGTCGAAGCCCGAGCGGGTGAGCCACAGCTCGCCCTCGGGAGTGACGCTCCACCAGCCCTCCCAGGGGTCGGCTCCGAACGCGTTGGCGCCCGAGGCCACCTCGAGGTCGCGCCACTGCACTAGGGGCGAGGACCAGCGGCCGTCGCCGTGCAGGGTGGCCTCGGCCTTGAAGGTCGAGATACGGGGCTGGCCGTCCTGGAACGAGAGCCGGGCCCCGGTGAGCTGCCAGGTGCTCCCCGCGAGATTCGGTGCGGCCGAGCCGGGCGTGGTCCCGAGGTGGGCGCGGGGCCGACGCACGGTGGTGGCCCCCTCGACACACTCGAGGATGCCCTTCACGCCGAAGACCATGCGTAGGGTCACGGTCTGGCCCTGCACGACGGCGACAGGGGCATCGAGGAGGAGCGGGCTCTCCGCCCGACCGTCCCCGTCCGCGCGCCCGCCGGCCGCGACCGTGGCGAAGTGCACCTGCCAGCGCCCGTCCCCATCCGGATCGAGCACCTCGTCCCCGGACCAGTCCACGGCCTCGAGGACCGGCGCCCCGCTGCACGGGTCCTGACCCTCGTACTGCATGAGCGTCCCGATGGAGACGCGCGCGTGCTCGTAGAGGCCGACCGGCGCCTCCCCATCACCCATCGGGTGAACGGGCTCGCCGACGAGGTCCACGAGCTGGCTGGTGGAGGGTGCCCCGGTGGCATGCCAGGTCGCACCGCCCTCCGAGAGCTCGAGCCCATGGACCCGCACCAGGAAGTCGCCAGGGGTGGTGGCGCCCTGGAGCGCAGGCGCAGCGACCAGGCCGAGAAGCGCGGCAACCAGCATCACAGGTCCCCCGAGAGCTCGAGCCGCACGCCGCCGACGGTCGCGCCGGTGTTGGGAGGAGGCCCGCTGTCCCCCCCCGAGTCCGGGTTGGTCTCCACGCAGGCGAGGGGCATGCTCACGCCAAGCAGCCCGAGGAACAGGACCAGCAGGGCGGTACGGGAGGACCAGGGACGGTGTGCACGCATGGGGGAGTCTCTTGGGAGAGGGACCCCCGGGTCCTCGACCGGGAACGCCCGCGACCTTGAGGCAGCCCAGCAGAAGGCCTGTTCAAGGGCTGCGGGCCCGCCCACCCCTGAAGGGACGTTCCTTTTGGGCCGGGTTGCGGAGAGAAAGAGGACTCCAAGCCGACCCAAGGCGAGGCCCTCCCGGAAGGCCACTTAGTCTTGGAAGCCCCCCCCGCTGCGTCACAGCGCGCCTCGGCGGCCCAATTGCGGCACGAGGTCGCATTCGACCTCACTCAACCGGGGACCATCCCGGAATGCTGGCTTGAGGGTCGTGAGACAGGGTTCAATATCAGGGACTTCCCCATGTTTACCCCCTCCGCCCTGCGCCGCGAGATCGAGGCCATCAAGGCCCGCCTGTCCCGCCACCCGCTCTACACCGAGGTCGACTCGGTGGAGGGCCTACGCGTGTTCATGGAGCGCCATGTGGGATGCGTGCTGGACTTCATGTCCATCCTGAAGAGCCTCCAGCGGGACCTGACCTGCGTCCAGGTCCCCTGGCACCGGCCCTCGGACGCGGAGTCCGCCCGACTGATCAACGAGATCGTCGTGGGAGAGGAGTCCGACGAGGTGGCCCCTGGCGTCCACAAGTCCCACTACGCCTGGTACCTGGAGGCCATGGACGAGGTCGGCGCGGACACCTCCGCGGTGCGTCGCCTCGAGGAGGGCTTCGTGGCGGGCTTCGAGCCCCAGCGCGCCCTGGCCCGCGCCGGGCTGCCCCCCGAGTCGGGCCAGTTCGTGCGCCGCACCTTCGAGCTGCTCGAGCGCGGCCTGCATGTGCGCGCGGCGGTCTTCTTCCACGGCCGCGAGGATGTGATCCCGCGCATGTTCCTGCCCCTGGCAGAGTCTCTCGAGGCCGAAGGACACCCCTGCGGCACCCTCGTGGCCTACCTCCGCAGGCACATCGAGGTCGACGGAGGCGAGCACGGTCCCGCGGCCGAGCGCCTGTTGGAGCGCCTCTTCAACGGGGACCCCACCCGCGAGGTCGAGGCCCTGGAGGCCGCCCGGTCCAGCCTGCTCGCCCGCGAGCAGCTCTGGGATCGCACGCGCGTCGCCCTCGCCGGGACCCGCGCTGCTCAGCCCGCCTGAGCCTCGCCCTCCTGCACGCGCACGCGGTGCGCCCCGGTGGCCTCGAGCCTCCGCAGGAGCTCGGGTCCAAAGGCGGCGACTGGCGTCAGCACGCCGCCCTGACCGGGCCCGTGGCCTTCCAGCAGCAGCTCCGCCGCCGCCAGCAGGCAGCGCACGGTGACCGCGTTGCTCGCGTCTCCGTCGGCGTCGAGCCGCAGGACGAGGCGCCGCCCACTCTCCGTCTCGCCGGTGAAGGTGGCGCGTGTGAACCCGGACTCGACCCTCGAGGGTGAGGGCCCCTCCCCCGGCGCGGGGGAGAGGGAGCGAAAGAGCGCGCGGCCCGGACGGCTGAGCAGCAGCGCCCCCACGCCGAGGAGCAGCCCCGCGCCCCCGACCGCGCGCGGCCAGCCGCCCCCGAGGTCCTGACCCTCGCGGTGGGCAAGGGCGCTCGGGTCCTTCCCGGTCAGGAGGCGCGTGCGCCGCACGACGCGCACATCCACGGGCCCCATCAGGAACGGCGCCAGCCAGCGACCGGTCAGGCGATCCTGGAACGGCCCCGCCCGGTCCGCCAGCTCGACGCTGCGCTCGCGAGGGATCTGGGAGCCAGGGCAGAGGAGCATGGGGTCGGCCATCCCGCGCCAGTCGCCGGAAGACGCGACCTCGCGCGCGCTGGCCAGGGTGCCGCCGTTGAGCCCTCCCTTGAGGCTCCAGGCCACCTGGACGCGGGCCAGACCCTCACCCCACCGCGCGGTGGCCTCCTCCTCGAGCCGCGCCACCGCGGTGTCGGCCGGGATCGAGTCGAAGCCGCAGAAGGGCACCACGCGGATCCCCTCCGCAGAACAGCGCGCGTGGTGACGGTCGATCACGCGCCGCACCCAGGCGGTCTCCCCGGTGAGGTCACACCAGTGGGTCCCCGCCTCGACGCAGGCGTCGAGCAGCCCGTCGGAGTGCCGGGCAAACGGCCCCGCACAGCTGGCGACCACGCGCGTGCTCCGCGCCAGGGCGGCCAGCGACGCGGGATCCTCGGCCTCGGCCCTCAGGGTGGCGAGGCCGAGAGGGCGCGCCAGGCGCTCGAGCCGCTCCGGGTCCCGCGCGGCCAGGGCGATCCGCCAGCGCCCCTGCATGGGAGCCAGGAGGCGAGCGGCACGCCGGCCGGTGAAGCCGGTGGCGCCAAACAGGACGAGGTCGAAGGGACGCTCCACCGTGGCAGGTTGCCCGATGCGGGGGGCCTGCGACGGGACGGACCCAGGAGGGCCGACCCCGGGGCTCTCACATCCAGGGGCGAAACAGCCGGCCGGCCTTGCCCGCGGAGGATGGCGACCTAGGCTGGCGCCTGCACCCCCCGACTCCCATGAAGAACCCCCTCCTCGACCTGGCCGCCCTTGGCCAGAGCGTCTGGTACGACTTCATCCGCAAGAGCCTGATCGAGAGCGGAGACCTCGCCCGCCTCGTCGAGGACGACGCCGTGAAGGGCGTCACCTCGAACCCCTCGATCTTCGAGGCGGCCATCGCCAAGAGCGACGACTACGACGCCGCCCTGGGCGAGCTGGACCTCGCGGGCTCGACCGCCGAGGAGGTCTACGAGGCCCTCGCCATCGCCGACATCCAGGCTGCCTGCGATGTCCTGCGCCCGGTGTACGAGAGCACCGCGGGGGACGATGGGTTCGTCAGCCTCGAGGTCTCCCCGGACCTTGGGCACGACACGGAGGGCACCCTCGCCGCTGCGCGCCGGCTGTGGGGCGCGGTGGACCGCCCGAACCTGATGATCAAGGTCCCGGCGACCGAGGAGGGGATCCCCGCGATCCAGACCCTCATCCGCGAGGGGATCCATGTGAATGTGACCCTGCTCTTCGCGCGCTCCATGTACGAGCGCGTGGCAGAGGCCTACATCGCGGGACTCGAGGAGCGCGCCGCAGACGGGGGCGATGTGGGCAGCGTGCGCAGCGTGGCGAGCTTCTTCGTGAGCCGGATCGACTCCAAGGTCGATGCGCTCCTACGAGCAGGCATCGAGGCCACCGTGGACCCGCGCGAGCGCGCCCTGCGCCGCGGCCTGATCGGCAAGGCCGCCATCGCCAACGCCAAGGTCACCTTCGCCGGCTCGCGCGAGCTCTTCGGCGGAGGCCGCTGGGAGGCCCTGTCGGCGGCCGGCGCCAAGGAGCAGCGCCTCCTCTGGGCCTCGACCTCCACCAAGGATCCCAGCTTCTGCGATGTGCTCTATGTGGAGGAGCTCATCGGCCCCAACACCGTGAACACCGTCCCCGCGGCCACCGTCGACGCCTTCCGTGACCACGGGCGCGCTCGCGCCTCCCTCGAGGAGGACCTCGACGGCGCGCGAGACACCCTGGCCGCCCTCCCCACCGTGGGAGTCGACCTGGACGCCATCACCGCGGACCTCCTGGCCGGCGGCGTGCAGGCCTTCGTGGACGCCTACGCGCGCCTCCTTGAGGCGGTCGAGCAGAAGCGCCTGCAGAAGGTGGGCGGCTAGGCCGCCGCAGCTGCCACGGCGAAGGTCCCGTGCGCCCCTCAGCGCGCGGCGTCCAGCACGCGGATGCCGCGCAGGCGCGGCGTCCAGGCGTCGACCACCGCGCGGTGACGCGGATCGACGAGGTACGCGTCGTGGGCGTCCTTGTCCGTGAACTCCACGATCAGGAGCACATCGAAGTCCTGCAGGTTGGAGGGGCGCGTGAAACGCGGATCGCGGATCCCCGCGTGGAGGTGCACGATCCCCGGGATCGGGGCGAGGTCCCGGCTGAGCTCCCGCACGAGCTCGAGGGCCTCGTCACGCCCCTCGGCTCCGCCCTCCTCGAGGGTGAAGGCCACCACATGGACGAGGCGTGAGATGACCTCGCGCTCGGGAGCCGCGGTGGAGAGGCAGCTCTGGAGGGCGACGAGGGTGAGGGCGAGGAGCAGCCTCACGGCGTCACCTCGTCCAGGGTCACCCGGCGCCCCTCAGCGGCGGAGACATAGGCCGCCATCACAACGCGCGTCACCTCGTAGCCGAGCGCGCCCGTGGAGCGCCCCTCGCGCTCACCGGCCGCGGCCGCCACGAAGTCCGCACACATGTCGAGGTGGCCGCTCGAGGCGTCCTCATCAGGAATGAAGCTGTGCCAGCCCGCGTCGTGGGCAGCCTTCTCCATCACATACTCCCCGCCGAAGACGCCCGGGGCGGCGCCGTATCCGCGCAGGGCGTCGTTGGGCGAGAGGTTGCACTCGAGGTGCGACTGGTCGCTGAGCACCACGAGGCGGCTCTGCATCCCCCCGACCATGGTGTCCGAGCCCATGGCGAGGCCGCGGGTTCCATCCGAGAAGGCGATCGAGACGCTGCCCCAGCTCTCCACATCGACCCAGCCCGTGGCAACGCCGGGACCAGGCGCCACGCCCGCCGTGACCTCCGCCGTGTCGGCCACGACCGAGACCGCCGTGATCGGCGCTCCCTCCCGGGCCACGCCCTCGAGCGCCTTCAGGTGCAGCATCGCCCCGATCGGGTGGGCGGCGAGGCGAATGAGGGAGCCACCTCCGGTGTAGCGCCAGAGCTTCGAGTACGGCGAGTGGGAGCCGCTGTGGCTCTCCCAGCCACGCAGGTCGAGGATGCGTCCGCCGCTGGCCTCCAGCAGGGCCGCCGCCCGGCGCACCGCCGGCGCGTGCACCCAGTTCTCGCCGTACAAGAGGGGCACGCCCGCGCGCTCGCAGGCCTCCACCATGGCGCGCGCGTCCTCGATGGCCACGGCCGCCATCCGGCGGCGGTCCACGCCGGACACCTCCGCATCCGAGGCCTCGGGTCCAAGGTCCTGGCCCACATAGGCCGTGAGGGGCTTGGTGCAGGCCACGGCCTTGCCGGCCGCGGCCGCGCGCTCGGTGAACGGACGGTGGAGGTGGTTGGGGACGCATAGGTCGACGAGCTGGATGTCGTCGCGCGCGAGGAGCGCGTCCAGATCCTTGACCGCCTCCGGAATCCCCTCCTCGCGTGCAAAGGTCGCGGCCTTCGCGCCATCGCGGGAGGCCACGGCCAGCAGGCGGCCGCCGCCGCCAGGGAGGGCGCGATAGCACCGCGCGCGCGTACGCGCGAGGAAGCCGCTGCCGACGAGGCCGACGCCGAGGGGAGTGGTGCGGGTCATGCTCTTGGGTCCCGATCAGCGAACGCTGCGCGCGCCGCCGCCAGGGTCTCGTGGTTGCCGATGTCGTGGTACGGGCCGCTCACCGGCGTCGCGTAGAGCGTGCGGCGGTGGGAGAGCCACTCGAGGAAGTGGCCGGGTGCGTCGAGGTCCGGGCTCTCTGCGCGGAAGACCCGTAGGTCGTCGCCGAGGTCGCCCGGGTAGAGGTGCAGGCAGATGGCCGAGAGCGGGCTCTCCGGGTCGGTGGGCTTCTCGCGGAAGCGGGTGATGCGGTCGCCCTCCACCAGGACCTCGCTGTACCTCGCGGGGGGCACGGGCTCGGGGACCGTGCGCACGAAGAGCAGGGGGCCTTGGTCGGCGGAGAAGCTCCTCAGCCCCGGCCCTAGGTCGAAGTCGACGAGGTTGTCCCCGGCCACGACGAGGACAGGCTCGTCGCCGCTGCCCATGTGCTCGACCGCCAGCGCCAGGTCGCCAATGGCGCCCAGCCGGTCCTCGTTGGTGGAGGTCCCGTCGTCGAGCACCTCGACCTCCACCGGGGCCTCCGCCGCCCAGACGCGGAAGTCATCCACGAAGCGGTGGTTGGTGACGAGGACCACCCGGGAGGGGGTCACGGCCTGCAGGACCCGGTCGAGGATCCAGGAGAGCACCGGACGCCCGCCCACCTCGAGCAGGGGCTTCGCCCGATCCAGGGTCAGGGGGTGGAGCCGGGTGGCGAAGCCGGCGGCGAGGAGGACGACGCGCATGGTGCTGGACGCATCCTAACGGAGGGGGCCGCTTGACCCGGGCGGATCACGGCCGGCGCGCGCCCTTGCCCGGAGCGCCGCGCCTGACCCCGCGCCTCATCCTCCTGGGGGCGCGACCGTGGGCACCCGCGCGGGCCAGCCGCGCCGGGCGAACGCCTCGAGGACCCGCACGACCGAGGAGCCCGCGCGGGGCACGCATACGACCGCCCCGCCCGAGCCGCAGAACTTCGCGGCGGCCCCTGCGCTGCGAGCCCACTCCACGGGTGCACAGGCGCGCGCCTCCAGGCCGAACAGCCCGCGGCGCAGCTCGAAGTTGGCGTCCACGAGGTCCGCGAGGCGCTCGGTGTCCCGACCCTCGAGGGCCCTTGCGCCCTCCCGCGCGAGGGCCGCCGCCCGCTCCATCGCCGTCCGCACCTCCGGGTCCCCCGCGAGCCAGCGCTCGCGCACGCCCTGGTGCGTCGCTCCGCTGTCCTGGCCGGGCTCGGGATCCCAGGCCACGACCAGAGGCGGGAGCAGCGTCGGATCGAGGGGGCGGTAGGCCTCCGGGCGCCGCTCACCTTGGAAGTCCATGAACAGCAGTCCGCCGTGGGCCTGGAGGACCCGGTCCTGAGGCCCTGCGACGATGCCCAGCTCCTCCGTCTCGGCAAGCAGGGCCTCCTCGGAGAGCTCGAAGGCGGACCAGCGAAGCCCATGCGCGCCCAGCAGCACGCGCAGCGCCGCCACGACGAGGGCGCTCGAGCCGGATAGCCCCACCTGGCGTGGGACATCGGTGTCCGCGCTCAGCCTGAACCCTTCGGCGAGGGGCTCGATGCCCCGGCGCTCGAGGCGCGCCCAGGCGGCCGCGAGGAGCGGCGCGGCGGGACCCTCGAAGCGGGGGGGCCCACCCCCGCCCGGGCTCAGAGTGACGGTGGCGCCAAAGTCATCCAGGGCGAAGCCGAGGACCGCGCCCCCGTAGAGGTCGCTCGGGTTCCCGAGCAGACCCACCCGCGCGGGTGCGCGAGCCAAGAGGGGCGCGGCGTCCATCGCCGGATCCTAGGTGACCGCTCCGGCCGCTGCACGCCCCACCCGGCAGCGGGGCTCTCATGCCCAGGAGCCTCCAAATGGAGGAGTGGCCGCGCGGCAGGAACCGCGCGGCCACTCGACGCAGTCTCCAGGGTTCAGTCCGCGCTGACCACTACGCTGTCGATCCCCGCCAGCTCGTTGTTCTTGTTGGCACTGGCTCGGAAGCGGATGCGGAGAGCCGCGTTCCCATCAGCAGCCGGGCCCAGAGGCCAGCTGCGAGTCTCCCAGAGATTCCCGCTCACGGCCTCAAGAGTCGTCCAAGCCGAACCGTCGAACCACTCGACCGTGAGTGCCTCATTGGCGTCGTACCCCGAGGTCGCCCTTGCGTAGGAGAAGACCACGCCGGTGCGGCCGGTCGCATCGAGGGCATACTCAGCGCTGGCACTCCCACGAAGGAGCATCCCGAAGGCGCCCTCATAGGCACCGTTGCCATTCACCTGCACATTGCCGCTGGTGCTCCAGCCGGACAGAGCGCCGCTCTCGAAGTCGTCATTGAGGAGGTTCCCTGCCCCTCCGCCGCCGCCACCGCCGGCCTCGATCGTGAAGGACCAGGTCTCTCCCGTCGTCACGCCACCGGCTCCCACGGAGTCCACACGCCAATACCAGGTAGTCGCTGCAGGGAGGGTTCCCGGGGACCAAGAGGTTGCTGCCTGCGTCGCCTGGAGGTCTCCGGAGCCAAGCGCTGACGAAGAGCCGAAGTGCACGGCGTAGCTCTCCGCGCCGCTGGCCGCAGCCCAGCTCAGGATCGGACTGGCCGTGACGGCCGTCGCACCGTCTTGCGGGCTTGGGCTCGTCACCGCGTCAGGGGGCGTCCCGCCGCCGCCGCCTCCGCCGCCTCCGCCGCCGCCGGCGTCGTCCAGATCAACGCGGAAGTTCTCCAGCGTGCAGCGCATGCGATTCACCTGAATGGGGGTGAACTGGAACATGCACAGATCCTCGCTGTAGTCCATGTAGTTGGTCGTCGGGTCGCTGCTCCCGCAGCTCGTACGGTTCCCGCAGCCATAGAAGGGACTCGACTCGCTGTTGGTGTCGCACACCAGGTCGCCACTCGTTGCGCAACCGCTCGAGTCACAGCCGCCCTGGAAGGTGTGGTAGAGGCCGAGGTAGTGCCCGACCTCGTGGGTCGCGGTGCGACCCTGGTCATAGGGGGCGTAGCCCGAGTTGCGGCCGAAGGCCTGGTAGAAGATGCGGACGCCGTCCCAGGGCTGGCCCACGACGCCGCCACCGCTCGGGAGGTATGCGTAGCCCAGGTTGCCGCCGGCGGAGTTCACATAGATGTTCAGGTAGCGCGTCGTGTCCCAGCCGATCGAGCTGTAGTACGGCCCCTTGTCGTTGTGCCAAGAGTTGCTCGCATAGCGATAGATGCCTGTGGAGGGAGCCCCGCTGGGATCCGTGGTTGCGAGGAAGAACTCGATCCCCGCGCTGGCCCCAGGCGCGCCGGACGATCCCGCGAGCGCATTGAAGTCCTCGTTGAGCACATCGATCTGGCTCTGGACGCGTGCGTTGCTCACATCCCCCACACCGTTGGTGCGGTGCAGGATGTGAACGACAACCGGGATCCTGTAGGTCGCTCCCCCGCCGGGGTCGTAGGTCGCAACGGGGTTAGTGCCACTGGCATCGCAGTCGCTCGGGGGCATCAGGTTCCAGCCCCCAGGACTCACAGACCTGTCGTGCGCGCCACAGCGCATCCCGTGCTCGATGAAGAAGCGCGAGCGGTGAAAGCTGGACCAGTCGTCGAAGACCTGGGTCCCATGCTCATCGACGGCGATGATGTTGCCTGCCTGGTCCTGGTAGACCTCCCGGCGATCGGGGTAGCCGGGCCAAAGGGGTCCCTGAGCAAGGGCCGGGGTCGAGGCGAGGAGGAGCAGAGCGAGGGTCCGTCGGGGGTTCATGCGGGGGCTTGCTTGGGGTCGCGCGGAGCAGGGAGTTCCCCGCACCACTTGGGCGTGGCCCGGGAGGAACCCCGAACCGCGAGCGCCTTGGACGCGGACCACGGCGGCCAAGTTCCGCTGCCACGGCTGGCTGCCCGAAGCGCTTGTGCTACCGACCGGTCACCTGTCCCGGGATTGGGAGGGCCGGGCAACGGGGCCGCGCGCAGATTCTGGAGGCACCCTCTTGCGTGTACGGCGGCGGAGGGCAGATTGCTGGCGCGGTCACCAGCGGGGGCCGGAAGCCCTCGCGCCCGCCTGCTTGATCCCCCCACCGTTCTCGATTGAGCCGCAGCCCGACGACGCGACCTGCGGCCCGACCTGCCTCCACGCCGTCTACCAGCACCACGGCCTCGAGCTCCCGCTCGAGGAGGTGATCGGCACCTGTCACCAGCTCGAACAGGGCGGGACCCTGGCCGTGCTGCTCGGCCAGGACGCCCTCCGCCGCGGCTTCCGTGCGACCATCTGGACCTGGCACCTGTCGGTCTTCGACCCCACCTGGTTCACAGGGGGAGCGCGGCAGGTGCGCGAGGGTCTGGAGCGCCAGGAGACCTCCGCCAAGCCCGAGGCCATTCGGCGCTTCAGCCGGAGCTACCTCGACTTCCTCGACCTGGGCGGTGAGCTCGAGCTCGCGGACCTGACACCCGCTCTCCTGCGGCGCCACCTCAAGCAGGGGCACCCGATCATCACGGGGCTCTCCGCAACCTTCCTCTACCGCACGGCCCGCGAGCTGGTGAACGACCAGGGGAGGCTGGAGTTCGATGATGTGGAGGGTGCACCCCAGGGGCACTTCGTCGTGCTGGTGGCCTACGACCCCGAGGAGCGCAGGGCCCTGGTCGCCGACCCCCTCCAGCCCAACCCGGTCGCCCCCTCCGCACGCTACGAGGTCTCTCTCGACCGGCTGGTGAACGCGATCCTCCTCGGCAGCGTCACCCACGACGCGAACATCCTTGTGGTCCAGCCCAGGCGGAGGACCCGATGAGCTTCGTCCTCGTCTTCGATCACCCCGAGGACTGGCCGGTGGATACGCCGGGGGTCGAGGTGGTGAGCGCGCGCGCCTACCTGACCGACCCCTCCTGGGCCCAGGTGCGCGGCGTGACGGTGTTCAACCTCTGCCGCTCCTACGCCTATCAGAGCCTGGGCTACTACGTGACGCTGCTGGCCGAAGCGCGCGGGCACAGGCCCCGGCCGGGCGTGGGCGCGATGCAGGACCTGCGTGCGCGCTCGGTGGGCGGCCTCGTCTCGGACAGCCTCTACCAGCGCATTCAGAGGGTCATGGCGCCCCTGAAGAGCGACGAGTTCACCCTGTCGGTCTACTTCGGCGAGGCCCTGTCGCCCCGCTACGCGTCCCTGGCGCGCTCCCTGTTCAACCAGTTCGAGGCACCCCTCCTGCGCGCGCGCTTCCGCCGCAGCAGGGACGAGTGGCAGCTGCGAGGGCTGACCGCGATCCCGATCAGCGAGGTCCCCACGGACCACCGCGAGTTCGTGCTCGAGCAGGCGCGCCTGCACTTCGCCGGACGCAGGCTGCCCTCCACCCGCCGGCGCGCGGTCCGGGGACACCTCGCCATCCTGCTCGATCCCGAGGACCCCCTCGCCCCGTCGAACGAGCTCGGGCTGAAGCGCTTCGAGGCGGCCTGCCACCGGGCAGGGCTCGCCACGGAGCGCATCACGAAGGACGACTTCGGTCGCGTGGCCGAGTTCGATGCGCTCTTCATCCGGGCCACCACGGCCGTGGACCACTTCACCTTCCGCATGGCGCGCCGCGCGGAGCGCGCGGGGCTCGCCGTGATCGACGATCCCAAGTCCATCGTGCGGGCCGCGAACAAGGTGTACCTGCACGAGCTCCTGGACCACCACCGCATCCGCACCCCGCGAACGATGACCGTGCACCGTGGGAATCGCGATGCGGTTGCCGAGGCCCTGGGGCTGCCCTGCGTCCTCAAGCAGCCCGACAGCGCCTTCTCGAAGGGGGTCTGCAAGGCCAGCACGCCGGAGGAGCTCGAGGCCCTCCTCTCCCAGCTGCTGGAGGGCTCCGACCTCGTCCTCGCCCAGGAGTACCTGCCCACCGACTTCGACTGGCGCGTCGGCGTGCTGGGCGGAGCGGCCCTCTATGCCTGCCGCTACTTCATGGCCGGGGGCCACTGGCAGATCGTCGAGCACGGCAGCGGGGGCCGCACGCGCTATGGGCGGGTGGAGTGCGTGGCCGTCGAGGACGCCCCGCCCTCGGTGGTCCGCGCCGCCGTGCGGGCTGCACGCCACATCGGACGCGGCCTGTACGGGGTGGATGTGAAGGTCGTCCGCGGAAGAGCCCATGTGATCGAGGTCAATGACAACCCCAACCTGGACGGCGGCTACGAGGATCGCGTGCTGGGCGCCGCGCTGTGGGACCGGCTGGCCGAGCACTTCGTGCGCTCGATCGAGGCCCTGCGCTCTGGAGGCTCCCGGCCATGAGCACCCTGCACCTCTTCGAGGGCTACGGCATCGAGCTGGAGTACATGCTCATCGAGCGCACCACGGCCCGCATCGCCCCGGTGGCGGACGCCCTGCTGCGCGAGGCGTCGGGCTCGCCGGTGCCGACCAGCGATCACGAGGACGGCGACCTCGCCTGGTCCAACGAGCTCGTCCAGCATGTGATCGAGCTCAAGACCAATGGGCCCGCTCCACGCCTCCAGGGCCTGGCAGCGGTCTTCCAAGACGGCGTGCGGCGCATCAACGGCCTGCTCGCGCCTCGGGGAGTGCGCCTCTCCGGAGGCGCCATGCACCCCTTCATGGACCCCCGCACCGAGACCGTCCTGTGGCCCCACGAGACGACCGAGGTCTATCACGCCTACGACCGCATCTTCGGCTGCAGCGGCCATGGCTGGTCCAACCTGCAGTCGATGCACATCAACCTCCCCTTCGCCAACGACGAGGAGTTTGCGCGCCTGCACCTGGCCATTCGAGCCGCCCTGCCCCTGCTTCCCTGCCTGGCTGCCTCCTCCCCCTTCGCTGACGGCCTGGCCTCGGGACCGCTGGACCTGCGCATGCAGGCCTACGCGAGGAACAGCGCCCGCATCCCCTCGATGGCCGGCCGCGTCGTGCCTGAGCCGGTCACCTCGCGTGCGCAGTACGAGACGGAGGTGCTCGGCCGGCTCTACGCAGACCTTGCGCCTCACGATCCGGAGGGCCTGCTCCGACATGAGTTCGCCAACGCACGGGGCGCCATTGCGCGCTTCGACCGCATGGCCATCGAGATCCGCATCCTCGACCTGCAGGAGCACCCTGCGGCGGACCTCGGCATCGCAGGAGCCGTGGTCGCCCTCGTCCGCGCCCTGGCTGAGGAGAGGTGGGCACCCCTGGCTCAGCTCGCCGCGCTGGACACCGAGGCCCTCGCGGTCGAGCTGGAGCGATCGATCGTCGCGGGCGAGGAGGTCACCTTCAGGGATCCGGCCCTGCTGCGCGCCCTCGGCCGGTCCCCAGGCGAGCGGCGAGGTGGAACCCTCTGGAGAGAGCTGCTCGATGAGCTCCAGCCCGAGCTCGATCCCCCGTGCGCGGAGGCGCTGAGCCTGATCCTCCGCGAGGGCACCCTTGCCGCGCGGATGCTCCGCCGCGCGGGACCGCAGCCCTCCCTGGAGGCGCTGAGGGAGCTGGTCCTGGAGCTCGCCGACTGCCTCGACGAAGGGAGGGGCCTCCATGGTCGATGACCGCCGCACGCGCGCCAGCTGGCGCCCTGTCCTGTCCTGTGAGCACGCCTCCAATCGGCTCCCGGAGCGCTACGCGGACCTCGTGCCGCAGGAGCTCCTGGAGACCCACGAGGGCTGGGACCCCGGTGCGCGGATCCTGGCGCGGTCCCTCGCACGGACGCTAAGGGCTCCGCTCATCGAGGGCCGCTTCACGCGCCTGCTCGTGGACCTGAACCGCTCGCGCACCAACCCGAGCGTGCTCTCCGAGGCCACGGCCCTGCTCCCCGTGGGCGAGCGCGAGGAGCTGCTCGACGCATACCACGCGCCCTACCGGCGTGAGGTTCGTGAGCGCATCGAGGAGGAGCTCGACCGTGGGGAGCGAGTGGTGCACCTGTCGGTGCACACCTTCACCCCTGTCCTCCAGGGCCGCGTGCGCAGCGTGGACCTCGGCGTGCTGTTCGATCCGGATGCGCCGCAGGAGGCCGAGCTCGCGGAGCGCGTGATGACCGCCCTGCGCGCGGCGCTCCCGGAGGCAAGGGTGCGACCGAACGAGCCCTACCTCGGCACCAGTGATGGGCTGACGCGCACCCTGCGGGGCAAGCTCCCCGGCGACCGCTACGCGGGGCTCGAGCTGGAGGTCACCCAGGTCTGGGCCGAGCGCGGCGACTGGGAGGTCCGCTGCCAGGCCATCGGCCACGCGGTGGCGGCAGCCCTCGGCCTGCAGTCCCGGCCCTGACCCCACAGGGCCATCAGCCTGCACGGGCTCAGCTAGCCCGGCCCGTGAGGGCGCCATCCATCACGCGGAGGAGGGGCCTCAGGGGATCGCGCCCGCCCACGCCCCTGCGCGCGAGGAGGCTTGCGAGACCGCGCAGGGAGGTGACCGACAGCTCGCGCGTGCGCAGCTCGGCCTCGACCGCCAGGGCGCGTGCCCAGGCGGGAGCATCACTGCGCAGCAGCGCCACCCGCTGCTGCTCGAGGACGAGCTCACGCGCGGCGCGATCGAGGACCTGGGGATCGCTGGCCGCGGCCACCAGGCCCGCGAGGCCGGCGGCCCGTGGCCCATGAGCAAGGCCTCGCAGCCCGCGCGGCCGTTCGCGCCAGAAGCTCGCCTGGAAGAGCTCGACCGCCCGCTCCGCCTCCTGACGCCAGGCAACCCGTCGAGGCGCCTCGGCGGCGTCGCCCAGGGTCTGGAGCAGGCCGCACCACAGGGCATTGAGGTCCACCGGAGCGCCGCTGCCCACGACCCGCTGTCCAGGGGGCGGCTCCTCGAGGGCCGTGAGGTCCTCGGCGTGGAGGAGGCCCTCGGCGTCACAGCGCAGGCCGGGCTGCTCGCCGCGCCGCACGCGCACGGCGAATGCTTCGAGGCGGCCCAGCAGTCGCAGCTCCCACAGGAGGCTCCACCCCTGCGTGCCCGAGCAGGCCCTCGCGGCCCGAGCGAACCAGAGCGGCTCGTCCGGGAAGCGCGCCCCGCCGGCCTCGAGCAGCTCGGCACCCTCGCCCAGCAGCGCGCGCGTGCGGGCACGGTCGACCTCCGCAATCCCAGGCAGGCCAAGCCACTTGAGGCGGCCCGACGGCGGCAAGCGGAGCGCGGCAGGGGACGCAGCCCCTCCGCCTCCTCGCCCGCCTTGGACCGTGGGGGCGTTGGTGAGGGGACTCAGCGGCACTGGAGGGCGACCTCTGCCCCCGCTTCCGCAGCTGCTCCTCGGAGGAGGGCAACAAAGAGGCCGAAAGGACGGGGCTCGCACCGCCCCGCTACGATGCGAGGGGCCGCGTGCCGGAGCCGCGGCCCCCCTCTGCATCATGAGCACCATCCGCTGGGGCATCCTCTCGACAGGACGCATCGCCAACACCTTTGCCCAGGGCCTCGAGGTCCTGTCCGACCAGCGGGTGGCCGCGGTCGGGAGCCGCTCCCTCGCCTCGGCAGAGCGCATGGCCGACGCCTACGGCGCGCGCGCCCACGGCAGCTACGAGGAGCTGGCCGCGGACCCGGAGGTGGACGCGATCTATGTGGCCACCCCCCACTCGCGGCACATGGAGGACACGCTGCTCTGCCTGGACGCCGGGAAGCCGGTGCTGTGCGAGAAGCCCCTGGCCCTCAACGAGGCCCAGGGCCGCCGGATGATCGACCGCGCGCGCGAGCGCGGCGTGTTCCTGATGGAGGCCATGTGGACCCGCTTCAACCCGGTCACGGCCCGCGTGCGCCAGCTGATCGCATCGGGGGCCATAGGGGAGGTGCGCTCGATCACGGGGGACTTTGGCTTCCGCGGGGAGTTCGACCCCAGCGGTCGCCTGTTCGATCCGCACCTCGCGGGCGGCTCCCTGCTGGATGTGGGCGTCTACTGCGTCGCCTATGCCTCAATGATCTACGGCGACGAGCCGGAGGCGATCGTGGCCCTGGACGACCGGGGCTCCACAGGGATCGACGAGCAGTGCGCCTGGATCCAGCGCCATGCGGGCGGTCGCATGGCGAACCTGTCCTCGGCGGTGCGCACGGACACGGCCCAGCAGATGGTGATCTGCGGGACCAAGGGCATGATCGTCGTGCCGCGCTTCTTCTACGCGGACCGGCTGGTGCTGAACGGTGTGGAGGAGGCGATCCCGCTCGAGGGCAACGCCTACCACTACCAGGCCATCGAGGTGCAGCGCTGCCTCGCGGAGGGCCTGCTGGAGTCGCCGGTGATCTCTCACGAAGAGTCCCTGGCGATCCTGCGCACGATGGACCGCATCCGCGCCGAGCTCGGTCTGTGCTACCCCGGGGAGTGACGGCGGGTGGGTGCACTCCTCCGAGCGTGTGATCGCATCGACGCGCTCTGTAGGCGCGTTGCGAACGCGAGCGCCTGGCTGACGGCCGGCATGGTGGTGGTTGCGGCCGCCAACGCGGTCCTGCGCTACGCGGGACGCGCCCTGGGAGAGAACCTCTCCAGCAACGCCTGGCTCGAGCTGCAGTGGTACCTGTTCAGCCTGGTCTTCCTGCTGGGTGCCCCCCACGCCCTTCGCCGGGGGGGCCATGTCCGCGTGGATGTGCTGCTGGAGCGCTGGGGTCCGCGGGCCCGGCTCTGGATCGACCTCGTGGGCGGACTTGGCCTGCTGATCCCGTTCTGCGTGTTCGCGATCTGGAACTCCTATGAGTTCGTGGCGGACAGCGTCGCCACGCTCGAGCAGTCCCCGGACCCCGGTGGCCTGCCCCGCTGGCCCATCAAGCTGGTCGTCCCTCTGGCCTTCGGCCTGCTGCTGCTGCAGTCGGTGGCCGAGGTCCTGCGGCGCCTGGCGGTCCTCGCCGGTGCGCCCCTCGAGGAGACCCTGGCCCTCCACACCGACGACCGCGAGGAGGCCGCCTGATGCTCGAGTGGCTTTGGCTGGTGATGTTCGGCGTGACCTTCGCGCTGATCTTCCTGGGCTACCCGGTCGCGTTCGCCCTGGGGGGCACGGCGGTCCTCTTCAGCGGCCTGGGGATCCACTACTGCTTCTTCCGCCCGGCGTGGGTCGAGCTCTTCCCCGAGCGCCTGTTCGGCGTGATGAGCAACCAGGTCCTGCTGGCGGTGCCGTTCTTCATCTTCATGGGGACGCTGCTGCAGCGCAGCCGGCTGGCGGAGGACCTGCTGCGCACCATGGCGGTCGCGTTTGGCAAGCGGCCGGGAGGCCTTGCCCTGTCGGTGGTGCTGGTGGGCGCCCTGCTCGCGGCGGCCACCGGCGTCGTGGGCGCCTCGGTGGTGTCCATGGGGCTGATCTCCCTGCCCCTGATGCTGCGCACGGGCTACGCGCCGACGCTCGCCACGGGCACCATCTGCGCGTCGGGCACCCTCGGGCAGATCATCCCCCCCTCGATCGTCCTCGTGGTCCTCGCGGACCAGATGGGCACCAGCGTGGGCGATATGTTCCGCGGCGCGCTGGTGCCGGGCCTCCTGCTGGCGGCGCTCCTCGCCGTGACGGTCCTCGTGCTGGCTCGCCTCCGGCCTGAGCTGGCCCCGCCGGTCCCCGAGGAGGAGCGCCCGGCCGATGGCAGGGCCCTCGCGCGGCAGGCCCTGACGGTCATGGCACCGCCCCTCACCCTCGTGGTCGTGGTGCTGGGATCGATCTTCGCGGGCATCGCGACCCCCACCGAGGCTGGGGCCCTGGGGTCGGTCGGCGCATTCCTGCTCGCGTGGAGCCGTGGGCGCATCACCCTCGCCGCCCTGCGCGGGACCGCCCTGGAGACGGCACGGCTCTCCACCATGGTGCTGTTCCTGCTGATCGGCTCGACCGCGTTCACCCTGGTGTTCCGCGGGCTGGGCGGCGACCGCGAGCTCGAGCACCTGCTGACCAACCTGCCGGGCGGGGTGTTCAGCCTGCTCCTCGTGGCGAACCTCACGGTCTTCGCCCTGGGCTTCTTCATCGACTTCTTCGAGATCGCCTTCATCGTGCTGCCGCTGTTCGTCCCGGCGGCGCGGAGCCTGGGGATCGAGGGGCCGGAGATGGTCTGGTTCGGGGTCGTGCTGGCGATGAACCTGCAGACCTCGTTCCTCACGCCGCCCTTCGGCTTCTCGCTCTTCTATCTCCGCGGGGTCGCGCCGCCCTCGGTGACGACCGGCCAGATCTACCGCGGTGTGCTTCCCTTCATCGGGGTCCAGGTGCTCACGCTCGTGCTCGTGGTCCTGTTCCCCGACCTCGTGACCATGTCCCTCAGCGAATGATCTCCCTGCTGCTCCTCGCGTCCCTGGCCTCCCCTTCGCGAGACCTCCCCGCCGTGCAGGCGCCTCCCGACGAGGTGCGCGAGCGCTTCGGCTTGACCGGGTTCTACGACCAGTGGCTCGAGGCCGGGGGCCTGCCGATCGTGGCCTCCCAACGCGTGCACCCCGTGGCCCTCCAGGAGGCACGCTTCCTGATCCTGCAGATGCTCGGCCACCGCCCGGAGGTCCTCGCCGCAATGGCCGCCAACGGCGTGCGCTACACGGTCATGGCGTTCGACGAGTGGACGACGGATGTTCCCGAGCACGCGGACCTGGAGCCCGCACGCTACTGGGACCGCAGGGCGCGAGGCCTGGGTGCCACGCGCCACCGCCCCTCCGTCAGCTGCGGCGAGGAGAACCTGCTGGGCTATCCGGGGGACCCCTACGCCACGGAGAACATCCTCATCCACGAGTTCGCCCACGCGCTCCACGAGATGGGGCTGTCCTCCACCGACCCCACCTTCGATCCGCGGCTGGTGGACGCCTACAACGAGGCCCTCCGCGAGGGGCGCTGGAAGGGGACCTATGCGGAGACGAACCGCATGGAGTACTGGGCCGAGGGCGTCCAGAGCTACTTCGACACCAACCGCGAGAACGACGACCAGCACGGGCCGGTGGACACGCGCGAGGAGCTCGCGGAGCACGACCCGCCCCTGTTCGCCCTGTGCGTGGAGGTGTTCGGCGCCGAGGCCTGGCGCTATGTCCACGCGCGAGAGCGCCTGGAGCAGCCCCACCTCGCGGGCTACGAGCCCGCGGACGCCCCGAGCTTCGCCTGGCCGGCGCCCATGCTCCAGGCCTACCGGGAGGAGGAGAGCGAGCGCGCCCTGCGGCGGCGCGCGGGCGAGACGGGGCCCGAGTACGACCAGCGGGTTGCGGAGGCGGGGGGCGCCCGCGCCATACTGCGCCTGGGGGTCGGGCTGCGCGACGGCCGCGGGGTGGAGCAGGACCACGCGCGGGCCCTCGAGTGGATGGAGCGTGCCGCGGCCACCGGCTACCCACCCGCGTGGGACCACCTGGGGTGGATGCATGAGCAGGGCCTGGGGTGTGAGCGCGACGAGGGCGCTGCGATGGCCCTGTACCGCCGGGCGGCCGAGGCGCGGCACGCGCAGGCTCGCTTCAACCTGGGGCGCCTGGTGCGCGACGGCCGCGGGGTGCCCGAGCCGGACCCGGTCCTGGCCGCCATGTGGTTCGAGCTCGCCGCCATGGTGAAGCACCACGGGGCGAGCGAGGCCCTGCAGGCCCTCGAGCTGAGCGAGGACCAGCGCGCGCGCGCACGGCGCCTCGCGAAGGCCTGGCACTAGGAGCCCAGGCCCCTGGCGGGCTCTAGCTCGTCGCGTTGAGGAACGCGCGCTCAGCCGTGCCGAACCAGGCCGCCGCACCCTCGCGGTAGCCGCGCCACGCCTCCAGGATGCGCGCGAAGTCCGCGCTCTCGGCGGAGAGGTCCGAGAGCAGCTGGTCCGAGGCCTCCTTCGCGGCGGCCATCACATCGTCCGGGAACGGGACGAGCTGGACGCCATGGCCGAGCAGGCGCTGCATCGCCGGAGGGTTCTTGGCGTCGTAGCGCGCCTGCATGGCCGTGGCGGCGCGGTTGGAGGCGCTGGCGAAGATGGCCTGGTACTCGGAGGGCAGGCTGTCCCAGGCCTCCTGGTTCACCACGAAGGAGAGGGACGGGCCCGGCTCCCACCAGCCGGGGTAGTGGTAGATCTTGGCTACCTGGTAGAAGCCCAGCAGCTCGTCGTCGTAGGGGCCGACCCAGTCGGTCGCATCGATGACGCCGCGCTCGAGGGCCGGATAGACATCGCCGCCCGCGATGTTCTGGACGCTCACCCCGAGCATGTCCATCACCTTCCCGCCGAGGCCGGGGATGCGCATCTTGAGGCCCTTGAGGTCCGCGAGAGAGGCGATGGCGGAGCGATACCAGCCGCCCATCTGGGTCCCCGTGTTCCCACAGGGGAAGGCACGCACCGAAAACTGAGCGTAGACGCTGTTCACGAGGTCGAGACCGCCAGCCTCGTGGAGCCACGCCGTCTGCAGCCGGCTCGTGAGGCCGAACGGCAGGCAGGTGTCGAAGGCCAGCGCGGGGTTCTTCCCGATGTAGTAGTAGCCCGCGGTCTGGCCCACCTCGCAGGAGCCCTTCTGGGCCGCATCGAGCACCTGCAGGGCGGGCACCAGCTCCCCGGCCTGGTAGACCTCGATGGTGAAGCTGCCGTCGGTCATGGCGGCGACCTCCTCCGCGAGCACGGTCGAGGCCCCGAAGATCGTGTCCAGCGTCGAGGGGAAGCTGCTCGCCAGCCTCCAGCGCACGCGCTGGCGCGTGTGGATGGCCGGGCCCGCGACACCGGCGCAAGGCTCGCAGGCGGCGATCGAGCCGACCGCTCCGCCGACCAGGCCAGCGCGCAGGAGGTGGCGGCGAGAGGGGCTGGGAACTGCCATGGGGACCATGCTAGCGCCCGCGTCCCGAGCTAGGCTCGGAGGATGGTCCGCCTGCTGCTCGTGCTGTGTGCCCTGACCGCCTGCAAGACGATGGAAGCCCCCCGATCCCCCGACGACGACGGCCCCGGAAGCCACCGCGCCGAGGTGCGGACCGTGGTCGCGCCGGACGGGGAGGGCGGAAGCCGCGTGTGGGAGTACCGCCTGCTGGTGCCCCGGCGGCCCAAGGAGGGTCCGCTGCCCCTCGTCCTGTTCCTGCACGGCGCGGGAGAGCGTGGCACCGACAACGCCCTGCAGCTCACTCACATGCCCGAGCTGCTGCTGCGCGACGGCGGGCCCGCCTTCGATGGCTACCTGCTGGCGCCGCAGTGCCCCGAGGGGCAGCGTTGGGTGGAGACCGACTGGGACCGCGCGGATCCCGAGCCCATGGCGGCTGAGCCTTCGGCCCCCATGGCTGCGGCGATGGCCGCTCTGGAGCGGACCCTCGAGGAGGAGCCCATCGACCGCAGCCGCGTGCACCTCACCGGCCTCTCCATGGGTGGCTATGGGACCTTCGACCTCGGACCCCGGCTCGCGGACCTGTGGGCGACCTTGACGCCGATCTGCGGCGGAGGGGATCCGGACAGCGCGGGCGCCTTCCCGCGCGTCCCGATCTGGATCTGGCACGGGGTGGACGACCCCGCGGTGCCGTTCCAGCGCTCGGTGCTCATGGCCGACGCCCTCGAGGCCGCCGGCCACGAGGTGCGCTTCGAGCGCATGCCCGAGGGGACGGGACACTGGGCCTGGGGCCCGGCCTATGCCCCCGAGGGGCCCTGGTGGTCCTGGATCGCGTCACGCCGAGCTCCTGGGCGCGAGTCCCGGTGAGGCCTGACCTCCAACCCGGCCCCAGGGCTCAAGGCCTGGGGCCCTGCGCTCGAAAGCAAGGAACGGCCTGAGCTCCATGTCCGCCTCCCCCCGCAAGACCCCGCGCTTCACCCTCCTGGGCCTCGTCCTGGTCCTGGTGGGTATCGCCGCCACCTCGGCCGTGGTGGTGCCGTGGTGGTTCGGCCGGGCCGAGGTGACCCTGGAGGCCGCCGCCCAGCTCCTCGCCGAGGACCTGCATGATGTCCAGAACCGCGCGGCCCTGCGCGGGGAGCGGCTGGAGGTGCGCTTCGCCCCGGACGGCACCGGCTACCGGGCAGCGACGGCGGTTGGGGAGGACCTCGAGTCCCCCATGGGCAACGGCCCGTTCGTGCGCCACTACCCGCGTGATGCGGTGTTCCGCGGCGTGATCGTGACGCGCACCCAGTTCGAGGGGGGCGATCGCCTCGCCTTTGGGCGGGCCGGCGAGTGCCTGTGGGCCGGCGAGATCGAGCTCGGCTTCGAGGGGCGCCGGAAGGTCCTGCGGATCGACGCGGACACCGGCGCGGTGCACCTCGAGCGCTGAGGTGTCCGCCGCGCGGTGGTGTCCGCCGCGCGGTGGTGTCCGCCGCGCGGTGGTGTCCGCCGCGCGGTGGTGTCCACCGCTCTGGGGCCGTCATGCCGCAGAAAAAGGTGGAGCCGCCTCTGGGCGAGAGGCGGCTCCGTGTTCGCTCCGGGGGGGCGGGTCCCGTCTGGAGCGGGTGGCCTCCGGCGGGGGCAGGGGGTGCCAGAGACCGTCGCCCCGCGGTGAGGGGGCGGCCGAGGCAGGAGATGCCCCGGGTCGGGCGAACCCGACAAGAGAAAGGTAAGCGAGATCCGAAAATCTGTCCACCCCTCCGAGGGCCGAAACACGCAGGGAAACCGGCCGGAATCGAGCGCAGGAGCCCGCCCCCAACAAGAACAGACTTCCTGGAGAGGCCGG
>JADHNZ010000084.1 GCA_016779225.1 Planctomycetota bacterium
ACCGCTTCTCGAGCAATGTGATGATCACGACGGGCGGCTCGGTCAGCTTCTCGCCGGACTTCAACAGCCTGCCGCAGAACCAGACCTTCCTCCCGGGCTCGACCTGGAACTTCCAGCTCTGGTTCCGCGACAACAACCCGGGCCCGACCTCGAACACGACGACGGGCGTGGCGGTCACCTTCTGCCAGTGACCCTGGCCTGCTGAGCCCGGCACCAGCCGGGCCAGCGGACCGCTCGGAGCCCCCCTGCGCCCTGCGCAGGGGGGCTCCTGCGTTCCTGGGGGGCATGCCCGGGGCATTCCCAGCCTGGGGGCTCCAGTGCCGAGAGCGGCCTGCCGATCTCACCAGGAGATGCTCGCTCCGCCCTCCGGAGGCCGGCCCATGAACTCCCAGCCCCAGCAGCCCCCCATCGACAGCGCCAAGCTCCTGTCGATCCAGTCGTACCTCCTCGCCGAGGAGGCCAAGCACCCCGGTGCCACCGGGCGCTTCACCTGGATCCTCTCCGCCATCAGCCTGGCGACGAAGTTCATCGCGGCACGCTGCCGTAGGGCGCGCATCGAGAATGTGCTGGGCACGCTTGGGACGGAGAATGTCCAGGGGGAGACGCAGCAGAAGCTCGATGTCATCGCCAACGAGACCCTGCTCTCCTGCCTGGGCTCGCGCGCCGGCCTCGCCATCGTCGCCTCCGAGGAGAACGAGGAGCCCCTGCTGCTGCGCACCTCGACCGACGGAGAGCGCCCCTACATCGCCCTGTTCGATCCGCTCGACGGCTCGTCGAACCTCGACACCTGCGGCTCGGTGGGGACCATCTTCTCGATCCTGCAGCACGACCGGCGCGCCGCCAGCCCCCACGAGGCCATCCGGCAGCCCGGGACCCAGCAGGTCGCCGCGGGCTATGTCCTCTACGGGCCGTCCACCGTGATGGTGCTCACCACGGGCCACGGCGTGCAGATGTTCGTGCTCGACCCGACCATCGGCTCGTTCCTGCTGGTCGAGGAGAATGTGCGCATCCCCAAGGCGGCCAAGACCTACAGCCTGAACGAGGCGTACACGGCCACCTTCCCCGAGGAGTATCAGCGCTATCTCGGCTGGGCCCACGAGAACGGCTACTCGAGCCGCTACGCCGGAGCCATGGTGGCCGATGTCCACCGCGTGCTGGTGAAGGGCGGCGTGTTCCTCTACCCGCCGACGCAGAAGGCGCCGAGCGGGAAGCTGCGCCTCATGTACGAGGCCAACCCCATGGCCATGATCATCGAGCAGGCGGGCGGCAAGGCCTACTCAGGCCTGCAGCGCACGCTCGAGATCGCGCCCGAGGCGCTCCACCAGCGCACGAGCGTCATCATGGGCTCGCCCGATGAGGTCGACCGGGTGCTCGACCACCTGGGCGGCTAGGGTCTCGAAGGACCCCGGGGCTCAGCGCTTGCGCAGGAGCCAGCGCTTGGGATCGACCTCCCAGGTGCGGGTCCCCACATCGAGGCGGCCGTGGCCGCTGGGGCAGTTCACGCGCACGGCCTGGCCCTCCACCAGGACCTCGACCGGCATGGGAAAGGGCCGACCGCTCGCGGACCTCCACTGCAGGTGCAGGGTGCGATCCTCCGCCCACACCTCGAGCACCGGCAGCTCCTTCTGCCGCACCACGGCGTCGAAGTACCACTGCAGGTCGGCACCGGCCGCCGCGGTGGCGGCTCTGGCCACGCCCGCGGTGTCGAGGAAGTGGACGGGCGGGTGAGCGGCATCCTGCTCGCTCTCCGGTGTGGGGTAGGTGAGGCGCCGCAAGAAGCGGAAGAAGGGCTCGTCCCCCATCAGCCAGCGGAGGTTGTGGAGGAACCAGGAGCCCTTGAAGTAGATGTCCCCGCCAGGAGCGTCGCTGCCCTCACCCGCGAAGTACATGTCCTGGGTCGCGCGTGGCGCGCGCGGAGCGATTGGGCCCGCGTTGCTGACCCGCTTCCAGTCCACCTCCAGCTTCTTGCGGTAGGCCTCCTCGCCGAAGCGCGACTCCAGGTAGAGGGCCTGCATGTAGGTCCCGAAGCCCTCGTGGATCCAGAAGTCCGCCCAGTCGTCGCAGGTCACGAGGTTGGCCCACCACTCGTGGCTCAGCTCGTGGTGGTGCAGCCAGTCGTAGTCGAAGTTCGGGTCGCCCCGGAACTGGTTGCCGTAGGCAATGATGCTCTGGTGCTCCATCCCCAGGTGCGGCGTCTCGACGACCCCGTACTTGTCCACGCGGAACGGATAGGGGCCGCACACCGACTCCATGTGCGCGAGGTGGTCGAGGATCTCCTCGAAGAGGGCGGGGGCCTTCTCGGCGCTCTCCGGCAGGTGCCAGAAGGTCACGGGGTAGGTGTCCCCCGCGACGCTCTTCACCTTGCGCGTGATCGCGTCGTAGGGCGCGATGTTGAGGGCGATGGAGTAGTTCGCGATCGGCGTGCTCGTGTGCCAGTGGAAGGTGCGCGCTCCCTTGTCCCCCTGCGTCACTCCCGCGAGGCGTCCATTGGAGACACACACCAGGCCCGCGGGCACGGTCACCTTCAGGTCGAAGGAGTCCGGCTTGTCGGACGGGTGGTCCTTGCAGGGCCACCAGAGATCCGCACCCTCCATCTGGCAGCTGGTCGCGATCCACGGCGCACCCGAGGGCGTCTCGGACCAGGTGAAGCCGCCGACCCAGGGCGGGTTGGGCGCAACGCGCGGGGCGCCCGAGTAGAGGACGGAGACCACCAGCTCCTCGCCCGGCGCGCGCTCCGGCCCGGGCAGGGGGATCCGAAGTCGGCCCTCCTCGTGCGTGGCCTCGGTGACGGCCTCGCCCACGGTCACGCGGTGGACCTTGAAGCGCCCGTCGAGGTCAAGCGCGATGAGCTCGGTCGGACGCTGCACCGTGGCGCGCATCGTGAGAGAGCCCGCGATGAGCTTGCGATCGGGGACGACGGCGAGGACCAGCTCGTAGTGGTCGACATCGAAGCAGGCCTGGTCCGGGCGCAAGGGTCCTCCGGACTGCTCGGTCTGGGCCGAGGCCGGAGCGGCGAGGAGCAGGCTGGCGGCGAGGCCGGCGGCCAGGGACTCGGGGGAGAGCATGGCGCGAGGGTAGCACCTGGGGGTTAGCCTGCTCCCGTGACGAGGCTCGAGGTCCCTGCGAGAAGGCTGGAGGCGCAGGCCCTGACGCGGGAGCCCTGGCTCCGTGCCGTGGACCTCAACCTCGACCGTGGCGAGCTGGCCGTGCTGCGCGGCCCCTCGGGTAGCGGGAAGTCCCTGCTCCTGAGGGCCCTCGCGGACCTCGACCCGCGCGACGCCGGCAGCCTGCGCCTCGACGGGGTGGATGCGCGCGAGGTCCCTCCCGGCCGCTGGCGCAGGCAGGTTCGGCTGGTGGCCCAGCGACCGCCGGCCCTGGCCGCCACGGTTCGCGGCGTGCTCGACCTCGCGGCCGAGCTCGCAGGAGCATCCCGCATGGAGGTGCCCCCGGGACTGGCCGAGGCTCAGCCTGTCGCGCGCCTCTCGGGCGGCGAGGCCCAGCTCCTCGCCCTCTGGTCCGCGCTGCGTGGCCCGGCCGAGGTGCTGCTGCTGGATGAGCCCACGAGCGCCATGGACCCCGAGCTCGCGGCTCGGGCCGAGGGCTGGGTGCGCGACTGGGCCCGGGGCGGCGGCGCGGTCCTGTGGGTCAGCCACGACGCGGGCCTCGCCGCGCGGCTCGGTGCACGGGAGGTGAGCCTTTGACCACGGCGCCCGACATCGGGCCGGTGGGGCTCGGGCTCGCGGCGGCACTGATCGCAGGACACGCCCTGACGAGCATGGCGTTCCAGCTCGGGCTGGGCCGGCGCCTGGTGGTGGCCGCGGTGCGCGCGACGGTGCAGCTGCTCCTGCTCGGCTGGGCCCTCGAGCGGGTCTTCGCGGCGCAGCAGCCCGTGCTGGTCCTGGGCGTGATGACCCTGATGGGCCTCGTTGCCGGGCGCGAGGCCCTGCGACGCACGACCCACACCGCCCCCGGCCTCGGCCGCGCCACGACCCTCGCGATGCTGGGGAGCTCGTTCCTGGTGACGACCTACGGCTTGGTCGCGGTCCTCGACGCCGAGCCCTGGTGGGCGCCCGAGCGCGCCATCCCGATCATGGGGATGATCCTCGGCAACACCCTCAACGGGATCGCCCTCGGCCTGGACGCGACCCTCAAGGGGCTCGAGAGCCGCAGCGGCGAGATCGAGGGCCTGCTCGCCATGGGCGCCTCACCCGCGAGGGCGACGCGCGCCCTGGTGCAGGACGCGCTGCGCACGGCCACCCTGCCCATCGTCAACTCCATGGCCGTCGTCGGCATCGTCTCGATCCCCGGGATGATGACGGGCCAGATCCTGGGCGGCGGCGACCCAGGGATCGCCGCCCGCTATCAGCTCTTCATCCTGTTCGCCATTGCGAGCGGCACCGCTCTGGGCGCGGTCCTCGTGGTGCTCTCAGCCAGGCGCCTGCTGTTCGATGACCGCGAGCGCCTGCGCCTGGACCGCCTGAGCCCGCGCTGAGCCTGAGCGCATCTCTCAGGCAGAGGCCGCGAGCGGGTCCTGCCAGAGGTCGAGCAGGGGTAGCAGGTCCTGCAGGTGGGCCTCGTAGCGCCGCCACGCAGCCACCGAGCCGCCGTGGATCGGCTTGCTCACCTGGTGAGAGCTGGCCGTCATGCAGCGCCGCTTGGACTCGTGGGGCCGGCCACAGGCCTCCTCCCACTCGAGCCCGGCGAACTCGATCAGGCGCCGCATCTGGGGCTCGCCCTCCTGGACCAGCCGCTCGTAGTCGAGGTCGAGGATGGGCAGTGGGAGCACCTCGTGCCAGTGCTGCATCGCGCGCGCGTAGTTCTCGTAGCTCCAGCGCAGGTCCTCGAGCGCGTAGGAGGACTGGCAGCGCGTCGGTCCGAAGTTCGTGAAGAAGTTCGAGACGACCGTGTCGAGCGGATTGCGCCGGCAGTGCACGATGCGCGCGTTGGGGAAGAGCGCCGCGATGAGGCCGAGGAACAGCCAGTTTCCGGGGGCCTTGTCCGTGAAGCGCCGCGCCTGTGGGTCCACGCCGACGGCCTCCTTGTAGGCGCGTGCTTGGCGCCTCGCGAGGCGCCGGCTGATTCCGAGCAGGCCGCCGGGGAAGGCCATCCCGAGCCACTCGGGCATGTCCCGCGCCAGCTCGGCGAGCTCCGAGCGCTCCCCGAGCTGCTGCACGCCGGAGTGCGCCCCCAGGATCTGCTCCACCAGGCTCGTGCCGCTGCGCGGCATGCCCACGATGAAGATCGGGGCCTCGTCGGGATCCCCCTGCGAGGCGAGGCGCTGGAGCAAGCCCGGCTTGGTCAGCTCGAGCGTCCGCTCGACCAGCGCGCGGTGCTGCACGCGATCGTGCTGGATGTTCATGAGGGAGTTGCCGAGGCGAAAGGCCTCGAAGGCCTCGTCCCAGCGGCGGGCCTTCTTGTGGGCCTCGCCCAGAGCGAAGGCCGCGACGGATCGCTGGCCGTCATCGAGGCCGGGGTCGTGGGCGAGGGCCGCGATGGCCTCGGCGTCGAGAGGCTGCCCCAGCCGCGCGAGGCGATGCCACGAGTCCGCGGCGCGCTCGCCGCGGGCGATCAGGTCGAAGTAGGTCGCGGCCGCCGTGTCCACGTCACCCTGCATCTCGATGGCCCAGGCGTGGCACGCGCGCAGGAAGGGCTCCTCGGGCAGCGCCTCGAGCCAGCGCGCTGTGAGCGCCAGGACGGCGGGCACATCGGCGATGCGCATGAGGATGGTGAGCAGGTGGCGGGCGGCCTCGAAGTCCTTGGGGTCGGCCTGCACCAGGGGTTCGAGCTCCGCGCGCGCGGCGGCGTCCTGCTCGAGCTCGTAAAGGATCCGTCCGAGGAGGACCCGACCGTCACGGTGGCTGGGCTCGAGCTCGAGCAGCGCGGCGAGCTGCTCGTGCGCGTCGCCGGCTCGCCCCGCCGCCTGGAGGACGAGGGCCAGGGCGTAGCGGACCGCCGCGGAGCGAGGGAAGCGCTGTGCTGCGGCCTGCAGCGTGGCCTCGGCCTCCGCATGGCGACCGGCCTTGGCGGCCCTGAGAGCGCCCAGCAGGGGCTCATCGTGGATCGAGGCGGGCATTGCCTGAGCTGCGCGGGTCCTAGGGCTCCCCATCCAGCGTGTATCGACCTGAGACAGCCCGCGCCTTGATCGCCGCCCGGGAGGGCGCGGCCGCCCGTCGCGTGAGCGGTCCTGCGCGGTCATGCGCGCGCGGCTCCCCCGGTGGCGCCTTCGCCCGCCGCGGGACTACCCTGTGCGCCGCATGCGACGCCCCCTGAACGCGCTCCCTGCCCTCCTGCTCACCCTGTCCCTGCCCGCCACCGCCCAGGAGGCGGAGACGGCCAAGGAGCTGTTCATGACGCACTGCGCCATGTGCCACGGGGAGAGCGGCGACGGCAAGGGCACCACCGACCTGGACCGCCCCGCCCGCTCGTTCCTGGACGGCGGCTTCTCCTACGGCAACACCGAGGAGGCCATCCGCAGGACGCTGACCTTCGGGATCCCCGGCACCCCCATGCCCGCGTTCGACGCGGCCCTCACCGAGGACCAGCGCACGGCCCTTGCCCGCTATGTGATCTCCCTGGGGCCCAAGGGCACCGTGGTGAAGGCTGGCGAGACGGAGATGGTCATCGCAGACCGCGCGCTCATCGCTCGCGGGTTCCTCCCGCCGGTCCTGCAGGACGCACCGCAACAGCCGCGCGGAGCGCTGCTCGGCCTGCCCAGCGGGCTCTCTTTCGAGTACCGCACGGACGATGTCCGGCTCCTCGCGGTGCGCTCAGGGCGCTTCGTGGACCGCAAGGACTGGCGCGGACGCGGCGGAGACTCGCTGCAACCCCTGGGCCGCATCATCGAGCTGATGGGCAACGGCCAGCCCGAGGCCCCGTGGCTGATCGCCGAGCCCACCGCCGGCGCCCAGGCCCGCCCCCTCGGCGCGGCCATGCGCACGACCCTAATGCGAGGCCCCATGGCCGGCATCGGCTACGAGCTGATCAACCAGGGCAGCTCGAAGGGCTATGTGATGGAGACCGTCAACCACTTCGCGAGCGAGGCCGGCGTCGGCTGGCGGCGAGTCTTCACCGTGCGCAACGGCACGCCCGATCGCGTGCTGCGCTTCAACGGCCTGGATCCCGTGGCGCGCCCCCTCGAGGCCTTCGAGAGCGACCTGCGCTCGGCGCTCGACGGCCACACCGACCAGCTCTACGCGGTCCAGTCATGGGTCGTCCAGAAGGTCGATACGGGGGTCCAGGTGACCGTCCTGCGCTCCTTCGACTTCCTGATGCAGGGCGGCGCGGTGCCGGGCCCCGTGGGCGACCTCGGCTTCTGGGTCTGGCCCGCCGAGCGTGATGTGACCGTGGACATCACCCGCGTGACCTGCCGCACCTGGGACGACGCGACCAAGCTCCAGCTGATGGAGGACCTCTCGAAATGATGCTGCTCCCGCTCCTCCTCGCCGCGACCCAGGACCTGGGCGCCGAGTCGACCTACTACACCCTCGAGCAGTACCGCACCCCCGATGGCTGCGTGCTCGAGGTCGGCGGCATGGACTTCCTCTCCGACGGCCGCCTGCTCGTGAGCACCCGCCGCGGACAGGTTTGGCTCGTCGAGAACCCTCTCGCCGAGGACATCAGCGAGGCCCGCTTCACCCTCTTCGCCGAGGGCCTGCGCGAGGGCCTGGGCCTCAATGTCGTGAACGACGAGGTCTTCGTGGTTCAGCGGGGCGAGCTCAGCCGCCTCGTGGACGAGGACGGCGACGGCGTCTGCGACCGGATCGACACGGTGTGCAACACTTGGGGCGTCTCGGGCAACTACCACGAGTTCGCCTTCGGCTGCCCCACCGACGCCGACGGCAACTTCTATGTGACGCTGAATGTCTCCTTCTTCGCCGCCACCTGGTGGCTGGGGATGGCTCCGGTCCCCTATCGCGGCTGGTGCCTGCAGATCACGCCCGAGGGCGAGCTGCGCCCGTTCGCCTGGGGCTTCCGCAGCCCGTGCGGGGTCGGGACCAATGCGGAGGGCGAGCTCTTCGTGACCGACAACCAGGGCGACTGGGTGCCGACGAGCCCGATCTACCATGTGACCAAGGGCGACTTCTACGGCCACCCCGCCAGCCTGCAGTGGACGCCTGAG
>JADHNZ010000085.1 GCA_016779225.1 Planctomycetota bacterium
CCCGAGTACTCGAACGACACGCGCTGCGTGTGCCTCGTGGTCGGACGGACCGGCTCCGGTGGTGCCTACGCCACCAACGGCACTACGGGGGTCTCCGCCTCCGAGCAGCCCCTGGCCCAATACTCGGCCGACTCGAGCAACCTCAGCAACGAGCCCACGGACCTCTCGCTGGGTGGCGACGCCGCGACGCTCGCGCTCGAGACGCCCAATGTGGACGGCACCGGCTACATCCGGCGGAAGCTCGAGTGGTTCATCACGGGCCCCAACGCGACCGGCTTCCCCGAGTACCTGCGCGGCGGCTCGGGCGGCGGCGGCGGCGGCAACCACGCCTACCGCACCACGGCCAGTGGTCAGAACGGCACCCTGAACCAGGCGTGCATTGGCAACAGCTCCATCCACCAGGCCTGGCACGACCACGCCGGCGCGCGGGGTGGCTTCGGCGGCGGTGCGATCCAGGTCACCAGCGGCAAGGGCATCCTCATCAACGGCAAGATCGACGCCTCGGGTGGCGACGGCGGCAGCTCGTCCACCGGCATCCCCGGTGAGTACCAGCAGTACGCCATGCCCGGCGGCGGTGGCTCCGGCGGGGCGATCAAGCTCCAGGGCCCCTTCGTCAGCCTCGGCGCCTCTCCCGGCACCGGCCCCAGCCCGGGCCGCCTGGATGTCAGCGGCGGGCTCGGTGGCACCACCAGCTTCAGCGCCTCGCGCGGTGGCGACGGCGGCATCGGCCTGATCCGTATCGAGGAGCAGAGCGGCGTGGCCACCTGGGCCAACTACGCCGATCGCATCCTGCCCTACGACCCGAGCGAGCCCACCAGCGTCGCCTTCCTGAGCGTCTCTCAGCAGGGATGGCAGCTCCCGCGCCGTCGCCCCGAGGGCTACACCGCGGCGGTGTCCTGCTGGGTTCGTCCCGAGGGCAACTTCTTCGCGCTGAACTTCCGGGATGACGGCGCTCTTGGGCCGGACACCCTGGGCTGGGACATGCAGGTCCTCTACAAGCCGATCTCGGACCCCAGCACCCCCGTTGCGGTCTCGTTCCGCTCGCCGGCCCCCGGCGGCGGTCCGGACGGCACCTGGGTCGACGGCGGTGGCAACCCCATCTCCTTCGAGGAGTACTACTCCACGGACCTCGGCAGCGCCCCGGTGGTCGTGCGCTTCCAAGGCGCCCGCGCGGGCGCCCTCCTGGACCAGAACCACCAGGACTCCGACGGCAACCTGAACAACGACCCCTGCAACCTGTCCCTGCAGGGCGCGGGCTCGCCGATCGTCCCGGGCTCCGTGTCTCCCTGGGTGGACCACCCCTCCCTGCTGAACGACTGGGCCGAGGTCTACGGGAAGCCGACCCCCAACATGGTCCGCTACACGATCGTGTTCGACCGGACGATCAACAACGAGGACGGCTCGGTGAACGACATCGGCCTCTTCACCCTCCAGCGCCTCGACGGCGTGACTGGGCTCGAGATCTTCTGCGACCCCAACTGAGCGCCGCGCCGCGGCACCCGACGGGCCCCCCTCGCTCCGCGGAGCGCGGGGGGCTCGCTCGTACCACGACCCCCTCAAGCTCCCGCGTCCATGGCCCCGCACCTGTTCCGCGTCGGAAGCCTCCTGGTGGATCGGGATCGGTGGATCTCCAGCGCCACGGTTGCCGTGCGGCGCGGCAGGATTGTGGGGCTGGCAGCGGGGGACGCTGCCGGCCGCAGGCTGGCGCGCAAGGCGGGCGGAGCCGTGGCTGACCTCGGCCCTGGCGTCCTCGCACCCGGCTGGGTGGATGCTCACGCCCACCTCGAGCTGGGCGCGCTCCATGGGCGTCTCCCCGCACGGGCCTTCGGCGCGTGGGTCGGGCAGCTCGTGAAGGCGCGGGCTGCGTGCTCGCGCGAGGAGCTGCGTGCCGGCTTGCGGGCCGATGCGGACCGTCTCCTTGCCGGAGGGACGACGGCGGTGGGGGACAACGACGCCCTCGGCCTGGCCGCAGGCCTGCTGCGGCGCCATCCGCTTCGTGCCCGCGTCTTCCGTGAGGCCCTCGATGCCGGGGACCCCGCACGCACGAGCGCGGTCCTACGCCGGGTCCAGCCGGGCCGGCCTGCTCCCAGGCTCGCCTTCGGTGTTGCGCCCCACGCCCCGTTCACGGTCTCGCCAACCCTCGCAAGGCGCCTTGCCACGCTGGCGCGGCGCAGGCGTCTCCCGCTCTCGATCCACTTCGCGGAGAGCCGCGACGAGCGCCAGTGGCTCCTGCGCGGGACCGGGCCCCTTGCGCGTCTGATGCCGGGGGAGAGCCCGCGCCGTGAGGGGCTGGAGCTGCTCGAGGAGGCGGGGCTCCTGGGGCGCAGGACGCTGCTCGTGCATGCGAACCTGCCCGGGCCAGGGGACCGTGAGCGAATCCAGCGCGCGGGTGCGACCGTCGTGCACTGTCCCGGTTCCCATCGCTGGTTCCGTCGCCCGGCGTTCGACCTCGCAGGCTGGCTCGAGGCCGGCGTGCCGGTCGCCCTCGGGACCGACTCCTCGGCCAGCAACGCGGAGCTGGACATGGGGCGCGAGGTGGCCCTGGCCGCTGAGGCTCACCCCGCGGTCGATGTTGCGGTGCTCCTCGACTGCGCCACGCGCGCGGGGGCGGAGGCGCTGGGGCTCGGCACGGGGCGGCTCACCGAGGGGGCTCCCCTGGACGCCTATCTGACGGAGGCGCGGGTGCGCTCACGGCGCGCCGCGCTCGAGCTCCTGGTCCGCGGACGCCCCGGCATACGGGCGGTCCTCATCGGCGGAGAGCGCGCGTGGGACGACGGGTCGCAGGTCGTCCCTGCTATCCTCCGGCCATGACCAGTGGCCTGCATCCCGCCCTGTCCCCCGAACAGGAGCACGCTCTCGGCGTGCTCAGCGGCGCCTCGCGGGTCCTGCTCACGGGGCACGAGCGGCCTGACGGCGACTGCATCGGTGCCCAGGCTGCCCTCAGCCGCGTGCTCGAGAGCCTCGGGAAGCAGGTGACCATCCTCAACCCGGATCCGCCCGAGGTGCGCTTCGCCCAGCTCACGCGCGCGGTGGCCTATGGCGTCGATGATGGGGGCGCCGTCCCTCCGCACGACCTCCTGGTGCTGCTGGACGGCTCCGAGCTCTCGCGCACGGGCCGCCTTGCGGAGCGGTTCGAGGCGGCGCCCTCCCGCAAGCTGGTCATCGACCACCACATCCTCCCGCCGGACCGCTGGTGGGACGCGTGCTTCCACGATGTCACGGCCAGCGCCACGGGCGTGCTCGTGGCGCGCATCGCCGAGGCCCTGGGAGTCGAGCTCGACGAGGTCGCCGCGCAGGGGGTGTTCACCTCGATCGTCACTGACACCGGCTGGTTCAAGTACTCCAACACGGACGCGGAGACCCTCTCCGTCGCGGGGCACCTGGTGCAGCGCGGGGTCGACATCGCGGGGCAGTTCATGGACCTCAATCAGCGGCGTCCCGCGGACCATCCCGTGGAGCTTGGGCGGCTGCTGGCGCGGACCGAGTACTTCGCGGGCGGGCGAGTTGCCCTGCTAACCCTCCCTCTGGGGACGGACGGGCGCGTGCCCGAGATGGACACTGACGATGCCCTTGATGTGGTGCGCTCGGTGGACGGGGTCGAGGTCGTGCTGTTCGTGCGCGAGATCCACCCCGGGCTCTGCAAGCTGAGCGCCCGCAGCAAGACCTCCTTCGATGTGGCCTCGCTGGCGCGGACCTTCGGGGGCGGTGGGCACCGCAAGGCCTCGGGCGCGACCCTCGAGGGGGAGCTCGCGGACTCCGCGCGGCGCGTGGTCCAGCTGGCCGTGCAGCAGCTGGGGAGCTGAAGTGCGCCTCGCGCTCATCAGTGACCTGCACTCGAACCTGGAGGCCCTCGAGGCCGTCCTTGCGCACATCGACAGCCAGGGCGCGGACTCGATCGGCTGCCTGGGGGATGTGGTGGGCTACGGCCCAGACCCCGAGGCCTGCGTCGACCTCGTCCGGGAGCGGACGGACTTCTGCCTGCTCGGCAACCACGACGAGGCCCTGTTCCACGGAGCGCGGGACTTCAACCCCCACGCCCGCGTGGCGCTGGAGTGGACGCGCTCGCGGCTGGCCCCGCGGTGGTACTACGGCGCGTTGCGGCGCCAGCGCTGGGCCTGGCTCCAGGGCCTGCAGCCGTCTCACCGCCTGGGGGACCTCGCGTTTCACCATGCCTCCCCGCGCGACCCGGTGCGCGAGTATGTGCTGAGCACCGACGGGATGCTGAACCGGGGCAAGCTCGAGGACCTGTTCGGACGGATGGAGGGACCCACCTTCATCGGGCACACGCATCACCCCGGCGTGTTCGATGAGGACCTTCGCTGGACCGGGCTCGACGGTGAGGAGAGCTTCCGCCTTCCCCTGGACCGCACGCGGAGGTCCCTCTGGAATGTGGGCTCGGTGGGGCAGCCGCGCGACGGCGACAGCCGCGCCTGCTACGCGCTCGTCGAGGAGGACGCGGTCACCTGGTGGCGTGTGCCCTATGACCACCGCGAGACGGCTCGCAAGATCCTGGCCACCGGGCACCTCGGCGAGGTGCTGGCGCGCCGCCTCGCCATGGGGCGCTGAGCAGCAGGACCCCGGCGCGGGTCCACCGTCAGGGCCTCTGGCCTCCCGGCCTCAGGCGAGGCCGAGCGTCGCGCGGATCACATGCCCCAGGATCTGGGGGTTCTTGCGCAGGCGGCGGGTGGAGTAGGCGCGCCACTGGGGGCCGTAGGGCACATAGGCGCGGACCTTCGCGCCCGCGTCGCGCCACTTGCTCCACAGGCGCTCCTGGACGCCCATGAGCACCTGGAACTCGTAGCGCTCGGGGCCGAGACCGCGTCGCTTGCAGTCAGCCAGCAGGCCGTCACCCAGCGCCTCGTCGTGGGTGGCGAAGGAGACAGAGTGCCCCGCGTCGAGCAGCTGGGCCGCCTGGGTCCGGAAGGCCTCTCGGATGGGGTCGGGGTCGGTGTGGGCGATCGAGCTGGCCTCGAGGTAGATGCCCTTCACGAGGCGCACCTGGCTCGAGGGGGGCAAGGCGGCGATGTCCTCCGGCGTGCGGAAGAGGCGAGACTGGAGCACGACCCCGACCTGCTCGAACTCGGCGCGCAGGGCGGCGTAGATGCGCAGGGTCGCGTCGGTGGTGGTGTGGTCCTCCATCTCGACGCGCACGAACTGACCCAGCTCCTGGCACCGCCGGCAGAGCTCGCGATAGAGCTCCAGGGCGAGGTCCTCTCCGAGGCGCAGCCCGAGGTGGGTCGGCTTGACCGACACATACGCGTCGAGGCCCACGGCCTCCATGCGCGCGGCGGCTGCGGCATAGGTGTCCACCACCCCGCGCGCCTCGGCCTCATCCGCCACATCCTCACCCAGCACATCGAGGACCCCTGCGAAGCCCTCCGCACGGAACCGCTCGAGAGCGGCGAGGGCCTCCTCGAGGGTCTCTCCGGCGATATAGCGGGCGGAGAGCCTGCGCATGACCGGGGTCGGGACCAGCGGGAGGGTCCGCATGACGGCTTGATGGAGGAGTCCCATGGGCGCGTGCGTATCATAGCCAGCCCCTGCGCGCCTCCGAGCCTCCGGGGAGCCGCGCGCCGGACCCAACGCCCCGCGCGCTGCCAACCATGGGATCCTCCACCCAAGCCCTGCTCGTGCTGACCACGGCGCCCGACCTGGAGGTCGGGCGCGTCCTCGCGCGGGAGCTCCTCGACCGCCGCCTGGTGGCTTGCATCAGCCTCCTGCCAGGCCTCGAGTCACACTTTCGCTGGAGGGGCGAGGTCCAGCGCGAGGCCGAGGTCCAGCTGCTGCTCAAGACCACGCCCGACCGCCTCGCCGCCCTCGAGGCGGCCCTCGCAGAGCTGCATCCCTACGACCTGCCCGAGCTGCTGGCCCTGCCGGTGGAGGGAGGCGGCGCCGCCTACCTGGCCTGGGTCGCCGCGGAGGTCGATGCCGGGGGGGGCCCGGCATGAAGGCCGACTGCGAGCCGGCGGAGGGAGGCGCGGACCGCTCGCCCTGGCAGCGCCTGGGCCTCCTGCTCGGGCCCCTGCTCTTCGCTGCGGCGCTCTATGCACCCGGCCTGCCCCTCGACGGGCCACAGCGCCGCGCGGCGGGGGTGACCCTGTGGACCGCGGCCTGGTGGATCACCGAGGCCCTGCCCGTGGGGGCGGCCTCCCTGACCCCTGCCGTGCTGCTCCCCCTGACCGGAGTGATGGAGGCGCGCAAGGTGGCGCCCCTCTACATGAGCGACCTCGTGATGCTCTTCCTGGGCGCCTTCGTCGTCGCGCTCGGCCTGGAGCGTTGGGGGGTCCACCGCCGCATCGCCCTGCGGGTGCTGGGGCTCGCGGGACCCGACCCGCGCCGCCAGGTGCTCGCCTTCATGGTGGCGGCGGCCGGCCTGTCCCTGTGGATCAACAACACCTCCACCACTCTCCTCATGCTCCCGATCGCGCTGGCCGTGCTCGATCGGCTGGAGACGCGGGACGACGACCAGCGCCGCCTGGTGGGCTTCGCCCTCCTGCTGGGCATCGCCTGGTCCGCATCGGTCGGGGGGATGGGCTCGCCCGTGGGGACGGCTCCCAATCAGCTCTACCTGGGCCAGCTGGCGACGCTCTTCCCCGAGGCTCCGGAGGTCGGGTTCGCCAGCTGGATGCTCGCGTGGCTGCCCCTGGTGGTGCTCTGGGTGCCCCTGGCCTGGTGGCTCCTGACGCGGGTCCTGTTCCCGGTGGACGCCGCGGCCTCCTCGGGCGCGGCATCTCGTGATGCCCTGCGAGCGGAGCGCCTCGCCCAGGGCCCCATGAGCACGCCGCAGCGACGGATGGCTCTCGTGTTCGGAGCCACTGCCCTGCTGTGGGTGACGCGCGCGGACATCCGCCTCGGCTCCCTGGAGGTCCCCGGATGGTGGCGCCTTGCCGCGCGCCTGCGGGGCGTCCCCGAGGAGGCCCTGGGCCAGCACTCGCGGGACATCACGGACGCGACCGTTGCGGTCGCCATGGCCCTGGTGTGCTTCCTGCTGCCTGCGCGGGGGGCACGCGGTGAGCGGCTCATGGACTGGGACTCGGCCAAGCGGCTGCCCTGGGAGGTCCTGCTCCTGCTGGGGGCAGGCTTCGTCCTCGCGGGTGCCTTCCGCGAGAGCGGGCTCGATCAGGCCCTGGGGCAGGCCCTGGGGCCGGCCCTCGAGGGCCGCTCCAGCTGGGTGGTGGTGGGGCTGGTCGCGCTCTCCGTCAGCTTCCTCACGGAGGTCACCTCGAACACGGCCACCACGGCCGTCCTGCTGCCCGTGATCGGCCAGGCGGCGGCCGCGGCTGGGCTCGACCCGCGCCTCGTCATGGTGCCCACCACCATCGCCGCCAGCGCCGCCTTCATGCTCCCGGTCGCGACCCCGCCGAACGCCGTGGTGTTCTCCAGCGGCCGGGTCGGGGCTCCGGTGATGGCACGGGCCGGCGTCGTCCTGAACTTCGCCACGGTCGCGCTCCTCACCGTGCTGTTCCAGCTCTGGGTCCGCAGGGCCTGGGGCATCGGCGCCACGGCGCCGGAGTGGGTGCAGCCTTGAACGCTTTCGATTCGGCGCAGCCTTGAGCTCCCTCTAGCCGGCGCAGCCCTGAGCCCACTCAGCGAACCCAGCCCTGAGCCCACTCAGCGAACCCAGCCCTGAGCCCACCCAGCGAACCCAGCGCTGAGCCCACCGAGCGAACCCAGCCCTGAGCCCACCGA
>JADHNZ010000086.1 GCA_016779225.1 Planctomycetota bacterium
GCCTCCGAGCGGTGGCGTCGAAGGCCGGTAAGGGCCGGGACCGCGCCCTGGAGCACGACCTCGAGGGTCGTCAGGGGGAACAGCGGGTCGAGCTGCTCGCGCTGTGGCACGAAGCCGACCCTCAGGGACTCGCGCTGCAGGCTTCCCCCGAGGGGCTCGAGCAGTCCGAGCAGGCCCCGGAACAGGGTGGTCTTGCCCGCGCCGTTGGGGCCGCAGATCGCGATGCGCTCCCCCGCACGAACCTCGAGGGTCACCTCCCGCAGGAGGGGCGTGCGGTAGCCCAGGTCGAGCCCCTCCGCTCGCAGCAGGTGGGAGGTCTCGATCGTCGAGGGCGACGCTGGGGGACGCGGGCTCACCGGGAGGAGTCCTCCTCCTCGGGCGGGAGCTCGAGGTCCCAGGCGGCGAGCAGCCCGTCGTGCAGGCGGTCCATGAAGTCGAGCCAGGTCTCGCCGTTGTCGCGCTGGGCCATCACGGGCAGCTCGACTGCGCGCGCGCCTCCGCGAGCGGCGGCGTCCTCAGCGATGCGGCCCGGGGTCCAAGGGCCGTGCACGACCACCTGCACGCCCTCGGCGCGCATCTGCTTCGCCAGCTGGGCGAGGTGGCGCGGCGTGGGGGGGACCCCTGGCTGCGGCTCCAGGGCGCCGACCATCTCCAGGCCGTTCGCCAGGCAGAGGTAGCTGAACTCCTTGTGGTACTGGACGACCTTGCGCCCCTTCACAAGGGCAGCGACGCGCTTCCAGCGCTGGCCGCGCTGCTCGATCTCCTTCTCGTAGGCCGCGCAGTTGGCATCGATCGCGGCGGCGGCCTCGGGCCGCAGCTCCTTGAGGCGGTCGCGGATGCGTTGGGCCGCGAACGCTCCGAAGCGCGGGTCGAGATTCACGTGCGGATTGCCCAGCGGGTGGATGTCCACTCCCGTCGAGCGGTCCAGGGTCAGCGGGACCTCGATGAGGTACGGCCAGTCCTCGGCCACGTTCAGCGGGCCGTCCGCCATGATCCGGCTGTTGCGGGCGCTCTCCAGCAGACCCGGGACCCAGCCATGCTCGAGGGCCAGGCCCACCTGGACGAAGAGCTTGGCCCTGCTCACCATCACCATGTGGGAGGGCCGCAGCCGCACCGTGTGGAGGTTCTCGAAGCCCCTGGCGATCGCCTTGACCTCGACCTCGTCACCCCCGACCCGACGGACGATGTCCGCCAGGTCGGGGATCGTGGTCACCACCTGCAGCTTCTCCCCGGACCCGGCCGCGGCGCGCGGGGCACCGAGGCCGGGAGCGACCAGCGCGGCCAGTGCCGCGAGGAGGGTGGGGAGGAGACGCTGCATGGGGCGCGGGATCACCAGTTGTACGGGTGACCGTGGGCCCCGATGTAGCCCGTCAGCTGAACCATGAGGGCCTGGGCGTCCTCGCCCTCCTCACGGTCCATGTGGATGGCCGCGACGCGGACCCGCGTGAACTCGGTCGGGAAGTGGGTCCAGTAGGCCGTGTACTCGAGGTCCTCGGGGCGCTCGTCCTCAAGGTGCTCGAAGGCCGAGACCATGATCCCGACGTTGTTCTGCTGGTTCCAGGCGTGGTCGGCGTAGGCGAACCAGCCCTGGGCGTCCCCGTCGAACAGCTCGAGAGCCACCTGGTCCGTCCCGTCGTTGACGATCTCCGCGTTGAGAGTGCCCTCGGCCCGGATGAACTCGGCGCCGGCCGTCCAGCCCTTGGTGCCGTCCGGGCTGTTCCAGCCGTAGGTCAGGTCGAGGCCGAACACGCTGGAGTCGAGGCCATCCGCGTCGAAGTCGACGTCGTCCCCGGCGAGGTTCGCTCCCTCGGCCTCGAAGGCGAACTCGGGGATGCCGCGGTAGGAGGCACCCACCTGCAGGATCCCGTTCTCACCGGCGTCGGTCATCGCCGTGGCGCGGGCGGTGATGATGAGGTCCTGGAAGTCCCGGCGATCCTCGAGGAGGGGCTCGATCTCGCCCTCGCCCTCGTGGCCGCCATGGCCACCGTGACCGCCATGGCCCTCCTCCTCGAAGAGGAAGCCGTGGCCGTGCTGCTCCATCTCGCCGAACAGGCCGAGTGAGAAGCGGAAGGCGGTCTCGTCGCCGATCGGGCTCCAGTGGTCGAGCTGGAAGCCGGTGCCGGGCACCTCCGTGCCGAGGTACTCACGCAGGACCGCGGGCCGCTGGGGCGTCATGAGGTCGTGGACGTGGATCTGCATCTGCTTGCCGAAGTCGATGAAGAACTTGCCGGTCCGGAAGCTCGTGCGCTCGGCGAGGCCCATGTAGAAGAGCGCGCTCTCGGTGAGCTCGACCTCCTCGGAGTTGGTCTCGAGGGCGAAGTTGCCCCACCAGCTCGGGGAGATCGACCCCTGCATGGTGAGCTCGGCCACGTTGAGGTCCAGCGCCACGCCGTCTTCATCGCCGTCGTCGGCCCACGAGAAGGCTCCGTCGAAGGCGATACCGGCGGCCGGGTTCCAGGCCGAGGTGAAGCGGGTCGTCTGGCCCCAGTAGATCCGGGGCATGCCGGGGCTCTTCAGGAGGCCGACGGGCGACTGCGGGGGGGCGTCCGACTGCGGCAGCTGGGCGAGGCCCAGGGAGGCGGTGGAGGCGAGGACGAGGGAGAAGCGAGCGGCGGTGGCCGCAAGGGAGTGATTCATGATGAGGGGCTCGGACGAGCCGGGGCCGGCACGGGGCCAGCGGGGACTGCACGGGGGCGCGCTTGTGGGGGTGCTGCGCCGGGGAGCCGATCGCGAGGAGCCGCGGGCGGCAGGGGCAGGGAGACGAAGGCCTCCCCGCCAAGCGGACGCGCAGGGCGTCCGGACCGTGGCTCGCACTCCTCCTCCATCCCGGAGCGAGCGCGATCCTGGTCCGCATGAGCCGTGGGCCTCGAGAGGCCGCGTCAGCCGAGGGCGGGGGGCCCCCTGGGGGCGGGGAGCTCGAGGGCGTCCCCGCCGAAGCAGGGGGACGGGGTCCCCGGCGCCCAGGAGGGCGGCTCGGTGCGCAGGTCGGGATGCGCGGGGGCGCCGGCCACGGGCGCGCCTGCGAACAGGCAGAGTCCGCACTCGGCGGCCGCGGAGGCCTCCTCCCCGTGGACCGTCGCCGTCGGTTCGTGGGCCGCAGGGTGTTCGGTTGCGTGGCTCGCGGTCTGGAGCTGTGCTGCCTGGTCCTGTGCCTTCTGGGCCTGCGCCGCCTGGGCCTGCGCCGCCTGGGCCTGCGCCGCCTGGGCCTGCGCCCGAGGCCCCGCCGCGTGCGAGTGGTCGCAGGCTTCGGCCGAGCCCCGGCCGTGGAAGGCGATGTGCGCCGGGCCGGTCACCAGGAGGCACAGGGCCAGGGGCAGCGCCAGCAGGCGCCACACGCGCCGCGCCCGCCCATGGGCGGACTTGGGGGACCTGCGCAAGGCGGCGACTCGGCTCACGGTGCAGACCTTAGGTCGAGCGCACTCGTAGCGGCAAGAGGCTTGCGGCTGAAGTCTGCAAGTCTCTTGCAATCCCGGCCGAGGGCTCGGTCCTCGCGGGGGAGGGGCCTATGCTCCTCGCCGTGGAACGCTCCTGCGACGCCCTCCTGCTCGACCTCGACGGGACCCTCCTGGACCGCTCGGAGCGGGTGCGGCCGGCCTCCCTTGCTGCCCTTCGCGTCGCGCGCGAGGCGGGCGTCCGGGTGCTTGTGGTCACCGGCCGCTCCTGGGTCTCCTCCGAGCCCATCCTCGCCGAGCTGGACCTGGGCACGCCCGCGGTGCTCTTCAACGGGGCCGCGGTGCTCGACCCGAGCGAGGGGCGCCTCGTCGAGGAGCGCCTGCTCGCGAACCGGACCATGGAGCGGCTGCATGCCTTCCGCAGCGAGCACGACGACCTGATGATCCTCATGGGTGCCCGGCGCAAGCTCTGCCTCACGCCGCGCACGGAGGCGGAGGAGCGCTCCTTGGATGGACTGATTGGCGTCGAGTACGTCACCGAGGAGGAGCTCGTGGCTGAGGAGTGCGTCATCCGCGCGACCTTCCTCGCCGAGCGGGACGAGGACCCGATGGCCTACGCCCGGGCCATCGCCGACCGCGTGGCGCGGCCCGTCTACACCACGCACTTCCCGCTCTCGATCCTCTCGCGCCATCGCGCCAGCCGCTTCATCACGGTCGATGTGCACGCGCCCTGCCTGGGCAAGGCCGAGGCCCTACGCGTGGTGGAGGAGCGCTACGGGATCCCCGCCGCGCGGGTGTGCGCCGTGGGGGACGCCGACAACGACCTGCCGATGCTGCGCGCCGCGGGGCTGGGCGTGGCGATGGGCAATGCGCTCCCCGAGATCCAGGCCGAGGCGGACCTCGTCATCGGCGACAACGACAGCGACGCGGTCGCGCAGCTGGTCGAGGGCCTGCTCTCCGGCGCCCTGCCTGCGGGCCCGCCTGCCTCGTGAGCCTGCGGCCCTTCGTCCCCCCGCGGCTGCTCTCGGGCCCGCACGCCCAGACCCTCTGGGCGGGCCTGCTCCAGCGGCCTCCTGCGGTCGCCGTCCGGCCCGAGCGCCTCGAGCTCCCGGACGGGGACTTCCTGGACCTGGCCTGGCTCGACGGGCCCCGAGACGCGCCGCTGGTCGTGGTCCTGCACGGGATGCAGGGCTCCCTGCGCTCTCCCTATGCGGGGGCCACCCTGGCGGGACTGCGGCGCCTCGGGCTGCGGGGCCTGTTTGTGCACTTCCGCGGCTGCGGGGGGGAGCCCAACCGCCTGGCGCGCGGCTACCACTCAGGCGAGACGGGCGATCTCGGCACGGTCCTCGCCTGGCTGCGGGAGCGCGAGCCGCAGACGGTGCTGGGGGCGGTCGGCTTCTCCCTGGGCGGGAATGTGCTCGTGAAGCACCTGGGCGAGGAGGGGCAGGCCACGCCCCTCGCAGCGGGCGTGGCCGTCAGCGTGCCCTTCGACCTGGCCGCCTGCGCGGAGGCCCTGGACAACGGCGCCGCGCGCATGTATCGCGGCTGGCTGCTGCGCAAGACCTTCCCCCTGGTGCGCGCCAAGCGTGCGCTCCTGGAGGCTGCCGGCGTAGATGTGGAGGGGGTCCTGCGTGCGGTGACCATGCGCGACCTGGACGGCCGGCTGACCGCGCCGCTGCACGGCTTCCGCGACGCGGACGACTACTACCGGCGGGCCTCTGCCGGCCCCTTCCTCGCTCGGGTCGAGCGGCCGTGCCTCGTGGTCCACGCCCTCGACGATCCCTTCATGACGCCCGAGGTCGCGCCCGGGCCGGGCGAGGTGTCCCCCGCGGTCCAGCGCGCCGTATTCGCCCACGGCGGGCATGTGGGCTTCCTCGAGCCGGGGGCAGGCCTGCTGGGGCGCCTGCGCCCGCAGCCCTGGCTCGGGGGGCCGCCGCTGAAGTGGCTCGCCGCGGCCCTGCGGGCCTGAGCGGTCAGGCCCCAATCCTTGGCCCGCAGCCCTTGGCCCGCAGCCCTTGGCCCGCAGCCCTTGGCCCGCAGCCCTTGGCCCGCAGTCCTTGGCCCGCAGTCCTTGGCCCGCAGTCCTTGGCCCGCAGTCCTTGGCCCTCAGTCCTTGGCCCTCAGTCCTTGGCCCTCAGTCCTTGGCCTTGTCCGCAGCCTTGCTCGACTTCGCCGGCTTGTCCGCGGGCTTGGAGGCTGCGCCGTCCTTGCTGGCGCCGTCCTTGCCGCTCCCGCTCTGCGCCGCCTTGTCCGCCTTCGCGCCCTCGGTGTAGGACTGGCTGCGGTAGTCGGTCTGGTAGTAGCCCGAGCCCTTGAAGAGCAGGCCGCCGCCGGTGCCGATCAGCCGCTCGAGCGTGCTCTTCCCGCAGCTGGGGCACTTGCGCTTGGGACGCTCCGACATGGACTGGAACAGCTCCAGCTCATGCCCGCAGGCCTTGCAGCGGTAGTCGTAGGTGGGCATCAGGCCTCCTCGGCGGCGACGGCCGCGTCGTCCTCGGCGCTCGCCGGCGGCTCGGGGGCGGCCACGACCTTCACCTGGGCGTGGCGCAGCACGGCCTCTCCGCGCCGCCAGCCCTTGCGGACCACGGCGGCGATGGAGCCGGGCTCGGCCTCGGCGTCCTCGACGGTGGCCACAGCCTGGTGCGTGCCCGGGTCGAAGGCGCCCTCGGTTGAGATGGGCTCGACCCCGCGCGCGGAGAGCAGGCCCGCCAGCTGGTCGCGCGTGAGGCGCACGCCCTCCTTGATGGTGATCGCGTCGGGGCTCGTGACCTCGGTGATCAGGGCCATGTCGAGCCAGTCCGCGAAGGTCAGCAGCTCGCAGAGCAGCGCGCCCTCGGCGCGGGACACGGCGGCGTCCTGGTCCGTCAGGGTGCGGCGGCGCAGGTTCGCGTAGTCCGCGCGCGAGCGGGCCAGCAGGCCCTCGAGCTCCGCGACGCGCTCCTCCGGGGAGGGCTCGGGTGCCGGGCTCTCGGCCTCGCCGCCCTCCTGGGGCTGCTGGGCGTCCTCGGCGGTCTCCGGGGTCTCGGCCTCGGGAGCCTCGTCTTGCTTGCGACGTTTCCTCATTGTGGCGGCGGCGCTGGGCGCGGTCAGGAGAACTTGTCCATCAAACGGTCCAGGAACGAGCGCTTGCCCTGGGACTCGGCGAGGAGCTCCTCGAACTCCTCCAGCTTCTCGCGCTGCTCGCTGGTGAGCTTCTTGGGCACCTCGACGAAGACGCGCACGAGCTGGTCGCCCCGTCCGCTGCCCTCGAGGCGCGGCAGGCCCTGGGCGCGCAGGCGGAAGACCTTGCCCGTGGGCGTGCCCGCCGGGACGCTCATCTCCACCTTGCCGCGCAGGGTCGGGATCTCGACCTTCGTGCCCAGGGCGAGCTGCCCGAAGCTGAAGGGCAGCTCGGCCACGAGGTCGGGGCCGCTGCGCTGGAACAGGTTGTGGTCGCGCTCGCGCACGACCACATAGAGGTCGCCACGCACGCCGCCGGGGGGACCTGCATCGCCCTCTCCGCGCACGACCAGGCGCATGCCGTCCTCGATCCCGGCCGGGATCTCGACGGTCACCTCGGCGGGCTGGGTGTGGCCGCCGCTGCCGCTGCAGTCCGTGCAGGGGGACTCGATCGTCTCCCCCGCACCGCGGCAGGAGGGGCACGGAGCAGCGACCTGGAAGAAGCCGCGGTTCTGAGCCACCTGTCCCCGGCCGCCGCAGGTGCTGCAGGTGCGCTTGCCGGTCCCGGGCTTCTGCCCGGAGCCCGAGCAGGTCCCGCAGCTCTCGCGGCGCTTGAGGTTGATCGTGCGCTCGACGCCACTGTCGATCTCCTCAAGGGAGAGCTCCAGCTGGATCTTGAGGTCGCGGCCCTTGGCCGGACCACGCCGCCGGCGGCCGCCGCCGAAGAGGTCGCCGAAGATGCCTCCTCCGCCGCCTCCACCGAAGATGTCGCCGAAGGCGCTGAAGATGTCCTCGATGTTGTTGAACTGGGGCCCGCCGTAGCCCCCGCCCGCGTCGAAGGCTGCGTGACCGAAGCGGTCGTACTGCGCCTTCTTCGTCTCGTCCGAGAGGACATCGTAGGCCTCTGCGGCCTCCTTGAACTTGAGCTCCGCCTCGGTATCACCCGGGTTCTGGTCCGGGTGGTACTGCAGGGCGAGCTTGCGGTAGGCCTTCTTGATCGCCGTGGCGTCGGCGTCCTTGGAGACCCCGAGCACCTCGTAGTAGTCGCGCTTGTCGCTCATGGGGCGGTGCGGGAGGGGCGGGGGCGGGGCGG
>JADHNZ010000087.1 GCA_016779225.1 Planctomycetota bacterium
CAGAACTGACTCAGGAGGGTGCGCATGGTGGGGTGCGGTGGCGCCCCCAGGCCGGCCCTCCCTGGGTGCGGACCAGGGCAGTGCGGGCGAGATGAGCGCTGGCCCTAGTGCATCCGTTGCGAGCGGCTGCTTCAAGGCCTGACGCCCAGGATCCGCATGGTCTCGATCCTGTCAAGGGGGCGCAGGACCGAGCGCGGGCAGCAGGCTCCGCACCGCCCCGGGCGGGGACCGCTAGACTGCCTGCCCGCGGCGTGCGGTACGCACTCTGCGATGCCCTGTCCCTGCCCCCATGAGCGTTGATCCCGCCACTCTCCGCGCAGCAGCGCGTCGCGCGGCCTCGCTCGTGGCAGCGGACCAGGGGCGCGCGCCCGCCCCGCCCGCACACCTGACCGTGCTCGAGGCGGTGCGGCCCGCGCCCGGCGGAGACCGTCCCCGCCCGCGCATCGAGCCGCCGCTCGTGACCGAGTCGTGTCTGCGCGACATTCCCAACGGCGGATCCTTCGCCATCGCGCCGCGGGCGCGCGTGACGGACGCGGCGCTGGAGGCGGCCCATCGCCGCGGCATCCGCCTCGTCGAGAGCGTCCCGAGCGCCGCTGGAGGCCTGCGCCCTGTCCTTGGGACCGCGCGCGTGGCGGTGGCCAGCGACCATGGGGGGTTCCAGCTCAAGGGGCCCCTCCTCGAGTCCCTCCGCGAGCTGGGTCATGTGGCCCTCGACCTCGGCCCTGCGGACGAGCGGCCCTGCGACTGGCCCGAGCGCGCGCACGAGGTTGCGCTTGCCGTGGCTGAGGGTCGCGCGGACCTCGGCGTGGTGATCGACACGGTTGGGGTCGGCTCCGCGATGGCCGCGAACAAGGTTCCGGGCGTGCGCGCCGCGAACTGCTGGGACGAGGCCGTCGCGCGCAACGCGCGGGAGCACAACCACGCCAATGTCCTGGTCCTCGGCTCGCGTCACCTGACCGCACTCGAGGCGCACGGCATCCTCCAGGCCTTCCTGAGCACCCCTCCGGGCGGAGGCCGCCACGCTCGGCGGGCCGGGATCCTGGACACGATCGAGGCGCGGCACGGCGCGCACAGGAGGTCCCATGACTGAAGCCAGTCGACTCGAGGAGCTGCTGGTCGAGGTGGGGCGCAGGCTGGTGGCAGCCGGCGTCACCTCCCTCGACGACCTGGATGGAGGGCGCTGCGTCGACCTGGCCCTGCGCATCTGTCCTGAGGATCTGCAGGCAGCCGTCCAGGCGGGCGCATGCCGCCTCGGCATGTGTGGCACCGACCCCGCGCGCCTAGGCGACCTCGCCAGCCACATCGACCACACCCTGCTCAAGCCCGACGCGACCGCGGCGGACATCGACCAGATCTGCGGCGAGGCCCTCGAGAACCGCTTTGCCTCGGTCTGCGTGAATAGCTCGTGGGTGCGGCGCTGCGCCGAGATCCTCTCGGGCTCCGGCGTGCTCGTTTGCACGGTCGTGGGCTTCCCTCTGGGTGCCTGCTCGTCCGAGACCAAGGCCTATGAGGCGCGGCGCGCCATCGAGGACGGCGCCTGCGAGGTGGACATGGTCCTCGCGGTGGGCGCCCTCAAGTCGGGAGACGACGGGTATGTGCGCCGCGATGTGCGCAGCGTGGCGGAGACCTGCCATCGCCTTGGCGCGCGTCTGAAGGTCATCCTCGAGACCTGCCTGCTCACGCCCGACGAGATCGTGCGGGCGTCGCGCCTGTGCCGCGAGGCGGGCGCGGACTTCGTGAAGACCTCCACGGGGTTCTCGTCCGGCGGGGCGACGGTCGAGGATGTCGCGCTCATGCGGCAGACCGTTGGCGCCGTCATGGGCGTCAAGGCCTCCGGAGGCGTGCGCGACCGCGAGACGGCCGAGGCCATGATCGCTGCGGGCGCCACCCGGATCGGAGCCTCGGCCTCGGTCGCCATCGTGCGCGGCGGGCGCGGCTCGGGCGGATACTAGGCGCGTGGCGACGCCCCGGCCCAAGTGTGCAGGGCTCAGGGCTCGGGCTCGCCGATCACATGCACCACGACCACGCGCGTGTGGTTGAGCTCGCGGTGCTCGAGCAGGTGCAGGCCCTGCCAGGTGCCGAGCATGAGCTCGCCGTCCTGGATTGGGATGGTCTCGCTGGTGCGCGTGATGGCCGAGCGCAGGTGGGAGGGCATGTCGTCCGGGCCCTCGGCGGTGTGCGTGTAGTGACGGCTGCCCTCGGGTGCCAGGCGGCCGAACCACGCGATCAGGTCCTCGAGGGCGGCCGGGTCGGCGTTCTCCTGGATCACGAGGGAGGCGCTGGTGTGCTGGATGAACACCGTGACCAGCCCCAGCGCGATGCCCGAGCGCCGCACCACCTCACGCACGAGGTCCGTGATCTCGATGGGCTCATGCCCGCGGGTCGCGATCCTGAGCTCTTCCTGGTGCTGCTCCACGGGGAGCGAGCTTCCCAAGCGCTCAGCAGAACTTCCAGTCCGAGAGCCGCTGGGCGATGCGCAGCTCGTCGGGCAGGCTCCCCTCGGCGGGCATGACGCGGGACCCGTCGAGGCCCGGAGTGCTGCGGGCGACCCGGAAGGTGGAGACCATGTCCAGCACCCGGTCCTCGAGGCGCCGGCCGGCGATCTCCTGGACCAGGATCTCTGCGATGCCCTCGACCGCGGCTAGGGGGTCTAGCTCCGGGGGCTCCGCGGGGCCGCAGCAGCGGATGCGGGCGGGAACGGGCTCGGGCGTCCCCGCGGGCCGCGCCAGCAGGGCGAAGAGGTGATCGCCGTCGTGGGTGCGTAGGTGGAACTCCGAGACGGTCCGCTCGGCCGTGGAGAGGTCGGGCCGCGGGGTGAGTTCGATGGTGGACGCCGCCTGGTCGAGGCCCTGGATGCGATCCTCCCACCAGCTGCGCTGGAAGAGGGGGTCCTGGGACGGAACGGGCGCCTGCACGGGTCCCTCAGCGGAGCCGCTGCCGCCAGCGAACGGGCGACGATGTTGGATTCTGCTGCGGGTCCCCAAGTGGGACGGGTGGTCTGCGCCCTGTAAGGCAGAGGTACGACCGCCCTGGCGGGACGCCACGAGAGGGGGGCACTTTGACGAACTGCGTGCTTTTCATGGGGCCTCCGAGCCCGTGGAATGAGGCCGTCCGCCGGTCTGCCCTGCGGGCGAACCCCTGCGTCCTCGCCCCGGGGCCCGCTCCCTTGCCCCCCGAGCCGACGCACCCCGACCCGAACCCCATGTTCACATCCCCCCTCCTGCCTCTCCTGGGGCTGGTCGGCCTGGCTGCCCTCTCGGGCGGCACCGCGGCCGCCGCACCCCAGGAGGCGCCTGAAGCCGCTGCTGAGGCCCCTGCGACCGAGGCCCCTGTCTACATCGTTGCCGAGCGCGTGATCGTTCGGCCCGGCAAGGAGCTCGCGAACGCCACCGTCGTCGTCGGGAACGGCCGGATCCTTGCCGTCGAGGAGGGCCTCGCGGCCCCCGAGGGCGCGCGCGTGCTCCGCGGCAAGGTGGTCTGCGCTGGCTTCCTGGACCCCTGGAGCACCCTTGGCCTGGACCGCGGATCGGTCGCCCAGGGTGATTCCAACATGGTGACGATGGCCGAGGATGCGCTCGATCCGTTCGCGCAGGCCGTCTACCTCGAGCACGCTCTGCGGGCCGGCGTCACCAGCGTCGGGACCGCCGTCGGGCGGAGCGCCGGCGAGCGCGGGATCGGTGCCGTGGTGCGCACGCTCCCGGGGCACGCCCGTCCGGGACACGCCGTCCTGAGCGACGCCTTCGCGGCGATCCGCCTCGGCATCGACGGTGACCTGTTCGATCGCGTGGGCCAGGTGGAGCGCCTGGTGAAGAACCTCGAGCAGGGGCGCGACTACCGGCTGGAGGAGGTCGAGTACCGCTACGAGTTGGAGGCCTGGGAGGCGAAGATCGCCAAGGAGCAGGCCAAGCTCGAGGAGGACTTCAAGAAGGCCAAGAAGGACCGTGACAAGGACCTGGAGAAGGCCCGCGAGGACGGCAAGGAGTTCAAGGAGAAGTCCTACAAGGAGGACAAGCGGCCCCGTGCGCCGCGGTTCGACGCCGAGAAGGCCGTCTGGGCGCGCATCGCCGAGGGTGAGCTTCCCTTGGTCGTGGAGGCCCACCGCTACGCCGAGCTTCGCGCCCTCCTGGACGGGACCAAGGGCTTTGCGCGCCTCCGCATGATCCTGGCTGGCGGCACCGAGTCGGCGGCCTTCGCCTCGGCCCTTGCCGCGCGCAGCATCCCCGTGATCGTGTGGCCGGCCCCCGCGGGCAGCGAGCGCCCCGACCACCTGCGCAACCACGACCTCGGCACGGCCGGCGTCCTTGCTGAGGAGGGCGTCACTGTCCTGCTCGGCAGCGGTGGCACCGACCAGGCCCGTGACCTTCCGCTCCTCGCCAGCCTGGCCATCGGCCACGGCCTCGAGCCCGAGCACGCCCTCGCAGCCCTGACCACGGAGGCCGCCAAGGCCCTCGATGTCGGGGACCGCCTCGGCCAGGTGCGCCGCGGCTACCAGGCGGACCTCCTCGTGCTCGATGGCGATCCCCTCTCCTCGAACACCCGCGTCCTGCAGGCCGTGGTGGCCGGCCAGGTCGCCTACGACGCGGAGGCCAACCAGTGATGCTGCCCTTCCTGACTCTCCTGGCCGGGGCCCTGACCCCGGCGCCCGCGGATGGCGCGGTGGTCGTGCAGGCCACGGCCGTCCACACCGCCGACGCCACGATCGAGAACGGTCGCATCCTGATCCGTGACGGCAAGATCGAGGCCGTCGGCGCGGAGGTCGGAGCGGGTGTGCGCACGATCGAGGTCGAGGGTCACCTGACCGCAGGAATCGTGGCCCTGGGCGATCGCACCAGCCTCGCTGGCGAGGCGCGTGACGAGACCCGGCAGGTCATGGACACCGCCGACCTGGTCCACGGCTTCAACGCCGAGAGCAAGGACTGGGCCCCGTTCCTGGAGGCGGGGGTCACCGCAGTCCTGCTGACTCCCGAGCCCGGCGCGCTCGTGGGTGGTCGCACCGCCGTGGTGAAGCCGGGGGGCTCCGTGATGCACCCGCGCGCCCACCTCGACATCTGCTTCTCGAGCGCGGCCTTCCGCGATGGCGTCCCTCCGAGCAGCTATCCCGGCGCTCTCGCCATGCTGGCGGAGCACATGGCGCTCGGAGCCGGCGGCTTTGGCCTGGTGAAGGAGGGGCTGCCCGTGCATCTCGCGGCCAGCTCCCGCGCCGAGGGCCTGCGGGCCATCGCCTTTGCCCAGCGCCACGGCCTCAAGGGGGCCCTCAGCGGCGTCCGTCGAGCGGGCGACCTCGCACCTGAGCTGGTCGAGGCCGGTCTCGCGGTGATCCTGCCCCCGCTTGGCCTGGGTGCCGACCCGCGCCACGCCGCCTCCGCGGTGGCCCTGGCCAAGGCCGGCGTTCCCATGGGCTTCTCCCTCGATGCGGCCAAGGCCTCCCCGGCCAGCCTGCGCTTCACGGCCGCTCAGTGCATTCGCGCGGGGATGGAGCCCGCGGCTGCATGGTCCGCGCTGACCCACCAGGCCGGAGCCATCAGCGGCACCTCCGCGGGCACCCTGGCCGCGGGCAGTGACGCGGACCTCGTGCTCTGGAGCGGCCACCCCCTCGACCTCACCAGCCGCGTCGAGCGCGTCTGGATCGACGGAGCCCTCGTTCACGGAGGTGACGACCAATGATCTTCACGACTCTCCTCGCGGCGGCCGCGCCCGCCCTGGCCAGCGGCGGGAACACGGGCGTGAGCCTGATGGTCCACGCCGAGTACCTGCATGTGGGACCGGGCGAGATCGTCCGCAACGCCCTCGTCCAGGTGGATGAGGGCCAGATTGTGGCCGTGCTCCCCGGGCGCAGCGCGCCTGATGGCGCCCTCTCGGTCCACTCGGCCCACGCCGGGATGATCGACGCCAGCGCGCGGACCACCCAGGCCCCCTCGGCCGTCGAGCAGTCCAAGGAGATCATCACCCAGCTCTCCGTCCAGGACGCCATCGACCCGTTCGATCCCGCCTGGGACCGCCTCGCGCGGACCGGCGTCACCACCGCCCTGATCTGCCCTCCGGACCTCAATGTCATCGGCGGCCTGTCCGTCGTCGTCAAGACGGCCGGCGCCCCGCGCCTCGAGGGCCGCATCCTCGAGGGCAAGCCGATCCTGCGCGGCGCCATTGGCGACCAGCCTAGCGGCGGCAACTCGCCCGCCTTTGGCCGTCCGCGTGACTACTTCGCCCGTCGCCCCACCACCCGCATGGGCGTGGAGTGGGAGTGGCGCAAGGCCTTCTTCGACGCCGGCCAGGCCGAGCGCTTCCCCGAGGCGGACTTTGAGGGCGCAGATGTGCTCCGCGCCTGCCTCAAGGGAGATGTGCGGGTGATGATCCAGGCCTGGACCACGGCCGACATCCGCACCGCCTGCTACATCGACGAGGAGATGCAGCGCGAGGGCTACGGCGACCTCGACCTCGTCATCGACGCGGGTGCCGAGGCCTGGCGTGAGCCGGCCTTCTTGCAGCGCACGGGAACCCCCGTGGTCCTGCCGCCGTTCCCCACCTCGGGGCGCAGCGGTGAGCGCTCGTTCATGCCCTGGAACACCGCCCGCGTCCTCAAGGACAAGGGCATCGAGGTTGCGCTCTCCTGCCACGGCGAGACTGGCCCCAACGCCCGCCTGGGCGATCAGGCCGGCTACGCCATGCGCGGGGGCCTGACCTTCGACGAGGCCCTCGCGGCCGTCACCACGACCCCTGCAGCGCTGCTCGGCGTGGACCAGCGGGTCGGCAAGGTCGCGGCCGGAATGGACGCTGACCTGGTCCTGTGGAACGGGACCCCCTTCGCTGCCACCAGTGCCATCGTCGGCGTCGTCGCCGGCGGAGAGGTGGTCCTCCAGCCCCGCTGATCGCCCTCGCGTCGCGCCCCTCACCCCCGAACACCCTCCCTCACCATGAAGCTCAACACCTTCCACCACTTTGCTGCGGCCCTCGCCCTCACCGCGGCCGCCCACGCGGGTGACAGCTACGCCGTCAAGGCCGGCACCGTCATCACCATGGCGGGCGCTCCCATCGAGAACGGCGTCATCGTCATGCAGGACGGCCGGATCACGGCCGTCGGCAAGGACGGCGAGGTCGAGATCCCCTGGGACGCGGAGGTCTTCGAGGCCCCGGGCCTGGTCGCCTTCCCCGGCATGGTGGAGACCTGCATCTCCGGGGGTATGGACCGCGCGAACGAGTCCGTCGATGTGACGCCCTTCCTGGATGTCAACGACTCGATCGACCCGGTCAACTTCTTCTACGAGGACATGCGCCGCGCGGGCGTGACGACCCTCAACATCCAGCAGGGTGATGAGACGGTGGTCGGCGGGCGCGGGATGACCGTCAAGCCCTACGGCATGACCGTCGAGGCGATGATGGTCCGCCCCCAGTCGGGCATCAAGATCAGCGTCGCGCCCAAGCGCGGCAAGTCGCGCGCTGTGCAGCTGATGATCCTGCGCAATGCCTTTGCCGACCTGCGCCGTGAGCTCGAGGGCATGGTTCAGGAGAAGCAGGACGAGGTCGCCACGGCACGCCGCGAGGCGCTCGCCCAGGGCCGCGACTTCGAGGAGCCCAAGGCCCCCGGCCGCGCGATGGAGGGCAGCGGCTGGAAGGTCGAGGGCCTGGAGTGGGTCGACCGCGC
>JADHNZ010000088.1 GCA_016779225.1 Planctomycetota bacterium
GGGGAGACCCGCCCCGGAGGCTTGAACGGGCCCCTCTGGATCGGTACTCCAGGGTCCTGAAGGGCCTCCCCCCGGCCCTGCACCGCCCCACACCCCCCATGCGCACCCTCCTGCTCCTCGCCCTGGGCCTCGCGGCCTGTGCGAGCACCAATCGCCAGTACCTCGTCCTCCAGGCCCGGACCTACGACCAGACCCTGGCCCCCGGGGACACCGTGACCCTGGTCGAGGCCGGTGCCCCGATCGCCAGCGGCACCGTCGCGGCGGACGGGAGCCTCGAGCTCCCCGGGGCCAAGGCCTTCGCGGCGGCGGGCATGAACCGCCGGCAGCTGCGCGCCCACCTGGGCGCCCCCTCCTCGGTTCAGATCGAGACGGCCGCGCCGGCCTCGGGCCGCGTGTTCGTGTTCGGGCGCGTGGAGCGGCCCGGCCGCTACCCCATGGGCGCCGTGCCGACGCTGCTGGACCTGGTCCAGGCGGCTGAGCCGCACCCGGACTTCGCAGACCTCATGAAGGTGCGTGTCCTGCGGACCGTGGGCGAGGAGACGCGGGAGAGCTCGTTCAATGTGCTCAACATCCAGCGCGGGGCGACCAACCCGATGCTGCGCGACGGAGACATCGTCTTCGTGGACAAGAGCCCCCTGGGCCAGGCCGTGGCGCCGCTGGGCGGCACCTCGGAGGCGCCCTCCGTCCAAGCGGACGGCCAGTAGGGGCGCGCTGCCGGGCGCGCAGTCGGCGCCCGGAGGCCCCCATGGACCGAGCGCTCGAGAGGCGCGCGCTGAGTCCTTTGGACCGAGCGCCCGAGAGGCGCGCGCTCTGAGTCATTTGGACCGAGCGCCCGAGAGGCGCGCGCTCTGAGTCATTTGGACCGAGCGCCTAAGCTGCGCACCGCCTGAGCCCCCGTGCTTCGCACGGCCGGGAGGGCCCCTGCGGGGGGCTGGTCCCATGCTGGCGCACGGGGAGGGGTTCGTTCGTCCCACCGCGGGACGCGGGCGGGAATCCGCAAAGCGTGGAGGGGCAGTGGTCGAAGGAGGTGGTGGCCAAGAACGGCTCGCCGGCTCCGGCGCCCGAGGGGGGAACACCTGTCCGCAGGTGCTTCGGGAACTGGGGGCAGCGCGAGGTCGCCCCAGGGCGGCCAAGCGCCCAGCGAATCACCGCACGCGGCCATCCGCAGGGGAATCGTCTGCAGCACAACCTGGATGACCTCGCGACCTTGGGGGTTGCGGCGCGCAGCGCGCGCCGCTCGTGGTCGCACGAGGGTTGAGCCCTGAGCTTGGGGGGAATCTTGCTCGGGCTCCTCCAGGCAGCAGGCGCTTCCCCTGCGGGCCCTCCCTCGAGGAGGGCCCTCCCAAGAGCCGCGTGGCTCCCAGCGCTCCTTCGCGGGGCGCAGGGTCGTCACGCGGGCCCGGCCGACGCGGCGTCGATGGGGACGCCTCTCCTGGTCCTTCACCAGGGCGTTGGCGGCCGGAGCCGGGAGTGCTGGCGCAGGGGCTCGCCGGGCGCGCGGGTGGGGTAGCCTGCGACCATGGCCGCAGCCGCTCCGCCCGTCGTCGAGGTCGCCGTCGACTCCCTGCCTGCAGCAGTGCTCGCGGTGGAGGCCGGCGCCGCGCGCCTCGAGCTGTGCGCGGGCCTGGGAGAGGGGGGCTCGACCCCGAGCCTGGGCCTGCTCGAGGCCGTGCGCGCTGCGGTGGAGGTTCCGGTGTTCGTGCTGGTGCGTCCGCGGGCGGGCAGCTTCGTCCTCGAGCCGGGGGAGCAGGACCTCGTCCGTCGCGACCTCGAGCACGCCGTGCGGGCCGGCGCGGACGGCGTGGTCGTGGGAGCCCTCACCGCCGCGGGGGCGCTGGACCTGGCGGCCCTGCAGGCCTGGCGCGATGCGGCGCCAGGCGCCTCGTTCACCTTGCATCGCGCCTTCGACGAGGTGTCCGATCGTGCGGCGGCGCTCGAGGCCCTGGGGCGTCTCGGCTTCACGCGCGTGCTCACCACGGGAGGTGCGGACTCCGTCGAGGAGGGGCTCGAGGGGCTGACCAGCCACGCGCGCCTCCGGGAGGCCGACCCGAGGCTGCCGAGGGCGCTGCCGGGCGGCGGCGTGCGGGCGGCCAATGCCGCCGCGGTCCTCGCAGCCTCTGGCGGCTTGGAGCTGCACACGAGCGCCCGCACGGCGAACTCCTCCACCCTCGACGCGGGGCCTCGCTTTGGCGCGCTGCGGCTGCCGGACCCCGGCGAGGTGGCACGCCTCGTGGAGGCCGTTGCAGCCGCGGCCGCGGGGCAGTCCTGACCGAAGTCGATCGGACCCGATCTGCCTTGGCACGACCTAGCGCGGACCCTAGCCTGCGCGCCATGGACGAGCACCCGCCCGCCGCACCGCCTGCGCCCATCGTGGTGGCTGACCCGGCAGAGGCCTGCGGTCGCGTCGCGGAGGAGCTTCACACCCTCCTCGCCGAGGGCGCGCGCGACGGCCGTCCGGTGGTGCTGGGACTCGCCACGGGTGGGACGATGGTGGGGGTCTATGCAGCCCTCGTCGAGCGCCTGCGGGCGGAGCCGGTGGACCTCTCTCGCGTGACCACCTTCAACCTCGACGAGTTCCTGGGGCTCCCCGCCGAGCACCCGCTCTCGTTCTGGAGCTTCATGACGCAGCACCTGTTCGGTCCCGCAGGCTTCGCCCCCGAGCGCTGCCACTTCCCCGATGCCGAGCTGGCTGCACAGCAGCCCGGCCTGGCGGGTGAGGCTTACCAGGCGCTGATCGCGCGCCATGGGGGCATCGATCTGCAGCTCCTGGGCATCGGCCGCAATGGCCATGTGGCGTTCAACGAGCCGGGGACCTCCGCGGTCGCGGTTACGCGCGTGGTGCCGCTCCACGAGCACACGCGCGAGGATGCGGCGGCTGCGTTCGGCGGGCTGGAGCAGGTGCCGACCCATGCGATCACCATGGGGCTCCTCGAGCTGCGCGCCGCGCGACGCCTGCGGCTGCTTGCGTTCGGCGCAGGCAAGGCCGCTGCCGTGCGCGCCATGCTGAGCGGGCCCGTCAGTCCCGCGTGCCCTGCGAGCCTGCTGCGTAACCACGCCGACCTCCAGGTCCTCACCGATGGCGCAGCTGCCTCCGCACTCGACGCCTGAGCTGCTGGTGGGCGTGGACGGCGGCGGGACCTCGCTGCGCGTGGCCCTGGTGGAGGAGGGCGCGTCGGGCCGCCTTCGGCTTGGCGGGCGCAAGGGCCTCCAGGACTGGCCGAGCGCGCCGGGCTTCGAGCCCGTGCCGATCGCGCAGCAGCGCGCGGAGGCCGAGGCACCCGTTCTCGGCGCCGCGGAGCTCGAGGACGGGCGCGGACGGCTGGAGACGCTTGCGAGCGCCATCCACGAGGTGTGCGCGGGCCTGCCCAAGGCGCGCCTGCGGCTCGGCCTCGCGCTGGCCGGGGACAAGACCCAGGACGGCCGCGGGATCTGCGTCATGACCCACGGTCCGAGGCAGCCGCACCTGCTTGACGAGCTGGAGCGCGCCCTGCGGGGCCGGCAGATCGAGCTGGTCACCCCTCTCGCGGAGCTGGGCTCGGACGGCACCGATGCCGGGCACGGAGAGCAGTGGGGCGAGGGCGGCGCGTTCGCGGACCGTGACGATGCTCTGCTCGTGCAGCTGGGCACGGGCGTGGGCGAGGCCGTGAAGAGGGGCGGCCGCGTGCTGGACGCCCGCGAGCTGCGGACCCTCGACCTGCCGCCCTGGCACGCGCGTGCCGACGCGGACGCCACCGTCGAGGAGCGCGCTGGCCTCGGGCCCATCGGCCGAGCACTTGCAGCGCGCACCGATCACGGCCTGCGGCCGCTGGATGCGGCGCGCCGGGGGGATCTCGTTGCGCTCGAGCTCCTCGAGCGGGGAGCCCGCGCCCTGGGCTCGTGGTGCCGGAGCCGCGCAGAGCGCCTCGGCGGGCGACCGCGCGTGGTGCTGGGGGCGCGGGGCCAAACGCTCTGGGAGGAGGAACCCTTCACCCCCTGGCGGGTCGCGTTCCTCGAGGGGCTCGGTGAGGGCCTCGAGGTCGTGCCCTCGCGCCTCGAGCACCCGGCCCTCCTCGGAGCCGCCGCCCGCGCGTCCGGGCGTGCTCAGCCGCAGCGCTGAGCTCAGGAGTCGACCTGCTCGAGAGCGCGCGCGCCGCGGTCGAATCCAGGCGGCCAGCGGGCAGGACCCTGGATCGGCGCCGCGCGGGGTCTCATCCTTGACGCCATGCTGGCCCCGCTGCCCATCGCCACCCAGGCCACCCTTCAGGGCGGGCTCTCCCTGCTCGACGGCGCGGTCCTCCTGGGAGTCCTTGCCGCCGTCACCTGGCTCGGGCACGCCCGCTCAGGCAAGCAGACCGAGCTCAAGGACTTCTTCCTCGGCGGCCGCTCCCTGCCCTGGTGGGCGGTCGCGGCCTCGATCGTCGCCACCGAGATCTCCGCGGTCACCTTCGTCTCGCTGCCCTCGGTCGTGTGGCGCGAGGGCGGCAACCTGACCTACCTCCAGATCGGCCTGTTCGGCTCGCTCGTTGCGCGGGCCGTGGTGGGCTTCGTGCTCGTGCCGGCCTACTACGAGCGGGAGATCTACAGCCCCTACGACTATGTCGCCCAGCGCTTCGGCGAGGCCGGCCGGCGCGTCACGACGGCGCTGTTCACCCTCGGCGGGATCCTGGGGCAAAGCGCACGCGTGTACCTCACCGCGGTCGTGTTCGAGGTGGTGCTGTTCGATGAGCTGGCCGCGGTCGAGGCGGCCACGGGCATCCCGCCCCTGGCCGCGTCGGTGCTGGTGATCGCGGTGGTGGCCATCGCATGGACCTGGATGGGGGGCATCGCGACGGTGGTCTGGACGGACGCGGCGCTGTTCCTGCTGTTCCTCGTCGGGATCGCGGCAACGCTCCTCTTCCTGGGCGGTGAGCTCTCGGGCGGCCTGTGGGGCGCGCTCTCCGAGGGCTGGGACGCCGGCAAGTTCCGGCTGCTGGATACGAGCTGGGATCCGCACAGGGCCTACACCCTGCCGGTTGCCCTGCTGGTCGCGTCCTGGGGGCAGATCGGCCCCTATGGCACCGACCAGCTGATGGTGCAGCGCCTCCTTTGCTGCTCCGATGCGCGCCAGGCGCGCAAGGCGATCCTGGCCTCCATGGGCGGGATGGGGGTCACCTTCCTGGTGGGGACCGTGGGCGTGGCCCTCTGGGCGTGGACGCGCGAGTTCGAGCTCAGCGCGGCCGGCGCGGCCATGGTTGCCGAGAAGCCCGACCGCATCTTCCCGGTGATCATCGCGGAGGTCCTGCCCAACGGGGTGAAGGGCCTGGTGCTCGCCGGGGCGTTCGCCGCTGCGATCTCGAGCCTCGACTCGATCCTGGCCGCGCTCTCCCAGACCACCCTGACGGCGCTCGGGCGGGCCGAGGGAGAGGCCAGGGAGACCCTGCGGCTGTCGCGCCTGCTCGTGCTCGTGTATGGAGTCCTCCTCGCCGCCGCGGCGCTCGGGATCGACGCGGTCGCTGGGCGCTATGCCTCGATCCTCGACCTGGCCCTGGCCATGGCGGGCTACACCGGCGGCGCGCTCCTGGCAGCGTTCTTCCTGGCCTGGTGGAAGCCCCTGCGCGTGAACGGCTCGGGGCTCGTCTGGTCGGCGCCCCTCTCCGTGCTCGCCGTCTTCGCCCTGGCCTGGCACCAGGTCTGGGCGCAGCAGCGCGTGGTGCAGGTGGCGGTGCTGATGCTGGGGCTCTGGCTCCTGCTACCCGCCGGCCGGCGCCGCTCCGTGCGCAGGACCCTGACCTTGCTCGCGGGTCTCGCACTCTGCTGGGCCCTGGCGCGCTACGGGGTCCTGCCGCCCGACGGGACGCCCCTGCCGTGGCCCTGGTACCTGCCGACCGGCGCCGTCGTCGCGTTCGCGTTCGGGTGGCTGCTGGACGAGGAGCGCGACGGGCCTGCTGCTCGAGGCGCAGGCAGGGCGGAGGCCTCCTAGGCCGGAGGGTCTCCGCAGCCGGGCGCTCAGCGCGCGTGCCAGGCCTCCAGCACGCGCCGCTCCTTCTCCGGATCGAGCCCGGCGCGCCAGCGGTGCTCGCCGGGGCGCTCCTCCAGGTGCCACGCCTGCGTGTCGCGGATGGTGTCGCCGACCGGGCGGAAGGTGAGCCCCGCCGCGCGCGCGCGGTCCAGGGAGAACGCGCGGCCGCCGCCCGCGATCCACAGGGGCAGCTCCATCCACTGGCCGACGCCTTGGGCCTGGAGGAACTCCTCGTCCACCCAGGTGAACGAGGCGTCCGCGCCGAGGACGACCTTGCAGCCGTGCAGCAGCTCCGCGAAGGACAGCGCGGTCGGGAAGCCCACGGCGTTGAAGGTCCCCGTGGTCCCCTGCGCGACGGCCTCGAAGACCCAGCGCCCCAGGTCGCGCACATCGATGAACTGCACCGGCCGGGTGCCCGGGCCGGGGGCCAGGACCTCGCCGCCGCGCGCGACGCGCGCCGGCCACCAGGTGAAGCGGTCGCTGCTGTCCTCGGGTCCCACGATGAGGCCCGGCCGAACCAGCAGGCTCGCCTCGCCGAACGCCTGGCGCACCTCGTCCTCGCAGCGCGCCTTGAGGGGGCCGTAGCTGGCGCCGGTGACATCCTGGATGCGGGGCGTCGCGGCAATCATCTCGTCGCTCGCGGGCAGCACGGGGCCGCTCTCGTCGATCACGCCCTCCGCCGCGGAGGCCTCGTTGTAGACCGAGATGGTGGACACCAGCGCGTAGCGCTGGACGCGCCCCTTCAGCAGCCGGGCGACGGCCTCCACATGGGCGGGCACATAGGCGGAGGTGTCGATGACCGCGTCCCAGGTCCCCTCAGCCAGCGACGCGTAGTCGAGCTCGTTCCGGTCGCCCTTGCGGAGGTCGAGGTCGGGGAACAGGTCGGGGGCCGACTTGCCCCGGTTGTAGAGGGAGACCTCCCACCCCGCGTCCAGGGCGGCGCGCACGATGGGGGGGCCCAGGAAGCGCGTGCCGCCGAGGACCAGGAGGCGCTTGCCGGCCCTGCGGGGCGCCTGGGCACGGGCCAGGAGGGGGGCCGCAGGCACGCTCGTGAGGGCACTGAGGGCCCCCCGTCGGGTCAGGGGGTCATGCATGCCCTGCATGCTAGGAGCCCAGGGTGCGCCGCAGGGTCGCACGACAGTTCTCTTGCAGGCGGAGGGGCGCTGTTTCACAGGGCCGAGCGCGAGGCCGGAAGGCCCCTGCTGGTATCTTGCGCGCCATGTCGGGAGCCCCCTCAAGCGCCCCGTCGACCCCCGGGTCGACCCCGTCTCCGGCCGCGCCCTCGGACCTGCAGTGGAACCGGGCGAACCTGATTGGCCTGGGCTTCCTGCACCTCGCCTCCCTGGCCGGGATCCTGTGGATGGCCCTCGTGCAGTTCCACTGGGGCACCCTGGCCCTGGGCGTGCTCTGGTACGGCCTCGGGTGCGTCGGGATCACGGGCGGCTACCACCGCTCCTTCGCGCACAAGGCCTACGACACGGCCGCGCCCCTGCGCTGGTTCTACCTGCTCTTCGGCGCCGCCGCGATGCAGACCAGCGCCCTCGTGTGGTCCGCCGA
>JADHNZ010000034.1 GCA_016779225.1 Planctomycetota bacterium
GCCCTCGACAAGAAGACGCCGCTGCTGCGCTCGAACGAGGCCGTCTCCAAGGCTGCCACGCGCCTGCTGCAGCTCGTGGGCGAGTCCCAGGTGAACCGCGTCAGCGCGAGCGCGGGGATCGAGCAGGAGTACTTCCTGATCGACCGCGAGTTCTACACCCTGCGCCCGGACCTGCTGGCCTGCGGCCGGACCCTGTTCGGCGCGCGCCCCTACAAGGGCCAGGAGTTCGACGACCACTACTTCGGGAGCATCCCGACCCGGGCCCTGCGCTTCATGCACGACCTGGAGTACGAGCTGTGGACCCTCGGCGTCCCCGCCAAGACGCGCCACAACGAGGTGGCCCCGAGCCAGTTCGAGCTGGCTCCGGTGTACGCGCCGATCTCGATCTCCACGGACCAGAACATGCTCATCATGGCGGTCCTCAAGGAGGTCGCCGAGCGCCACGGCTTCGCCGCCCTGCTCCACGAGAAGCCCTTCGCGGGCCTGAACGGCTCCGGCAAGCACCTGAACTGGTCGGTGGGCGACAACCTCGGCAACAACCTGTTCGACCCGGGCTCTACCCCCCACGAGAACCTCAAGTTCGTGCTGTTCCTCACCGCCATCATCCGCGGCGTGGACCTGCACCAGGACCTGCTGCGGGCGGCGATCGCCAGCGCCTCGAACGACCACCGCCTGGGCGCCAACGAGGCCCCGCCGGCGATCATCTCGATCTTCCTCGGCTCCCAGCTCGAGGAGGTCGTGCACTCGCTCATCGAGGGTCGCGCCCCGGCGGACGGCTCGAACGACGCGACGATTCGCCTGGGCGTCACGAGCCTGCCCGAGCTTCCTCGTGACATCTCGGACCGCAACCGGACCTCGCCCTTCGCCTTCACCGGCAACAAGTTCGAGTTCCGCGCCGTCGGCTCCTACCAGTCCCCCGCCTACCCGGCGGCGTTCCTCAACACCATCCTGGCCGAGTCCCTCGAGTACCTGTCCAACGCCATCGAGGGCGCTGGCGGCCCGAGCACGGAGAACATCCAGAAGGTCGTGCGCGAGACCCTGACCGCCCACCAGCGGATCCTGTTCTCCGGCGACAACTACTCCGCCGAGTGGCGCGAGGAGGCCGCCCGCCGTGGGCTCCTCAACCGCGCCGGCACGCCCGAGGCCCACGAGGCCCTGGCGTCGGAGGACAACGCGCGCCTCTTCGAGGCCTTCGGCGTCCTGTCCCGCGAGGAGCTCGAGTCCCGCTGGCATGTGCAGAGCGAGATCTATGTCAACAAGGTCAATGTGGAGGCCATGGCCACCCGCGACCTCGCGATGACCATGATCCTGCCCGCGGCCATGGAGCACCAGCGCCAGCTGGCCGAGTCGATCCTGGCCCTCGAGAAGGCCATGGGCGAGGGCTCCGCCGCGGCCCAGAAGGAGGTCCTGCAGGTCGTCACCGACGCCATCGGCCGCCTGAAGGCCTCGGTCGACAGCCTGCTGGCGATCCAGGAGGAGGTCGAGCCCATGGTGGACGACCTCGCTGCACAGGCGACGGCCTACCGCGAGCGCGTCCTCCCGGCGATGGGCGAGGTGCGTGAGGCCGCAGACCTCCTCGAGCGCCTTGTCGACGACGACCTCTGGCCGCTGCCCAAGTACCGCGAGATGCTCTTCGTCCACTAGGACACTAGGATCGGGCGCATGGTCCTCGACCCGTGCGCCCACCCCCTCCACGAGGCGCCCGGCTCCCCTCGAGCCGGGCGCCTCGCGCATGGAGCGCGGAGCAGGCTCGCTCGCGCAGGCGCGCTCCTCGCGCTGCTGCTGCCTGCCCTCTCCAGCTGCGGAGAGCGCTCGCTGGCGACCTGGGGCGAGGGCGTGGTTCGCTTCGAGGGCGCCGGGCGTCCGCGCGCCGAGGAGGGGCCCTGGTCCCTGTGGTACCGGGACGGCCAGCTGAGGGCGCGCGGCGCCTACGAGGACGGCCTGCGCACCGGGGTCTGGGAGACCTTCTACCCCTCGGGCGGGCAGGGCGGCGGCGTCCAGTCCCGCGGGGAGCGCCTGCCCCTGCCCGACGAGGGCCGAAGCCCGCGCCAGGGCCCGTGGAGCTTCTGGCATCCCAACGGACGCCTCCTGAGGCGCGGGCGCTTCGAGCGCGGGCTCGAGGAGGGACTCTTCGAGGAGTGGCACCCCAGCGGCCAGGCCAAGGCCCGACTCCACTACCGGGCGGGCCTCCTCGAGGGGCCCGCGGAGGAGTGGTTCGACGACGGCAGCCCGCGGGCGCGCGGCGCCTACGCCGAGGGCCTGCGCACGGGAGCCTGGGAAGGATGGCGAAGGGACGGCACGCCCGACCCGGAGCTGACCGGGGCGTTCCTCGAGGGGCGGCGCGAGCCCTCCGAGGCGCCGCGCTGAGGGCCGACCCGCCCGCGATCCCCCGGCGCTCCGCATCCCCCACGCCTCCCTCCGCGAACACTCGACCATGAGCCGCCGCTCCCTCGAACGCCTCGCCGCCCTGGTCTGGATCGGGGTCGGCCTGATGCTGCTCGTGCGCGGGGCGCGCATGCTCATCGCGCACGAAGAGGCTGGAGGCTCGCCCTGGGGCTGGCTGGTGGGCGGCGTCCTCCTGGGCGCCGCAAAGGGGCGCTTCGTCCTCAGCCGCTCGGCCGCCCGCAACAGGGCGCGGATCGCCGCACTCGAGGCGCCCCGGCCGTGGCAGGTCTTCGCCCCGCGCTTCTGGCCGCTCATCGCGGTGATGATGGGCTTCGGCTTCGGACTGCGCAGCCTGGCCGAAGGAGGCGTCCTCGGCTGGGGCCTCGTGGGCGGGCTCTACGCCGGAATCGGCGCGGCGCTCCTGGCCAGCTCACGGGCCTACTTCGGCGCGCTCCCCGCTCCGATCGACACCGGCATCCCGGCGGACTTCGAGCCCGCGAACCCGCCGCGCGGGCTGCTGGTGGTGAACCTCGGGACCCCCGACGCCCCCACCGCTCCGGCCGTGCGCAGGTACCTGCGTGAGTTCCTCGGGGACCCCCGGGTGGTGCGGCTGCCCCGCCCCCTGTGGTGGACGATCCTGAACCTGTTCGTGCTGCCGAAGCGCTCGCCACGCTCCGCCGAGGCCTACCGCAAGGTCTGGGGCGAGCGCGGCTCACCGCTGATGTTCCACACCGCGGACACGGCCGCCGGCCTCGCCGAGCGCCTTGGTCCGCGCTGGAAGGTCGTGACCGCCATGCGCTACGGCCACCCCTCCATCGCGCACGGCATCGAGCTGCTGGCCGCCGAGGGCGTGCGCGAGGTGACGATCCTGCCGCTGTTCCCCCAGTGGTCGGACACGACCTGCGGCACCTCCCTGGTCGAGGTGGCCCGGGTGCTGGGCAGCCGCCGCGACGGACCCGCGCCGCGCATGATCCCACCGTTCCCCGCGGACGAGGCCTGCCTCGCCGCTATGGCCGCGCTCGCGCGCGAGGAGGTGGGCGAGACGCCCATCGACCGCTGGGTCTTCAGCTTCCACGGCGTCCCGGAGCGCTATGTGCGCGACGGAGACCCCTACCTCGAGCAGTGCCAGGAGACGGCGGTCGGCCTGGCCCGCCACCTGGGCCTCGAGCGCGCGCAGTGGGAGCTCGTCTTCCAGTCGCGCTTCGGCAAGGAGCCCTGGCTGACGCCGGCCGCGGACGAGCGCGTGCCGGAGCTCGCGCGCGAGGGCGTCGGAAGCGTGGCGGTCCTCACTCCCGGCTTCGCCTGCGACTGCCTCGAGACCATCGAGGAGATCGGCATGGAGCTGGCGGACGAGTTCCGCGAGGCCGGCGGGACGACCTTCATCCGCGTGCCTTGCCCGAACGCGGACCCGCGCTGGGTCGCCGCGCTCGCGCGCCTGGTCGAGGAGGCCCCGGCGGCTGCCCTGGCCGTCAGCTCGGAGTCTCGGGTCGCGGCCCGGGCCTGACCCGCGCACCCGTCCGGCCGCCTGACGAGCCTCAGGGCGCGGCGTCCGGATCGTCCTCCTCGGGCCTGCGCATCGGGGAGAGCATGGCGCGGATGGAGTCGGGCGCGCGGAAGTACTGAGCAGGCCTCCCGGGCGCGACCTCTGATTCGTCCAACCGCATGCTGAGCATCTCCTCCTCGGCGCAGGGCTCGAGCCAGCCCGGGACCTTGCGCACCTTGCGCTGGAAGTTGCCGGGCTCGAGACGAACTCCCCACACGGCCTCGTAGACGCGGCGCAGGTCGCTGATCCGGAACGGCCCCGGCTCGAACGCCGAGGCGAGGGTCGTGTCCTCGAGGCGCTGGCGCAGGGCCTCGAGGGCGTCCTCGAGAATCTGCCGGTGATCGAAGGCCAGCTCGAGCTGCCCGTCGAGGATCTCGTCCACGCCGATCAGGTCCGCGAAGGCCGCATCCGAGCCGGCCTGAGGGGTGGGAAGCTCGGGGATCACGGCCCACCAGGCCACGGTGACCACGCGCATGCGCGGGTCGCGGTCGGGGTCCCCATAGGCACCCAGCTGCTCGAGGTGGCGCGGCCCGCTCTCGATTCCGGTCTCCTCGGCCAGCTCGCGGCGAGCCGCCTCCTCCAGGCCCTCCCGTGGGAGCACGAAGCCGCCGGGGAGAGCCCAGGCCCGCTCGTGGGGCGGCGTGCCGCGCTGCACGAGGAGCACATGCAGGCGCCCGCCTTCGAGGGTGAACACCACCACATCGACCGTGACCGCGAACGCGGGGAAGGCCGAGGGGTCGTAGGCGGCGTCGGGCGATGCGCCGGCCCCCTCACCCCCAGCACTGCTGGGGGTGCCGCTGGAGGGCCTTCGGCGGGCAGAAGCCATGCCCGAAGACTAGCTTCTTATCGACTTGACACGAACCCCCGGGGCCATTATTGTCCCCCATACAAAAAGCGCCAGGGGCCGCGTTCGGACGCTGCTCCTCCCGCGCTGGAACCTCCGCGAGACGCACCCCGCTCGCCTTCGCACCCCTTGCGGCGACCCAGCTGGCTCCCCGTCAGCCGCTCGCCCCTCCACACCGCCCCCCCTCGCTCCGCGGGGGGCTGCTGGCCCCCGGCCAGTCCTCGAGCGCGCCGCGTCGCGGCGCTGCTCTCCCCCCCAGGCCCCGCCCTGGAGGCCTCCACCCCTCCCTGGACCCCGCGCTCCCATCGGGCACGGCCAGGGCCCGCACCCCGGACCTCAACGCTCCGCGGCGCAGCGCGGACACCTCCCCCATGGGAGGCGCCCCAACCCCACGAAGACACTCCAAGACTCCCAGACGAACTTGACGAATCCCGACCTCCCCCCCTCCTCCTCCGACCTCCACGACGCCGACCGGGAGCTTGCCCGGCGCGGCCTCTTCCCGACCTCCGGCGAGCTGCCCCCCGAGGCCACGGCGCGCCTTGCCGCGGGTCCTGCCCCCGGCCCCGAACGCGTCGAGGGCGTCCTCCTCGGCGCGGCCCTCGGCTCTGCGCTGGGACGCCAGGTGACGGGCATGCGCCCTGAGGGCATCCAGAGGCGCTTCGGCTGGCTGGCCGAGCTTGAGGTGCCCCGCCGCATGCGGGCCTGCCCCCAGACGGATGACAGCCACACGCTGAGGCTCACCCTCAAGGCCTGCATGCAGAAGGAGGCCCCGGCCGCCGAGGCCTTCGCTACGGAGCTGATCCAGCACCGCGATGCCCTGGCTCACCTGGGACGCGCCTCCAGCGAGGCCATGCGACGCCTCGCGGAGGGCCGCCGCTGGTGGCGGGCCGGCACTCCCTCCGCAGGCAACGGCGCGGCCCTGCGCGCCGCTGCGATCGGCCTGGCGTTCGGCGACGATCTCGAGGCTCTGCGCCGCGAGGCCGCGCGCAACGCCGTGGTCACCCACGCCGACCGCCTGGCCGTGGCGGCCTCGGCCGTGGTCGCCCATGCCGTGGCGCTCCTCGCTCGAACGCCCGAGGGCTGCCTGGTGCCTGAGGCCTTCCTGGAGCACCTCATCGCCGGACTGGGCGACCTTGGTGACGCGTACGGAAAGGACCGGCGCCCCGAGGCCCAGGGGAGCAGGATCCTCCTGGCCGAGCGCCTGCGCACCGTCGGCACGCTGCTCGGGCAGAGTCCCAAGGAGGCCTTCGGCATCACCCAGAACGGAGCCTATGTGCTCGAGACCCTGCCAGCAGCCCTGTGGTGCTTCCTGGAGCACCCCGAGGATCCCGAGCTGGCCATCCTGACGGCGGTGAACGGCGGGTTCGATGCGGACAGCGTCGCCAGCCTGACCGGCGCGTTCGCCGGGGCCTATCGAGGAGCCTCCGGCCTGCCGAGTCGCTGGGCCGAGCGCCTCGCCGGAGCACGGGAGTTCAAGCGGCTGGCCCGCAGGCTCGCGACGGGGACCCACGACACGAGCCAGGGCGCAGGCGCCGCGGATCGGGTGCATGTCTCGGTCCTGCTGGACCGCAGCGGGTCGATGGGGAGCATCCAGGAGGACACCCTCGGCGGCTTCAACGCGTTCGTCGCGAAGCAGCGGGCGCTCCCCGGGGACTGCCGGCTGACGCTGGTCCAGTTCGACACTGGGGACCCCCAGGAGGTCACGCTCGACGCGGCTCCGATCGGCTCCGTTCAGGACCTGGACGAGGCGAGCTACGAGCCTCGTGGAGGCACGCCGCTGCTCGACGCCCTCGGGACGCTGCTCGAGCGTCTCGACCTCCGCGAGGAGGCCGACCCGGACGAGCAGCAGCTCGTGGTGGTCATCACCGATGGTCACGAGAACGCGAGCTGCAGCTACTCGCGGGCTCAGGTGCTGGGGATGGTCGAGGAGCGCAAGGCCTCCGGGTGGGCCTTCGTCTTCCTCGGCGCGAACATCGACGCCTTCGGGGAGGGACAGTCTCTCGGACTGGGCCGGGGTCAGGTGGGCGCGTGGCGCCACACCCGTCGCGGCGTGAGGGACTCCTTCGAGCAGGTCGAGGAGGCCACGGCCCTCTACCGCGCGACGGGCCGTGCGGAGCGCGGCGAGCTGGCCTGCATGCTCATGGAGGAGGTGCGCACCCGCCGCTCCACGCGCCGTCCCCGCGCAGGCGGAAGCAGCCAAGAGGCCTGACCCCCGGGGCCATCGCGCCCCCCAAGCAACACCAGGCCGACCGCTTGCGGTTGGCCTCAAAAAGGCGGAGGGCCGACCGCTTGCGGTTGGCCCCAGACAAACGGAGGGCCGACCCCAAGGGGTCGGCCCTCCGTGTGGATTGGTAGCGGAGGCGGGACTCGAACCCGCGACCTCAGGGTTATGAATCCTGTGCTCTAACCAGCTGAGCTACCCCGCCATCGAGGGCGGAGAAGGTACGCCGGGGGGGGCCGCTGGTCAAGGAGACCCGCTCGTCCCCCCCGCCGCAGGACCCACGCGGCGAGGTCTCCGCACTCTGGACGCCGCTCAGGCGCCCCAGGTCCCCGCGAGGACCTGCTCCCGGATCACAGCCGGATCGTCCCCCGCGCAGAGCTGCCCCCGGACCGAGTGGTAGCCCATGGCCACCGTCTCGGCGCGGCCAGTGTCCGCACAGAAGATGCGGCAGGTGTCGATCGGGTTCGAGTAGAGGTGCAGCGACACGGCCCGGCCGCCTCGCGGGCGGATCAGGTGGAACGCGATGCCGTCGTCGATGAAGGCGACCTGTCCTGCCTGGAAGGGCTGCACGCGCCCCTGCTCGATGCCACCCGCGGCCGGAGTGCGGTAGTGGACCTCCTCCAGCTCGCCCTGCAGGACCCCCATCCAGCAGCGCTGATCGGCGTGGTCGTGGATGGGGCTCTCCTGGCCCTCCTCCCAGCACAGCAGCAGCAGCTCGTAGGAGCCACACCGCGCCACCAGGTTGCGCGTGTAGCGCTCCTGACTGAAGTGGGTCCAGGAGCGCCAGTCCTCATGGTCCGCCTGGTACCGGGAGAGCAGCTTCGGGACGCCCGGACCGCGGGGGTCACGGTCGAACTCGGCCTCGAGGGCGCGACAGAGCTGGTCGATGGGGAGCGGAGAGGCCATCTCCCGAGCCTACCCGAGGGACCCGGCTTCCTCATCCCCCAGGGTGCGGATGCCCCCCCGAGAGACGGCGTAGAGCAGGCACGCGGGGTTCGCAGGGCCCGCAGGGGCGCCCGGATCCCCCAGGGCCACGGGCGCATGGCGGGTCCCCGGCTCATAGCGCAGATACTCGCCGGCACGATGCTCGCCCAGGTGGTCCCGATAGCCGCCCGCAAGGATGAGGACCTCCTCCGGGCCCAGGTGCTCGTGGGCGGGGTAGCCGCAGCCCGGCTCCATGCGGATGAGGACGGCCCCTCCGGCCCGCTCACCCCGGCCCTCGCTTGCCAGGAGGCACCACTGCACCCCGGGGGTCTTGGTGTCCCGCCAGGCCACGCCAGCACCGTCCACATCCAGCCTGAGCCCGGTCGCCGCCATGTCCCGACCTTAGCGCGAACGGGGCGGCTTCCCAGGAGTGGGAAGCCTCAGAAAGAACGGGCATGACCGGTCAATCAGAGCTTGCCCACTCGTAACTCTGTCCCTTGGGCATCGCACCCGGCGCCGCAGGCGTTCCCGGGAGCCTGGCGAAGTCCCACTCTCTCCCCGGGGGCCGCTGCAGGGGCAGCGGCCCCCACCCTCTCCGGGCCGGCCGGTCCGCTGCAGGGCCCAGCCAGCGGCTTGAGGGAGGCCCAGCCAGCGGCTCGAGGGAGACTCAGCCAGCGGCTTGAGGGAGACTCAGCCAGCGGCTTGAGGGAGTTCCAGCCAACGGCTTGAGCCGGCTTCAGCGCCTCTCGCCGCGCAGCGCATCCAGCAGAGCCGCATGGCGCAGGCCACGGGTCGAGACCGCAGCCTCCCGGACGCCAATCGACCCCAAGGCCTCGGCCAGGCACACGAGCCCGGACGGGAGGGTGCCCGCTCGCTCGGCCTCGATGGGGAAGCGTGCAGCCCGCTCAGCCTCGTCGAGTGCAGCCAGCTCCCTCGCCCACTGCAACAGCTGTCCGGCCTCGACGCGCGCCGCCTCGGCAGCCTCCACGCGAAATGCTGCTGCGCCTCGCTGGGTCAGGCTGCCCGCGTTCACAGCGGTGCCCCCCACCAGGACCACGGCGCCGTGCGGAGGGACCGGCGGCACCTCGGCAAGTGCCTGCTGAATGCGTGCACGAGCCTCGGCCCGCTGGGCCTCCAGGTCCCACCCCTTGAGGCGCGCCTGCTCCGCCAGCCAGCTTGCTCCCACCGGGGCGGAGCAGGCCCAGGCGCCGCCGTCGGTCACGAGCTCGGTGCTCCCGCCGCCCGTGTCGATCACGAGGCCAGAGGGGCTGCCGCCACAGGCCCCTGCGTGGGCGAGGCGCGCCTCCTCCTCACCGGAGACCACGCGCAGGGGCACTCCCAGGCGCCGTGCCAGCTCCGCCGCCACCTGCTCGCCGTTCTTCGCGCGGCGGAACACCGCCGTCCCGACGACCTCGACCAGCGGGCAGCCTGCGGCCTCAGCCAGGCCACGCAGCTCGACGAGAGCGGCGGCGGCCCGCTCGAGCGGTGCCGTCCCGAGCGCGCCGGTCGCGGCCAGCCCCTCACCGAGGCGCGGAAGCCGCGCGTCCTGCACCAGCACCTCGAGCTCTCCGGTTGCGTCGAGGCGCCCCCCGAGCAGCACCGCGGACTGGGTGCCGAGATCGATCACGGCGCGCGCTTGCGAAGGGCCGCTCATGATCCCTGCGGCTCCAGGCGCACGACGCGCTCCTGACGCCGCCCCGTGGGCACCAGACGCTCCTGGTGCCGCTTGCAACCCGGCGCCTCCACGACGAGCCGCCACGCGCAGCGGGGCACCTCCCCTTGGAATGCGCCGCGCTCCTCACGGGACCGATCGAGCCGCACGCCCTGGCCCCAGGTCGAGCCGCCCTCCTCCGGCGGAACGAGCAGCAGGCGCGCGCTGGCACGCACCCCTTCGGGAACGCCCTCCACGCGCACGATGAGGGTCGTGGTGCGCCGCAGCTCGAAGCGCCCCAGGTCCAGCGCACCGTTGGAGGGCAGGTCCACGGGCTCGAGCCGCACGAGCTCGACCCCGTCCCCGCGCAGGGCCAGCTGCAGGTTGCCGGGAACGACCTCGCGCACCTCGAAGAAGCTGCCGTCGGTGTGGAGCACGCCGCCCTGCGCACCGAGGACCTCGAGCCCGGGGACGGGGGCCCCCGAGCCGAGCAGCACGACCTGACCCCGCAGGGTGCCGGGCTCAGGAGGAAGCTCACGCGCCGCGCGCAGGATCACTGGCCCTGCGCCTGGCGCAACCTCCGCCTCCTCGACGGAGCGCCAGCCGCGCTCGCGCACCGCGACCGTCAGGGGCTCGAGCTCGCCTCCCCGGGAGCCTGGGTGCGCGAAGGAGAAGCGTCCGTTCGCGTCCGTCGAGGCGCCGCCCCGAGGCCCTCTGCGCCGGTCGTCCGCACCCGGGCGCTCGGCGTGGACATAGACGCCGGGCACCGCGGCACCGAAGGGGTCCAGCACCAGCCCCTCGATGCGCGGCTCCGGCTCGAGGACCAGCACCACCGCGTCCTCCTCCGTCTCGAGGCGCGCGAAGTTGCTGTCGAAGCCGTGCAGCTCGGCCCAGACCCACTGGTGCACGCGCTCGAGCGAGCGGAGCGCGGCGGTCCCGTCGGGGCCGGTCCTCGCGGCCTCCCCCTCGAGGCGCGTGCGCTGGCCCCGACCCGTGCGAGGCAGACGGCCACCCAGCCGCACGAGGGCTCCCTCGAGGGGCAGCCCCTCGGGGTCGGTCACGGTCACGCGCAGAGCCCGCTCGGCCGCGACGCGCAGCTCGAGGTCATCGCGCCTCTGCCCCTCACCGACCTGAGTGGTCTCGGTGGCAACGATCGCACCGTCCAAGCGCACGAGGACGGCGAGCGGCCGGTTCGCGGCCACCGTCCCGAGGTCGAACCGCCCCCCGCCGTCGGTAGTCGCGCGCTGCACGAGGCCCGGCCAGCCGTCACGCTCCTCGCGCGCATCGAGCCCCGCGCCCTCGAAGTGATCGGCGGACACGACGGCGACCTCCAGGCCGGGCACCCCGGCGCCCTCCGCGTCGAGGACCACGCCGCCGAGACGCGCCGGGGGCGCGACGATGATGAGCTGCTCGTCTTCCGCACCGGGCTCGAGGGTCGCCTCCAGCTGATAGGGCTGCCCCCAGGGCGTCGCCACCTCGACGCGGTAGGCCCCGCGGGCGAGGCCGGCGACCACCACCCGGCCGTCGGGGCCCGTCACGCCGCGGCGGGCGGCCAGGGCCTCGAGGCTGCGGCGTACGGAGTCGTGGGAGGGAATGACCGTGACCTCGACGCCCTCCACCGGCTCGCGCGTCCGCTTGAGCACCGCGCGTCCGCGCCAGGCCGCACGCTCGGGGAGCAGCACCTCGGCCAGCGCCTCGCCCCCGGGATCCAGGCGCAGCTCGGGCACGACCACGAACGGCGCATCCTCCGACAGCAGCGCGAGGGACCAGACTCCGGGCTCGAGCACGAGCTCCAGGGGCTCGAGCGGACCGTCCCCCAGCGGCTCGAGCCGGTCAGGCTCACCCGAGGCGCGCTCGGAGCGTCCCTCCCACAGGGCAAGGGCAGCACCCTGAACAGGCTGGGCACTGCCGGGGCCCAGGAACACCACGCGCAGGGTGGCGGTGGGCTCGAGGACCAGCTGCAGGGGCTGCTCGAGCAGGCCCGGCTCGGGGTAGTGCCCGGTGGCGAAGCCCTCGGCCGCGGCGGCCAGGGTGTAGGTTCCGCCCGCGGGGACCTCGATTCGGAACGCGCCGGCCGCACCCGCCGTCGTCCCCGCGAGCCCCAGCTCCTCAGGCAGGACCAGGATGCGCGCGCCGGGGAGGCCGGTCCTCAGGCGGCCGTCGAGCACGACGCCCTCCAGCGTGCGGAGCTCGCCCGCGTACGGCCGGGGGGGGACGCCGGCGAGCGCAGGGTCCACGGCGTCGAGGCGTGCGCCCGTGGCCGGCCCCTCCGAATCGGGTTCGTCCAGGGAGCGACCCAGCTCGCTCGCCGGATGGGCATCGCCCTCGGCGGCCGCGTCCAGCCCGAGTGGCGCGCGGCTCCCAACCGCGGGGTCCTCGCCCAGCACGAGGAGCCCGGCGAGAGCCAGGCAGGAGGCAAGGGCGAACCAGAGGCGGCGCATGGAACTCGAGGGGTGCGGGGTCCACCGTCGGGGACCCGACGCAGCCTACGCGCTCCCCGCCTCGCCGCGTGCAAACGCTCCGTAGCAGGTGCCCTCGAGGTTGAACACCTGCACGCGGCGACCATCCCGATCCAGCAGCACCACGCGGGTGTGCCGGTCGTCCTCACCCGGGACGCACACGAGGCCGGTCGGATACGCCACGCTGCCCTCGTCCTCACCGAACGCCGCCAGGCAGCCCTCGATGGCGCCCTCGCGGTCGAGGGCCAGGACGGCCCCGCGCTCGCCCTCCCAGGCCACGACAGGGCGGCCCCCCGGGGCGAGGGCGAAGGCGGAGGGGCGGGCGTCCCCCAGCTCGGGCAGGGGCACCGCGTAGTGGAAGTCCCCGCCGCGGAAGACCTGCAGGCGGCTGCGCCCGGCCTCGAGCACCCAGACCTCGTCCTCGACGAGCTCCACGCCGACCACATCCTCGAAGCGGCCCTCCGGGTCACCGAGGGGGCGCAGCGAGAGGGAGCGCCCGGTCGCCGGGCTGAGCAGCTGGACCGCGTGGCGGCGGCGTCCCGCCGAGGCCACCGCGACGACGAGCTCGTCATCGGTGCCGCGCACGGCAACTCCGCTGGGCCGGCCAAGGCTTCCGCGGGCGTCGGCCTGTCCGCCCGGCACCTGCGCAACCTGCTGGCCGAAGACGCTGAAGGTCCGCAGGCAGCGTCCCTCCCCGTCCGCGATCCAGAGGCGCCGGTCGGCGTCGACCGCAAGGCCACTCACGCTGGAGCGCCCGCGATCCTCGTCGCGGAACGCGAGGGAGTCGTCCAGCGGGCGGCCGTCCAGGTCGAACACCATCACGCGCGCGGTCCGCGCGTGGGATCCGACGAACAGCACGCCGCTGCGCTCTGCGAGAGCTCCACTCACGCGGTCGAGTCTAGGGGGACGGGGGGGGCTCCCCCCCCGGCACCAGATCCAGCAGCACCACCTCCGCCGGCACGCGGCAGCGCAGCGGCACCCCCACCACGCCGAGCCCGCGGCTCACCACCAGGCGCGTGGGCCCGAGTTGCACGCGCGTCCCGGGGTGGCGCGGGCCCAGGTCCCGCAGCAAGGGCAGGTCGATCTGCCGCCCGTGCGTGTGACCCGAGAGGATCGCCACACATCCGGGCCGCGCAAGGGCGGGGCCCGCAGAGGGGTTGTGGCAGAGGCAGACCTCGACCGCTCCGTCCGGGATGGGTGCGCGGGCCGCCTGGATGTCCACCAGGCGCCCCTCCTCCGGATCCTCGATCCCGCTCAGCCACAGGGGCAGGTCCCCGAGCCGAGCCGCGTCGTTGCGCAGGAAGGTCCAGCCCTCCGAGGACAGGGCCTGCACGAGGGCCTGCTCGCGACGCCCGCGATAGTCGTGGTTCCCGAACACCGCATAGGCCCCCAGGGGCGCGGCCCGCGCCAGGCGCGCGAGGGGCTGCCGCAGGGCCACTCCGGCCTCCACCTCGTGTGCGATGAAGTCGCCCGTCAGGGCCACCGCGTCGACGCCCTCCCCGAGCAGGCGGTCCACCACGGGCTCGAGACTACGCGCATTGAAGAGCCTGCCGGCGTGCAGGTCCGAGAGCTGGGCGATGCGGACGCGGGAGTGAGAGCCCAGCGCGCAGCCCACCGGCACGACCTCGCGGCGCAGGAGCAGCCGCCGCGCGGAGAGCCAGCGGCGGGCGTACCAGGCGCGGCCGCCAAGCAGGGCCGCCGTGCCCTCGACCGCGTCGAACAGGGCGAGCCGCCCCTGCGAGTGGCGGCGGACCGGCTGGCGCACGGGTCGAGCGGGCGGCATGGCAACAGCTTGGCACGGGAGCGCTGTACTTGCTTGGCACCGGAGTGCTGTGCCTGCTGGGCACCGGAGTGCTGTGCCTGCTGGGCACCGGAGTGCTGTGCCTGCTGGGCACCGGAGTGCTGTGCTCAGCACCCGCCGTGCCCAGAGCCTCAGAGCTCGAGGAGGACCTGGTCGCCAGGGGCGAGGGTGCGCTGCACAGTGGCGCTCTGCACGCGCGGCGCACCCTCGAGGGCCTCTGCGGAGAGGCCTCCGGTGACGAGCGCGATTCGCGCGCGATCCCCGGCCGCAAGGAGCACGAGGCCCGCGTCCGCGCGCACCCGAGCCGGGCCGCGCACCTCGAGGGTTCCCGCCTCGAGGGTGAGCGAGAGCTCGGGTCCCGCGTGGTGTACGAGGGACAGGGGATGCTCCCCCTCCGCCCTCGCTGCGCCCCGCTCCAGCACCAGTCGAGCGCCGGTCTCCGCGCGTATGGCGGACTCCTCGGACAGGCGCTGCTCGGTCCCAGGCTCGACGAGCCCCTGGGAGGTGACCGCCGTGCCGCCCTCGACGAGGAGTCGCGCTCCCGGACGCGTCGTGTCCTCGAGCGCGATGCGCAGGATGGCGAGGAGCCCAAGGGGCACGAGGATTCGCGCGAGCACGCCCGGACGCAGCCAGGGCCGCGGATCAGCCTTCCCCTGCAGGGCGCGCCGCTGGCGCACGGCGGTGCGGAGGGCGTCATGCTCCGCGGCCTCCGCGCGCCGCGCGCGAGCGCCGGCGGCCGCTGCGCCCACCGTCGACTCCAGGGCCTCGCGGCAGGAGGCGCAGGCGCGCAGGTGCTCGCTCAGCCGCTCGCGCTCCCCACCGGACAGCTCGCCGAGGGCACGACGGGCCAGCAGCGGCGCCGCGGCCGCGCAGTCGAGTTCGGGAGCCGTCACCCCCCCCTCATCGTCCGAAGACCAGCGTCCCTGGACCCGCGGGCAGGCTCAGTCGCTCGCGAGGACTCCCGCCGCCGCGCCCGTGATCCGCGCGAGGGCCTCCTCGCGGCCGAGGAGCGCGATGATCTCGAACAGGTCGGGCCCCCCGGGCTGCCCGGTGAGCGCGCAGCGCAGGGGCTGGAACAGGGCGCCCACCTTGATGCCCTCGTCGGCCAGCCAGGCCTTGGCCGCGGCAGCCTGATCCGGTGCGGCCTCCTCGACGGGCCGTCCCTCGAGCCAGGACGCGAACGCCGTGAGGTGCGCGACCCGGTCCGCGTTCTTGCACGCGCCCTTCAGGGCCTTCTCGTCGTACTCGAGGTCTGCCGCCCCCACGAAGTAGGGGCGCAGCCATGCGGGCGCGTCCCCGTAGAGGCTGAGCCGCTCCTGCACCGCCGCGCAGGCGCGCACGAACCAGTCCCAACGCGCCCCGAGGTCCTCCTCGCCGGCGAGGCCCGCCTCGAGGACGAAGGGGAGGCAGTTCTCGGCCAGCTCCGCGGGGCTCTCCTTCCGCAGGTACTCGCCGGCCAGCCACAGGAACTTGTCCGGGTCGAAGACGGCGCCCGCCTTGGAGACCGCGCCGGGCTCGAAGGCGGCCACGAGTTGCTCCAGGCTGAACACCTCCGTCTCGCCGTCGAGGGCCCATCCCTGGAGCGCCAGGAAGTTCTGGATCGCCGCGCGGGGGAACCCCTTCGCCCGGTAGTCGCCGAGGCTGGTGTCCCCACTGCGCTTGCTGAGCTTGCGCCGGTCCTTGCCAAGCAGGAGCGGGAGGTGCCCGAAGGCGGGCGCCTCCGCGCCGAGCGCCGCATAGAGCAGCAGCTGCTTGGGGGTGTTGACCAGGTGCTCCTCGCCGCGGAACACATGCGTGATCCCCATGGTGAGGTCGTCGCAGACCACCGTGAAGTTGTAGGTGGGCATGCCGCCCCCCCGGCGCACGAGGACCCAGTCGTCCACCTCGTCGTGCGGGATGGAGACCTCTCCGCGGATCAGGTCGGTGAACTCCGTGGCCCCGTCCGGGATGCGGAAGCGCACGGCGAAGGGCTCTCCCCCCTCGGCCCTCCGCGCGGCCTCTGCAGGGTCGAGGTCACGGTCGTCGCCGCGGTACGCCACGCGCTGCTTGCGCGCCTCCTGCTCGGCCCGCCAGGCCTCCTGCTGCTCGGGGGTGGAGAAGTCGCGGTACACGAGCCCCTGGGCAAAAAGGCGCTCGAGCACCTCGTCGTAGGAGGCGCGGCGCTGGCTCTGGAAGTAGGGCTCGTGGGGACCGCCCACATCGGGCCCCTCGTCCCAGTCGAGGCCCAGCCACTTCAAGCCCTCGAGGATCGCGTCGAGGGACTCCTGGGTGTTGCGCTCGGTGTCGGTGTCCTCGATCCGCAGGAGGAACTGACCCTTGCGCCCGCGCGCGAAGGCCCAGTTGAAGAGGGCCGTGCGGCACAAGCCGAGGTGGACGGAGCCGGTCGGGCTCGGGGCGATGCGGACGCGGACGGTCACGGGAGGCGCGGGGGCTGGAGGGCGGGCGAGGGTCGCCGCGGCTGGGGCCGGGGGACCCGAAGGGGGAAGAGGATAGGCACCGGGATCCCCCGCGCGGGTCCCCGCCCCGGGCTCTAAAGTCGAGGGCATGCCCATCGGTCCCCTTGACCCGGAGCTCGTCCGCCGCCTGCCGAAGGTGTCCCTCCACGACCACCTCGACGGGAGCGTGCGGCCGGGAACCCTGATCGAGCTGGCCGCGGCCTCGGGTTACGCGGAGCTCCCGACCACCGAAGCGCCGGCCCTGGCGGAGTGGTTCCGGCGCGGCGCCGATCGCGGCAGCCTGCCCCTCTACCTGGAGGGCTTCCGGCACACCATCGCCCTGCTCCAGGACGCCGCCGCCTTGGAGCGGGTCGCCTTCGAGTACGCGGAGGACCTCGCTCGCGACGGTGTCGTGTATGCCGAGGTCCGCTTCGCGCCGCACTTCCACACCGCGGGCGGCCTGGGTCTCGACGCGGTCCTCGACGCAGTCCTCCGCGGCCTGCGCAGGGGTGAGGCCGAGCACGGGCTGACCGTGCGCGTCCTCGTATGCGCCCTGCGCAACGAGCCCGCCGAGCAGTCGCACCGGCTCTCCGAGCTGACCACGGCCTGGATGGACCGCGGCGTGTGCGGATTCGACCTGGCCGGAGAGGAGTCCGGGCACCCGGCGAAGCACCACCTGCAGGCGTTCCACCGCGTCCAGCGCGCCAACGGCTCGATCACCATCCACGCGGGCGAGGGCTTCGGTCCCGAGAGCATCTGGCAGGCGCTCCAGTTCTGCGGCGCCCATCGCATCGGCCACGGCACGCGCCTCGCGGAGGACATGACGATCCACGACGGCCGGGTGCTCAAGCTCGGCAGCCTCGCGCGCTATGTGCTGGACCATCGCATCCCCCTCGAGATGTGCCTGTCCTCGAATGTCCACACCGGGACCGTTGCGAGCCTCGAGGCCCACCCCTTCCCCCACTTCCTGCGCGCGGGCTTCCGGGTCACCCTGAACACCGACAACCGCCTGATGAGCGGCGTCACGCTCACGGACGAGTACCTGCTGGCGCACCGCACCTTCGGCCTCACCCTGACCGAGCTGGAGCGCGTCACCGCCAACGCCATCAACGCCGCCTTCCACCCCTACTGGGAGCGGCGTCGCATCCTGCACGCACGCATCGAGCCGGGGTTCGCGGCGGCGCGAGCGGAGGCCCTGGAGGCAGGCCTCGACCCGGGGCCGCCCCTCGGCGGCGAGGACGCCTGATCCAAGGGGACAGCCCTCGGGGCGGTGGGCCTGGTCCCTATCCTGGGGCCCATGACCGCCGCCCGCCTCCACGACCCCGGCGCGTTCCAGGGCTCGCTCACCGTCCGCGTGCTCGAGTCGAAGCTCCTGGCCGGGAACCCGCTCGGGGATCCCAGCGCCCGCGAGGTCTCCGTCTGGAGCCCCCCGGGAGCGGGCGCCGGCCTCCCCGCCCTGCTGGTCCTGGCCGGCTTCACCGGACGGGGCCAGAAGTACCTGGACACGCACCCCTGGCACCCGGGCCTCGCGCTGCGCATCGATCGCGCCTTCGCGGAGGGACGCTTCCCCTCCTGCCATGTGGTGTTCCCCGACTGCTTCACCGCCCTCGGCGGCAGCCAGTACCTGGACTCCTCCGCGGTCGGCCCCTACCAGAGCCACCTCCTCGACGAGCTGCTGCCCTTCGTGAGCGAGAACTGGAGCGCAGCCTCCTTCGGCGTGGCGGGCAAGAGCTCGGGCGGCTTCGGCGCCCTGCGCCTCGCCATGGCGCGCCCGGGCGCATTCCGCGTCGCGGGCTCCCTCTCCGGGGACCTCGGCTTCGACCTCGCCTACGGCGGCGAGCTGATGGCGGCCTGCCGCGGGCTCGTGCCCCACGGGGGGGACCCCGCGCGCTTCCTAGAGGAGTTCCGGCGCGAGCCCAGCCTCAGCGGCGACGGGCACGCGGTCATCGATGTCCTGGCCATGAGCGCCTGCTACGCCCCGGACCCGAGCCAGCCGCTGGGCTTCGAGCTGCCCATGGACCCCCACACGGGCGAGCGCACCCGGGGCTGGGACCGATGGCTGGAGAACGACCCCCTGTGCCGGCTCGAGAGCGAGGGGGAGGCGCTCCGGAGCCTCGACCTGCTGGACCTGCGGGCGGGTACGAGGGACGAGTTCCACCTGCAGTTCGGCCTCCGTCGCTTCGTCCGCAGGCTGGTCGAGCTGGGGATCCCCCACAGCCACGCGGAGTTCGCCGGGGGGCACTTTGGGACCGACGGGGAGCTGCTGGAGCTGACCCGAGCCCTGGCGCAGCGGCTCTGCGGGGGGGCATCCTCCAAGCCGAGCGACGGGGCGTGAAGATCCCGACGCCCCGCGCGTACACTCCTCCAGGACGCCCATGGACATCTTCCAGGACTGGACCATCGCCAGCACCTATGTGCTGTGCTCCGCCGTCGGGGGCGTGATCCTCACCCTCCAGCTCGTGCTGATGATGTTCGGCGGGGACGCCGACTTCGACGGCGACCTCGAGATCGACGACGGGATGGGCCTGCTGAGCGTGCGCTCGGTGGCCTCCTTCCTCACCTTCTTCGGCCTCGTCGGTCTCTGGGGCCACCAGAACGACTGGACCCCCGCCATGAGCGCGGGCGCAGGCCTCGTAGCCGGCATGGCGATGATGGTCCTCGTGGCCTGGGTGATGCTGCAGTACCGCAAGCTCGACTCCTCGGGCACTGTGGATCCGAGCGGCGCGATCGGTGGGACGGCCGTGGTCTACCTCACCGTCCCGGCGGAGGGCGCCGGCCGCGGGAAGATCACGGTGAGCCTCCAGGGCCGGACCCACGAGTTCCAGGCCACGACCACGGGCCCCACCCTCCCGACCGGCGCGGAGGTCCGCGTCCTGCGTCGCGTCAGCTCCGACACCTTCGAGGTCAGCGCCCTCGACTCCTGAGACCCACCGAGGGAGCGCGGCCCGCGGGCCGGCCCCTCCGCCCCACGAAAACCATGCACTGGACCCCCCTCCTCGCCCTCGCACCGCAGGGCCCCATCGACAGCGTTCCCGTAGAGGTGATCATCGGCATTGCGCTGGTCGTCATCTTCGCGGGGTTCCTGATGATCCTCAGCCGGCGCTACAAGCGCTGCCCCTCGAACAAGGTGCTGGTCGTCTTCGGCCGCACCAGCGAGGGCCAATCGGCCAAGCCGGTCCACGGCGGCGGCGTCTTCGTCTGGCCCCTGATCCAGGACTACGCCTTCCTGTCCCTGGAGCCCATGCAGATCGAGATCCCGCTGCAAGGCGCTCTGTCGCGGGAGAACATCCGCGTCAGCGTCCCCAGCGTGTTCACCGTCGCCATCGGCACCCAGCGGGAGATCATGAGCAACGCCGCGGTGCGCCTGCTCAACCTCGCCCGGGGTGAGATCATCAAGCAGGCCGAGGACATCATCTACGGCCAGCTGCGCCAGGTGATCGCCTCGATGCCGATCGAGGAGATCAACCGCAACCGCGAGGTCTTCCTCGCCAATGTCCAGTCCAGCCTGGAGCCCGAGCTGGCGAAGATCGGCCTCGTCCTGATCAACGTCAACATCAAGGACATCACCGACGACTCGGGCTACATCGAGGCGATCGGCCGCAAGGCGGCCTCCGAGGCCATCAACCAGGCCGAGATCGATGTGGCCCAGCAGCAGAAGCGCGGGGCCATCGGGGTCGCGGAGGCCGAGAAGGAGCGCGCCGTGCAGGTCGCCGAGGCCGAGAAGGTGCGCGACATCGGCACCAAGACCGCCGAGCGCGACCGGTCGATCAACATCGCGGACCTCGAGAAGGCCCGCGTGATCGGCGAGCAGCGCGCCAGCTTCGAGCAGGAGGCCCAGGTGCGCGACGCCGAGCGCGAGATGCGCATCCGGGTGGCCGAGGCCAACGCCACGGCCGTGACCGGCGAGAACGAGGCCAAGGCTCGCATCGCCAACACCAATGCCGACCTCCAGGTGCAGGAGGCCGACGCCTTCCAGCGCTCGGAGACCCGTCGGCGCGAGGCCGAGGCCCTCGTGAAGGAGGCCCAGTTCATCGCCGAGGCCCGGGCTGCCGAGGCCGAGGCCAAGAAGATCGAGGCCGAGAAGCGCGCCGAGCTCGAGGCCTCCGCCAAGGCCATGAAGGCCCAGACCATCGTGGACGCCGAGGCCGAGGCCGAGAAGACCCGCATCCGCGCCCAGGGCGAGGCGGCGGCGATCTTCGCCAGGCTCGAGGCCGAGGCGAAGGGCCAGTACGAGATCCTCGCCAAGAAGGGTCAGGGTCTGCGCGAGATCGTCGACAACTGCGGCGGTGCGGACGCGGCCTTCCGCATGCTGATGCTGGAGCACATCGACCACCTCTCGGAGGTCGCGGCCCAGGCCATCTCGAACATCAAGTTCGACAAGGTCGTGGTCTGGGACGGCCAGGGCGGAGGCGACGGCAAGACGGCCACCTCGAACTTCCTGCGGGGCCTCGCAAGCTCCCTCCCGCCGGCGCTCACCATGATGCGCGACATCGGCGGGGTCGAGATGCCGGAGTTCTTCGGACGCCTGCTGGAGGACGCCTCCGGCAGCGACAGCCCGAAGGATGCCGCCGCCGACTCCAACGAGGCCAGCGACGAGGAGGAGAGCGAGGCCTGAGCCGACGCTCCCCCTGACGCAGCGGGGCCGCGCCTGGGAGATCCAGGCGCGGCCCCGCTCGCATCACGCGGAGAGGTGCAGGGTCCGCCCTGCCGGGGATCGGGCCCGAGCTCGGGATAGCCCATGGGGCGCAGCCCGAGCGGACCCGACTCAGGGGTAGCTCGCCTCCACCACCGTGTGGATGCCACCGCGGACCATGAAGTCGCCCTCGACGACCATGCTCTTCGGGCTGGTGGCGGCGACCAGGTCGTCGAGGATCTGGTTCGTCACGGCCTCGTGGAACGCCCCCACCTCCCGGTAGGACCACAGGTAGAGCTTGAGGCTCTTCAGCTCGACGCAGGTCTGGTCCGGCACATAGCGGATCCGGATCGTCGCGAAGTCCGGCTGGCCGGTCTTCGGGCAGACGCAGGTGAACTCGGGGCAGTCGAAGCGCACCTCGAACGCGCGCCCGGGGCGCGGGTTCGGGAAGGTGTCGAGATCGCGGGAGGGCTGGGTCGACATGGGGCGGCAGACTAGCGCGCGCCCTGGGCCCCGGCCACCGCCACTCCGTCCACCTCGAGCTCGAGCGACCACCGCGCGGCGCCGCTGCGATCGCTCACGAGGAGCGGCTCGTCGTCCTCCGCCAGGAGCACCTCCTCCGCGAGGGTCGCTCCCGCTGCGTCGGTCCAGCGCAGGCGCCAGGCGCCCGCAGCCTCCTCCCGCACGGCCGAGGGCGCGTCGAACGCCGCCAGGTCCAGGCTCCACCCTGCGTCGCTGCGCCGCGGCGTCGCCTGCGGTGGCAGCGGCCACGGCCGCGCGCTCACCTCGAGCGTGCGACCGGCGAGCGGTCCAACGAGGCGCAGGTCCGCGAGCGTCCCGGCCAGGGACCAGGTGAGCTCGCCGCGGAGGTCGAAGCAGGCAAAGGTTCCCTCGCCCGTCCGCACCCAGGCACCCGTCGCACGGCCTGACCAGCCCGCGCCGGTGGTCCACTCCACGCTCGGCGGATCCTCCCCCGGCAGCGACGGCGGAACGGCCACGCGCAGGTGCGCGGTCCGCGCGGGCACGACCTGGGCCAGGGCGTCGGCAGGAGCCCCGAGCCAACGGGCCGGCAGCAGGTCCTGGCCGGGCTCCGGCCGCAGGAGCAGCCTCCCCGTGCCGGCGGCTCCGAGGAGGGCGCGGGGCACCAGCAGTCCAAGGCCCTCGCTGCGCCAGCGCACGCCGAGGTCGCCGCAGAGCGCCCGCCCAAGATCGCCGGGCTGAAGCAGACGCACGCGCGGAGAGAGAGGCCCGCCGAGGTCCGGCCCTCCCTCTGCCAGGCGGCGGCTGAGGAGCAGTGAGGGGTCCCGCGGAACGAGCAGGCGCTCCGCCGGGTCCTCGACCAGGATCCAGGTCGGCTCGAAGCCCGCCTCCTCAGCGGCGCCCTCGAGGTCTGCGCGCGCGGCGTCCACCGCGCGACCGGCCTCGCCGAGCGGCACGGCCACGCCGTGCGCCAGCCAGGCGAAGATCGGCACCACCAGCGCCGGCAGCAGACGCCTGCGCAGGTCAGGCACCGCGGTGACCATGACGCCCAGGCCGGCACACAGCACGACCGAGGCGAGCAGGAGGTTCTCCGCCCCGTCCAGGCTGAAGCTCGCCGCGCGGGTGTCCGCATCCAGCAGCAGCGCCAGCAGCACGGCAGCCCCCCAGCCGAGGGTCGCCCGGCCCCAGAACCGCGGTGCGGTGCGGCCGGCGATGAAGGCGGGGTGCAGGAGGAGAGCGAGTGAGAACAGCGCGGCGAGGATCGACAGGGGGCCCAGGCTGTCGAGGGGCGCGGGCATGAGGAGCACGCCGACCTTCTCCGCCGTCAGCGGGATCGCGAGCAGGTGAGCGGAGACCTCCTGGAAGGTGCGCGCGTCCTCTGGAGCGAGGCGCGCGCGCAGGGCGTACTCCGCGGACACGCACACCGCACACAGCAGCGCGGTCAGGAGCGCCGTTCGCGTGCGCTGGCCCGAGCTGCGGAAGCGGCGCCCCGAGGCGGCCTCGAGGATCCCGTAGAGCGGGGGCAGATAGAGGGCCCAGCGCCCGCAGAGCCCGGCGAGGGTCGCCAGCAGGAAGGCGCGGCCCAGACGGCCCGCGGCCGGGTGGTCGCGATCCTGGCGCGCGCGCAGGAGCGCCGCCGCGCCGAACAGGCCGAACGCAAGGGCCAGCAGCTCGCCGCGCAGGTGCAGCTGCGGGACCGCCGCCACCGGAAGGGGGTGCACGAGGAGCAGGACCGCAGCGGCCAGCCCGCCCGCGCGCGCGCTGTCCTCCCCCACCCAGGGCGCCAGCGCCCGACGCACGACGAGGCGCAGGCCCATGGCCACGACGAGGAGCACCGCCAGGTTCTCGAGGCGCAGCCAGGTCGCGGCCTGGGGCGTCCAGACCTTCTCGGCAGTCCAGATCGACCGCGAGAGGAAGAGGGACAGGGCCGCGAGCGGCCGGCCGTCGAGGTGAGGGACGCGGTAGAGCGAGGCCGGCCCCTTGCCGCTGAGGCCCGCCAGCAGCTCGAGGTCGTCGCCGAAGGGGCCCGCCGTGAGGGCCGGAGCATGGGCCCAGGCCACCAGCAGGCCGAGGGCCACGAGCCACGGCAGGGCGAGGCGGCGGGGAGCGTCCTCCATGGGCGTCACATTAGCCCAGGGGCGCCGCTACCGTGTCGGGATGCTCTCCACCTTCGAACCCCTGTGGCGCGCCGCCGAGGGCGTGGACCTCAGCGACTCCGCCGCAGCCGTCGCAACCCTGACCCAGCGCCTCGACCCGGCGAGCCCTGAGGGCCAGGCCCTCAGCTCCGCCCTGTGCGACCTCCTCGAGAGCGGAGCGGTTGCGGACCGTGGCGCCCCCCCCGTGCGCTGGAGCCGCGTGGCCAAGGCCGGCCCCGAGACCGGCGCCTTCTCGATCGATGTGGTGCACATGAACGGGGCAGGCCCGCGCCACACGCACCACGAGGGCGAGGTGAACTGGTGCATCGCCCTCAGCGGCGAGCCGCGCTTCGACGGCCAGGGCCCCGGCTGGGTCGCGTTCCCTCCGGGCTCGACCCATGTGCCGACCGTGGAGGGCGGGGAGATGCTGATCGTCTACCTCCTGCCCAACGGAGCGGTCGAGTTCCACGCCTAAGGCGTGCAGGGGGCACCGCTGGGAGGGCCACCGGTCCCGCGACGCCCCAGAGGTGTCCAAACCAAGGCCGTGAGTCGGGACAGGGACTTGGCGCCGTGACCTGCCGGACCCAGGAGGGTTGGGCTTCGGCCCCTCGCCCGACTCCATGCCCATGCTGCGTGCCCTCCTGCCCCTGACCCTGGCCCTCCTCCTCCCCGACCCGGCATCCACCCGCGGGGGCATCCCGTGGGAGGCCGACTGGGCCGCCGCGCGCGATCGAGCCCGCACCGAGAACCGCGTCGTCTTCCTCGCGGTGAACATGGACGGCGAGCGCGCGAACGACCGCCTGGCCAAGGAGGTCTACCGGGAGAAGGCCGTGGTCGCCCTGGCCGAGCGGACGGTGCCCCTGGTCGCCAGTGCCTTCGCACACGGGAGCGGCGTCTGCCCGCGCTTCGGCGGGCTGCGCTGCGCCGAGCACCAGCAGGTGGACATCCGCGCGCGGGACGAGGTCCTCCAGCCCGACGCGGACGGGTTCGTGGTCGCGCCCCAGCATGTGTTCCTGGCGCCCGACGGCGCCGTGCTGCTCTCGGTCCCCTACGAGGTCACCGCGGACGAACTCGAGTGGTGCCTCGCCGAGGCCCTGCGCAAGCACGACCCCGAGGCGGAGGTGCGCCCGAGCTCCGGCGCGCGCCCGCCCAAGCGGCTCGTCATGGACGGGCTGGCCCCGGCCGAGGGGGCCGGAGGCCCCGGCCCGCCTACCCGCGAGGAGGTCCTCGAGCTGCTGCGCGAGCTCAAGAAGGGCACCCTCGAGGACCGAGGGAGCGCGGTCCGCCGCATCATGACGGCGGACGAGGACGAGGCGCGCGAGTTCGCGGTCCAGGAGCTGCGCCGGTCCAACGGCGGCGGCAAGCGCGGCGGCGGAGGCGGAGGCGGCGCGACCTCGAACGAGGCCGGCTCGGGCCCGTGGGCGCGTCAGGAGGCCCTCGTGCGCCAGATCGGGCGCCTGTCCCCGCCCAGCTGGTGGGTGGTCGTCGAGGAGTTCGCAGGCAACGGGGACGAGGACCTGCGCGCCGAGGTGGCCGCCGCGCTGGAGCAGCTGCAGGCTCCCGACTCGAAGCGCCTGGTGGCCACGGCCCTGCGCAAGGAGCGCGTCCCCGCGCTCGAGGGAGCCTGGCTGCGCGCGCTGGCCAGCGTCGCGCCCGACGACCGCGCCTCGTTCGCCGCGCTGGAGAAGGCCATCCGCAAGCACAAGGAGGGGCTGGTCCGTGTGCAGGCGCTCGTCGGCCTCGGCTGGCTCGCTCCGAGCGAGGAGCGCAATGGGCTCCTGCTCGAGTTCCTGGGCGGCGAGCGCGAGGAGCTGGCGCGCGCCGCGGCCCTGGGCCTGGCCCTGACGCGGGAGGCCGACCACCTCGAGGCCCTGAAGGCACGCGTGGAGGGTGCCTCCCCGGCCCTGGCGGGCGACCTCGAGGCCGCGATCACCGTGCTCGAGACGGGCAGCCTCGAGCCCCTCGGCGCCCCCATCGCCAGCTTGTGCCGAGACGAGGTCCCGCGGGAGCGGTTCTTCGGCATGGCCCGCTGACGCTCGGGACCCAAGGGAGATCGGAGCCCGGGGCCCGGCCCGAGCACAGCGGAGCCGGGCTTGGCCGGCAGCGCCCGAGCGCAGAGCAGCCGGGCTCGGCCAGCACCGCCCAAGCACAGAGCAGCCGGGCTCGGCCGGCACCGCCCAAGCACAGAGCAGCCGGGCTCGGCCGGCAGCGCCCGAGCGCAGAGCAGCCGGGCTCGGCCGGCACCGCCCAAGCACAGAGCAGCCGGGCTCGGCCAGCACCGCCCAAGCACAGCGCAGCCGGGCTCGGATCCGCGTCCGGGTCCGAGCCCGACCCCGCAAGTGGGGTTCGAGGCCACTGCGCGCGCGCTAGGATGGGACCCGAGGGCGCCCCGCGCGGGCGCCCGGCCCCTGCCCCTTGCGACGCACCGCCCCGCTCCGACTCCTTGCCTGCGTGCCGCTCCTGGCGGCAGTCCCGCCCGCTCCCGCAGCGGGTGGCTCGCCCCTCCCCCCGCCCAAAGCCAGCGCGCAGCCGAGCCTCCGCGCCGACTTCGACGAGGCCCGAGCCGGGCTCCGTGCCCAGACCGCTACGGCCCTGGAGGACCTGGCCGAAGCCTGCCAGAAGGAGAAGGCCTACCTGCAGCGGGACCTGACCTACGACGCGGTGCTGAAGTTCGATCCGGACCACGCCAAGGCCCGCAAATACCTGGGCTACAAGCAGGACCGCAAGACCGGCGAGTGGTCGCGGCCGCGGGAGTACAAAGCCCCCAGGGACAAGGACCACGCCGCGGCCCTCGAGCTCCTCGAGCAGCGCGCGGGCGTGCTGGCGGGGCACACGGACCGGCTGCTCGCACTCTTGGAGGAGCACCGCGCCGACCTGCCCAAGGCGCGCTTCCAGCAGGAGGTCGATGAGCTCCTGGACGCTGACCCGGACTCCGAGCGCCTCCGCGCCATGGTGGGTCAGGTCAAGGTCGAGATCGACGGCCAGACGCGGTGGATGAGCAAGGCCACGGCGCTCACCCTGACCCAGCGCAAGGAGCAGCGCGCGGCCTGGGACGAGGCTCGCAGCGGCGCGCCCGAGCCCGCACCCGCTGAGGCCGAGACCTTCGAGACCGAGCTCGGGGTGACCTTCACCGGGGTGGTCGAGACCGAGCACTACCGGGTCCTGGCGAGCTCGGGCAAGGGTGAGGCCGCCGAGGTGGCGCGCCTCCTCGAAGCCCTCACCACCTGGATGCATCCGCTCCTCGGCACGCGCCACTCCCAGGGCCAGGTGCGCGTGTACCTGATGTCCGCCAAGGCCGGGGAGGACTTCACCGACAAGTTCCCGGGGATCGCGGCCACCGACAGGCTGCGCTACAAGGGCATCAACGGCGCCTGGATGGCGAGCAGCGAGCGCCTCGGCGTCTGGAACGGCACCAAGGAGAGCCGCGTCGACCAGGCCCTGCGCCTGATCATCAGCTATGCGCTGCTCGACACCTACGGCCGCACCGAGGACGGCACCTGGGTGAAGGGCGGCATGCCCGGCTGGATCGAGCAGGGCCTGGGCATCTATCTGGTCTGGCAGATGGCCGGGACCAAGCTCTCGCTGCAAATCAAGGAGCGCGACTCGTCGGCAACGGGCCGCCCCGACTACATCGAGAACCTGCGCGATGAGGACGCCAACTGGATCACCCTCGCTCGGCGGATGATGGGCGGAGCGCGGAAGCCGAGCCTCGCGATCAGCCTCGGCAAGGACGCCATGGCCATGGAGCCTGACGACCTGCTGCTTGCCTACGCCGTCTCGGCCTGGCTCGTCGAGGGCCACGAGGCCGAGCTCGTCCACCGCATCCTCTCGCGCTGTGGCCAGCGCGAGGCCACCGTCAAGGTCTTCGAGGAGGAGCTCGGCATGCCCCTCCCGCGCATCGAGAGCGCCCTCATCGCCTGGCTCGACGAGGTCCGCAAGTGAGCATCCCCACCACCATGAGCATCCGCCTGCACCCCCTCCTCGCCCTCTCCCCGCTCCTGCTGGGCGCGGGCGCGCCCAGCCTGACCCTCGCGCCGAACCACGCGGCGGCTGCCGGGCTTCTCGCGTCGCTGCCCGCCGAGCGAGCGGACTTCGACAAGGAGCTACGCGAGCTGCAGGGTCTCCTGGTGAGCGACCTGGAGCAGGTCGCGGACGCCTGCCAGAAGGTCAAGGCGTTCCTGCAGCGCAACCGGGCCTACGAGCTGATCCTGGAGTACGACCCCGAGCACAAGAACGCGCGCAAGTTCCTCGGCTACAAGTACGACCGCAAGGCCGAGGAGTGGACCATGCCGCGCAAGCCGCGCGACCCCAAGGACGCCAGCGACGAGGCCGTCGCGGAGGCCGCGGCGGAGCGGGTCCGGATCCTGGGGGGCCACAGGCAGCGCATGCTGCAGCTCCTCGACGCCCACCCGGATCTGCCCCTGAAGCTCAAGAACCGCGAGCTCAAGCGGCTGGTCGCGCTCCTTCCCGACGACGCCGAGCTGCGCGGGATGCGACGCGAGGTGCGCAGCGAGGGCGAGGACGGGACGGTGACCTGGATGCTCGAGGAGAGCCTGCGCGGGAACAAGGTCCACAAGGAGAACGAGGCCCTGCTCAAGAAGATGAAGAGCGGCGCCCCCACCCCCACCGAGGAGCCCCTCGAGGACTGGGAGAAGGAGCTCGGGGCAGGGTTCCTCGACAAGGCCGCGGTGACCGACCGCGTGCGCGTCGTCGGGAACGCCTCGACCAGCGAGAACGAGACCGGCGCCCGGATGTGCCACATCATCTGGGACTACCTCGAGCACCTGTTCGGGATCGGCCTCGAGCCCTCGTACACCACCTATCACATCGAGGGCCGCTCGGCGAAGAGCAGCTTCCTCGGCAACTGGCCGGGCCTCGACCCGGACCAGGTCGAGTACCTCAAGGGGACCGGCGGCAGCACGCTCTCGGGGCGCGAGATGTTCCAGTCGGGCCCGACCAGCGACAACCGCGTAGACGGCTCGGTGCGCATGTCCATCGCGATGTACATGGGGCGCAACTTCGGGGTCGGCTCGAGCACGGGCTGGGCGATCGAGGGCTTCGGCATGTACATCACGCACCAGCTCCTCGGCACTCGCCTGACCTATTTCATCCGGCGAACCGACTATGTCCAGAAGGGCAAGAAGCGGGACCTCCAGGACCCCAACGCGAACTGGATGAAGATGGCGCTCGAGGTCCTGACGGACGAGAAGCCCTTCAACCTGCCCTTCGCCATGGGGCGCGATGTGAACAACCTCACCCCGGACGACCTGCTGGTGTCCTACGCCCTGGCGGCCTACCTGCTCGAGGGCTGCGAGCCGGAGACGGCGACCACCGTGCTGTCCAAGATGGGGACCGAGGGCGTGGGCGGCGTGCAGGCCGTCGAGCAGACCCTCGGGTTCGATATCGAGACGGTCCGGGACCGCCTCGCCCAGTGGCTGCAGGAGCGTGACTGATGACCAGCCCGCTCACCCTCCTCCTCCCTGCCGTGCTCGGAGCCCCGATCCTGTGGGGGCCTGCGGTGCCCCTCCGGCCCGCGTCGAGCGCGAGCACACCGGGAGCCCCCGCGTTGGCCCGTCCCCAGGACGAGGCCCGGGCCGCACTCGACAAGCAGCTGGCCTGGGAGCTGGAGGGCCTGGCGGAGCGCTGCCAGCAGGCGAAGGCGTTCGTGGAGCGCAACGCCACCTACGAGCTGCTCCTGCGCTTCGACCCCGAGCACGCCAAGGCGCGCAAGACCCTGGGGCACAAGAAGGACCGCAAGTCGGGCGAGTGGACGGTCCCCGAGCGCAGCCGCCCCCCGAAGGCCGCCGAGGAGGAGATCGCTGCGCCGCTGCGCGCCGAGCGCGAGACCCTGCTGCGCGGCCATGTGGACGCGGTTCTGGTCCTGCTGGACGGGCAGGAGCTGCCCGTCCGGATCCTGCGCCGGGAGGAGCAGCGCCTGCTGGAGCTGATGCCCGACCATGAGGGCCTGCGTGAGCGCACGGGCGAGGTCCGCGAGGGGGACTCGTGGGTGCTGCGGGAGACGGTCCACGCGCGCCTCACCCGCAAGGCGCACGAGAAGCTGCGCGGCGACCTGAAGGGGGCAGCCCCCGACCCGGCCGAGGCCGCGATCGAGGCCGCGGAACAGACCTGGGGCGTCACCTTCTCCAAGGCCCTCGCGACGCCCGCCGTGCGCGTGGTCTCCGCGGTGTCGGACGGTGAGGCCAGCGAGACGGCGAAGCGAGCCCATGCGACCTACGCCTATCTGGATCAGCTGCTCGGCACCACGGACACCCTCGCCCAGGGAACGCTCTACCTGTTCGAGGGGCCCGCGGCCACGGCCGCGTTCTGCCAGGCGTACCCCGGGCTTGAGGAGGCGACCCGCAAGCTCTTCGGCGGACTCCTCTGCTCCTACCTCGACCACCACCACGCCAACGCATCCAGCGCCAAGCGCGAGGAGCGCCTGGACGGGGCCGTGCGGATGAGCATCGCGCGGCACCTCGCGTGGACCACCGGGACCTGGAGCAAGCACGGCTGGATCGCCGAGGGCTTCGGGATCTACATCACGCACCAGATGACGGGCACGCGCCTGATCTACACCGTGCGCGAGTCCGAGGGCAGCAGCTCCAAGGGCGGTGACAAGGTCGAGGACCGCATGAAGCGCAAGGACGCCGACTGGCTGGCGCTCGCGCGCACGACCCTCCAGGGCAAGGATGCGCCGAAGCTGGCCTTCACCCTCGGGCGCGATGTGAACACCCTCACCCGCGGCGATGTGCTGGTGGCGAACGCCCTCGCGGCCTACCTGCTCGAGGGCTGCGAGCCGGGGACCGCCCTGCGGGTGCTCAAGCGAATCGGGCGGGACGAGGTCGGCTCCGCCAAGGCCCTCGAGGAGGAGCTCGGGCTCGACCCGCCGGCCCTCGAGCGGCGCCTCATCCGCTGGCTCGAGGAGCTGGGCAAGTAGCGTGTCCGCTGGCCCCTCTGCGCAGGAGCCCCGCATGGGGCTCCTCGAGCGCCTGCTGCGCTCGGCCGCGGGTCGGATCCTGCTGGTGGCGGCCAGCGTCGCGCTGCTCGCCGGCGCGAACACGCTCGAGCTGAGCAGCGCCCTGGCGGGCCGCAGCTTCGGCCCCGCCCTGGACGAGGGCGCCTTCTTCCTCTCCCAGCTCACGCGCTGGGGCCTCTGGGGAGCGGTCGCTCTCCTGGGCATCGTCCCCCTCATGCAGCTCAGCGGCCGCTGGAGTCGGCCCCAGCAGGTCCTGGGGCACCTGCTGCTGGCGGGCGCCTCCACCTGGGCAGTCGGGACGATCTGGAGCGCGCTGCGGCCGCAGCTGCCAAGCCCGTTCGACTTCAGCACGATGGAGGAGCTGCGTGGAGACCGCCCTGGCCCCCCGCGGGGCGAGCGAGGAGAGCGCGCCCCTGCGCCCGAGGATCCGGAGGAGGACCTGGAGGACCGCCCCCCGCGCAGGCAGGGGCGCTTCGACCCCCGCCGCGGACGGGGGGCCTTCGGTCGCGAGGACGACACCCTCGACCGGTGGCTCACCCACGGCCTGCTCCTGCTGCTCTGCGCCGGGGGCGCCAGCCACCTGCGCTCCGAGGAGGCGCGCCGGCGGGCCTCCGCGCTCGCCATCGAGCGCGCGCAGCTCGCAGGCGAGCTCACCACCGCCCAGCTCGCCTCCCTGGAGGCCCAGCTGCGCCCCCACTTCCTGTTCAACGCCCTGCACTCGGTCGGCGCCCTGATGCGGCTCGGTCGCAGCGATGAGGCCCGTACGGCCCTGGTCACCCTGGGGGACCTCCTGCGCGGCACCCTCGACCGCTCGCGCGAGGGCCGCTCCACCCTGGCCGACGAGCTCGAGCTGTGCGAGAGCTACCTGGACCTGGAGCGGCTGCGCCACGGAGACCGGCTGGCGGTGACGACGACCTGCCCGGAGGAGGCGCGCACCTGCGAGGTGCCGCCGCTGCTGCTGTTGCCCCTGGTCGAGAATGCCGTGCGCCACGGCCTCGAGCGCACGACCCAGCCCGTGGAGGTGCGCCTGCGCGTGGATCTCGCGGACGGACACCTCCAGCTCATCGTGGAGAATGATGGTCCCCCGCTCCCGCCCGAGGTGCTGCAGGCGGGGCAGGGCCAGGGCATCGGCCTCGCGAACACGCGCAAGCGCATCGGAACCCTGTACGGCGCGCGCGGTTCCATGACCCTTGAGAATCCGCCCTCGGGTGGCGCACGGGTGGTGCTCGGCCTGCCCTGCTCCCAAGGTGCACACGACCCGAGCTCCTGACCGTCCGTCAGCCCCCGCCGCAGCGTCCCCCACCGCCGCAGCGTCGCGCCGCCCCAGGGAAGCCCCGCTCCAATGCCTCACCTTCGCACCCTCGTCGCCGACGACGAGCCGCTCTCGCGCGCCGAGCTGGCGGCCCTTGTCGAGCAGCACCCTGACCTCGAGCTCGTCGCCACCTGCTCCGACGGCCCGAGCGCTCGGGCCTGCCTCGAGACCGCGGAGGTGGACCTGGCCTTCCTCGATGTGGAGATGCCCGGCTGCAGCGGCCTCGAGGTCGTGCGCTCTCTCGGCCCGCGTGCACCGCGCGCCGTGGTGTTCGCCACCGCGCACCCCGAGTTCGCGGTCGAGGCCTTCGAGGTGCGCGCCATCGACTACCTCCTCAAGCCCTACGACCCCGAGCGCTTCGCCGCCGCCGTCGAGCGCGCACAGGACAGGCTCGAGGCCTCCGGCGAGGGCGCCCGCCTCGTACTCCGCAAGGAGGGGCGCATGGAGGTCGTGGTCCTCTCCTCCCTGCGCTGGGTCGAGGCCGCGGACCAATATGTCCTGCTGCACACGACCGAGGGCAACCGCCTGATGCGGGAGTCCATGGCGCGCATGGAGGCGGCCCTCACCCCCCACGGCTTCCTGCGGGTCCACCGCTCCGCGATCGTCCCCCTCGCCGCGGTCCGCGAGCTCCGCTCCCTCCCCTCGGGCGGGGGCGAACTGGTCCTCGAGGGCGGGGACCGGGTCCCGGTCAGCCGCTCCAGGGCCCCCGAGGTCCGCAGGGCCCTGGGCTGAGCCCCGTTCCCAACAGGGGCCGGGCGCCTGCCTCACGGCCCCATTCTGGCCCTTCCGTCCGGGCGGGCTCCGACCGAGGATGCCGGGGTCCCACGCGCCAAGCCCCCCACGGGCCACCGCGTCCAGCCCAGACCACCAAGCCCCATGAAGCTCCTCACCGCCCTCTCCGTTCTCCCCGTCGTGGCCCTGGGGAGCACCCTGGCCACCGACTACACCGCCGACCGCAGCCTGCGCGTGGAGCGCCGGATCCACACCACCAGCGAGGTGGTGGACATGGTCATGATCGTCGACGGAGAGGAGATGGAGGGGCGGGGCTTCGGCGGCGGCGCGAGCGAGCGCACGCTCACCATCACCACCCTCGACAAGGTGCTGGAGCACGAGGAGGGCGCCCCCACCCGCGTCCGCCGCACGCTCGAGACCCTCAGCACCGAAGGCGTCATGAGCATGCGCGGCGAGGAGCGTGACTTCGAGCGCGCCAGCGACGCCGAGGGCGCAGTGCTCGACCTGAGCCGCGCCGAGAACGGCGACCTCGAGGTCAAGGTCGAGGAGGGCTCCGAGCCCGAGGGCGCGGACTTCGCGTCCCTCGAGCTGACGCTCGAGCTCGACGCCCTCCTGCCCACCGAAGAGGTGGAGCCCGGCGGGACCTGGGACCTCGAGAGCGAGGCGATCGTCCGCGGCCTCGGCATGGGGCTCGAGGGCTCGCTCTTCGGCCGTCCCTCCATGGAAGGTGACCGTGGCGGCCGCGGCGAGGGCGGCGGCGGTCGCGGAGGCCGCGGTGGCTTCGGCGGCGGCCGTGGCGGCTTCAGCCTGGAGACCATGATCGGCCTCGAGTGGAAGGGCGAGGCCAAGCTCGCCGAGGAGACCGAGACCGTCGACGAGCTCGAGTGCCTGGTGATCGAGCTCGAGCTCGAGGCCGACGGCGCCCTGCCCGAGCGCGAGTGGGGCGGCGGCCGTGGCGGCCGTGGCGGCGGCGGCGGAGCCCTGGAGCTGAGCGCCCCGCTCTCCTGGCTGGAGACCACCGTCGAGGTCGAGCTCGAAGGCCGCATGCTCTGGAGCCTGGCGGAGAACCGCCTCGTGAGCCTCGAGCTCGAGGGCGACTTCACCATGCAGATGGAGCGCACCATGTCCCGCGGCGACCGCGAGATGGAGATGAGCTCCACCACCGAGGGCGCCGTCGAGTTCAAGGTCTCCGTCGAGGCCGAGTGAGTCCACGCCCCAGCGAGACCGCATCCCAGATCCGCCCCGAACGAACCGCACTGAACTCTCACACCACCTGATCCCATGAGCAGCAACCTTCCCATCGTGGCCCTCGTCGGCCTTGTCGCCGGTGTCGGCGGCGCCGGCCTCACCTCGACCCTCCTGGCCCCCGGACCGGAGGCCCCCGCCCCGGCCCTCACGGCCAGCGCCCCGTCCGCCGACCTCTCCGGGGTCGAGGAGCGGCTCGATCGCTTCGCCAGCCGGCTCGACGAGCTGGAGATGCAGGTGGCTGCGGTCCCCATGCGCCGCGATGCGGCGGCTCCGGCCGCCCAGGAGGTGGACCTCTCCGAGCTGCGCGCCGAGCTGGAGAGCTACATGACGACCCTGCGGAACCCGCAGATCGCCATGCCGCCGCACTTCGAGGACTGGGTCGCCACGGCCCAGGAGAACA
>JADHNZ010000035.1 GCA_016779225.1 Planctomycetota bacterium
CGGGGCTCCAGCAGCCCCCCATCTGCCCCTCCCGGGGGCACCAGCGGGGCTGGACAGAAGTTCGGCATCTGTTAGGGTCTCCAGGCTCCCTCGCCATGTTCGTCCCCCTGCGCTGCCACGGCCACCACGCCCTCCTCACCGGGGTCGGCTCTCCCGCCGAGTGGCTGCGCCGCGCGGCCGAGCTGGGGCTCCCGGCCCTGGCCCTCCCGGAGGTGGACTCCCTCGCCGGCCTGGTGGAGTTCCTGCAGGCCGCGGCCGAGGAGGCCCTCCAGCCGGAGGCCTGCTCCGGTGCTGGTTCCGGGGCGGGCGCCGGCGCAAACAGAGGGCCGAACGGAGGGGCGGACGCCGGGCCGAATGCACCTGCTCCGCCCGTTCGGCCGCTGGTGGCCTGTGAGCTGACGGACGGCGGCGGCCGCCCTGGCCGGGTCGTCGCCCTGGTCGAGTCGGAGGCGGGCTACCGCAACCTCTGCCGCCTCATCACCCGCCGCAGGCTCGGGCACGCCCCCGGCGAGGCGCCGCCGCCCTCCGCGGGCGGCGGCGCCGCGCCGGAGGAGAGCGGCGCGCACTTCAACCTCATCCGGGAGCTCGTTGCCCACCAGGAGGGCCTGCTCCTCCTGGCCGACCACCCCCGACTGCTGCTGGGGCTGAACGGGCGGGTCGAGCCCCGGCGCCTGCTGGCCCTGCTGTCCTCTGCGGCCCCCGGACTCGACGGCCTGCGCGATCCGCGGGCCGCGCGCAGCGGTCCGCGCAACACCCACCGCTCCCAGGCCCGAGGCGCAGATCCCTCGACATCGAAGGTTCTCCCTCTCCCCTCCGAGCCGCAGGCCTCCCTCACAGGGGCGAAGACGCCGCCGCCCGCCCCTCCCGTGGCGGCCCGCACCCTCCTGGAGGCAGCCCTCGCCACCGGCGTCGCGCTCGTGGCCAGTCCAGACGCCTGGTACCTGCACCCCGACCAGGCCGAGGACCACGCCGTCCGCGTGGCGATCAAGCACGGAGCCCTGCTGGAGGGACTCCCCCCGTCCTGGCTCGCCGCCAGCCCGGCGCACCTGCCCTCCACCGCCGAGCTGGCCGCCCGCCTCGAGCGCGTGCCGGATGTGCCGGGCGCCTGGCCCCTCGACGACTCCGCGCGCCTCCGGGTCCGCGAGGCCTTCCCGCACCTGGGCCTGTCCTGGGAGGAGCTCCCCCCCGCCCTCGCCCGCAGCCTCGTCGTCGCCGCCCACTGCCGCTACACGCCGCCCCTCGGCGGCGTGCACTTCCCCGAGATCCGCCTGGAGGACGGTGAGACTCCCTACTCGCGCCTCTGCTCCCTCACCCTCGACGGCGCGCGGCGACGCTTCCGCCCCCTGCGGCCCGAGGTCCTGCACCGGCTCGACCACGAGCTAGGGACCATCCAGCGCCTGGGCTTCGCGCCCTACTTCCTGCTAGTGGAGGGACTCGCCGCCCACGCCCGCGAGGAGGGCATCCCCTGCGTTGGCCGTGGCTCGGCGGCCGACAGCCTCGTCGCCTACTGCCTGGAACTCACCGACGCCGACCCCTTCCGCTACCGGCTCCCCTTCGAGCGCTTCCTGAACCCGGCACGCCGCGACCGCCCGGACATCGACCTGGACTTCTGCTGGCGGCGCCGCGACGAGGTGCTCGAGCATGTCTTCGAGCTCTTCGGGGCCGAGCGCACGGCGATGATCTCCACGCTCAACCGCTTCGGCCTGCGCTCGGCCTTCCGCGAGGCCGCCCTGGCCCATGGCATCCCCCCCGCCGAGATCAATCCCTGGTCGGCCCGCCTGCCCATGTTCCTCGGTGAGAGCGTGAACGCGAGCGAGGAAGACGCGAGCGAGGGCAGCACTGCGGGCGAGGACGCCCTCCACCCTGCCACCGGGTGCAGCCCCCTGGACCGGCCGCGCCCGCCCTGGAGCGACGCGCCAGGCGAGAGCGCAGCGCGCTCGCCGCGGGAGGACCCCATGGAGGGCCAGCAGGTGGCCGAGGGGCCGCGCGTCCGCGCCGCGGGGCGCCTGGGCCAGGCCGTCGCGGCCCTGCCCGAGACCCGCGGCTTCCCCCTCGACGATCCCCGCTTCCAGCGCGCCCTGGCCTCGGCCGAGGGGCTCCTCGACGCTCCGCGGCACTTCGGCCTGCACCCCGGTGGCGTGGTCGTCGCGCCAGGCCCCATCGACACCTTCGTCCCCTGCCAGCCCTCCGCCAAGGGCCCCGTGGTCACCCAGCTCGACAAGGACGGGGTCGAGGCGATCGGCCTGGTGAAGATGGACCTGCTCGGCAACCGCGCCCTGACCACCGTGGCCGACTGCCTGGGTCTCCTGCGGGAGCGCGGCGTCGAGGTGGACCTGGAGGCGCTGCCCGAGGACGACCCGGCCACGGCTCGCGCCCTGCGCGAGGGCCGCACCCTGGGCTGCTTCCAGATCGAGTCCCCAGGCATGCGCCACCTGCTCCAGCAGACGGGCGCCTGGCGCATGGACGATGTCATCCAGGCCGTCGCCCTGATCCGGCCGGGCCCCGCCGGCTGCGGGATGAAGGACGCCTATGTGCGGCGCTTCCGCGGCCTGGAGGAGCCCGTGCCTCCCCACCCGCGGGTGGAGGACCTGCTCGCCGACACCCACGGCGTGATGCTCTACCAGGAGGATGTGATGCAGGTCGCCGCACGGGTGGCGGGCCTCGAGCTGGCAGAGGCCGACCAGCTACGGCGCGCCCTGCAGAAGCGCCGCTACGACGAGCTCGCGCCCCTGAAGGAGCGCTTCATGGAGGGCGCTGGCTCCCAGGGGCTCGAACGGACCGAGGCCACCGCGCTCTGGGATCGACTGGCCGGCTTCGCCTCCTTCGCCTTCTGCAAGGCTCACGCAGTGACCTACGGACGCCTCGCCTACCGCGCGGCCTGGCTCAAGACGCACCACCCCGCTGCATTCCTCACCGCCTTCCTCCTCAGTGAGACGGGCTACTACCCCAGCCGGGTGTATGTGGAGGAGGCCCGACGGCTCGGCGTGCGCATCCTCGGTCCCGACATCAACCGCAGCGGAGCGGGCTTCGAGCTCGAGCGCGGGGCCGGTCCACCGTCCCTGCGGGTGGGGCTGGGACGCGCGCGCGGACTCAGCGAGGCCACCCTCGAGCGCCTGCTCGAGAGCCGGGACCGGGAGGGACCCTACCTCTCCCTGCCCGACTTCCTCGAGCGCACGGGCGCGCGCCGGGACGAGGCCGAGACCCTCGTACGCGTCGGGGCCTTCGACGCCTTCGACCGCACGCGGCCCGAGCTGCTCTGGCGCCTGCACCTGCTGCTCGAGCCCCAGGCCCGCGTACCCCGCGACGCTAGGCTCGACGGCCGAGCCCTAGCCGCCTGCCGGGATGGACGCAGCGCCCGCTCAGGCCTCGAGGGCTGGAGCGGCAGGGGCCTTGGGGTCGACGCCGCCAGCCTCAGGCCGGGCGAGACGGCCTCCCTCTTCGCCCCCCCGCCGCCCGAGGCCGTCGTGCTCCCCGGACTGCCCGGCCCCAACGCCCGGGAGCGCGGGCAGGAGGAGTTCCGCCTGCTGGGGCTGACCCTGGCCTCACACCCCGTGGACCTCTTTCCCTGCCCCGGCGAGCAGCGTGCGCGTGAGCAGCTGGGCCGCGGCCCCGGCCAGGCGCGCGGCGACTTCCACAGCCGCTCGGAGAGCGCACCGCGAGAGCAGGGCGTGCGCCCCGTGAACCCCTGTCCCTGCTCCGGCCTGAGCGAGCGGGTCGGGGCCAGGGTGACCCTGCGGGGCTGGCCCGCCGCGACCCGCAGGGCCCGCACGGAGCGCGGCGAGCTGATGCGCTTCCTCACCCTCGAGGACCCCAGCGGGCTCGCCGAGGTGATCCTGTTCCCGGACATCTACCGCAGGGACGGTCACCTGCTCGACCTGGACACAGTCGTGCTCATCACCGGCGTGGTCGAGGAGCAGCTGGGCGCCTGCGCCCTGCGGGCAGAGCGCCTGTGGTAGGGCGGGAGAGCTCCTGCCCGGCGTCCCCCGGAGAGGGAGTGGGCGCGCCGGAGTCAGGAGCGCTCGCTGCGCTGATGACGCAGGGCCACGTTCTGCCGCCCCATCTCGCGCAGGCGATCGGAGTTCTTCTTCAGGTCCAGCGCGTGGGCCTTGCTGACCACGCTCTTGACCGAGCGCCCCAGGCGCTTGGCGATCTCGAGGTTCGGGGTCTGCGGGTAGAGCTCACGCAGGACATCGAGCTCCTCCGCGGCCCAGCGCGGCATCTTGCTGGCGAGCTTCTTGCCGGCCTTGCGGCGCACGAAGGCCTTGTCCTTGGCCAGGCAGAGCTGGGTCCCAAGGGCCGAGATGTCGGCCGTGGGCCGGCCGAAGACGATGGCGAGGTCCTCGTCGGTGCGGCTGCCGTAGATGCGCTTGAAGAGCGCAACCTCCTCGAGGTCGAAGGGGCGGGAGCGACGCAGCTGGGCGAGCTCGGCGATCTTGTCCTGGACCTCCTGCTGGCCGCGGGCGAGCACGCGGCACAGGGCAGTCAGGTCCGAGGCCCCCAGGCACTCGCGCAGGAGCTCGAGGTCCTGGTCAGTCCAGGGATCGGTGCGGAGCTCCTGCCCCTCATAGAGGCTGTCCGCGGTCCGGCGCACGGCCTGTGCGGTCCGTCCCAGCTCTCGGCCGATCGAGGCGTCGGTGCGGTGACCGTACAGCTCACGAAGGCGTGCGATTTCCTCCGTGGACCAGCGTCCACGGCGCGGCGTCGCAGGGGGCTTACCCCAACGGGGTTTGGGCATGGCAGTACCGATTGGAGAGGGGGATCACCGCGCCGGAGGGCATTCCGACACCTGGGGGGCATCCCAGGCTGGCGAGGCCGGAGTGTACCAAATTGGATCGTGAGCGGGGGGACCTCGCCCGACCGTCCGCAGGAGGCGTCCCGAGGGCCCAAGCCCTGCCTGGAGGGGTCTAGAGGGGGGCTCAGACGCCCTCGACGCCCACGGCCCGGTGCAGCCGCCGGCGCTCGGCGGCAAGGCGCATATGCACCTCGCGCGAGGTCCGAGCCCTCTGGAGGTCCTGGGCCAGCTGCTGGGCCTCCGCGAGGGTGGTGTTGCGGACCACGAAGCGCAGCTCGGGGAGGAAGTTCGGGGCGGCGGACACGGAGGCATAGCCCATGCCCAGCAGGGAGAGGGCAGCCGCGGGATCTCCAGCCAGCTCCCCGCAGACCGAGCAGGGCACGCCGGCCGCGGCGCAGGCCGTGGCGATCTGCTGGAGCACGCGCACGACGGCCGGGTGATGGGGATCGTAGAGCCCGCTCACGAAGGCGTTGTCGCGGTCCACCGCGAGCAGGTACTGCACGAGGTCATTGGTCCCCACCGAGACGAAGTCCACCAGCTCGAGCAGGTCGGGGAGGACCACCACCGCGGAGGGCACCTCGATCATGATCCCGAGCAGGACGCGGTCGGCGACCTCGTAGCCCTGCTCGACGAGCTGGCTGCGGACGCTCTCAAGGACCTCGCGTACGCGGCGCACCTGCTCCAGGGAGCCGACCATCGGCACCAGCAGGCGGACCTCCCCGTGGGCGCTTGCGCGCAGGGCCGCGCGCAGCTGGACGCGCAACAGGTCCTGCCACTCGAGCGTCACGCGGATCCCGCGCCAGCCGAGGGCCGGGTTGTTCTCCGCGGGCATCTGGAAGTAGGGCAGCTGCTTGTCGCCCCCGATGTCCAGCACGCGCACGACCACCGGACGGCCCTCCATGTGGTCCACCACGCGGCGGTAGAGCCGGTACTGATCCTCCTCGGAGGGGAACTGGCTGCGCTCCATATAGAGGAACTCGGTGCGCAGCAGACCCACCCCATCGCAGGTCTGGACGGGGAAGGTGCCCAGGTCGCGGATCGACTCGAGGTTCACCTGGATGGCCATCGCGTGCCCGTCCGGCGTGACCGCAGGCTCGCCGGAGACGGCATCCAGAGCGAGCTTGCGCGCGCGCCGCTGCTGCTGGCGCTCGAGGAACTCGTCCACGGTCTCGACGCCGGGGCGCAGGGTGACGAGCCCCACATCACCGTCCACGAGCACCTGCATGTCCTGCTCGAGGCGCGCCAGCAGGTTGGGCAGGCCCACCACGCAGGGGATGCCGAACGAGCGAGCCAGCACGGCGCCGTGGGAGAAGCGGCCACCCGCCTCGGTGAGGATCGCAAGCACACGCTCCCGCTCCAGGAAGGTCACCACCTGGGGCGTGAGCTCAGCCGCGGCAAGGACCACCTTGCCCTGGCCAGCCGAGACCTGCTCGGCGTCCCGGTCGAGCAGCTGATCGCGTACGAGCACCCAGGGCTCGCTCACATCCTCCGCGTAGCGGCGCACGCTGTCGCCGTCGAGGCCGGACATCTGCTTGTGCAGGGAGTCGATCAGGGCCTGGACGGCCCACTCGGCGTTCACGCGCTCCTCGCGCAGGCGGCGCTCGACCTGGGCCACGGCCGTGGGGTCCTCGAGGATGGCGCGGTGCACCGCGAAGATCGCGGCGTCCTGCTCGCCCGTCGTGCGCCGCACGATCTCCTGCTGCCGGCCGAGCTGGTCACGCACCGCGTCGAGCGCCGCCCCCAGGCGGTCGATCTCGCCCTGGACCGCCTCCCCCGGCACGGTCCAGAGGGGCACCGAGTCCGGCCGCGAGCGCACGATGTGCACCCGCCCGAACGCGAGGCCCGGGGCCACGGGGATCCCCTTCACTTCCGGCATGACTCCATCCTGCTGTGGCCTGAACGCTGCTGTGGCTTGATCCTGTCGGGCTGTGCCCCTGCGCCAGGCGGTCACCCTGCTGGGGCGGGGCCCGGCGGCGCCCCGCGCCGCCCTGCCGACGCGGCAGGCAGCACCGCGTGCGCGGGACCGCCGTCCGCTTGGAGGGCGCAGTGTAGCGGCTGCGTCCAGGGAAGCCTCACGGGCCGCAGAGAGCACCCTCCGCGGGGCTGCCCCGCGCCTGCGGGTGCGGATCCAGAGCCCCGGACGCGGATGACCGACCGGCACGCCGGCGAGCCCAGCTGAGGGCTCGCCCAAGGGGCGGTGCCCCAAGGGGAGGTCCCCCGGAACGACCGCGGCCCGCGCCCCTGGAGGGTGCGGGCCGCGGAGCTGAGGCGAGCGCCCTCGGCGTCAGGCCTCGCCGCCCTCGGGCGCCGGGCTGGACTCCGCGCCCTGCGCGCTGGTCGGCGGGGTGTCGGTCCCAAGCTCGGGGGTCACCGCATCCGGCGCGGGCGCGTCGACTCGGGGCTCCTCGGCCGCAGGCTTCGGCGCCTTGGGCTTCTTCGCCTTCGGCGGCTTGGCGCCCTCGGGCGCGGCCGGCGCCTCCGACTCCTTACCGAAGAACTTGGCGAACGGGTTGCTCGAGCCGGCGCCGGCGGCCTGGGCGTTGATCTGCCTCAGGTCCACGCGCTCGCCGCGCTCGGGCCGGTCCCGACGACCGCCAGGTCCCCCGGGCCCGCCCGGGCGACGGCGCTTGCCGCTGGGATCGCCGAGGGGCATGCCGCGGGCATCACCAGGCCGGAGCTGCACGCGGGGCTTGCGCTCCTCACGCTCCCCGCGACGCCCGCCGCGGCGCTCTCCGCGCTCGCCGCGGTCTCCGCGGGTCGGCGGCGGGACATCCCTCATGCTGATCACGAGGCGCTTCTCGCTGCACTCCTTGAGGGTCGCGCGGACGACCTGCCCCGTGGCGATCTCCTCCCGAGCATCGCGCAGGTAGCGCCGCCCGAGCTCGGAGACATGCAGCATGGCCTCGCGGCCAAGGCCGATGTCCACGAAGGCTCCGAAGCCCGCCACCGAGGTGACGACGCCCTCGACCACGCGGCCCGGCTGCAGCCGCACGGGATCCGTGTCGGGATCCAGCAGCTCGGGCATCCGGTTGCGCGGACGCGGGTCGCGACCGGGGAACGAGAGCTCGCGCATCAGGTCGCGCCAGGTGTGCTCGTCGATCTCCGCCGCGGCGCGCTTGAGGCCCTTGGTGACGCCGGGGCGTCCGAGGCCCTCGGCCACCGTGGTGCCCACGCTCTCGAGGACCTTGTGGGCCAGGGGGTACTGCTCGGGGTGCAGGGCCGTGCGATCCAGGGGCTCCTCGGAGTCGGGGATCTTCAGGAACGCGGCGACGCTCATCCACTGGGCCTCGGTGAGGGTCCCGTCGGCGCGCAGGTCCTCACGCGAGGTGAAGGGACGCTCGGCGCGGCGAGCGAGGATGCGCTCGACGGCCTCGTCATCGAGACCCGGCAGGGCCCTCAGGACCGTGTCCGGGGCGGTGTTGACCCGACAGCCCACCAGGGCCGCGCAGGACTCAACCATCTCGAGCAGGGCACGCCGCAGGTTGGCCTTGCTGACGAGGCTCTGCTCGGAGCCGAGGGAGAGCTGCCAGGGCTGGACCTTGAGCAGCTCCGCCATGGGGTCCTGGCCACGGCGGGCGAGGCTGATCGCGGCGCGCTCGGGCACGGAGCGCTCGGGCAGCTCCTTGCGGGCGCGCTCGCTGCTGGCGTAGGTCGAGAGCCCCGCGTCGCTCGCAACGAGCACGGGGGCGACGATGCCGCCGGCGCGAGCGGCGCTGCGCAGACGCTTGAGGCGCCCGTGGCTGCTCTTGCCGCCTGCGATCAACAGGGCACGGGGATCGGAGTCCCCCACCACCGCGGCGAGCTCGGCGCCCAACGCGGCGTCATCCTTCTCCCCGAGCTCGATCCGCGCGACGGCCTGGTCGTCGCCGCCGCGGCCGACCACGGCGACGGTCCAGTCGCCCTTGGCCGAGACATCGATGCCCACCATGGGCAGCGGACCGTGAGCCGGCGCCAGGAGCTGCGCACGCAGGTGCTGGGCCAGGTAGCGCAGGGCCTCCTGGTCACCACGCTCCTTCAGCTCCAGGCGCACATCGGCCTCCACCATGGGCAGCAGCCGCTGCTCCAGCGCAGAGAGGGCCACCGCGTCCAGCAGCGGGCCGAACTCGGGGCGCGTGTGCTTGCCCAGGACGGTCCGGACGCGGGCCAGGGCACGCTCGGGCGCCATGGTGATCGCCGTGGCGAGCACGCGCTCCTTCTGCGCCTGCCGCAGGGCGACGAGCTTGGGCCCCTGGAGCTGGCGCAGGGGCGACTTGAGCTTGAGGAGGGGCTTGTGACGGCCAGCGCGCTTGTCGTCCACCAGGGGACGCACGCGCAGGTCGCCGTGCTTGCGCATCATGCGGCGCACATGGGCACGCAGAGCGGGGTTGCGGCCGAGGCGGTCGGCAAGGATCCGCATGGCGCCCGCAAGGGCCTCGGCTTCGGAGTGCACGCCCTTGTCGGGGTCCACGAACTGGGCGCAGACGCGGGCCAGCTCGGGGGTGAGCATCTCGCTCGGCTGCACCCGCACGGGCTCGGCAGCGGCCGGCTCCTCGCCGCGCTCGCTGGAGGATCCGGCGCCGTCGGCAGAGGAGGATCCATCGCCCTCCGCGGGATCCGCGGCAGTGTCTGCCACGGTGTCAGCCGCAGTGTCCTCCGCGGTGTCCGCACCCTCGGGCGCGGCGCTGCCTTCGGAGTCGGCTGCGGGAGTCGGCTCCTCCGCGGGAGCGGCCTCCGCACCGGCAGGGCCCTCGGCGCCCTCGGCACCCTCGTCTCCCTGCGGTGCGTCACCCGCAGCCTCATCCGAGGCTCCCTCGGTGGCGTCCGGTGCAGCCGGCTCGCCAGCCTCGGGGGTCGGCTCAGGCGCGGACTCCGCCGGCGTCTCCGCCGGTGCCTCTGCCGCGTCGCCCTCCGCACCAGACGGGGAATCCTCTGCCTCCTCGCCGCGCGACTCCTGCGGCCGCTCGGAGCGCGGCACCGGACGCGTCAGCTCGTCGGCCAGGGCACCCAGGCCCCGGTCGAGTGCGAGCTGCACCTCGGGCTCCGGCCGCCGGAAGGGCAGGTACTGATCCTCGAGCTCGAAGCGGTCCATCATGCCGCGCACGCCCGACAGGGCAGCCTCAGGCGCCCCGTCGCGCTCGAGTGCGCGCAGCACGGTGGCACGCCGGCGGTCGAGCTCTTCGAGCTCCGCGCGACGGTGCTCGAGGCGGCGGATCTGCCCCTCGGTGAGGCCGCCCGTGCGGTCGCGACGGAAGCGTCCCACGAAGGGTGCGGAGAGCCCCGCGTCGAGCATCTCGAACGCGGCGCGAATGGAGTCCACCGAGGTCTTCGTCTCGCGGGCGAGACTGTCGAGGATGAGGGAGTCGGTCACGGCTCGGGGGGGAGAGCGGTTCTTCAGAGGCGAGCCCGCCGACCCGTGCGAAGCGCGGGGACGGTGCAGCCGGTGTCAGCCGGAGGTTTCGGGGACACAACTGTACCCCCCCACCCCCGGGTCGGGGGGATTCGGCGCAGGCGCCCGGAATCCGGGAAGCGCGCGGCCAAGGTGCCGCGCAGGGGCGCTCAGCTGCGAGCAGCTGCCACGAGGGCCTGACCGAAGCGCATGCCAGAGCCCTCATCGAGGGCCGTCACCACATGACCCGCCGCCTCGACCTGCCGGCCGGTGAAGCGCGCTCCGGCCTTCTTGGCGCCGTCAGCGGCCTCGGTGGAGCCCGTCACCCTGCGTCCCTTCACGACGCCGGCCCGGGTCAGGGCCTCGAGCCCGTTGCCCCAGGTCCCGATGAGCTTTCCATCGGCGTGGGCCTCACGCAGGAGCTTCGCCACGCGCTCGTCCGTCGCCAGCGGGTTCGCGCCCTCGCAGCCGCAGATGACGATGCCGCTGTAGCTGGCCATTGTCTCGCCATCGAGGGATCCGTCGGCAAGCACCTCGTCCTGCAGACGCCCCTTCGCCATGTGGTCCTCGGAGCAGGTCACTGCCCGGGAGCCGATCGCCACGTTGTAGAGGCTCGAGCGCGCGTAGCGCAGGATCTGGTCGCCGTAGCCCTCAGGGGGCAGCACGAACAGGACATTGCTGTCGTAGCGCTGGATGGTGAGGCCGTCCTCGTCCAGCTCCGGCTCAGATGCTTCGGTCGCCATGGCGGGAGGTATTGTGACCGGTGCCGGGGGAGGGTCAAGGGGCCCGAGGACCGGAGCCGCTCAGCGCGGCAGCCGGTCGCAGCAACGCCTCACGCGAGCAGCTCGAACACCGAGACCCGCTCCTCCTCCGCCAGGAGGCCCGCCCCCGCGGCCACGCGCCAGTCCACGCGCTCGTCGAGGCCGGGGACCGTCCAGGCACCGAGGGGCCGCCCAGAGAGGGCGTCGAGGGCATCGAGCTGGTTGCCGCGCTCGAGGTAGAGCTTGCCCGAGTCCCCCGAGACCGACGCCTCCGGGAGCCCGTCGTGGTCCTTGGTCTCGAGCACCTGGAGCCAGCGAGGCTCGGCGGTGGAGGAGCCCTGCGGGGCGATGGCCAGCAGGGACAGGGTGTCCCGCAGGCCGCCTCCGGGGTGCAGGGCGACCGAGCGCATCAGGTCCGAGGCCGCAGCGCCCTCGAGCACCTTGTCCAGGCTCTCCGTGAGCAGGACGGCGACTCCGCCCGTAGCCAGGAGGCCGTGGACCACGGGGAGAAGCGCGGGGAGGAGGATCTCAGCGAAGGCTCCGGTAGCGGCGTCCAGGGCCAGCACGCCCTGCCCGCCGTTGCGCGCGGAGAACGAGACCAGGACGCGGTCCTCGAGCAGGACGGCCTGGTGGTAGCGCTCACCCTCGCGCGAGTACTCCCACGACTCGGTCAGGGAGCTGGAGTCCACCGCGAACACCCGCTGGGGTGCGCAGCAGACGACGCGCTCAGGCCCAAACTCGGCCTGGTCAAAGACCGAGATCGGCGTGGCGTCGAGGAGCTCGCCGGTGTCCAGAGCCATGCGCACGACCCGGTGACCGTGGTTGCTGGGGCCCAGGACCAGGACCTGCCCCTTCGCACCGAACCCCACGGCGAAGCCGCGCCCGTAGCCCACCTCGCAGGGTGCCTTCCAGAGCACCGAGCCGGTGGTGCGGTCGAGGGCGCCGAGCTTCCCCGGGATCACATCGTCGATCCACTTGCCCCCGGGCGGCTCCTCGTAGCCGTGCACGAGGACCGGCCCGGACTCGGCGATCCCGATCCCGTCGATCGTGGTCTGAAGCTCGCGGCTCCAGCGGCGCTTGGCGGTGCTGGCCATGGGCGCAGGATAGCGTGAGGCGCGCGCGGTTCCTCCCCCCCATCCCGACGCCCGCAACTTGGGCGTGCGGACTGCAGGGACGCCGTCCGGCGCGAACGGTCGGGAGGTGAGGGTGGAGGGTTCGGCGAGCTGCGCTGCCGACCCTCTCTCTCCTTCTTCCGATTCCCTCCCCCACTGCACCGCGGCGGGGCGAGGCTCGAGCGACTGCGTCACTCCATGGTCACGGCGCGAGGCGCCGTGGGATGAGCGGGGGCGCCCCAAGGGGCGCCCCCGCGGTACGCGCGCGCCCGCGGGGCGCGGCGAGAGGCAGGCGGAGGCGAGGCCCTTGCGGAGCCCGACCCCGGCCGTGACTCAGCCCTGGAAGAGCTTCTTGGCGATGCCCTCGGGGACATCGCGGTACTCGGCGAACTCCATCGAGTACTGGCCACGACCCTGGGTGGCACCGCGCAGGGCGGACGAGTAGGCGAACATCTCGGCGATCGGAACGACGCCGTGCACGACGCGCAGGTCGCCCAGGGTGTCCACCTCGGCGATCTCGCCCCGGCGCGAGTTCAGGTCACCGACCACCGAGCCCATGAACTCCTCGGGCACGGTCACCTCAACCTTCATGTAGGGCTCGAGCAGGACGGTGTTGTTCTCGGCCGCCTGGCGGTAGGCCAGGACGCCCGCGGCCTCGAAGGCCTTCTCGCTCGAGTCCACATCGTGCGACTTGCCGTCGAACAGGGTGGCGCGGGTGTTCACGAACTGGATGCCGGTGCGGCCGCCGCCCTCGTGGTACTCCTTGAGGCCGGCACCGACCGCGGGGATGTACTCGCGCGGGACCGAGCCGCCCTTGATGGCGTCCACGAACTCGAAGCCGTCGACCTCGGGGTCGTGCTCGAAGCGGACCCAGCAGACCGCGTACTGGCCCGAGCCGCCGGACTGGCGGATGTAGCGGGCCTCGGTCTCGAGGTTCTTCTTGAGGCGCTGCTTGAAGGCCACCTTCGGCGCGCCGGTGCGCACGCCGCACTTGTGGTCGTTCTTGATGCGGTTGACCACGACCTCGAGGTGCAGCTCACCCATGCCGGAGATGACGAGCTCGCCGGTCTCCTCGATGGTCTGGGCGCGGAAGCTCGGGTCCTCGCGCATCATGCGGCCGATGATCTCCGACAGCTTGTCGCGGTCCTGGGAGCTCTCGGGCTCCAGGGACATCGAGATCACCGGGTCGGGGAAGGTCATCTTCGCCAGGGCGATCGGCTTGTCCTCATCGCAGAGGGTGTCGCCGGTGATGGTGTTCTTGAGGCCGATGATCGCCGCGATGTCGCCGGCGGGGACCGAGTCCACGGCCTCCTGCTTGTCGGCGTGCATGCGCACGATGCGCCCGATGCGCTCGTTCTTGCCCGTGCGGGGGTTCAAGAGGCGCGTGCCCTTCTCGAGGACGCCCGAGTAGACGCGCACGAAGGTCAGGTCGCCGGTCGGCTGGGCGATGGTCTTGAAGGCCATCAGCGACAGCGGGTCGCTGGGATCGGACTTGCGGGTGATCTTCTCGGTGGAGAAGGGCAGGGTGCCCTCGACATCCGGGATCTCCGGGGGCGCCGGCAGGAAGTCGATCACCGCGTCCAGCACGAAGCGGACGCCCTTGTGCTTGAGGGCGGAGCCGGCGAGCACCGGGGTCGCAGCCATGGACATGGTCGCGGCCCGGATGGCGCGCATGGCGATCTCCTCGGAGACCTCCTTGTCCTCGAGCAGGAGCTCCATGAGCTCGTCGTCGGAGTCCGCAACGGCCTCCAGCATCTCAGCGCGCGCGATCTCGGCCGCGTCCTGGTGCTCGGCCGGAATCGGGCCCTCCATGTACTCACGGCCGTTCGAGTCCTCGACGAACTCGATGTAGACCATGCGGACGAGGTCGACGAAGCCGACGAAGTCCTTCTCGGCGCCGATGGGCAGCTGGATCGGCACGGGGTTGGCGCCGAGGCGATCCTTGATGGTCCCGACCGCGAAGGCGAAGTTCGCCCCGATCTTGTCCATCTTGTTGATGAAGCAGATGCGCGGGACCTTGTAGCGGTCGGCCTGGCGCCACACGGTCTCCGACTGGGCCTCGACACCGTTCTTGCCGTCGAACACCGCGACCGCGCCGTCCAGCACGCGCAGGGAGCGCTCCACCTCGATGGTGAAGTCCACGTGGCCGGGGGTGTCGATGATGTTGACGTCGTAGCCGAGCCACTCGCAGGAGGTGGCGGCCGACTGGATCGTGATGCCGCGCTTCTGCTCCTCCTCGAGGTAGTCCATCGTGGCCGCGCCGTCGTGGACCTCACCGGTCTTGTGGATGCGCGCGGTCAGGAAGAGGACCCGCTCGGTCACGGTCGTCTTGCCCGCGTCGATGTGGGCCATGATCCCGATGTTCCGGTGATGGAGAGGGCCCTTGTTCTTGATCTTCTGGGCGCGGGGGGACTCGCTCTTGAGCGTGGCGGTCATGGCTGGCTCTGCCCGGGGTGGGGGCAGCGTCGGTCTGGTGTCGAGGTGGGAGTGGGTCAGGAGGGGTCAGAGGGGGCCTGCGCCCCGCCTCCAAAGCCTTCTCCCGCGGCTTTGGAAGCCGATCAGGATAGGTCTCGCCCCCCCACCGTCAAGCCTGCCGGGGCATCTTTACCCCATCCCAGGACGCGGAGGGCCCTCCCTCAGGGCGCGCGCTCGAGCAGCGGACCGCGGGGTCGTCCCTCCCAATCCACGCCCCCGGCGGGGAGCGTGCCCGCCCAGGGGCTCCCGTCCCGCAGGCACGCCTCCAGCCGCCACGGGATGCCCTCGGCCGTCCCCAGCTCGGGGGTCGAGGCCATGAAGAGGCCCAGGTGCGGCTCCCAGGTCGGACGGCCGGCGGCGGACCAGCCCACCCGGGCCAGGGGCTGGCCCTGCAGGACCTCGTCCCCGGGCTCGGGCAGGACCGAGCCCTGGGCCAGGCCCGTGATCCACAGGAACTCGCCGGCCCCGAGGTCGAGGACCACGCGGTTGCCCACCGGGTCGCGCTCGGCCTGCGGCGGGCCGTCCGGCAGGTCCTCGACCACCACTGCGACCCGCCCGGAGGCGGGGCTGACCACGGCGGCGTCGAGCGCGGGCCAGGCGTCCGGCGTGGCGACCTCCGCCGGCGCGGCGTCCTGCACGAGGACCAGCCCGAACCGACGCGCGGGCTCGAGGACCAGCGGGTTGTTCTCCACCCCCTCACCCCCCCAGCGCACGCGCCAGGGGCCCTCGACGGGCAGCTGCACCGACCGGGTGGAGGGCGCGCGCTCCCGCGGAGCGGGATAGGGGACGGGGAAGGGCGCGATGCCGATCGTGAAGGCCAGCGCCACGGCCGGCCACAGGCGACGGCGCTGGAGCAGGGGACGGTGGCGCAGGGAGCGCGCGAGGCCGAGCCCCCCCACGACCAGCGCAGCCAGGACGAGCTGGAACCGGCCCTGGCCGTAGAGCCACAGCTGCAGGCCCCCGCCGGGCCTGCTGCCGAGCACGCCCCAGGTCGCGAGGGTCGCCAGCGCAAGGGCATAGGCCGCGAGGCCCCAGCCCTCGGCTCCCGCGCCCGAGTCCGGGAGCGGGTCCTTCAGGACGCCCTTCGGCGCCCCCTTGGGAGGCCTGGGCGCGGCGGAGCCACGGCGCTTGCGGGCGCGCCCCATCAGCCTCCGCCGCCTCCGGGCCGGTTGCGCCCGAGGCGCTCGTGCGCCGCCACGAACTCGTGCGAGCAGAAGGCCGCCATGAGGGAGAGGTCGCCGGCCAGCACGACCGCGCCGAGGAGCTCGGCGAACGGCTGTGCGCCGCCTTCCCCGGAGCAGCCGAGCAGCTCCAGGCACTCCCGCGCGGTGCCCTGCTGGCTCCCACCGCCGACGGTGCCCACGAGCAACGAGGGCAGGTGGACCGACGCGTACAGGTCCCCCTCGGCGGTCAGGTCGAAGTCGAGGTGCCCCGTCGCGCACTCGGTCAGGTAGGCCAGGTCCTGCCCGCAGGCGAGCAGCACGCCCGCCAGGCCGTTGGCCCCCTGGATGGTCCAGTTCTGGGTGCCCAGCTGGGCGAAGCCGGCGGCGTAGGTGCGCGCGATGGCGAGCATCTGCTCCGGCGTCACGCGTGCCACCTCGGCGAGCACCGCGCGCGGCACGACCCCCTCCGCCACGACGCTGCGCCCGCGCCCCTCCACCAGGGCCCGCGCGTTGGCGCGCTTCTCGACGTCCTGGCCGTGCACGTACCGCTCCCGCGCCCCGGTGCGCCCCGCGAGGTCGGCGCAGATCCGGTCGGAGGCCTCGGCGGCCATGTTGATGCCGATCGCGTCCCCGGTGAGGAAGACCAGGCGCAGGATCAGGCGGCGCCCCAGGACCTCGGGCTCCACGCGGGCGAGCGAGCCGTGGCTGGTGTGCTCGCTGGCCAGGAGCTGGAAGCGCTCGAGGGAGGCCTCCGCCACGGCGGCCGCGCGCTGGGCCCCCTCGATGGAGTCGTAGACGAGGACGGGGTGCTGGGACAGCCCCTCCCGCACCATCCTCGCGCGGGCGCCGCCGCCCTCGTTCAGGAGGCGCATGCCGCGCGAGTAGCTGGCGACCATCGCCCCCTCGGTGGTGGCCATAGGGACATAGACCTCGCGCGCGCCCTGGGTCAGCTCCACCCGGAAGGGACCCGCGATCCCCACGGGGACCTGCGCCCAGCCCAGCAGGTTCTCGACCTTCCCACGCGCCTGGTCGTGGGGCACGGGCTGTCCGCCCAGGTGCGGCAGGGCGACGCTGGCAGTGCCCTCGCACAGGGACCGCCGGCGCCCGACGATCTCCGCGTGATGGTCGTCGTGCCGATCCCTGGGGATGCGCGGCAGGGGTGCGGAGCTGGAGGTCATGCGGCGAGCCTAGGCTCCGCGCCGACGGGGGGGAAGGCCCGCCCGGGGCCCGCGCTACACTCCGCCCTCGTGACCTGGGGGCCATGAGGCCTCCTCGCGACCTCAGAGACCAGCACCATGTCCCTCGACATCTTCGGCGCGCTCACGGGCCTGTTCGTCATCGTCTACGACGGCTCTCACGCCCTCCGCTACACGCTCGGCCGCGCTCGGGCCGTGGTGGGTCCCGGCATCCACTTCAAGGTGCCGCTGCTGCAGACCTTCAAGGTCGAGCAGACCAAGCACACGACCCTGGACCTGGAGCCCCAGGTCATCCAGCTGGACGACAACCTCGTCTACGAGGTCGACTGCAAGGTCCTCTACCAGATCGTCAACCTGCGCAAGGCCCTCATCGAGGTCGACGACCTCGTGACCGGCCTGCAGAACCGGGTCGTGATCGCGGTGCAGCAGGTGGTCTCCCGCAAGACCCGCGAGACGGTGACGGATGTCCAGGGGATGTGCGAGGAGATCAAGGCCGAGCTGCGCTCGATCGAGGACCGCTGGGGCGTGCGCATCCTGGAGTTCGGGTTCTCCAACATCAGCCCCTCCCCCACGACCCTCGAGATCACGCAGCTCGAGCTGCTGGCCCTCGAGAAGCAGCGTCTCTATGGCGAGCTGCGCTCCGACGGGCTGAGCGAGGAGAGCGCCGTCGCGCTGATCTCCGGCGCGGTGGTCAGCGTGCACCCCGACGAGCCCCAGCCGGGCCTGCGCGCCACGCGCGATCAGGACGCGCGCATCGCGGCCGCCCTTGAGGGTGAGCTCGAGGACCAGGCCGAGCAGGCGCGGAGGCGCCTGGCGGAGCGCACGCGGCTCGAGGACGGCGCCCAGGAGGGACCGGCCGAGGGTGAGACCGAGGGCGAGGACCCCCAACCGTGATCGCCGCGGGCGGCGGCCTGCTGGAGCGCATCCTCACCGAGATCGGCGACGACCTGCTGGTCGTCGCCGCGGCCTCGGTGGCGGCGTTCTTCCGCGCCCTCTTCCGCACCATCGACTCGGGCCACACGGGCCTGCGCTTCACCTTCGGGCGCGCCGGCGGGGTCCTGCAGCCCGGCCTGCACCTCTTCGTGCCCTTCGTGCAGTCCATGCGGGTCGTGCCGACCCGCTCGCGCACCATGGACCTGCCCGCCCAGCGCATCGTCACGCTGGAGGGCCTCGTGTTCCGCGCCGATGCGAATGTCGTGTTCCGCGTCGTGGACCTGCACAAGGCGCTGATCGAGGTCGATGACGTCCTCAAGGGCATGCGCCAAATGCTCGGGCTCTCGGTGCAGGAGGTCCTCCGCACCGCGAACCGCGCCACCGTGCGAGACAACGACGGCCTCGGGCGCGCCCTGCACGAGGCCCTCCAGCGGCGGCTGGCGCCCTGGGGCATCGAGGTCGAGCGCGCGGGCTTCCCCTCCATCGCCCCGGACGAGAAGAGCGTGCGGGTCACCCAGCTCATCCAGGTCACGGGCGAGCGCCGGCGGGCACTGGAGCCGCTCCTCGAGACGACCGGCCGGCGCGACCTCGCTGCGGCGCTCGTGGGTGCTCGAGCCATGCCGATGAAGCGCACCAAGGCGCTGCTCCACCGGGAGCACCGCCGCCGGCGCGTGCTCCGCATCCGCCGCGCCCTGCGCACGAGCAAGGACGAGTGGGGCGACCGCAAGTGGACCCCTGCCCAGGTCCGCCGCGCGGAGCTGAGCCTCGAGTCGCGTTTTCGATAGCCGCGCAGAGGCCCCACTCACTCCTTCGGGTGCACGTCGCGCAGATTCAGATCTCCATGCTTGACGGGGGGGGGAAAACGTCGGGAAAGTCAAGCAAAGACTCGCTCCACTCGCTTCGCTGCAGCTCGCAACCCTCGACTCGGCGGGAGGAGTTAGCCCAGAGAATCGCAACTACATTCGAACATGAACATCCAAGTCGTTGGCACCTCCTTCCTCGCCTGTGCATTCAGCGCACTCGCATTCTGCCTCCCGGCGCAAGACAACAACCCTGCTCCGTTCTGTGAAGCCCAGCACGAGCAGCTTCCGGGTGTTGGCCAGGCGGGAGCAGACTGCAACGGCTGCCCGTTCACATTAGAGGTTGAGGGGTGGAACTCGAGTGGGTGTGAGGGCAATTGTACCTTCAGCATCACATACACTACGTCCTGTGAAGGCCAGCCGGTTGTGGTCGACCACACCCTGCTGCTTGTTCCCTGTGGCGACACCCGGAGCCGCTCAGTCACGTGCCCGGGGGCGACGGGGCACTACACCGGTTGGCGCGTATTCTGCAAATCCTGCTGATGAAGTCCTCCACCAAGCTGGTCGCCCTCGCAGTTGGTAGCAGCGCCCTCATCCTGAGTGCAGTCCTGTGGGTAGCCGGGGACTCGGATCCCACCCCCGATCTCCCTGTCGTCGGTCACAACCCGCACGGCCAGCAGGACGAGGCTCGACTCCCTGCAGAGTTGGTCACTCCCCCAGTCCTCCCCTCTGGGCGTGAGAATTTGGATGTCCAAGACAATCGTCCGCGGGCACCTGATGGGCGCTTGATCCTCACCGACTTCCCGCCGGAATATGGGCAGCTTGTCGTGGAGTCCAGCCTAGAACCAGAAGACATCGAGGCCATTTACGGCCACCTCTCGGACGAGGAGATCGTCACCCTCATTCAGGAACGGAGCATCGAGAAGCTCCGGATGTCTCATGAGATTTGGAAGGAAAGGCGTAGCAACGGCGAGTCTTTCCTGATTCGGCTGCAGCCCATGACCAATGAGGCTGGCGAGGTCGTCAGAGGTGCCGATGGGGAGGTTCTTTGGAATGCGCCCAAGCTCATGGGAACTTCCTCGAGCCCGCTCGCCCAAACGGGAAGCAGCGAGCTCATTGATGGAACGCCTCACATGCACTTCGACTACCTGGACCCTTCTAGGTATCCAGAGTACTACCGAATCCGGGACGAGTTCGGTGGCATCCTCCACCTGTATCAGCGGCGTGACGTGGGCCCACTCCCCGAGATGCACATCACCCACGAGGACCTGTGGCCCGAGGGCTATCCAGGGGAGTAGCAGGCCCACACAACCCAGAGCGCGACCACCACGCGAGCACGTAGCACGCGACGCCGGCAAGGAGCACCAGCGGGAACCCTAGCTCCATGGACGCAATCGCGGTCGCGATGGAGCCAACGACCGTGCCTGCCGCGTTGATGGCCCAGGCCCACGGCACCAGGCTCGGCGCGCGCCGCTCGAGGAGCGCGATGCCGTGGGCGAAGGGCACGCCGAGCACGAGCCCGAAGGGCGCTACGACGAGGGCCCCCAGGGCGAGCCGCACGGCCTGGGACTGGCTCGCGGCCCACCGCACAAGCTCTGCACCCTGTGCGTTCCACGCCAGCACGAGGACGGCCAGGGTGGCCGGTACGAGGAGGAACGGGGCCGAGGCGTCCCGGAACCACCGCTGGGTCCCCCATGCGCCCAGCCCCGTTGCGAGCAGGATGCTCGCCAGGGTCACCGTGATCGAGTAGACGGGGTGCCCCACGAGCAGGGTGAGCTGCTGCATGAGGGTGACCTCGAGGGCCACGAAGCCCACGCCCACGGCGAGGAAGTAGCCGAGCGTCGCGACGCGGGGGGCATCGGGCTCCACCACCGCTCGCCTGCGAAGTGGCAGCAGGAGGAGCAGCGCTGAGAGGAGGACGGCGACGCCGAGCTGGACCAGGACGAACAGGGGATTGCCCTGCACCTGGGAGGCCGGCGCGTGGAGCAGGGCCTTCGCGGCGGCCCAGTCCCGGAAGCGCGTGAAGTGGAAGAAGTAGGGCCGGTCGTCGTGGACGGGATCGATGCGGCTGGCGGCCGCCGCCTGGAAGGCGGCCTTGTCCGGCGCGCGCACGAAGGCCTCGACGACGCCGCCCAGGGTCCGCCCGGGGAGGACATCGGCTCCCATGCCGGCCCGCTCGACGAAGGCCATCAGGCGTGCACGCTGCTCGCCGGTGAAGGGCACCTTGCGGCACAGGATGGAGGCGAAGTCGCCGGCGTGGATGACGGCGACGCAGTCCTCGAAGCGCGCCTCCGAGGTCCCCTGCCACGCCTCGTGCACGATGCCGAGCAGCCGCAGGACCTCGACCTCGCCCGAGAGGCGGGTGACCTGGACCGCCCCCTCCGGGCCCGTGACCGCGAACATGTCCTCGAGGGCCTCCACCGTGTAGAGGAAGTTCTCGGCGAGCATGTAGGCCCCCGACGCCAGCGCCGTCCAGGTGTCGATCCCCGACATCTGCAGGAGGTCGAAGCGCTCCTGCTCGGCGAGCAGGGCGGCCCGCCCCTCCGCATGGACGATCTCGACCCCCGGCCGCTCCAGGAGGGCGCTCGAGCGCTCGCGGAAGACCTCGGTGTGCAGCTCGACGATCTGCCGGTTGAGCTCGACGGCCTTGATGCGCTCAGCCCCCCCGCCCAGCGCGCCCCAGAGGTCCGCGCCTCCCCCGGCCCCCACGATGAAGACGCTCTTCGCGCCGAGCACCTCGGTCCCGAGCCCGTAGAGCGAGCGGGCCAGGTTGGCGCGTCCCTCCGGGGTCCCCGTGAAGTCGTGCAGGAAGGTGCCCGCGCTCGAGTCCTGGGTGATGAAGAGCTGCTCCTCGGGGAAGGCGGTGACGGCCTCCCCCTCCATGAACATCCCCCGCTCGTCCTCGGCGACGCGGTAGACATCGACCCGCGAGAGGGCGCTCCAGCGCGAGTAGACGCGCTCCTCGCCCAGGCGCACGCTCTGGCCGCGCTCGTAGCGGATCTCGTTGGAGGATGGGACCGGCAGCCAGGACTCGGCGAAGGGAACGGCCGCCAGGACGAGGAGCGTCACGAGCCCGAGCCCGCGTCGGCGCGGCCCAGGCGGCATCACGAGGGTGCCGGCCGCCGCGAGGAGGACGGCCGCCGCGGCCGCAGCTCCCGCGGCTCCCGCGGCCCACAGCAGGAGAGGGCACAGCATGGCCCCCACGGCCGCGCCGCCCAGGTCGGCGGCGTAGGCGCGGTGGATGCGCGCGGCATGGACCATCAAGAGCTGCCCGATCACCAGGCCGCCCGCGAGGAAGGGCAGGACCGCGCCGAGGTTGTAGGCCAGGAACGGCAGCAGGGTCTCCCAGCGATCGACGCGCACGTCGGGGTCGATCGGGAAGCGCACCATCCACAGGTAGGCGGCTGGCAGGCTGACGAGCGCGGCGAGGGCGAAGCGCTCGAGCCAGCGCTGGGGGGCGGCGAGGATGCGCTCCCGCCACACGAACAGCAGCGAGCCCGCGGCCCCCATGCCCAGCAGCCCGCCCGAGACGATCAGGAAGCCGTAGTGGAAGGCCAGCCGCAGCGCGCAGAGACGCGTGACCAGCACCTCCCACAGGAGCGTCGCCGCCGCGACCAGCGCCAGCACGGCGAGGTCACGCGCGGGGGCGCGCGGTTCCGGGCTCGAGAGGGTGCTCATCGCGGAGCAGGGTAGCCCCTTGGGTGGGCTCGAGACGGGAGGCAGCACCGCGTCCAGGCCTGCGGCGGGCCAGCAGGCCTGCCGCGCGGACGGCGCGCCTGCGGCTTCGGGGCGTCCGCCGCGGCCACAGCGAGGAGGCACAGCGAGCAGCCCCGGCCGAGCCCCTCACGCCGGGTCCAGGACCGGCGCTGCCTCCGAGGGCCCCTCGCGGGGCGCAGCCGGGTCGGGAGCGGAGGCCGGCTGGCTGTCGGGGCCCGGTTCTCTGGCGGGGGCCGGTTCTCTGGCGGGGGCCGGTTCTCTGGCGGGGGCCGGTTCGCTTGCGGGGACCGATTCTCTGGCGGGGACCGGTTCTCTGGCGGGGGCCTTGGGCCAGAACGGGTCGCTCCAGACGGGCGGATCGGCGGGCCAGGTGCGCCACTCGCCCACGCGCCGGTCCGCCTCGTAGCGGCCGCGCGCAGCGAGGCCCAGGTTGGGGTGGTACAGGGTCCACACGCCGACCTTCGCTCCGCCCTCGTAGCGCCCCTGCTTCTCGAGCGCCCCGCTGGGCCTGAAGTGGGACCAGTCCCCCTCCTTCACGCCACTCCGCGCGAGCCCCATGGCGCGAACCCCTCCTTCGACATGGAAGAAGGTCTGCGGCGCGGGCTGCGGTCCGTGCAGGTGCTCAGCCTCCAGCTGGCCGTTGCGGTACCAGGACCGCCACAGGCCCTCGGGCTCGCCCGCCCGCCAGCGCCGCTCCGCGCGCAGGGTCCCGTCGGGCCACCACAGCCGCTCCAGGCCCTCCCGCACGGCGCGCCCGTCCGCCTCGTAGCGCACGGACCAGGAGCGCTCGAGTTGGCCCGTGAGGGGGCTGCGCGTCTCCAGCTGCCGGAGGCCCTGCGGGGGAGGGGGGCCCTCGGGACGGTAGGCCCAGCGCTCGAAGCGCGGAGCGCAGCCCGCGAGGGCCAGCAGCCCCAGCAGCGTGGCCTGCCTCACCCGCGGGTGCCCCCCAGGAGGAGCGCGCGGAACAGCAGGCCGAAGGCCTGCTGCGACCACCCTCGGTACTGGGGCTGGAAGCCGAAGAGGTGCACGCTGCCCTCCCCGTGCCGGGCACGGACCCAGGCGGCCTGCCCCTCCAAGACCTCCTCGCCCTGGATCCAGCCGGACACCAGGACGCGGCTCGGCGCGAAACGCAGCAGGACCTCCGGGGTCGCCGCCCCGTCACGCCCGCTCTCCTCGCGCTCGTCGCGGCTCATCATCCGCCACGCCGCGCTGCGCGAGAAGAAGGCAGTGACGCTGGGCGGGAGGGCGCGCGTCCAGGAGCTGGGCTCGGGCACGGCGCGCAGGACGCTGCCGGGACACGAGAACGCGTCCGCCTCGGCGGTGACATCCACCAGGGGCAGCCGCAGCAGGTCGATGGCCCAGGCGCTGGACGCGCCGCAGGTCACCAGGCGCCCGCCCCCGCGCACGAACTCCTCCACCGCAACGGCGCCCTCGGGGTCCAGGCCTCCGGCGTAGCGGGGCATGATCGTGCCCTCGGAGCGACCTCCGTTCAGCTGGCCGCTGGAGTTGCCGGGGAGCAGGAGCACGTCAACGATCTCGTCCAGGCGTCCTGCGCGCAGGTCCTCGTTGCGCACGGTGCGGTAGGGAATGCGCCAGGTGTCGAGGACCCAGCGCATCCAGCCCTCGGGCATGAAGCCCGACCAGGGCGCGTAGAGACCGATGCGCGGGAGGCGCCGCAGGACCTGGGGCTGCTCATCGGTGTTGGCCACATCGGTGCCCGGCACGAACAGGCCCGCGCGCTCGCCGGCGCCGATCCAGGTGACGGGCTCTCCCTTCGCCAGCAGCTGAGCCGCCCGCGACCAGGAGGAGCTGTGCGCCCCGGACAGCCAGCCCTTGGGGAACCCGCCAACGCGCGGGTCGCCCGCGAAGGCCTCCCCCAGGGTGGCGCGGTCCTCGACGCGCTCGCACCCCTCGGGGAGGGGCTCGAACACGGCGACGCGGCGCACGCCCAGCAGGCTCGGCAGGGTCCAGCCGGCCACGTCGTACGGGGGATCGCCCTCCGGATAGTCCTGCAGCTCCATGAGGTCCTGCAGGTGCGCGCCGAAGGGCTGGTCCCGGCGCAGGACGAGCGTCCCCGCGGGCCAGGTGCGTCCGCTGGCGGTCCAGTCCTCCGTGAGGCGATGGACCTCGAGCCCGGAGTCGAGCACCACCTGCACCAGGCGCGCCGCGGCGTCCGGGTCGGAGGTCTCGCGCGGCAGCACCCAGCCGCGCACGCCCTCACCCTGGCCCTCCTCGATGGTGCGCCGTGAGGCCGCCAGCTGGTTCGCGCGCCACAGGGAGGGCTCCCGGCTGAGGCTCCCCAGCAGGCTCTCCCCGAAGCCGAGCTCGTAGCGGATGATGTCGCCGACGCGCCACCAGCCCCCGGGCCACGGGCTCGGGAACCGGTTGGAGGGGGCATAGGCGCCCAGCCCGCGCGGCGCGCTGAGGTCGCCTCGCTGCAGGAAGAGCGGCGTCGCCAGGTCCGCGCTGGCCGCCTCCGTCAGGAGGCCGATCACGTTGTGACGCACGGGGACGTTCCGGTTGCCGCCGTTCCACCACATGTCGTAGCTGACCCCGGTCGAGACGCCCGTGAAGCCCGCGGCCGTGAGGTCGTGGAGGGCCCGCGAGCCCAGGGCGTCAATACCGGTGATGATCGCCGGGTCGAGGTTGGGGTTCAGCGGGTCCCGGAAGGGCGGCACGAAGAAGCGCTCCCGCGTGCTGCCCTGCTGGTGGACGTCCCAGTAGACCTGCGGGAACCAGCGCTGGTAGAGCTCGCGGGTCACCAGCTTGGTCTCCTGCTGGGTGAGCATGAACCAGTCGCGGTTGTTGTCGTGGCCGGTGTAGAGCTGGTACAGCCGCAGGAGGCTGCTGGCCTCGTACTCCGTCCCGACCGTGCGCCGGTACCAGTGCACGACCTCGTCCAGGCCATCGGGGTTGAGGGTCGGGAAGAGCACCACCACGCAGCGCTCGCGCGCGGTCCGGTAGGGCTCCTCGTCGGAGGTCGCCAGCCGCCAGGCGAACTCCATGCCGAACTCGGTGCCGGCCACCTCGGTGGAGTGCATCGAGCAGGACACCGCCAGCACCACGGGAGCCTCCTGCACGGCCTCCCGCAGGGCCTCCTCCCCCCAGCCGCGCGGATCCGCCAGCATCCGGTTGCGGCGCTGGATGCGGTCGAGCTGGGCCAGGTTCTCGGGGCTCGAGATCACGGCCTCGAGGAACGCCCGCCCCTCGCTCGTGGTCCCCAGCTCCCGCAGCACCACCCGGTCGCTGGCCTCGGCCAGGCGCCGGTAGTAGCTCGAGGTCTCCTCCCAGTCCGCCAGCTCGAAGTCGGTCCCCACGGGCCGGCCCAGGTGCTCCGCCGGGCTGGGCACGCCGCCGGACCCGCCGTCCTGGACCACCGCGTGCGCGCCGGCCGCGCGGACCTCGACGGCGCCGCTCCCCACCGAGACGCGCTCGTCCTCGGACAGGAGCGCGCCCTCCACGGCGCGAGGGCCCGCGGTGCAGGAGACCGCGAGGGCGAGGAACGAGAGGAGGCTGGTGAGCGGCTTCATGACGCCGCGTAGCCTAACGGGCCGGGGATGCTGGCTCCGCGCGCACAGCGCGGCCCCTGCACCCTTCCATCCCCGGGTCCTGGGAGGGACACTGCAGCCCATGGTGCCGGCGCCCGCTGACCCCCACCCGGACCCCAAGGGCGGGGGCTCCGAAGACGCGGAGCCGCGGCTCGACGGGATCCCCGAGCAGGCGGCCGAGGCGGTGCCCCAGGGCGCCAGCCCGGAGGAGGCGGACGACGGCACGCGGACGCCCCTCGCCGAGCTCCCCCGCCAGGACTTCTGGGACGCGCTCTACCAGCGCCGCTCGATCCGGCGCTTCCGCAGCGACCCCGTGCCCCGCGAGCTGGTGGAGCAGGTCCTCCATGCGGGGATCTGGGCCCCCAGCTCCTGCAACTATCAGATGTGGGACCTGGTGGCCGTGGACGACCCGCAGGTCAATGAGCGCCTGGGAGCCCTCTCCACCCAGATGGCCAACGCGCCGGTCAATGTGGTGGTGGCCTATGGCCGCAACTTCAGCGAGGAGAACTTCGCCAATGTCCAGTCGGCCTCGGCCCTGATCCAGAACATGAGCCTGGCTGCCCAGGTGCTGGGCCTCGGCAGCTTCTGGATCACCCAGACCGGCGACCCGGATGCGGTGCGCCGCGAGGTCGGCCTGCCCGAGGACCGCTGGGTCGTGGCCGTGCTGGCCCTCGGCTATCCGAAGGCCGTCCCGCCCCGGGGCCCCAAGCGTCGCCCCCTCGCGCAGGTCGCCCACTGGAACCACTACGCGGGAAGGGCCATTCCGAGCTCTGCCGACCCGGAGGCCTGGGAGCCCGACCTGCTCGCGATCTACCAGCGCGCGAGGGTCCTCAACGGCCTGCGGCACAACAAGCCCCGTGCGTGGGAGACCCGTGCGCTCGTCTCTGCCCTCGACCGCCTGCTGCCTCTCGGCCCGGCCCAAGGCGAGGACCCCCGCTGGCTCGACGTGCTGCCGTGCACGGGGATCCTCACCGAGCGCCTGGCGCGCGAGCGCCGCGGCCACCGCTTCGATGTGGTCGAGCGCACGCCGGAGGTGGCGGCCTGGTGCGCCAAGCGCGCCAAGCCGGCGGGCACGCCCTTTGTCTGGACGCCGGACCAGCCCGGCGAGCCGCCGGAGGAGGGTGCCTACGCGGTGGTCAGCTGCCTGTTCCGGCTCGAGGGCCTGCGCGCGGCCGACCGTGCGGCGTGGGTGCAGCAGATGGCGCGCTGGCTCCAGCCCGGCGGACAGCTGCTGATTGGGTTCGTCTCTGCGCGCTCGTTCCACGAGTGGACCGAGCGCCTCCGGGCCCGCCGCGGCGGGCCCGGTGGGGTCGAGTACGTGCTCTCCCCGGACCCCAACATCGGCCCCTTCCAAGCCCTCGACCCGCGCGAGGTGGAGGGCCTGGCGGAGGGGGCTGGCCTCGAGCCGGCGGGCGCCCACGGCTGCCAGGTCGCGCCCCAGGCCGAGGAGGTCGCCTTCCGCACGCGCAACTTCCCCGCGCGCCTCGCGAGCCTCGTCCGCGGAGCCGCCGGAGCGCTCCGTTCCTTTGAGGCCCTCCCGGGCGCCGCGAGCCGTCGGGGCCGGTTCCAGTTCCGCCTGTACCGGAAGCCCTGAGCGGCACGGCCAGCCGGGCCGCGCGGGATCGCGGCTGTTCGCCCCGGATCGCGCCCGCTCAAGCGGAGCCGCTTGCGGCCCAGGCGAGCTCGGCTGGAACTCCCAGCGACCGCGACCTGCCTGCTCAGTCGACGCGCTCGAAGCGGGCCAACCGCTCCATCCAGCTGCGGTGCTCCACGCCCCGGGCCACAGGCGCGTCCGACACGAGCCGGAAGCCCGGGCCCAGCGCGGCTCCCATGGCCTCGGGTGCAAAGCCGTGGGGAGGCCCTCCCTCCGACGCGGGCTTGTCGCAGGGGAACACGAGCGCCTGCACCGCTCCGCCCGGAGCCAGCGCACGCCCCACCATCTTCCCCCATGCACGGCGCTGCTCGGGCGCAATGGCGCAGAAGAAGGTGTGGTCCCAGACGAGGGCGAAGGCGCCCCCGCCGTCGTAGGCAAGCGCGTCCGTCACCACCAGCTCACCGCCAAGAGCCGCCAGGTCCGAACCCAGGGCTCCGTCCACCCCCGCCACGCAGTCCAAGGCGGTCACCCGCCAACCCGCCCGGGCGAGCGCCCGCGCATCGTGGCCGTTGCCGCAGCCTGGAACGAGCGCCCGGTCCCCGCCGGGTGAAGGCGCGAGGAGCCCCTCCTCGAGGAGGCGACGCAGCTCAGGGTGCGCGGCACCCAGGTCCCAGGGCGTGTCGGCCTCCCGGTAGCGGGCGGCCCAGTCGACGGGTTCGGGAGTCATGGCAAGGGCTGAGGGTAAGGAGCCCGCCCACGGGGCGGACTGCACAAACGCGCGCGATGCGCGCACTCGGTCGATGCAGAGCGCGCTCTGCATGCGTTCGGTCCATGGATCCGCGCACTCTGCACGGGTTCGGTCCGGGAGGCCGCGGCCGAGAGCACGGCGGGTCGAGGGGCCAGCGCCCGGGGCGGGTCGGCCCGCGCGGAGAGGACAGGCGAAGAGAGTCGTCCACGGGCCGCCGGGACTCGCTCTCGCGCGCGGCGAGGCGCAGGGCCCTCGAGGCTCTCGCCGTGCCGGGCCCCGGGACCTGCCCGAGCCGGGCCCTCATCTGCGCGCCTCCCCCGCGACGGGAGGGAACCGGCGCAGCTGGAGCGCGCCGCCCGTGGCCTCGGCCAGGGGCTGCCAGCGGCGGGCGAGCGCAGGGCCAGCGTCCACCAGCACGAGCTCGAGGGCCACGGGGTCAAGGCGGAGACTCACCAGCAGCTGCTCGACGAATAGGTCCACTTCGTGATGGAACGCTGCGGTCGGAGCTCCGTCGGTGAGCAGGACCAGGGTGTCCAGGCACCTCTGGGGCAGGGCTGCCTCCACGGCCTCCCACAGGTCGCCGGGTCCCTGGAGGCGGAGGTCCAGGTAGTCCTGGGCCCAGCGGCGCGCAGTGCGCGGCCGCACGGTCTCGGGCACCTCCGGCAGGAGCCGCGGCTCCGCAGTGAAGGGGACGAGCTGGAACATCGCGCCCGCCGGGAGGCCCTCGAGGGTGGCCAGGACCACCGCGTCGATCAGGTCCTTCCGCGTACGCCCTCCCTGCAGCTCGCGCTGCACCGAGCCCGAGAGGTCGATCAGCGCCGCCGCCCGGTCGGAGCCCAGGGGCAGCGCCGGCTCGCGGGCGCTTGCCGTCGCGGCCGCATCGCCGCCTTGGCCGCGCTCGTGGGGTCCCGGCCGCGAAGGCGGCAGCACCTCGCCCTCGACCCCGCGCAGCCAGGCACGCCATGGGCGCGCGTCTTCTCCATGTCTCAGGCCCGACAGCCGGCGCAGGGCGGCGACGAGGTCCGAGCGCAGGCGCGGCCGCGGCTCCACCTCCAGGCGCTCGACCAGCAGCCCCGCGGCGGATCGCGTCCGCGTGGCCCCCAGCGCACGGACCACCGCGCGACGGACCCGGACCTCGTCATCCCCGGCGAGCGTGCGCGCGCGCGCGACGCCCTCCGGGGTCAGCGGCCGCAGCCCGGGGCCGGGCACGAGTGGGTCCAGAGGCTCCGGCGAGGAGGCCGCGAGCAGCGAGGCGACACGCAGGCGGGGATCCCCTGAGGACTCGGCCTCCAGGGCCAGGGCGCGGGCTGCCCCGGGGTCGAGGGCTTGGAGGGCGAGGAGCGCCTCCCCCCGCGGTGCCTGAGGCGCGCGCGTCGAGCGCGCGTGCACCAGCCGGAGGAGGGACCGTGCGAGGGCCGGCTGGCGCTCGGACTCGAGGGCCCCCGACCGGGCCAAGCGCTCGATGCTGACAACCAGGGCGGCCTGCGGAGCGCCCTCGAGCCGGCCGAGGGCGCGCTCGAGCTCGGCCGGGGACGGTCCCGGCCGCCAGTGCCCCAGGGCCTCGGCCACGCGCCGGGCGACCTCTGTGCGGGAGGACCGCAGTCCCTCGGCGCCGAGCAGGGCTGCCCTGCGCCGCAGATTGTTCTCGCCGCGAACGATCAGCTGGGCCTGCTCCGCGACCTCTCCGTCCGGATCAGCGAGAGCGCGCACCACGAGCTCCCAGGCCTCATGACCTGGGAGCTCTCCCAAGCGACGCACCGCCCTCGCGCGAGTGCTGGCGAACCGCGAGCGCAGGTCACGCTGGAGCTCGCTAGGAACCTCCTGCGCCTCGAGGCCAGGCCCAAGCGCCCCACGACCGGCCAGTGAGCCCGCCGGAGGCTCGGCCGAGGTCCACGCAGCTGCGATGGGAAGGAGGTGGGGTCGGGTCCTGGCAGGGCTCACGCCCGCTGCAGGCCCGGCGCTCCACTGCCATGGCGCCGGGTTCGGCATCCCGGAGCTGATTATCCCGTGGTTCACCATCTCGGGGCCTTCCATCCCCCCGCTCCCCATCTCCGCCAGGCCCAGAAGAAGCGCGAACGCAAGCACGAGAACAGCATCCATGCCACCAGGACGCACGCGGCCCGCCGGGGTTGCAGGCTGCCCTGTTAGCATCCGTCCCATGGCCCTGCGCCTTCCCCACTGCCCCAGCGCCTTGGGAGCCCTCGTGGCACTCCTGGCCCCCGCCTGCTCGACCCTCTCTCCCGTGCCTGCCTCCGCAGACCCTGGCCCCCGGGCGGCCTTCGCTCCTTCCGCGGAGGAGCGCGCCGAGCTCTTGGACCTCGTCCAGCGCACTTTCGACGCCATCCGAGAGGGCGACCCGGCCCGGTGGAGCGAGCTGCTGCTCGAGGAGGGGACCTTCACCTCGTGGAGCAGCGCGCGTCGCGAGGCGCGGGTCACGACCTTCGAGGAGCTCCGCAGCCGCGAGCCCGGTCCGAGCGGGCGCTACCTCGAGCGCTGCTGGGACGCGCGCATCCTGCTGGAGGGCGACCTCGCCATGATCTGGACCCCGTACGACTTCCACATCGACGGCGCCTTCTCCCACAGCGGGGTCGATGTCTTCACCCTGCTGCGGACCCCTGCCGGCTGGCGGGTGGCCTCGATCTCCTACACGGTCGACCCCGAGCAGCGCCCCGACAACCCCCTCTCCCCCCCGACCCCATGACGCGCAAGGAAGTGACCCTCGAGGTCGCCTCGTTCCTCGACAGCGAGCACGCCACTCGCGTGCCCGAGCTCTCGCGTGAGGAGTGCCAGAAGCTCGCGACCGCATTCCTGTCCATCGCCTACGACGACCTGGGCAAGGCCCCGCACCTGCTCGACGGCCAGGACATGCACGGCGCCTTCGGGCATGTCCTCCCCGGCTGGCTGAAGCGCAAGGACCCCCGCGCGCCGCTGATCGCTCCGTTCCTCCACGCGCTGGTGGACTACCTGGAGGAGAGCCATGTGATGCCCCACGCCTTCGAGGTGCGCGCGGCGATCGAGTCCACGCGAGACGAGTTCGAGGAGACCGTCCGCACCGGCCACAATCCCCACCACGGCCACTCCCACGGCCCCAAGCAGGAGACCGTCGTCCACACCGCGCCGAAGCTCGGCCGCAACGACCCGTGCTTCTGCGGAAGTGGAAAGAAGTTCAAGAAGTGCTGCGGCAAGGCCTGAGGACCCCATGACTCACGACAGGCCGCACGCGAATCTCGCTCCCATCGCCAGCACGCCCAGTGAGGCCCTGCGCCTCGCCCTCCGGCGAGCGCGCACGGCACCGCAGCTCGACGAGCTGCTGGCGCGCGAGGTCGACGCCAAGAAGGCCCTCAAGGGCGCAGGCTGCGGAGCGGCGTTCGGCCTCGTGTTCGCCGGCTTCGGCGCCTTCTGGACCTTCATGGCGTTCACCATGACCCGCATGGCCGAGGACCAGGCCAACGCTCCGAAGGGCATGGAGTACTGGTTCCCGCTCTTCGGGGTGCCCTTCATCCTCATCGGCCTCGCCATCGCCTTCGGAACCCTGCGCAAGCGCAGGCTCGTGCTCGAGTCCGAGCAGGAGCGGCACCTGTGGGGCGTGCTCGAGGAGCGCACGGAGACCAGCACCCGCAACTCCTCCAGCTCCAGCGGCCACAACCGCACGCGGACCACGACCACGCACTACGTGACCTTCGAGGACGAGGCAGGCGACCGCTTCGAGTTCGAGGCCACGAGCTCCATCGCTGGCAAGATCACCCAGGGCGATGTGGGCGTCGCCTATGTCCAGGGCGGCACCCTGCTCGAGTTCGAGCGCATCCGCCCGGACTGAGCCCGCGGCCCGCGTCCCGCCCAGATGGACCTCCTCCTCCCGGCGCTCTTCTTCTTTCTGGGAGCCTTCACCCAGGGCCTCACCGGGTTCGGCTCGGCCATGATCCCGGTCGCGCTGCTGCCGCTCGTGTGGACCGTGCCCCAGGCGGTCGGCGTGGTGACGGTCTTCTGCGTCGTCCTCAACGCCTGGTTCGCCTGGTCCCTGCGCGCAGACGCCGACCGGCGCGAGGTCGGGGGCATGGCCCTTGCCGGGGCGGTCACCACTCCCCTGGGCCTCTTGTTCCTGCGCTCCTATCCTTCCAGCACGCTGCTCGGAGCCTTGGGCGCCGTGCTCGTCGCGAGCAGCATCCTCGGCCTGGTGCGACCGCGGCTCGAGCCCCGCGCGCTCCACCGTGGCTGGGGGTTGCTCGCGGGCGGTGCTGCGGGCGCGCTCAGCGGCGCGTTCAACACTGCGGGCCCGCCGATGCTGGTCTACGCGTCGATGCGCGGCTGGGGCCCGGCTGCGTTTCGCGCGAACCTGCAGACCTTCTTCCTCGTGACCTCATGCGCCGCCTGCGCGGGCTTCATCCAGGCAGGGATCGTGAACGCAGACACCCTGCGCCTGAACCTGATCCTCGCCCCGGCCTTCGCCCTGGGAGGCCTCGCGGGCCACTGGCTGCACGCGCGCCTCGCGGCGCAGACCTTCCAACGCCTCGTCCAGAGCGCGCTGCTGCTCGTGGGGCTGCGCTATGTGGCCCAGGGCCTCGGCCTCGGCACTTGAGAGGGAGGACCGGAGGGGCCATGGTGTTCCCTCGCCCGCTCCGGGCGCCCAAGCCATGCTCCTCATCTGCACCGCCAGCAGCGGCAAGAACCGCGCCCTCGCCGACCGCCTCGCCGAGCTCGCCGCCGAGGCCTCCCTCGACGCCCGCGTCCTCGACCTCAGCGAGGACGCCCTGCCCCTCTACACCCCCGCGGCCCATGCAGCCGGCATGCCCGAGGAGCTCGCCCCCGTAGCCGAGCTCTTCCGTGCCGCGACCCGCTTCGCCTTCGTCGCGCCCGAGTACAACGGCTCGATCCCCCCGACCCTGTCGAACGCGATCGCCTGGCTGTCCGTCGGAACCGAGGACTTCCGCGAGCTGTTCAACGGCAAGACCGCGGCCATCGCGACCCACTCGGGCGGCGGCGGCCAGAAGGTCCTCGTCGCCATGCGCCTCCAGCTCTCCCACCTGGGCGTGAATGTCCTGGGTCGCGAGCTCCTGACCTCCAGCCACAAGCCCCTGAACGAGGACAGCGCCCGCGCCGTCCTGGCGCAGCTGGCTGCCTGAGGGAAGGCCCTCCGCGCGAGGGCCCGCGCGGTCACGCAAGAGGGGCCGCCCTGGCGCATGCGCCGGGGCGGCCCCTCGGAGGTCCTCGAAAGAGGGCGCGAGCCCTCGTTCCACGGGCAAGCTCAGTTTCCGAGCGCCGTGTCCGTCATCGCCTTGCGCGACTTCGAGCGCTCGTTGCCCTCGGTGCCGGTCTTGTGGCCCGGGTCCACCCAGGAGCGCGGCAGGTCGTCCGGCTTGAACAGCGTGCGGCGCAGCTTGTTGTAGACCCCGAAGGCCCGCGTCTCGAGGCGGCCGTTCACATAGGAGCCGTCACCCAGCCGCTTCTCCGCACGCTTCTCCCAGAACCCGCGGCGACGACCGCGCGCGAGGCCCCAGTTCAGGGTGGCGAAGTGCTGGTACATCATGCGCGCCTCGGCGACCCGCGGCGGGATGTTGCCGGGCCAGGTCTCCTCGAGGTGGTACTCGCCGATGGAGCCCCACTCCGGCAGGGTCTTCGGACCCTCGTAGCCCAGCTCGATGGCCTGGTCCCACATCACCGTGCCGGGGATGGGGCGGTAGGGCCACACCGTCGGACGCGCGTGCGGCGCGGCCATGTGCAGGCGGCGGCACTGGTCGATGGTGGCGAGCATCGACTCCTCGGCCTCGCCCGGGTAGCCGATGATGTAGGTCACCGAGGCCTGGATGCCGCGACGATCCATCTCGACCGAGGCCTCGATGTTGTCGTCGCCTTTGATCGGCTTGCCGATCTTCTTCATCATCTCGTCGGTGCCGGCCTCGGCCCCGATCTCGGCGATGTACATGCCCGACTCGGCCAGCAGGTCGAGGGTGTCGG
>JADHNZ010000089.1 GCA_016779225.1 Planctomycetota bacterium
ACCTGCTGGATGCGGCGGTAGAGCGGGCGGGGGATCTTGATCGTGACCTTGGACTCGCGCATCGGAGGAGGACCCCTTGAGTCGGCAGAAGCACCCGGGGACTGGAGCCAAACACTCCGATCACACCCCTCGGGCACCCCCATCGTACTCCAATTGGAGTGCGATGAGAGTGCAGATGGAGTGCGAGCTGACCCGGCCTCAGTAAGCCAAGGCCGCCCAAGCATTTACGGCATCGTATTGATGGAGCGACGCCCCAGGCGCGCTCCGTGAAACCCACCAACTGGCGGTCTCATGCTCCGTTCAGACCTCCCACTGAGGGCCCCGGAGGCGGGCTGGGCGCCTGTCCTCAGGTTCGGGCCCCCGTCTCGCCGAGGGACCCTGATCCCGTGCACGAGCCCGGGGGCCGGCGCCCCTGGGCCCGCCCCTTCGAGGCTCACCTCCTCGAGGCCCAGCCCCCCTAGACTGCCCCAACCATGACCAAGCCCCTCGCCCTCGCCCTGCTCCTGTCCCTGTGCGCCTGCGGCTCCGACACCCCGGCGGACCCCATCGAGGCCGGCTACAAGGCCTCCCAGGAGGGTGACCATGCCGCAGCCGTGGGGCACTTCGACGCCGCCCTGGCCACGCTGAGCGCAGGCTCCGCCAAGCACACCGAGGTCGCCCTCGCCCGCTGTCGCGAGCGTGCGCACGTGGACCCGGCCGCCGCGCGCGGGGAGTTCATGGAGCTGGCAGGCGCAACGGAGCTCGAGGAGAAGGCCTACCGCGACATGGTCCGTGACCTGTTCAACGGGGGCTCGACGGGTCTCCTCGAGGCCGTGAACGTCGTGGACGCAGGGCTCAAGAAGTTCCCCGACAGCGAGAAGCTCAAGCAGTACCTCGAGAAGCTCAAGGCCGAGGCTGCCAAGGCCGAGGGCGGCGCCCTGAACAACGCCCTCAAGGGCCTGGGCTACACCTGAGCCGAGGCGCCGGGGGCGCCTTGCCCTCGCCGGCGCAAAGAAATCCGCGCCCCCCCGCAACCGCGGAGCCGCTCGATCGGCCCGGTGGGTGGGGGAGGCGGTGGCCTTAGCCCTGGTCCCGCACCTCGCGCCCCACTCCCCCATGCGCCCCAGCTGCTTCTGGTCCGGGGTCCGCGACGAGCGGGCCGAGCCCATCGAGCTGCCGGCGTCCGTCGTGCGCCCCTCCCACCGGTCGGGCCTCGTGCGTCATGTGCTCCCCGAGCACCGCGCCGCCCTGGAGGCCTACGCCGAGCGCGTGCAGCGCCACGGGACCCGGATGCTGGTGACCGTCCTCGCCCTCACCGCCGCCAGCGTGGCGGCGCCGCTCGCGCTCCCCGAGCCGCTGGGCGTCCGCGCCCTCGCAGGCATCCTCGTGCTCCTCGGCCTCGCCATCGCGCGCGATCCCTTCTGCACGCCGGAGACCCTGGAGTGGTTCGGCGTGAGGAGCTCCCTGCGCGTGGCCAGGATCGCCGCCTGGGTCACCGGGCTCATCGGACTCGTCCTCCTGGCCCTGGCCTGAGACCCGCGCCGGGCCTCTGCTCCTGCTGCCGCGCCTAGGCCGCCCGCGGCCGGCGGGGAGGACGCACGGGACGCGGACGCCCATCGTCGTCCGGATCCTCGCCGGTCTCCTCCGCAGCCTCGAAGCTGGCGCGAAGCAGGGCGCGCTCCAGGGCAACGCGCAGGGCCTCGTTGATCGGCAGCATGCGCCCGTTCGTTCCCGGAGCGTCGGCGAGGACCGCCCCCACCAGATCCCCCATCACGGGCGCAGGCGCCCCCTCGCGGACCGCTTGGGCAGCCGCAGCCACGGCGGCCGGATCGTGCTCACGCATCACGCGACAGCTCACGAGCTCGGGCGTCCCATCACGGTCGCGACGCGCCGAGAAGCCGAACAGCCGGCAGATCATCGGCCGCAGGCCGTACACCTGGCAGCGCCCCCTGCGCGGGTCTTCCTCCTCGGCGGCATAGAACACGCACACGCGCGACCCGCTGGCGAGCTGTCCATGCAGCTGGGTGAGAACGGCCTCTGCGCGCCCGTCGCGGACCAGCTCGCGGACCAGGGGCCCCCACTCGGTCACCGAGCACTCGACCTCAGGGCTGAGGCAACAGGCACCACAGCCCGTCGGACACTGCAGCCCGTGAGCGTCCGAGAAGGCCTCGGTTGCCTCCGCGGCCAGAGTCAGCCGCTCCTCACACCGATCGACTCCCTCCATGAGGGGCCTCCCGCGCTCCTGCGCGCACCGATGACCTCGTTGTTCGAACCGGGCGTCCCGGGCTCCCGCGCGAGAGCTCGCGCAAGATGCCCGCAGGGGCGCCAGGCGGCAAGCCCCAAGGCCGGCGGCCCCCGGCCCAAAGCAGCGAGGCCTCGAGGGACGGCCCCCCGAGGCGCAGCCCGACTTCAGCCGCAGCTCAGTCCCCGCCCAACAGGTCGCCGAGCACCGAGATGCCCCCGCGCCGGGTCTCGCCCTTGCCGGTGCCGATGGCGCCGCCGATCCTGCGCGCCAGGCGCGAGAACGGCATGGTCTGCAGCCACACCTTGCCCGGTCCCTTGAGGCAGGCCAGGAAGAGGCCCTCACCGCCGAAGAGCATCGACTTGAAGCCCTTCACCATGCGGATGTCGTAGTCCACGGTGTCCTGGAATGCCGCGATGCAGCCCGTGTCCACGCGCAGGCTCTCGCCGGGACCGAGCTCGCGCTCGACGACATGGCCGCCGGCGTGCATGAAGGCCCAGCCGTCCCCACTCAGGCGCTGGAGGATGAAGCCCTCCCCGCCGAGAAGGCCGGCGCCGAGGCGCTTGGTGAACCCGAGCGTCACATCGATGCCCTGGGCGCTGCACAGGTAGGCGTCGCGCTGGCAGAGGATGTCACCGCCGCCCAGGTGCAGGGGAACGATGCGACCCGGATAGGGCCCGCCATAGGTCACCTCGCGACGGTCGTGGGCCGAGTTCGTGAAGGTGGTGATGAAGAAGCTCTCCCCCGCGATCTTGCGCTTGAGTCCGGAGAAGAGACCGCCACCCGTGGAGGTGTCCATGTCGATCCCGTCCTCCATCCAGAGCATGGCGCCGGGCTCGGCGCGCATGCCCTCGCCGGGGTCGAGGATGATCGTGACGGACTGAAGGTCCTCGCCTTCGATGCGGTAGTCGACTTGGTCGGCCATGGGTCTGCTGCTGCGGTTCGGAGTGGGAGCTCTTGAGGAGGACCCTTCCTGGGAGCGGGCCCGCGTCCCTTGCAGCATAGGCGGAGCGCCCCACCCGGCAGAGCCCGCAGGCCCTCTCGCCTGCGCCGTAGCGCTCAGAGGATCCGGCGCGGCGGAAGCACGAGGTTCGCCGCGAGCAGGCCGCAGACCAGGCTGATCGCCACGAACCCGGTGCGGAACGCTCCATCCATGCCCTCGACGACACCCTGCTCGAGGAACGAGGTGAGGCTGCGATAGCCGAGGGACCCCGGCACCAGCACCAGCAGGCCCGGCGTGATCGCCACCAGCGCGGGACGATCCGCGGTGCGAGCGTAGGCGTTGCCCACGACCCCGACGGCCAGGGCGCCGAGGAAGGGGGCCACCTCCACGCCGAAGGCCGCCGCCCCGTAGCGCGTGGTCAAGGAGCCGAGCACCGACGCCGCGAAGATGATCGGCCACTCGCGGCGACGGGCGTCGAAGAGCACCGCGAACGCGAGGGGCAGGGGCACCAACACCGCGAGCTGCGTCCAGTCGGGCAGAGGAGTGAGGGGGCCGCGCGCAAGGGGCTCGGGAGCCACCGCGGCGGCAACGCGCCAGGCCAGGGCCACCCCGAGCAGGAGTGTCAGGAAGAGCACGCCCGCCCGCGCAAGGCGTGCGGTCCCCGCGACGAGGTGGCGGGTCGAGAGCTCGATCATGCCGGTGGTCAGGGTCAGGCCTGGGAGCAGCACGATCAGGGACGCCAGGGTCACCAGGCGGTCGTCGAGGGGCAGCGCCAGGCGGGCCACGAGGCTCGCGACCAGCGCAGCGAAGAAGGCCGCGATGGGCTCCACCGTGCCGTCACTCCCCGGCCGGCTCGAGAGCAGTACGGCCAGCAGGAACACGATGCCGCCAAGCAGCGCCGAGCCCAGGATCTCGGCGGGACCGCCTCCGAAGAGGAGGGCCGCGCCCGCCGAGGCCACGGCGAAGGCGCTCGCCACCGGGAGCCGCCCATGCCGCGGGGGCGAGGCCGCCAGCGCCTCGAGTCGCTGGAGCCCGCGTGCGCAGTCCAGCCGCCCGTGCTCCACATCCTCGAGCACCTCGTCGAACTCCACGAGCTTGCCCAGGTTCACCTCCCCAGGCTCCACCCGCGCCAGGTGCACGCGCTCGTCGGCGCCCCGGCCAAAGGACGCCATGACCGAGGTCGGCGTCGAGTAGAAGCTCGCGTGGACCCCCAGCACGCCGGCGAGGTGCACGAGAACGCGCTCGAGCCGGTGGCTCGGCGTGCCGTAGGCATTGAGGAGCGTCGCGGCTCGCACGAGGAAGTCGTGCTCGATGCGGTGACCCGCGGCGTCCGGTTCGGGATGATGCATGGGTGAAGGACTCAGGAGCATCTCCCCCGGGAGGCACCGGAACAAGCGCCGAGGCCCCCCTGCCCCCCGTCGCCAGCCTCGCCGGCTGGTATGGGACCCTCGCGATCCTCTGCGCCTACTTCGCGAGCAGCCACGGCTGGCTCGAGCAGGGTCTCGCCTACCACCTCTTGAACCTCACCGGAGCCCTCGGCGTCGGCTGGGTGTGCTGGCTCAGGCGGACCTGGCAGCCGCTCCTCCTGGAGGTGGCCTGGGCCCTCGTGGCCGTGTCCGCTCTCCTCGGCGCCTGACGACGCGGGACGCTCACCCCTCGCCATTCAGGCGTCGCCGCGGAGGAGCCCCCACGAGGCAGACCAGGACCACCGCGAAGAAGGCCAGGTAGATCCCGTTGAGGACGCCCTGGTCCAGGTCCACGAAGAGGATGTCGTGCAGCAGCTGGCCCACGAAGGAGCCCTCCGCCCCCTGCTGACCCGCCTCCCTGCGCAGGTCGAACTCGACATGCGTGAGGAAGCAGAGCTCGCCGCGCACCGCGTTGAAGGCGATGTACCCCATGATCGCGAGGTGGACGAGGCGGAACCATGGGCTTCGGATCCAGGCCCAGCCGAGCGCCCAGCCCGCAAGGATCGCGGCCTGGCCGGCGATCATGAACACGACGATGGCGAGGTGGACGGCAGCGACCAGGTCCGCGAGCAGCGCCGGATTCATGGCAGGACTGTAGGCCGTCTGCGCAGCACCGTCCAAACAGAGGGGGGCACGGTTAGGATCCGGACATGTTGGCCCTCCTCCTGCTCGGCCTGATGACCCCCCTCCCCGCACAGGAACCCCTCCCCGGCGCGGGCCCGCTCGAGCCGCGCACGGGGCGCTGGCACGCCTGGCTCGAGTCGCCCTCGGGCGAGATCCCCTTCTCCATCGACCTCGGTCGCGTCCCCGAGGGCTGGGTGGCCTACCTCAACAACGGCGCGGAGCGCATCCGCATCGCGGCGACGCACGAGGACCGCACCCTGCGCCTGCACTGCTCGCCCTATGACAGCTGGATCGTGGCCGAGCTGTCCCAGGGAGGCGTACGCATGGACGGCACCTGGACCCTGCAGCGAGGCGAGGGCGAGCCGCGCACGATGGCGTTCCACGCATCCCACGGAGCCAGGCCACGCTTCCCGGGCCAGGGCAAGACCGCGCGCAGCGGTCCGCCCCTCGCCGGACGCTGGTCGGTGGACTTCGAGTCGAGTGACGCGCCGGCCGTGGCGGTGTTCCAGGAGGGCCCCACGAGCGTCAGCGGGACCTTCCTCACGACCCTCGGGGACTACCGCTTCCTCGAGGGCACCTGGGAGGACGGCCTCCTCCGGCTGTCCTGCTTCGATGGCGCGCACGCGTTCCTCTTCCAGGCCCAGCTCGACGAGGAGGGCAACCTCGGGGGCGTCTTCCAGTCCGGGTCGCACTGGACGGAGGTCTGGGCCGCGCAGAGGGACGAGAGCGCGCGGCTGCCCGATCCCTTTGAGCTCACGACCCTGCGCCCGGGTGCCACCCTCGCGGGCTGCTCCTTCACCACGCTCTCGGGCGAGAAGCAGGCCCTCGATGATCGCGCGTTCGAGGGTCGCGCCCTCGTCGTGACCCTGTTCGGAAGCTGGTGCCCCAACTGCGTGGATGAGGCACGCCTGCTGGCGCAGCTGCAGCGCCGCTACGGCGCGCGCGGGCTGCAGGTCATCGGCCTCGGCTTCGAACAGGCGGGGACACCCGAGAGCCAGCGCGCGCGCCTGCAGCGGTTCCAGGACGCCCTGGACCTGCCCTACCTGCTGCTGCACGCGGGCACCGCGGACAAGGCCGCTGCGGCCCGGGTGCTGCCCCTCCTGGATGAGGTCCGGGCCTTTCCAACGACCCTCTTCATCGGAGCCGACGGCATCCCTCGCGCGGTCCACACGGGCTTCAACGGGCCCGCCACGGGTCCTGCCCACGAGCGCCTGGTGGACCAGTTCGAGCTCCTGATCGAGGACCTCCTCCCCGAGGGCGGAGACCGCTGAGCGAGGACGGGCCTCCTCGTCCTACAATGGGCCCATGCGCGCGGTGCTCCTGACCCTCGCCAGCCTCCTGGCCCCGCTGGCCTCCCCTGGGGAGGTGCTTGCGCCCGTGAGGACCCTGGTGGACGCGCCGTCCCAGGCCACCGAGGAGCCCATCGAAGTCAGCATCGACTGGCTGACGAACCTCGACTATCGCCGCGGCATGCGCCTGCCCGACGAGATCCTGGCCCTCGACGGTCAGGAGGTGCGCATCAGCGGGTACATGGCCATCGGGACCCTCGAGGGTGCTGATGTCTTCGAGCTCGTCCCGGAGTCGTGCGAGTGCGGCCGCTCCAAGGTGCAGCACTTCATCGAGGTCACCCTCACCGAGGACCGCGTCCGCTTCATGCCGGGTCGCATCGAGCTGACCGGCAAGTTCAGCGTGGGCGAGGTCGAGGAGGACGGCTTCGTCGTGAGCCTCTACCGGCTCGAGGTCAAGGCGCTCCCCTGAGCGGCCACCCATGCTGCTGACCCTCGCGCTGGCGCCGCTCACCGCGCTGGTGCTCTGCACGGCGCCGCGGCAAGACACGGCGCCGCGGCAA
>JADHNZ010000090.1 GCA_016779225.1 Planctomycetota bacterium
CAAGCAGCGCCGGATTCATGGCAGGACTGTAGGGGGCGGCCGCGTCGCCGTCCAAACCGCGCAAGGCAGGGTTAGGATCCGGTCATGCTGGCCCTCGTCCTCCTCGGCCTGATGAACTCCCTCCCCGCACAGGAACCCCTTCCCGGCACGGGCCCGCTCGAGCCGCGCACGGGACGCTGGCACGCCTGGCTCGACTCGCCCTCCGGGGAGATCCCCTTCTCCATCGATCTCGGCCGAGTCCCCGAGGGCTGGGTGGCGTACCTCAACAACGGCACGGAGCGCATCCGGATCGAAGCCACGCACGAGGACCGCACCCTGCGGCTGCACTGCTCGCCGTACGACAGCTGGATCGTTGCGGAGCTCACCCAGGGAGGAGTGCGCATGGATGGCACCTGGACCCTGCAGCGCGGTGAGGGCGAGCCGCGCACGATGGCGTTCCACGCGTCCCACGGCGCCAGGCCTCGCTTCCCTGGTCAGGGCAAGACGGCGCGCAGCGGTCCGCCTCTCGCCGGACGCTGGTCGGTCGAGTTCGAGTCGAGCGACGCCCCGGCCGTGGCCGTGTTCCAAGAGGGCCCCACGAGCGTGAGCGGGACCTTCCTGACGACCCTCGGGGACTACCGCTTCCTCGAGGGCACCTGGGAGGACGGCCTCCTACGGCTGTCCTGCTTCGATGGCGCGCACGCGTTCCTCTTCCAGGCCCAGCTCGACGAAGAGGGCAACCTCGGCGGCGTCTTCCAGTCCGGCTCGCACTGGACAGAGGTCTGGGCCGCGCGGAGGGACGAGAACGCGCGGCTGCCCGATCCCTTCGAGCTCACGACCCTGCGCCCGGATGCCACCCTCGCTGGCTGCTCCTTCACCACGCTCTCGGGCGAGAAGCAGGCCCTCGACGATCGCGCCTTCGAGGGTCGCGCCCTCGTCGTCACCCTGTTCGGGAGCTGGTGCCCCAACTGCGTGGATGAGGCGCGCCTGCTCGCGCGGCTCCAGCGCCGCTACGGCCCGCGCGGCCTGCAGGTCATCGGTCTCGGCTTTGAGCAGGCCGGGACGCCCGAGAGTCAGCGCGCGCGCCTGCAGCGCTTCCAGGACGCCCTGGACCTGCCCTACCTGCTGCTACACGCGGGCACGGCGGACAAGGCGGCCGCAGCGCGGGCGCTCCCCCTGCTGGACGAGGTCCTGGCCTTCCCCACCACCCTCTTCATTGGTGCGGACGGCACCCCCCGCGCGGTTCACACGGGCTTCAACGGGCCGGCCACCGGCCCAGCCCACGAGCGGCTGGTGGACCAGTTCGAGCTCCTGATCGAGGACCTCCTCCCCGAGGGCCAGGGCCAGTGAGCGTGGACGGGCCTCTTCGTCCTACAATAAGCCCATGCGCGCGGTGCTCCTGACCCTCGCGAGCCTCCTGGCTCCGCTGACCTCCCCCTCGGAGGTGCTGGCGCCCGAGCCGACGATGGACCGGAACACCTCCCCTGAGGCGGCCGAAGAGCCCATCGATGTGAGCATCGACTGGCTGACCAGCCTCGACTACCGGCGCGGGATGCGCCTGCCCGACGAGATCCTGGCCCTCGACGGTCAGGAGGTGCGCATCAGCGGCTACATGGCCATCGGGACCCTCGAGGGTGCGGATGTCTTCGAGCTCGTTCCGGAGTCCTGTGAGTGCGGCCGGTCCAAGGTGCAGCACTTCATCGAGGTCACCCTCAGCGAGGATCGCGTCCGCTTCATGCCGGGTCGCATCGAGCTGACCGGCAAGTTCAGCGTGGGCGAGGTCGAAGAGGACGGCTTCGTCGTGAGCCTCTACCGGCTCGAGGTCAAAGCGCTCCCCTGAGCGACGACCCATGCTGCTGACCCTCGCGCTGGCGCCGCTCACCGCGCTGGTGCTTTGCACGGCGCCGCGGCAGATCACGGCGCCGCGGCAGATCACGGCGCCGCGGATCGGAGCAGGGGCGCCCCCTCCTCGCCAGGCGCCAGACGACGAGGTCGAGAGGCTGTTCCGTGCGGCGACCCAGGGCCGCGCGGTGGTGCGACCCCAGGCGGCGCGGCGCCTGGTCGAGCTCGGTGCACGGGGCGAGGCGCGCCTGCTCGAGGAGGCGGGCCCGGACGGCGTCGGGCTGGCTGCCCTAGGCCCCCCCATCCTCGAGGCCCTCGGAGCTGCGCGCAGCGCCGAGCTGCGGGCCCTGCTCTGGAGCACCCTGCAGCAGGCCGACTTCCCCTGGCGCCCCAGCAGCGCGCGCGCCCTGGCGGAGCGGCCCAAAGCCTCCGAGGCCGCGCGCTTCGTCCCCCTTCTCAGCGACGCCCTCGGCGAGGTGCGCGCGGCAGCGGCGGAGGGACTGATGCGCAGCCACGGCCCGCTGCCGCCCCTGCGTCAGGCCCTCGAAGATGAGGACGAGCGGGTGCGCCGCGCCGCGGCCGTCGCCCTCGTCCGCGCGGGAGATCGCCGCCCCCTGTGGCTGCTCGCCGAGGAGCTGGTGCGGGAGGACCGCTGGTTCGAGCGCCCCAGCGGTCAGGCCGCCCGCATCCTCGCCGCGCGCGCGCTGGAGCGACTGGGCGTGGACCTGCACGACCTCGACCCCAGCGCAGAGCCCGCAACCCCCGCATCCCGCGCGGCGCACGCCGCGCTCGCCGCCGACCTGACGGCCGAGCTGGGCCCCCGGCCCGTGCTCCTCCCGCAGCAGCGGGCGGGTTCGAGCAGGCCGGCGCGCCTGGGGCTCGAGCTGCGCTCCTGCCGCGAAGGCGAGCTCTGGCTGCGCTGGACCGCAGGGGACCAGCTGCTCGTGGGCCAGGGCAATCCGGTGGCGCTCGACCTCCCCGCCGGGACGACCGCGCGTCTGGAGGAGCTGCTCGCGAATGGGCTGGAGGCGATCGGGACTCAGCGCATGTTCGGGACGCCCGGGTGTGACCTCGAGCAGCTGCTGCTGCGTGGCGCGCGGAGCGAGACGCTGCTGCTCGTGAAGGGGCCGGAGCCCGTGCCGGGCCTGCGGCCAGAGGCCCTCTCGCGGGCATGGAGCGCGCTGGCGGCGTCGCTCCCCGAGGAGACGGGCCTCGACGGGACGGACCCGCGCCTCCGCGACCTGCGCGCCCGGGCCCTGCGGATCCTGGCCTCCCTCGGCGGGCCCGTGGAGCCGGCGGGGACCGAGCAGCCGCGATGAGCAGCGAGCGCGCGGGTACGATCCCGCCATGCGCGCCCTGCTCCCCCTGCTCCCCCTGCTGCTCCTCTCGCTCCCGGCCCCGGCCTGGGCCCTTCCCCAGAACTCGGGCGAGCGCATCCGAGTCGCGCCCACGCCCGCAGCCGCCCGCGCGGGCCAGCACCTCCCCTGGCAGCCCAGCCTGGAGGCCGCGCTGGAGGTGGCCGCGGCGGAGGAGCGTCCCCTGCTCTGGTACGTGCCGACCCTCGCGGGCTCGTTCATGGACCGCAAGCCGGAGATCGACCGCGTACAGCTCGCGGGCCCCTACTCGTGGCCGCGTCTCGACGCCCTGCTGCGCGAGGAGTTCATCCTCCTTCGCCACGCCCCCGACCGGGCGGAGTGCGAGCGCCATGGGATCCAGCGCTACGGCTTCGTGGAGCCTGGCTTCATCGTGCTTGGCCCAGACGGCACCGAGCTCGCCCGCCACGCCGAGCTGACGACCCTGCACCCGGCCTGGTTCGAGGCGCGCCTCCTCGAGGTGCTGGGCCGCGAGGCCTCGCGCGCCGACGGCCTGCCCACTCTCCGCCACGACGAGGCGGCCCTGCGGCTGCTGCGGGACCCCGAGCTGACGGCTGAGGAGCGAGAGGCCCTGCTTGCTGCAGGCGAGGACAACGCGCGCGCGGAGGGCCTGCACCTCGCCGCCGCCGGCGCGTTTTGGCGCGGGGACGAGGAGGCCGCGCGCGTCCTGTGGGGCAGGCTGCTGGCCGAGTTCCCCGAGCACTCCCTCGCGGCCAAGGCCGCCATGGAGCTCGAGGGGCACGGCGGCGTGGTCCGCGGCCAGGAGGTCTACGAGGACCTGCCCGCCGAGGCACTCGCCGCGAGCGGTCACGGCTCGCGCTGCGCCGAAGGCGTCTACTCCCTGGACCAGGCATGGCAGCGCAGCGTCGCCTACCTGCTCGCCATGCAGCGCGAGGACGGAGGCTGGAAGGACTCGATCTACGACTTCGGGGGCACGGACGGTCTCCCCAACGTCCAGGTCGCCGTGAGCGCCATCGCCGCGCGCGGTCTCCTCGAGGCGCAGCAGCGGGGCGTCGAGCACCCCGGCCTCGAGGCCGGCCTGCGCCGCGCGCTGCGCTTTCTGCTCGACGAAGGCAACCTCAACCGCGAGGACAGCGACGAGCTGATCTGGGCGTACACCTACCGCGCGCAGACCCTCGCACGCTGGCTCGAGCTCCTGCCCGAGGACGCGGAGGCCGTGCGCCCGGGGCTCCTCTTCATCGGACAGCGCCTGCTGGAGGAGCAGAAGGAGGACGGCTCCTGGGCCCATGAGTACTCGAACCCGTTCGTGACAGCCGAGGGGCTCCTCGCCCTGCGCGCCCTGCGCGACGCACGCGTCGAGGTCCCCGGGCTCGGGGCCGCGGTGGCGCGCGGCACCGCGGCGCTCCTGCGCTGCCGCACGGAGGAGGGGGCCTACACCTACGGCAATGTGCGCGAGGGCCGGCGCGCGCGCGCCCAGGTCGAGGGCGGCGTGGGCCGCATCCCGCGGGGCGAGCTCGCCCTGCACGCGTGGAGCGCTGAGGGTGCGCGCCCGCTCGCGGAGGCAGTCGCCGCGTCGCTCGCCCATGAGGAGCACCTGCTCCCTGCGCAGAAGTACGACGACCACACGAGGAGCTTCGCCTACGGCGGCTTCTTCTTCTTCTACGACCTGCAGGCGCGAACCCAGGCCATGCGGGCGCTCGCCGACGAGGGCAGCAGCGCGGCGCGCGCTCAGCTGGCCGAACAGCGCGCGCAGGTGCTCTCCTTCGTCGAGATCGACGGAGCCTTCATCGACTCGCACGAGATCGGCCGCTGCTACGGCACGGGCATGGCCCTCTGGAGCCTGGCTCTCACCGAGCGCTGAGGGCCGGCCGCTGCCGAGTCAGTCCTCGTTCAGCTCGAGCGAGGTGGCCTTCATCGTGTAGCAGCCAGCCGCGTAGCCGGTGCCGTCATCGAGGCCCTCGATGCGGAAGGTGCCCGTGACGAGGACGGGGAGCTGGACGAAGTACTCGGCGCCCTCGCCCTCCATCACGACCTCGACCCAGGCGTCGGGCTCCGGCGCGGTCCCGAAGCAGCAGGCCAGGAGGTCGCCGACGAGCATCAGCGAGCGCACACGCTCGCCCGCCCACTCGAGGGGGACCATGTAGCCCTCGACCGTGACGACCTGGCCGTCATGGCGGGCGATCGCCTCGGGGAATGCGCGGTCCTCCTCGGGATAGGACTCGGGGTAGAGGAGGGCGTCGACCAGGTCGTCCACACGCTCGTCCGGCAGGGTCAGGTCGTCCCAGGTGAGGAGCGGGTTCCCGTCCTGGAGGGCCGGCTCGGTGGTGGCCTGCGGCGACTCGGGGGCCGGGGGCTCGCCGGGCTCGTCCGGGACCTCCGGCGCGGTGTCCGCCGCCCCTGGCGTCACGGCCTCGGAGGTCGTCTCCTCCGGGGTAACGGCAGGCGGACGCGCGGCCGCGGGGTCCGCGGCCTCCGGACGGGCAGGCTCCACGGCGGCGGGTTCCACCGCGGCGGGCGCGACGGCCTCCGCAGCCTGGCCTCGGCTCGGCGGGGCACCGCCGGCATCAAGGCGCTCGCCGCGCGCCGTGAGCTCCGCAGGCCCAAGCTCCTGCTCCTCGGCACACGCCGAGAGCAGGCAGCACAGGGCCAGGAGGGCGGAGCTCCTGCGCATCGTTACTCGTCCCCGCCCAGGGCGACGGCCTCGAGCCGCTGGCCCAGGATCTCGAGGACGCTGAGCTCGGCGCCCCCGAGGGTGGCCCCCTTTAAGCCCTCGTCCGTCAGGCTGAACTGAGAGGTGTCGCCAACGGTCTCACCGGTCAGCTCGCTCGCGCGGGCGGGGAGCTCGAAGCGAGCGTCCCCCAGCTGGACCACCAGGCTCTCCTGGGCGCAGCGCAGGGGGTTCTCGGCGCATCCGTCGAGCAGGAAGAGGTCGAGAGTGCCCGCCTCCGCGTCGTGGACGACCTCCACATTGGCACCGCCGCCGCCCACCGGGACCAGCATGCCGCCGTGGGGAGCTGTGTGTGCGTGGCCTTCCTCGCCGTGGGCCGCGGCCCCGTGGTCATGATCGTGATCGTGGCCGTGCCCGTCGTGGTCGTGGCTGCAGCCGGGGGTCAGCAGGAGGCAGAGCAGGAGTGCGCGCGTGTTCATGGCAGGCAGGATCGTTCAGAGGACGCGGCTCAGGGTGCTGGCCACATCCGTGGAGTAGGCCTTGCGGGCGGGCAGCAGGCCAGAGAGGGCGCCGACCACCACCATGGCGATCGGCGTGTAGATCAGGGACGCATGGCCGCTCAGGACCTCGAGGACCACGCCCGTGCGCTCGCGCACGATGGCAGCGGCCACCACCATGATCCCTGCGTAGACACCGTAGCCGACGAGGGCCCCAAGGGTGGCAATGGTCGTCGACTCGAGGACGATCGCGGCGAAGACGGTGCGGCGCCGCGCTCCGAGCGCGCGCAGGATCGCGAACTCACGCCGGCGCTCGTTCATCGTGTTGTAGAGGCTCGACAGCAGCGAGCCCCCGGCGACCGCCACGACGAGGTAGGCCACCAGCTCGAGGATGCGGTTGACCCAGCCCAGCTTGTCGAAGAGCTGCGCGACCACGTTGGCAATGGGCCACGCGAGGGTCGCGGCCTTGCCCTGGCCGTTGACCTCGTACTGGAGCGCCTTGCCCGCGATGGGCGAGTTGAGCTTCAGCATCACCGCGGAGACCTCCTTGTGCTCGTCGGGGATGGCGGTGCCGGCCTCGGCCGTGTACTCGTCACCCGTACCCCGCAGCACATGGCCACCCATGCGGAAGATGCCCTCGATCGGGATCCAGATCACGCGATCCGAGGGCGAGTTCGTGGGCTCAAGGACTCCGGTGATCAGGTACTGCTCGCCGTGCTGCTGCGAGAGACCCTCTCGGTAGGCGAGGCCGTGGTAGG
>JADHNZ010000036.1 GCA_016779225.1 Planctomycetota bacterium
ACCCGTGGCGCCCTTCCCCCGCAGCGACCGCCGGCGCTCCCCGCGCGCCACCGCCCGCCTGGAGCTCCTCCGCGCGGCGCTCGGCCTCCTGCGCGGGGCCCTCGCCCTGCCGAGCGCGTGGATCGAGGGCGAGGGGCTGCGTGCGGAGACCCTGGACTGCGTGCGCCACGCGCAGGCGCCGGGCTGGACCGAGCCGCCGGCGCCTGAGGCGCGCGCGCTCACCCTCTTCATCGCGGCCGCCGAGGCCAGCGGAGAGACCCACGCCGTGAGCCTGGTCCGCGCCCTGCGCCGCAGGCTCGAACAGGCCGGCGCGCCGCCGCCCCGCCTGCTGGGGTTCGGAGGCGAGCGCCTCGCCGCCGAGGGAGTCGAGCTGCTGGGCAACCCGGTGGACCGGGCCACCATGGACGCGGGCGAGGCCGCCCGCGGGGTGGGCTTCTACGCGGGCCTCCTCGAGCGGCTCGCCGCCTGCCTCGACGCCGAGCCCGTGGATGCCTTCGTCAGCGTCGACTCGCCCGCGCTGCACGTCCCCATGGCCAGCGTCGCCCGGAGCCGCGGCGTGCGCACGGTGCACTTCATCGCGCCGCAGTACTGGGCCTGGGCCCCGTGGCGCGCGGCGCGCTACCGGCGCGTGATGGACCTTGGGCTGACCATCCTGCCCTTCGAGCCGGAGTGGTTCCGGAGGCGCAAGGTGCGCGTGGCCCATGTGGGGCACCCCATCCTCGAGACGCTGCCCCAGGTGCCGCCGCCAGAGGACCCCGCCCGTCGAGACCTCGTCCTCCTGCCCGGCTCGCGCGCCGCCGAGATTCGGGACAACCTCCCGTGGCTCCTGGACCGCCTGGAGGCGCTGGAGCTCGAGCCCGGACGCCCAGTGGTCGTGCTCCAGACGAGCGACCGCCACCGGCACCAGATCGAGAGCCTGCTGGCGGAGCACGGCCAAGGCGCCCGCGCGCACCTGCGCATCGCCCCCCTGCACGAGGGCCTCGCCACCGCGCGCACGGCCCTGGCCGTCTCGGGCACGGTGCTGCTCGAGGTCGCCCACCATCGCCTGCCCACGGTCGTCCTCTACCGCGTGGTGGGCGGCTGGAAGCCGCTGCTCAAGGGGCTGCTCCTGGCGCCGTGGTTCTCGAAGCCGAACCTCCTGGCGGGCGAGGAGGTCCTCCCGGAGTTCGGGTTCGTCGGCGAGGGCGAGCCGGAGCGGTTCGAGGCCACGGCCCGACGCCTGGATCAGGACGAGGCCTCCCGAGGCGCCGTGCGGCGGGGCCTGGACCGCGCCTTCCGGCGCCTGGGCCCCCCCGGCGCCGCAGACCGGGCCGCGGCCCTCGTCCTTGCCGAGGCCACCGGCACGCTCCCCTCGAATCCCGGGAATGCGTGAAGACCGGGCGCCCCTGCGCGTAGCTCACCCATCGGAGAATGGAGTCCCGTCCCACGAGCCCCAACGACCCGATCCTCATGGAGTCGACCCAGCTGATGATCCGCACCCGGGACGGGGACCGCGAGGCGTTCGGGTCCCTGGTGCGCCTCGTCTCCACGCGGGCCCAGCGGCTGGCCCACGCCCTCGTGGGTCACGAGGAGGATGCGCGCGACCTGGCCCAGGAGGCGCTGCTCAAGGCCTACCGCGGGCGCGCGAGCTACGACCCTCGCCAGCCCTTCTTCCCCTGGTTCCAGCGCATCCTGCGCAACACCTGCATCTCGCACCTGCGCAAGCGCCGCGTCGCCCTGAGCGTCAGCGCCGCCGACGAGCCCGACGGCCCGGACTTCGAGCTGCTGGACCCCGGGCCGCTCCCCGAGCGCCTCGCCGCCGCGCGCGAGGCGACCGAGCGCTATCGCCTCGCCCTGGAAACCCTGACCGCCCGCGACCGCGAGGTGCTCGCCCTGCGCCACCAGGAGGACCTGTCCTACCGCGAGATCGCGGGGACCCTCGGCATCAAGGAGGGCACGGTGATGTCGCGCCTCTTCCACGCCCGGCGGCGGCTGCGTGCGGCGATGGGCGGGGACGCAGGGCTCGATGGCGAGGCTGACCTGGAGGAGCCGAAGTGAGCACCGAACCCACGCCGGATCAGCTGCTCGCGATGCGCTACGCCGATGGCGAGCTCGAGCCCGAGGAGCGCCGCCGCTTCGAGGAGCGCCTCGCGGAGGACGAGGCCCTGCGGCTCGAGGTCTCCGCCCTCCGCCACCTGGAGGTGCTCGCGCGCCAGGTCGCTCCGCCCGAGCCCGCGGACCTCGTCCTCGGAGAGCTGGGCCGCGAGAGGATGCACCGCCTGCTCGGCTGGGTCGGTTGGCTCCTCGTCGCCGGCGCGTCCCTTGGCCTGCTGGGCCACGCGATCCTGACGCTATTCGACCGGGACTGGACCGAGCCCGGGCCAGCCCTCCCCCTGGCCCTGGGCACGGGCCTCGTCCTTCTCCTCCTGCGGGTCCTGCGCGAGCGCCTGGCGCGCCTCCCCCACGACCCCTATCGCAGCGTCCGCCGATGATCCTCACCACCACCGAATCCGCAGGCCGCCCCGTGACCGAGGTCCTGGGCATCGTCCGGGGCAGCACCGTCCGCTCCCGTCACCTGGGACGCGACATCCTGGCCGTGTTCCGCAACATCGTGGGCGGCGAGGTGGACGAGTACACCAAGCTCGTGGCCGAGGCCCGGGAGCAGGCCCTGGACCGCCTGACCGCCGAGGCCCGCGCCCTGGGGGCCGACGGCGTGGTGGGCCTGCGCTTCGGAACGAGTCAGGTTTCCCAGGGAGCGGCCGAAGTTCTCGCCTACGGGACGGCGGTTCGACTGGCTCCTGCCGAAGACTAGAGTGCCGGGGTCGAGCCCGGCCTCGCCATGCTGCCCCTCCTCGCCCTCTGCGTCCTCCTGCTCGCCGGCTGCGCCAAGCCGGTCGAGGCCGCGGCTCCCCAGGAGCCGATCCGGGTCGAGCCCCTGCTCGTGGTCGTGGGCACCCCCGCGGACCCGGCGCCCGACCAGGTGTTGGCGACGCGGGGACTGCGCGGCCCCCGCGACCGGGCCCTCGCCCCGCGCGGGCCCGAGGGCGTGCAGCTCGTCGAGCCGGAGGGCCGCGCGCCCGCCCTGCGCGTCTCCCCCGGCAGCGGCCTGGTCACCACCCAGCTGCCCGACGAGCCCTGGAACGCCCTGCGCCTGCGCTGCCGCACCGGGCCCGGGGCCGTGGTGGTCGAGGCCCGCCGCGGCGATGTGATCCTGGCACGCACCCGCGAGGTGCGCCTCAAGGGAGCCGGCGAGGAGCTGACCGTCCCGCTCAGCGTCCCGGCCGCTGGCCCGCGCCCCGACCGCGTCATCGTGCGCGCCGTCGGTGACCTCGGACCTGCCGATGTGCTCGGCCTCGACCTCGTGCGCGAGGACCCCATCGGCCGGCTCCCCCGCCCCGGAGTGCCGGACTGGATCCGCGCGAACGGCGAGGAGCGCCGCGGGGTCCTCCTGACCAGCGGTACGCCCCTGCGCTGCACCTTCGACGCCCTCGTCGGCAGCCGCCTGCACACGGGCTTCGTCGTGCCGGAGGCCCTCGAGGACCAGCGCTTCACCCTGGAGGCCAAGGTCTGGCCCGACCGCGGTGCGCCGATCGAGACGCGCGTGGAGCACGCGCCTCCGCTGGACGGCAAGCGATACTGGAGCACGATCGTGCTCGACCTCCCCGAGGCCTTCGAGGGGCAGGTGCTGAACGCGACCTTCCGGATCCTGCCGGACCGCATGGCACGCCACGCGGCCGCGGTCCTCGAGCAGCCGCGCGTGATCGTGCCCGTGGTGCGCTCGGGCGTCTGCCTCATCACGGTGGACGGGCTGACCGAGGAGACCCTCCTCGAGCCGGGCTACGCGCCACTCTCGGAGAACGCTCGGCGCGAGGGACATGTGCGCGCCGTGTCCGCCGCGGGCCTGAACCCGCGCGCCGCGCTTGCCGCGATCCTGACCGGCCGTCCGGCCGAGGAGAACGGGGTGCGCACGGGGCGCGAGCGCCTGTCCCGGGACACGCCCACCCTGGCCACCCTCCTGAGCAGCCAGGGCTACCGCACGGTGGCCGTGATCGAGGACGAGAACCTGAGCCGCAACTCGGGACTCCTGCGCGGCTTCGACGAGGTGCATGTCGCGCCCCTTGGGACCCCAGTGGATGTCCTTGGCACCAAGGCGCTCCGGAGCCTGGCCGAGCACAAGGGCGGGCCCGTGTTCCTGTGGCTGCACACCGGCCACCCGCTCCCCCCGTACCTGCCCACCGAGCGCTCGGCGAAGCTCTTCCCGACCGGGCGGGGACAGGCGGAGGACCTGGGTCCCGAGAACCGGGCGCCCTGGGCGCGCGACATCAGCGACGCGCGCATCCTGCGCAACCGCCACCGGGCCGAGTACAGCGAGGTGGACGCCGAGGTCACGCGCATCCTCAAGCACCCGGCCCTGCGCGGCTGCGCCTGGGCTCTGGTGGGCATTCGCGGGCAGAACCAGGGGGACTTCGGCCTCTGGTGGGAGGCGCGGACGCCCTCCCCCGCCGTGCTGCGGACGGCGGCCATGGCCGGTGGAGCCCTCGCGGACGCCGTGATGGCTGAGCTTGGAGAGCACGCCTCCTCGGTGGGGCGCGCGCTGCTGCGGGCCTCGAAGCTGCTGCCCGAGGCCCTCAGCTCGGTGGACACGGGCTCCGGCGTGATGCTGAGCCCGGACGGCTCCCGTGCCGCGCTCGCGCTGCCGGACGGGGTGGGCGTGCTCGCCCTGGAGGACCTACCGGAGGAGCGCGGCGCCCCCGCCCTGCCCCGTCACGGGTTCCGCTGGCGCGGCACCCAGCGCACCCCTGCGGCCCTGCGGCAGGTCCGCGCCCAGCTGGTCGAGGGCCTCATCTCCCTCGGAGCCCGCGACCTCGAGGGGTGTGCCTGCTCGGCATGCCGAGCGAGTCTCTAGCAACACTGCGAGGCTTGCCAAGCGAGTCTGCAACAACACTGCAAGGCTTGCCGAGCGCGCCCCTCCTCGCCCGTCACAGCTCCCTCCGCGCCTGCTGCTCGCGGGCTCAGCGCCGCACCAGGACCTGCTCCAGGCGCTTGCGCTCCAGGGCGGGGACCTCACAGCCCTCGGCCGGGTAGCCCACGGGGATCAGCAGGAAGGCCTTCTCGTTCTCCGGCCGCCCCAGCACCTCGGCCAGGAACCCCATCGGCGAGGGCGTGTGCGTCAGGGTCGCCAGCCCACACAGGTGCAGGGACGCGAGGAGGAACCCCGCGGCGATGCCCACGCTCTCCTGCGTGTAGTAGTGCTGCTTACGCGTCCCGTCGGGAAGCTCGCCCCAAGCCTGTCGGAACAGCACGATCAGGCAGGGCGCGTGCTCGAGGAAGGGCTTGTCGGCGTCGGTCCCCAGGGGCGCCAGATCGTCGAGCCACTCGTCGTTCATGCGGCCCCCATAGTTGGCCCGCTCCTCCTCCTCTGCGGCCGCGCGGATGCGCCGCTTGAGCGCGGGATCCGTGACGAGGGCGAAGGTCCAGGGCTGCTGGTGCGCGCCGGAGGGCGCCGTGGAGGCCAGCTCGATGCAGCGCTCGACGACCTCCATGGGGATGGGCTCGGAGGAGAACTCGCGCACGCTGCGGCGGGTCCGGACCTGCTCTAGGAGCTCCTCGGCGCGGCTGCGCATGGCGTCGGGCCCGAGGCGCTGGAAGTCGAGGGGCACGGTCAGGCGCGGAGACATGTCCGGAGGGTAGCGCCCGCGGGCCGCCGGGCGCCTCCCCGCCTGAACCGCAGGGCCTGCCGGTCCGTTGAACCCCACGACGGTCGCCCCCACCCGCACAATGGCGGCCGCGCGCGCCCGCCCTGGAGCACGCAGCTCCCCCTCCGCACCATGAGCCCCCTCCTCCTGACCCCGCTCCTCCTGAGCGGCCTCCTCCTCCCCTCGCCCGCACCCGGCGCCCCTGCGAGCCTGCCTCCCCGCGCCGCGGTCCAAGGGCCCGCCGATGAGCTGGGAGACCTGAAGGAGATCCTCGATCCCTCCCTGCGCTGGCTGCGCGGGAGGCAGGACCGCACGAACGGCTCCTACGGGGACCTCGAGACCACGGCCTGGGTGCTGCGCGCCTTCGCCGAGAGCCCGCGCGGCTACCGGCGGACCGATGGCGCCTTCGTGCGTGACGCGGTGGCCTGGCTGGTCGACCAGCAGGCCGAGGACGGGGGCTTCGGAGCAGCCGACCTCCCCGCCGCCACCCGCGCGCGCGCGACGCAGCTCGCCTGCGCCGCGCTGCAGCCGCTGCTCGACGCGGAGACGCGGGAGGCATTCGCGGCGGGGCTCGGGTTCCTCGGGCGGGCGGGGATCGACGACCCCTACGCAGGCCTGCCGCGCCCGGTGGAGGGCGTGGAGGAGGCCCGCGTGCGCACGCTCAGGCTCCTGGCCGCGCGGCTGCCCGATCAGTCCTGGGAGGGCTCCCCCACCACGACGGCCCGGCATGTGGTCGAGCTGTCGGCCTACCGCGCCCGCCTCAGGCCCGAGGGCAGCACTCCCGAGGGCGCGCGTCCTCTCCCCGCCTGGTCCCCCGAGGACGCTGCGCGCGCGGACGAGGCCGTCCTGCGCGGCGCTCGCTTCCTGCTCGGCGCCGCGGTGGCGAAGGGCCAGTGGGGCAGCCCCCAGGGGCCGGACGCGGGCATCACGGCCATGGCCCTCGGCGCGCTGCAGGCCGTCCCCCGGCCCCGGCCTCAGGATGTGCAGACGGCGCTCGACGCGGGGCTCGACTGGCTGCGCAGCCTGCAGCACGAGGACGGCTCGATCCACGCGGGCATGCTCGCGAACTATGTGACCTCGGCGGCGGTGATGGCGCTCTCGCGCGAGGGTCGCCCCGGGGATGCGGAGGTCGTCGCCCGCGCCCAGGCCTACCTGGTCGAGCTGCAGGCCGACGAGGGCGAGGGCTACAGCGAGGGCGACCTCTACCACGGGGGGATCGGCTATGGCGGGGACGAGCGCCCGGACCTCTCGAACCTGCAGATGGCCCTGGACGCCCTGGCCGCGTCCGGGCTGCGTGAGGACCACGAGGCCTGGACCCGCGCGGTGCGCTTCCTCGAGCGCTGCCAGAACCGCTCGGAGAGCAACGATGTCGCCCTCGTCGACGGCGAGGTCGTGATCCGCTCCGGCGAGGACGGCGGCGCGGGCTACGCGCCGGGCGACTCGAAGGCGGGCTTCGAGCTTGAGACGCGCGACGGCGAGACGGTCAAGGTGCCGCGCTCCTATGGCTCGATGACCTACGCGCTGTTCAAGTGCTATGTGCTTGCCGGCCTCGACCGCGAGGACCCCCGCGTGCAGGCCGCGTGGAAGTGGCTCGGTGACCACTGGACCCTGGACCTGAACCCTGGGTTCGAGCTGTCGCGCGATCCGACGGCGCCCTACCAGGGCCTGTTCTACTACTACCAGTCCATGGCCCGCGCCCTCGAGGTCTCCGGCGAGGAGCAGATCGTGGATGCGGAGGGCACGGCCCACGCGTGGAGGCAGGAGCTTGCCGCCCGCCTCGTCAGCCTACAGAGCCGCGTGGACGGCTCGTGGATCAACGAGAACGCCCCGCGCTGGTGGGAGGGCAATCCCGTCCTCGCCACCAGCTACGCCCTCTCGACCCTCGGCTCCTGCCGCCCGCGCTGAGGCGCGCCAGGACCATGGCCCTGGACCCGAGCGCCCCCGTTCCCCGCATCCACCGCCTGCCTGACGGCGCGCTGCGCCTCGAGTGCGCAGGCGGCTGGTACGACCTGGACCGCTGGCTCCAGCGCGAGGGGCTGCCCGCGGACCTCGTCACGGCCCTTGGCACGGGCGCGCTCGAGGCCTCCGCGCTCGCCCCGCGCCTTCCCCACGCACACCCCGGGAGCTGGGAGCCGGCCGAGGCTCCCGTCGGCGCGCTCGCCCCGCCCCTCGCAGCCGCCCAGGTGGGCAAGGTGCTGTGCCTTGGCAAGAACTTCCGCGCGCACGCCGCGGAGTTCGGCGAGGAGGTGCCCGCCGAGCCGATGTTCTTCGCCAAGCTCCCCGAGACCCTGACGGGTCACGGCCAGGCCGTGCGCGTGCGGCCCTGGTACCGAGGGCGCGTGGACCACGAGGCCGAGCTGGCCCTCGTCATCGGGCGCGAGGCCTCCGAGCTCGAGCCGGCGGAGGCCATGGCCTGCGTGGCCGCGCTGACCGTCGCCAACGACCTCACCGCACGGAGCCTGCAGGGTGCGGATCGCAAGCAGGGCTACCCGTGGCTGCGGGGCAAGAACATGGACGGGTTCCTGCCCCTCGGCCCCTGCCTCGTCCCCGCTGGCTTCCTCGACCCCCACGACCTCGAGGTGCGCTGCACCGTGAACGGCGCGGCTCGGCAGGAGGCCTCGACGCGAGACCTGGTCGTGCGCATCCCCGAGGCCCTCGCCTGGCTCTCGCGGCACCTCACCCTGCGCCCTGGGGACCTGATCCTGATGGGAACCCCCGAAGGGGTGGGCCCTCTGGAAGATGGGGACCTCGTGGCCTGCGCGATCCCCGGGATCGGCACCCTCGAGACCCGCATCCTGCGCCCCGCTTGACCCATGGAGCCCCTCGTCTTCCAAGGCCGCCTGCGCGACCGCGACCACGCGGACGCGCCCGTTGACGCCTCCATCACCTTCGAGGAGGACGCCCTGGTGGCCGAGGCCGCAGGTGGGCACCGCGCCCGCCTGCCCTGGCGCGGCCTGCGCCTGCGCCGCAGCGAGGCGGGCGCCCTGGAGTGCAGCTCCGGAGGCGTGACGATCAGCTCCACCGAGCCGGGCTTCCCGCGCGCCCTGGAGGCCGCGGGCGGCAACGAGGTCGCGGACGCCCTGGCGCGGCTCGACGGCGAGAGCGTGGCGAACCCCTGGGTTGGGCGCCTGGGCTGCACCTTCGCCCTGGGGGTCGCAGTCTTCGTGGCGGTGCGCCTGCCCGCGTGCTTCACCGCGGTCACCGAGGGCGTGGCTGAGGAGGTCCCCTACTCGGTGGACGAGGCCATCGGCGAGTTCGCCAGCGACCAGGTCCCCGTGGAGGGCGGCACGGTCTCGGACCCCGTTCTGCGCGAGGCCGTGCAGGTCATGGTGGACCGGCTGGCTCCCCACCGCTCGCTCGCGGACGCGGAGTTCCGCTTCCGCATCGTCGACAACGACCTGGTCAATGCCTTCGCCCTTCCGGGCGGCCACATCGTCGTGTTCACGGGCCTGCTCGAGACCGCGGAGACGCCCGAGGAGGTCGCCGGCGTCCTGGCCCATGAGATCGCCCATGTGACCCAGCGGCACGGCATCCGTCAGGTGGTCAAGGCCGCCGGGCTCACGGCGGTGATCGGGATCACCCTCGGGGACCTCTCGGGCCTGGAGAGCCTGGTCGTCGAGGTCCTGCAGAACGGCTATGGCCGCGACGCCGAGAGCGAGGCGGACGCGGAGGGCGTGCGCATGATGGTGGCGGCCCGCCTCGACCCGCGCGGGCTGGCGCGCTTCTTCGAGCGCCTGGATGCCGAGCAGGAGGTGGAGATCCCCGAGTGGCTGAGCACCCACCCCGACTCGCTGGCGCGTGCGAGCCGCGTACAGGCCCTGGCCGCGGAGGCTGGCGCCGTGGACTGGGAGCCCCTCGCGATCGACTGGGACGCCGTCCAGGCCGCGCTCGAGGCCCGCTGAGCCGGCTCACCCACGGAACGAGCGAAGCCAGCCTCGCCCGGGCTCGCGCGCCGCTCAGCCCGCCGAGGGCAGCGGCAGCTGGGACGCGAGGTGCCTTCCCGTGACCGCCGCCATGACGCGCGCGTCCGCCACGAGGCCAGCGAGCTCGCCCGCGAGCAGGGCCTGCCCCCCGTCGGACTTGGCCTCCTCAGGGCGCGGGTGCACCTCCACCGCGAGCCCGTCGGCCCCGGCCGCCACGGCCGCGCGGGCCAGGGGAGGGATGAGCCCGGGAATCCCCGCCGCGTGGCTCGGATCCACGACGATCGGCAGGTGCGACCACTGCTGCAGGAGCGGCAGCACCGTGAGGTCGAGGGTGTTGCGCGTGGCGGGCTCGAAGGTCCGAATCCCGCGCTCGCACAGGATCACCTCGTCGCAGCCGTGAGCGGCCAGGTACTCGGCCGACTGCAGCCACTCCTTGATCGTGGCGGAGAGGCCGCGCTTGAGCAGCACCGGGCGCCGCGCACCAGCGATGGACTTCAGCAGGGTGAAGTTCTGCATGTTGCGCGCCCCCACCTGCAGGCAGTCCACGCCGTGGTCCAGGAAGGCCGGCAGCTGGGCCGCGTCCATGATCTCGCTCACGATCGGCATGCCGTGGGCGTCGCCAGCCTCCCTCAAGAGGTGCAGGCCCTCGCGGCCGAGGCCCTGGAACGCGTAGGGCGAGGTGCGCGGCTTGTAGGCCCCACCGCGCAGCAGCTGCGCGCCCGAGCGGCGCGCGATGGCCGCCGCCTCCTGCACCTGGTCGGGGTTCTCCACGGAGCAGGGTCCGGCCACCACACAGATGCTCCCTCCGCCCACGGGCACGCCGCCCACATCGACCACGGTCGGGCCGTCGAAGAAGCCCCGGTCCACGCGGCGCCACTCTCCCACGGGGTCAACCACGGCCTCCACCTCGGGCCACGCCACCACGCTCGCCCGCAGCTCGGAGGGAACCTTGTCGACGGTCGCCACGATCGGCCGGCCGCGCTCGGGGCTGCGAGAGGTGCGCACGCCGGCAGCCTCGAGGTGCTCGACCAGGGCGGTGACCCGCGCCTCCGGCGTGCCCGGCCTGAGGCGCAGGATCACGACTGGCCCCCCTGACGCGCGACGGCCGCCGCGCAGCCCTGCTCCACGGCCGCCATCACCTCGCGCAGGGCGTGCGCTGGGAAGTCGCCGGTGGCGCGCGCGCAGAGGTCCTCCAGGTTGGCGGGGCCAGGGCCTCCGGCCTCGCGCGCGAGCCGGGCTCGCTCCTCCAACAGGTTGAGGAGCGCGCGGTCGAGGAACGACAGGTGGTTGCGGTGCTGAGGCTGCATGGCCAGGTGACGGTTCAGGGAGCTCCCGCCCCGAGGGCGGTGGTGAAGGCGGTCGCGACGCGCGCGGCGTCCTCGGGTGTGCCGCCTGCGTCGTGGAGGGCGCGCACCAGGGCGGTGCCGCTGATCGCGAGGTCGCAGTGTCCGCCGAGGGCGGCCACCGCCGCCCCATCGGCCACGCCGAAGCCTACCGCCAGCGGCGTCTCTCCGGCGAGGTCGCGCACTCGATCCAGCCAGGTCAGGACCTCGGGGTCGAAGGTCGTGCGCGCGCCGGTGATGCCCACGCGGCCGATGGCATAGAGGAATCCCGTCGAGGCCTCTGCCGCGGCACGAATCCGAGCGTCGCTCGAGGTCGGCGTGGCGAAGAAGACCGTGCCGAGCCCGTGCTCCGCACAGGCATCGCGCAGCTCGCCCGCCTCCTCCGGGGGCAGGTCGGGGACGATGAAGCCGTCGCCGCCGGCGGCTGCCAGAGCCGCAGCCGCCGCGGAGAAGCCGCCCAGGCCGACAAAGAGCGGGTTCGTGTAGCTGAACAGCAGGATCGGCAGAGCGCCGCCTGCGGAGCGGAAGCGGCGCACCAGCTCGAGCACGCCGGCGGGGGTCGTCCCCGCCTCGAGGGCCCGCTCCGCCGCGGCCTGCAGGTGCGGCCCGTCGGCGATCGGGTCGCTGAAGGGCAGGCCCAGCTCCACGCAGGCCGCGCCCGCGCTCTCGAGCGCGTGCAGCACGGCGAGGGTCCGGTCCAGGCCCCCGTCGCCCGCGGTGACATACGGCGCGAGGGCGGGAAGCAGCTGTCCCGAGGGGGCGTGCCGCTGGCCAGCGCGGATCGAGGCCTGCAGGCGCTGGCTCACGCGCTCTCCTCCTCCGCCGCCAGGCGCGGCAGCACCGAGGCGAGGTCCTTGTCTCCCCGCCCGGAGAGCCCGATCAAGACCCGCTGGCCTGCGAGGCACTCACGCTCACGCACGACCCAGCCCAGGGCGTGCGACGACTCCAGGGCGGGCAGGATGCCCTCGAGCCGCGCCAGCAGCCGGAAGCCCTCGAGGGCCTCGTCGTCGGAGGCGCGCTCGTAGCGGGCGCGGCCGGTGTCCGCGAGGTGGGCGTGCTCTGGGCCCACCGCCGGATAGTCGAGGCCCGCGCTGATCGAGTGGGTCCCCTCGACCTGCCCGTCGCTGTCCGCGAGGACCAGGGTGCGGCAGCCGTGGAGGATGCCCTCGCGCCCGCCGACCCAGCGCGCGGCGTGCTGACCCGGGCCGTCCCCGAGGCCTCCGGCCTCGACGCCCACCAGCTCCACCTCGGCATCGGGGATGAACTTGCGGAACAGGCCAATGGCGTTGGAGCCGCCTCCCACGCAGGCCACCACGGCGTCGGGGCTGCCGCCGACGCGGGCCCTCCACTGGGCACGGGCCTCGGCGCCGATGACCTCGTGGCAGGAGCCCACCACCGTCGGGAAGGGGTGCGGGCCCAGGGCCGAGCCGAGCAGGTAGTGCGCCTCGGGATCTCCCACCCACGCGCGCATGGCCTCGTTGACCGCGTCCTTGAGGGTGCGCTGGCCGGACTGCACGGCGACGACGCGCGCGCCGAGGAGCCGCATCCGCTCCACATTCGGACGCTGGCGCTCCACATCGAGGGCCCCCATGTAGACCACGCACTCGAGGCCGAGCAGCGCGCACACGGTGGCGGTGGCCACGCCGTGCTGGCCGGCGCCCGTCTCCGCAAGGATGCGGGTCTTGCCCATGCGGCGCGCGAGCAGGGCCTGGCCAATGGCGTTGTTCAGCTTGTGCGCGCCCGTGTGCAGCAGGTCCTCGCGCTTCAGCCAGACCTCCACTCCCAGGTGCTCGGAGAGGCGCCTGGCCTCGAACAGCGGCGTGGGCCTCCCTGCGAACTCCCCCAGCAGGCGGGCGAACTCCGCGGCGTAGCTCTCGTCCTGGCCCGCGTGCACGAAGGCTGCCTCGAGCTCGACGAGGTTGGCCATCAGCGTCTCCGGGGCATAGCACCCGCCGAAGCGGCCGAAGCGCGTGGGCAGCTGGAAGGTGCTCATGCCTGCACCTCCCCAAGGGCGGCGCGGGCCGCGGTGACGAAGGCCCGCACGCGGCGCGCGTCCTTGACGCCGGGCGCGGCCTCGAGGCCCGAGGACGCATCCGCGCCGCGGGCCCCCGTTGCGCGCAGGACCGCCCCCACCGACTCAGGGGTCAGACCTCCCGCAACGAGGCAGGGAAGCTGGGCGCAGAGCGCGCGGGCCTCGTCCAGGTCCACCGCGAGGCCCGTGCCACCCGCTCCGCTCGGGTGGTCGAGCACGAAGACCTCGGCGGTGGCGGACCATGCGCGCGCCTCCTCGGCTGCGCCCGGCGCGACGGCCAGCCTGCGGAGGACGCGCACCGGGAAGGCGGAGAAGGCCGCAGGGTCCTCGCTCCCGCAGAGCTGGACGGCCGCGACGCCGAGCTCGAGCGAGCGCGCAGCGAGGGTCTCGCGCGAGGCGTCGACGGTCACCAGCACCGCGCGCGAGGCCGCGCCGGAGACCCGCAGCACCTCGGCGAGGGCGTCCCAGTCTAGGTGCCTCGGAGAGGGCGGGTGGTGCACGAAGCCCACGAGGTCAGCGCCCGCCTCGAGGGCGCAGGCCACCTCCTCCGGCGTGCGCAGGCCACACACCTTGACGGTCATCGCAGGGCCTCCCCCCACTCGCGCAGGGTGCGCGCCGGATCGGCCGCGCGCATGAGGGCGGTGCCGACGAGCGCCGCGTCGGCGCCGGCCGCCCGCACGCGCTTGAGGTCCTCCACGCCGTGCAGGCCGGACTCGGCCACGCGCAGGACCCCAGCCGGGATACGCGGGAGGAGGCGCTCGACCGTCGCCAGGTCGATCGTGAATTCCCGCAGGTCGCGCGCGTTGACGCCCACGGCGTCGGGCTCCAGGAAGAGCGCCCGCTCGAGCTCCTCCTCGTCGTGGACCTCGACCAGCGCGAACAGACCCTGCTCGCGGGCGCACACCGCCAGGTCTCGCAGGAGCCCATCCTCGAGGCAGGCGCAGATGAGCAGCACCGCGTCGGCCCCCATGGCGACGCTCTCCTCGACCATGTCGAGCGAGAGGGTGAAGTCCTTGCGCAGGCGGGGCAGGCCGCACCCGGCCACGGCCGCGAGGTCCTCCGGCCCGCCACCGAAGTGGTCCTGCTCCGTGAGGATCGAGAGGGCCGCGGCGCCGCCGCGCTTGTACGCGTGGGCGCGCTCGCCCAGATCCACCTCCTCCGAGAGCTCGCCGGTGGACGGCGCGCGGCGCTTGCACTCCGCGATGAACGCGAGCTCAGCGCCCCCGAGGGCCGCCTGGAACCGCGCGCGGCCCTGGCTGCGCTCGCGCGCCCGCCGGGCACCGCGCTCGCGGGCCCGGGCGCTCACCGCCTCGAGGATCGGATCGAGCCGCGTGCCCGTCCGCCGCACTCCCGGGGGCAGGCTCATGCGGCGAGGGCCTCCGTCAGGGCGGCCCACTGGGCCAGCCGGTCGCGTGCCGCACCCGAGTCCACCGCCTCGGCCGCGCGCTGGACCCCATCGAGGGCGTCGTGGGCGATCCCCGCCAGGACGAGGGCAGCCGAGGCGTTGTAGAGCAGCGCGTCCCGCAGGGCTCCTCCGTCCCCCTCCAGCAGCCGGTGGAGGATCCTGGCGTTGTCCTGCGCATCGCCTCCCTCGAGGGCGGTGACCGGCGCGGCATCCAGGCCCAGCCGGCGCCCGTCCGCCTCGAAGCGGCCGAGGTCGCCCGCGAAGGAGAGCGCGTTCTCCCCAGCCAGGGTGAGCTCGTCGGCGCCGCCCGCGCCGTGGACCACCATGGCCCTCTGGGTGCCGAGTCCCTCCAGGATCCGGGCCACCTCGTCCCGGCGCGTGGGGTCCGCAACGCCCACCAGCTGGCGCATGACGCCCCCTGGATTGCACAAGGGCCCCAGCAGGTTGAACGCCGTCCGGATCCCAAGCGCGCGACGGACGGGGCCGGCGTGCCGCATGGCCGGGTGGTAGAGGGGCGCATGCAGGTAGGTGATCCCCACCTGCTCCAGCACCTCACGAGCAGCCGCCGGCGTGAGCTCGAGCCGCACCCCCACCGCCTCCAGCAGGTCGGCCGAGCCCGAGCGGCTGGTCGCGGCACGGTTGCCGTGCTTGACCACGCGAGCCCCCGCGGCGGCGGCGACCAGGGCCGCGGCGGTGGACAGGTTGAAGGTGCCCAGCCCGTCGCCCCCCGTGCCGCAGGTGTCGATCGCATCCGGGAAGTCGTGCTCGAAGGGCACCATGGCCCCGCGCATCGCGCGCGCGGCGCCCGTGAGCTCGGCCACGGTCTCGCGCCGCGTGGCGAGAGCCGCGAGCAGTCCCGCGAGGAGGACGGGCTCGACCTCGCCACGCAGCACGCCACCGAAGACCTCAGCGCTCTCGTCCGCCGCAAGCTGCTCACCGGCCTGCACGGCGCGCAGGGCCTCGGCCGCGTTCACAGGCTGCTCCCCGGCGCACGCGCCGCCACCGGCTCCCCCGCGGCCGCGAGGAAGTTGGCCAGCAGCCGGGTCCCAAGGGGCGTGAGGATCGACTCGGGGTGGAACTGCACGCCGAAGCGCGGCCCGCGGGTGTCCTCCACCCCCATCACATGCCCCTCCTCGGTCCAGGCCGAGAGGCGCAGGTGGTCCGGCAGCGAGGCCCGGTCGGCCACCAGCGAGTGGTAGCGCGCGCAGGGGAAGGGGCTCGCGATGCCGCGGAACAGGGCGCCGCCTCCGTGGTGGACGAGGCTCGCCTTGCCGTGCTTGGGCGTGGGGTCCACGAGCAGGCGCCCGCCCTCGGCCTCGACCAGGGCCTGGTGCCCGAGGCAGACCCCGAGGAGCGGGGTGCGCACGGGGAGGCGCTGGAGGAGCTCAGGGAGGATGCCCGCGCTCTCGGGGCGCCCGGGCCCGGGCGAGAGCACGAAGGCGGAGGCCCCGAGCTCGAGCGCCTCGTCCACAGTCAGGGTGTCGTTGCGACGCACGAGCACCTCGGCGCCCAGCCCGGCCAGAGCCTGGTAGAGGTTGAAGGTGAACGAGTCGTAGTTGTCGAGCAGGAGGATCATCGGGTTGCGCTCCCGGCGGCCTCGGGCCGCGGCTGGAAGGCCGGCTCCGCGGCCATCTGGACCGCCTCCGCGAGGGCGCGCGCCTTGTGCAGGGTCTCGGCGTGCTCGAGCTCGGGAACGGAGTCCCAGACGATGCCGGCCCCCGCCTGCCAGTGCACGCGGTCCCCGTGCACCACGAGCGTGCGGATGGTGATCGCGAGCTCCGCCGCGCCCGAGCCGTCGAAATACCCGAAGGCTCCGGCATAGGGCCCGCGTGCCCGGCCCTCGAGCTGCGCGACGAGCTCCAGGGCGCGCACCTTCGGCGCGCCGGACACGGTGCCGGCCGGGAAGCAGGCCGCCGCCAGATCGAGGGCGTCGTGGCCGGCCGCCAGCTTGGACTCCACCCGGGTGACCAGGTGCTGCACGCGCGGGAACTTCTCGAGCACGGCGTGCTCGCGCACGCGGACGGAGCCGATGCGCGCCACGCGACCGAGGTCGTTGCGTGCCAGGTCCACGAGCATGTCGTGCTCGGCGCGCTCCTTGGGGTCGGAGAGCAGCTCTTGGCCGAGGAGCGCGTCCTCCTCCGGCGTCGCCCCCCGGGCTCGCGTGCCCGCGATAGGCACGGCCTGGCAGAGGCCGTCCCGCACGGAGACCAGGCGCTCGGGCGAGGAGCCGATCAGGGTGATGCCGCCCGACTGGTGGAAGAACATGTGCGGCGCAGGGTTCACCAGCCGCAGCACGCGATACAGGGTGAACGGGTCGCCGCTGAAGCGCTGGTGGAAGCCCTGGCTGAGCACCGCCTGGAACACCTCGCCCTGGCCGATCGCTCGCTGGAGCTCGCCCACCGCCGCCAGGTAGTCCGCCTCGCTGGTCGTGCGCGAGGGCGCGTCCTCGAGCAGCTGGAAGCCCTTGAACTCACCCGGGTCGGTGAAGAGGTCCCCTGCCAGCGCCTCCAGCCGCGCCTCGGCAGCTGGGAGGCTCGCGGCGCCCTCCGCACACGAGGTGATGAGGTAGAGGCGCTGGGTGGCGTGGTCGAAGGCGACCACATCGCGATACAGGTCGAAGCAGGCGTCGGGGGCCTCGAAGGCATCCACCGCCGGGCGCGGGACGCGCGGCTCCAGCTCGCAGATCCACTCGTGCCCCATGAAGCCGATCCATCCGCCGACCAGGGGAGGCAGGCCCGGAGGAGCCTGGGGAACGGCCTCGTCCCGGAGCGCCTGGCGCAGGGCCTCGCGGGCGGTCCCCTCGGTGACCTGGGTCTCGCCGTCCCGGGTGAGCTCCACGCGGCCCTCGCGCACCTCCAGATGCGCGCGCGGGTCGACCGCAACGAAGGAGTAGCGCGCGAGGCGCATGACCCCCTCGACCGACTCGAGCAGGGTGCCCTCGTGGCCGCTGGCGCGCAGGGCGCGGAAGGCCTGAACGGGAGTGAAGAGGTCGGCCGGGAGCACCCACCAGGCCAGGCGGTGCTGGTCGGCTTGGGCCTCGGTCGAGCGGCTGAGCGGGCTGGTCACGGGAGGGCGGCCCTGGGGGCCGGGGGGAGCATAGGCAAAAGAACGCGGGCCTCCAGGGTGCTGGAGGCCCGCGAGTGGAGTCGGAGCAGGTCGTGCGTCAGGGCGCCAACCCGATCCGCGTCCTCGCGGGCCGGGGCCACCAACACCAGGTCCACGGACCGGTCGTCTGGAGCGCACGCTGCATGCCTGGACTCTAGACCACTGGAGCCAGGAGGACCACCGGGAGACTCCGATCGAGACGCAGGTCCGACCGGCCGTTCAGGACGCGGGGCGGGCCGTGGCAATGGTCTTGGGCACCGTGAACTGGCGGTGTCCCTCGATGCCGCCGAGGAAGCCGAAGCCGGACTGTCGTGCCCCCACCCAGGGGGTGCCCTTGGCGCCCCCGAGGTAGCGGTTGACGCCCACCTGGCCGGCGCGCAGGGCGCGGGCCACGCGCGCGGCCCGCGCGCTGTCCCCGGTCCAGACATTGGCGCCCAAGCCGTAGGGAGTGTCGTTCGCCCGCCGCACGCCCTCCTCCTCGCTGGCGAAGCCCTCAAGGCACACCAGGGGACCGAAGGTCTCCTCCCGCACGACCTGGGCGTCCTCCGGCGCGTCCGCCACGACCGTCGCCGGATAGAACGCTCCGGCCCCGTCCGGGACCTCGCCCCCAAGGAGGATGCGAGCCCCGCGCGCCCGCGCATCCTCGACCTGGGCGATCACGCGCTCGCGCTGGGCGTGGGACACCAGCGGCCCCATGCGGGTCCCCTCGGCCGCGGGATCCCCGAAGGTCCAGCTGGCGGCCTCCTCCAGCACGAGGCGCTCGAACGCCTCGCGCGCGCTGGCCTCGACCAGCACGCGCTCCACGCTGCAGCACACCTGCCCGGTGTTGCGCAGGGAGTGCTGCACCGCCGCGCGAGCGGCGGCCGGCAGGTCCGCATCGGCGAAGACCAGCATGGGGTCCTTGCCGCCCAGCTCGAGCACGAGGCGCTTCAGGCCCGAGGCCGCGCTGCGCATGATCGTCTCTCCGGTCGCGCGGCTGCCCACGAAGCCGACCATGTCGATGTCGGCGGCAACGAGGTCGGCGCCCGTGAGGCCGTCTCCCTCGACCAATTCGAGGACGCCCGCGGGCAGCTCGGCCTGGAGCAGCTCCGCGAGGCGCCGGCCCGTGAGCGGCACATGCTCGCTGGGCTTGAACACCACGGCGTTCCCGGTGGCCAGGGCCGGCACTAGGATCTGCAGGGGCATGCCCACGGGAAAGTTCCAGGGGGTGATCGCCGCGACGACGCCGAGGGGCTCCCGGTGCAGGACGACCTCGGCCGCCTCGGACTCGAAGGGCGTCGGGGCGACGGCCTCGGCCACCTCCTCCAGCTCCTCGAGCATGAAGCGCGCGTAGCCCTCCACCTCGCCGACGGCGTTGGCCAGGGGCTTGCCCATCTCCCGCGAGGCCAGGGCGCCGAGCTCGGGCGCGGCCTCGAGGAGGCGTGCGGAGACCCGCTGCAGGCAGGCGCTGCGCTCCTCGACCGGGAGGGCGGCCCAGGCGGGGGCGGCCGCCCGAGCGCGCGCGACGGCGGCACGGACCTCCTCGGCCGTGGCGCACGGCACCTCCGCGATCAGGGCTCCGGTGCTGGGATCGAGGTCGGTGACGGTGCGGACGGCGCTCATGGCCCCAGTCTCGCCGACAGCACGGACCAGGGCCAAAGGCAGAGCCGTCAGAACCGCCTGGTGCGGGCGCGCCCCCTGGCGGCCGCGCTCACAGGAGCCAGCCGCCGGCGACCTCGAGGTCCTGGCCCACCACATGGGCGGCCTCGAGCGAGAGCAGCCACGCGACGGCGCCGGCGACCTCGTCCGGCCGGCCCGGGCGCCCTGCGGGAATGCGCGCGTGGGACTCGGGGTCGAGGGTCTCCGCGGCCGCGTGGGGGTGCGGAATCACGCCGGGCGAGACCATGTTGATGCGCACTCCGTGGGCCGCCTCCTCCTGCGCCACTGAGCGCATCCACACGCGCAGCGCGCTCTTGGCGGCCGAGTAGGCGGCGGTCGTCGTGCGGGCGCGCATGCCCGCGAGGCCCGCCGTGCCGAACAAGACGCCCGCACCCCTGGACTCGCGCAGGGCAGGGCGCGCCGCGGCGAGCAGGGCCACGGCCGAGAGGTAGTTGCTCTCGAGCATCCAGCGGCACTCCTCGAGGGTCGAGGCCGAGGGTGCGGCCTGGTGGAACTCCCCCACGGCGTGCACGACCGCGTCGAGGCGGCTCTCGGCGAAGAGCAGGTCGCGCACGACCGCGGCGCAGTCCTCGCCGCGAGTCAGGTCCGCGCGGTGCACGCGCTCCGCGCCGAAGCGGTCCTCGAGCTCGGCTCGCCGCTCGGGCGAGCGGTGCACGGCGTGCACGCTCCAGCCGTCCTCGCGCAGACGCTCCGCGACCTCGCGCCCGATTCCACGGGCGGCTCCGGTGACGAGGACAACGCGCGACTGCATGCCGCGAGCCTACCCCGCCCGCGGCGGGGCCTCGCCCGGAATCATCCGAGGGCCGAGGAGAGGCCTCTCAGGGGGCCCAGCCCGCGCGCTCCAGGGGCCACAGAGTGGCACGCACGGTCCCCACCAGGAGCTCCTCCGGCACCTGGCCGAAGTCCCGGGAGTCCGAGGAGCGCGGCCGGTTGTCGCCCAGCACGAACAGGTGCCCGGGCTGCACCACCGTGTGCACGCGCGCGTGCGGGTCCACGCCGAGGGCGGCCACATAGGCCTCCTCGAGCAGCTCGCCGTTGCGCCACACGCGCCCGTCGCGCAGGTCCACCTCGTCGCCCGGCAGGCCGATGACGCGCTTCACATAGCGCAGGCTCGGATCACCCGGGAAGCGGTGCACGACGACCGCGCCGTGCGGCACGGGCCAGAGCCGGTGGCTGACCTCATCCACCATGATGCGGTCAGCGTCGAAGATCGAGGGAGACATGGAGCTCCCGCGCACCTCGCTCACATGGAACCCAAGGCTCCAGAGGATCGCGAGCACCGCGAGGCCGTGCGTGAGCCAGCGGCCGAGCGATCGGGGCGGGGCCGGGGGCGGGGTGAAGCGCGCGAGCCGCTGCCGGGCGGGCGCCGGAACCGGATCCAGCGGGGCGAGCAGGGCCGCGCGCGAGGAGCTCCCTTCCACGCCCGACTCCTTCACATGGCCAAGGGCCATGGGGTGCCGGTCGGAAGAGGGTCCCTCCATGCAGGACCCTTCGTCCCCTCGGAGGCGCGGTCTTGAGACGCACTGCGGCGCCCTGCGGACCGGGCAAGGGGCCCCTCGTGAGGCCAGCGTAAGAGCCCCTCGGACAGGCTCCCGGAGCGCCAGGTGGCCTTGGCCGACCCGCGCCCTGCCCCGGCGCGATCCCGGCCCGCGGCCTTGCGAGCGCGCCGCCCGTCCACCACGATCCCCCCATGGCCGCACCCGTCTCCCCCGACTCCATCGCCCCGGCGCGCCGCGCCGCCCTGGACGACCTCTTCGCCGACTGCGTGGACGAGCGCGGCTCGGTGGAGCCCATCCAGCCGGAGGAGCGCGCGGCGCGCCGGGCCCGCGCGTGCGCCTGGCTCGCGGAGCAGGGCGGCGGCAGCCTGCTGGTGGAGCCGGGGCCCACCCTCGAGTACCTGGCCGGGGTCAGCACCTACAAGTCCGAGCGCCTGGTGGCCCTGGTCCTGCACGCCGACGGCGCCTGCGACTGGCTGGTGCCCACCTTCGAGGTCAGCCGGATCACCAAGGAGGTCCAGCGCGCAGGCGCCGACGCCGCGGTGCACGGGTGGGACGAGCACGAGCATCCCTTTGCTCCCCTGGCCGCGCGGCTGCGCGCCCACGGCTCGGATCGCCTGTGGATCGAGCCCGATGTGCGGCACCGCTTCGTGGCTCCGATGCACGAGTTCGTCAGCGGGGACCAGATCCTCGCGGCGGACCGCCTGGTGCAGGACCTGCGCGCCCCCAAGGACGCCCACGAGGTCGCCCTCCTGCGGCGCGCGAACGAGCTGACCCAGCGCGCGATCCGCCTGGTCTCGGAGCGCGTCGAGAATGGGACCACGGGGGTCGAGCTGGCCGAGATGGTCACCTGGGCCCAGCACCGCATGGGTCTGAAGGGCATCTGGAACCTCACCCTGATCGGCCCGGCCGCCGCGTATCCGCACGGCAGCGACGAGCCGACCGAGGTGCAGCCTGGCGCGGTCGTGCTGATCGACACGGGCGGAGCCCTGCACGGCTACCAGAGCGACAACACGCGCACCTGGGTGCACGCGGGTGAGCCCACCGAGGAGTTCGCGCGCGCGTGGGACGCGGTGCAGGCCGCCCAGCAGGCCGCCTTCGCGGCCCTGCGTCCCGGGGCGCCCTGCAGGGGCGTGGACGAGGCGGCGCGCGCCGTGCTGACGGAGGCGGGGTACGGCCCGGGCTACCGCTGCTTCACCCACCGCGTGGGCCACGGCATCGGCACCGAGGTGCACCAGTCGCCCTACCTCGACGGCGGCAGCGAGGCCGTGCTCGAGCCCGGCATGACCTTCAGCGACGAGCCCGGCGTGTACCTGCCGGGCCAGTGGGGCCTGCGCCTCGAGGACATCGTGATGGTGACCGAGGAGGGCGGCGACCACTTCGGCTCCTGGCAGCAGGGCCCGACCTCGCCGGCCTGAGCCCCAAGAGCGAGACCTCGGGCGGATTCGCCGTCCGAGGGACGAACGCGTGCGGGCCGGTCCCTAGCATGGCCCCGATGAGAGCGGACTCGCGAGGTTCGGTGGTGTGGACGGTCGCCCGCAAGGAGCTGCGGGAGGCCCTGCGCGACCGCCAGACGGCGCTGACCACCCTGGTCCTGCCGCTCTGCATGTATCCGCTCCTGTTCTGGGTGATGGTCCAGGGAGCGCTCGTGGTCCAGGGCTACCGCGAGTCCCAGGAGGTCGTGGTGGGGTTCGCCGGAGCAGCCCCGGAGGGCGCGCTGGAGGCCCTTGGCGGCGGGCCCGTGGGAGCCGAACCGGAGGCGCGTCCGGACGCCTCGGCAGGCGTGGATCCCGTGCGGCTCGAGCCCCTGGCAGGAACCGCCCAGGAGGCGGACCTGCGGGCGGCCCTCGAGGATGCGGGGCTTGGGCTCGACGCGGCCCTGGGCTTCGGAGCCGAGGGGATCCTGCTGCTCTTCGACGGCGCCTCCCCCCACGGCGAGCTGGCGGAGCGCCGGGTGCGGGACCGCCTGGAGGACCTGCGCGTGCGCGTGCGGGCCGAGGCTCTCGAGGCGGCCGGTCACGATCCGCGCGTGCTCGACCGGCTCGAGCTCGAAACCGTCGATCTGGGCGACGCCGCGGACAAGGGCGCCCTGGCCCTGGCGACCATCCTCCCGCTCCTCCTCGCCACCTGGTGCTTCCTGGGTGCCTTCTTCCCAGCCATCGACCTCTCGGCCGGCGAGCGCGAGCGCAGCACCCTCGAGACCACGCGCCTCCTGCCCGTCCCGCGCCGCTGGGTCCTGGAGGGCAAGGTGCTGGCCGTCGCGAGCCTGGCGATCCTCGCCACCCTCGCGAACCTCGTGGCCATCGCCCTCAGCGCGGAGGGGCTCCTGCGCCAGATCGACCCGGGAGGCCGCCTCCTGGTGGCCTTCCCCACGGTGGCCCTGCTCGCCGCCGCCCCCATGGTGGCCCTGTTCGCCCTCTTCTGCGCCGCCCTGCTGACCGCCTTCGCGGGGCTCGCTCGCAACTTCCGCGAGGCCCAGGCGAGCCTGGGCCCCCTCCAGCTGGTCTTCGTCCTGCCCGCCATGGCGGCGATCCTCCCGGGCGTGGAGCTCACACCCCTGCTGGCCCTCGTCCCCGTGCTCGGCGTCACCCTCGCGGTGAAGTCGCTGATCCTCGGCCAGGTCCTGCTGCTCGAGTACGCGCTCACGATCGTCGGCCTGCTCGTCTACGCCGCCGCCGCCCTCTCGTTCTCCGTCCGCATGATGTCGCGCGAGGGCTTCGCCACGGCGAGCGACACGATCGGCTTCGGCCGCGCCCTGCGCATGTTCCGCTCCTCCCGCGCGATCTCCCGATGAGCACCGCCCCCGATGCGATCCAGGCCGAGGGCCTGATCAAGACCTTCCACGACCCCGAGCGCGGGGAGGTGAACGCCGTCCAGGGCCTGGACCTCATCTGCCGCGGCGGGGAGATCATGGGGCTGCTCGGCCCGAACGGTGCGGGCAAGACCACCACCCTGCGCATGCTCGCCACCATCCTGGCGCCGACGGCCGGACGCGCCCGGGTGGCCGGGTTCGATGTGGTCGAGGAGCCCCTCGAGGTGCGCCGGAGGCTCGGCTTCCTGTCGGGGACCACCGGCCTCTACCCGCGCCTGACGGCCCGTGAGACCCTCGAGTACTTCGGTCGGCTGCACGGGCTCGAGGGCCCCGAGCTCGAGCGCCAGGTGGAGCGGGTGGTGGACGCCTTCGACCTCCACGCCTTCGCCAGCGGGCGCTGTGAGGCCTTGAGCACCGGACAGAAGCAGCGCGTCTCCATCGCGCGCGCCACGCTCCACGACCCCGAGGTCCTCATCCTGGACGAGCCGACCACTGGCCTCGACATCCTGGCGGCCAGCGACATGATCCGCTTCATCGAGCAGCGCCGCGAGGAGGGCCGCGCGGTGCTCTTCAGCACCCATGTGCTGAGCGAGGCCGAGCGCCTGTGCGACCGCATCGCCATCGTCCATGCGGGACGCGTGCTCGCGGTGGGCACCCAGGAGGAGCTGCGCGCACGCACCGGAGCCACCTGGCTCGAGGATGTGTACCGCGCGCTGGTCGCGGAGGTGGAGGGCCAGACCGCGTGAGCCGCCCCGCCGGTGGCCTGACGGGGGTCGTCCTCCGCGCCGAGCTGCGCCAGCTCCTGCGGGACCGCCGCGCGCTCTTCGCGGCGGTCGTGCTGCCCGTGCTCCTGTACCCGCTGCTGCTGGGCGGGACGCGGCGCATGGAGGAGGCCGCCGAGGAGAGCATGGGCGGGCGGGACCTCGAGCTGTTCGTGGATCTCGAGGGCGTCGGCGCGGAGACCCGGGCCGCGCTCGAGGAGGCCCTCGCGGGCCCCCACACGACCCTCACTCCCTGCTCGGCGGCCGGCCTGCTCGAGGTGCAGGACAGCCTGCCCAGCGCCCACCGCGCGCGCCTGCGCACCCACTTCGAGGAGCTCACGAACGGCGGGCGCACGGCGGTCGTGCTGGCCACGGAGCCCGAGGGGACCGAGGGCCCTCTGATGGCGCGCGTGTTCGCGCGGCGCAAGGATCCGCTGTCCCGCGAGGCGTCGAGCCGGGGCCGCGCGCGGCTGCGCGAGTGGAGCCGCCGGGAGGGCGAGGCGCAGCGCCTGGAGCTACTTGCTGTGGATCCAGCGGCCCCCCTGGCGGTCGAGGCCCGCAACATCGCCAGCGCCGAGGACCAGGGCGGGCGCGAGCTGGGGCAGTTCCTCCCGATCCTGCTCGTGTTCCTACTCGTGAGCGGCGGCTCCTACGGCGCCCTGACCGTGTTCGCGGGCGAGCGCGAGGCGGGCACCCTCGAGACGCTGCTGACCACGCCCGCAGACCGCGGACACCTGGTACGCGGCAAGTTCCTGTGCGTCCTGGCAGCGACAGGAGCAGCGCTGCTCTCGAACCTCGCAGGGCTGGCCCTCGCCGCGGCGATGGGCAGCGCGGACCTGCCCGGGGGCGCGCTCGGCGCGGGCCGGCTCCTGTCCACGGCGGTGTTCCTGCCGACGGTCGTCCTGCTGACCGCGGTCCTGTGCCTGGCGTGCGGTCGGGCACGCTCCTTCCGCCAGGGGCAGCAGCTGCTCTTCCCCCTCACCCTCTGCCTGGTGGTGCCCACGACCGTCGTCCTGGTCCCCGACCTCGAGCACTCCATCGGCCTTGGCCTCGTCCCGCTCGCGGGCGCCGCCCTCTCCCTCCGGGACGCCCTGCGCGGGGCGCTGACCCCGGGCCCCACCCTGGCGATGATGGTCTCCCACCTCGCGCTGAGCGCCGTGCTGCTGCGGCGCCTCGCCGTGCTGCTCGACGCCGAGCGCGCCCTGGCCGGAGGAGCCGTCCGCGCAGAGGCCGCCCAGCGCCGCCTCGGCACGCGCGCCGGCCACGTGGTGGGCGGCCTTGCGGTCCTCCTCATGCTCGCCGTCGGCACGCGCCTCCAGGCCCAGGCGCCGCTCGGCGGCCTCCTGGGCACCCTCTGGCTCGTCCTCCTGCCCCTGGCCCTGATCGGGCACCTGCGCATCGGTCGAGCCCTGGGACCCGCGACGCCCTCCGCGCGTCTGTTCGGCGGCTGCCGGCCCTCCGCCCTGGTGGCCGCGGCCCTGGCGGCCCCGCCCCTGGCCTGGGCGGTGGAGCAGCTCGTCGCGCACCTGCTGAGGTGGCTGCCCCTCCCCTCCTCGGCCGCGGCTCCGAGCGCGCTGGTGGACCTGGTCGAGGGCGGCAGCACCCTGACCCTCGTGGCGGTGTTCGCCCTGAGCCCCGCCGTCGTGGAGGAGCTCCTCTTCCGCGGCACCGTGCTGGGCGCCCTGCTCCGGGACGGCCGCCCTGCCCGGGCCATCCTCACGAGCGCGGGGCTCTTCGCCCTGGCCCACCTCTCCCTGCATCGCCTGCCGCCCACCTTCGCCCTCGGCTGCGTGCTGGGCGTGGTCGCCTGGCGCACGCGCTCGGTCTGGCCCGCGGTGGTTCTCCACGCGGCCTACAACGCCTGGGCCGTGCTGTCCGGGACGGAGCGCCTACCCGAGTTGCTGGCCGACAACGCGGTGCTCCTGAGGTGGGTCGGCCTGGCGGCCCTCGCCGCCCTGCCCTTCCTGGGACCGCGGCGCGAGGAGAGCTGAGCGCGCCTCGCGCGCGCCCTGTCGGCTCAGCGCTGCGCGAGTCGGGCCGCGGCAAGGGTCCGCGGGGTCTCGGCGGTGCTCCAGACGAGGAGCCAGGAGTCCTCGAGGCCCAGGAGGCGCGCGCGCCCGTCGCCCCTCCCGCCAGTCGTCGGAGCGACCTGGAGCGCCTGGCCCACCTCCGGATGCAGGACGCGCGCCTGCCAGGAGGCCGCGCCCGCGGCCCCAGCCCCTTCGTGCCAGGAGGCCAGCAGCGCTCCCTCCGCGGACCAGGCCAGGTCGAGCTGTCCCAGGGCCGCGCCGCCGTCCACGCGCACGGGCTCGCCGAAGGTCTCTCCTCCGTCCTCGCTCTGGACGCACCAGATGCGCGGCGCCTCGTCGGCGCCCTGGGTGTACCAGGCCAGAGCGACGCGGCTTCCGCGCGCGGCCAGCACCGGCCCGTTGACCGGGCAGCCGGGGATGCGCCACCCGTCCTCGTGCACGGAGAAGGGCGCGGTCCAGCCCTCCGCCTCCGTCCAGCGCGCGAGGGCGATGTCGCGCACCTCGTCCTCCCCGCGATCGCGCCAGGCGGCGAGGACGCTGCCGTCACCGAGCAGGGCGAGGGTCGTGGGGCAGCAGTCGCAGGCACGCGGGTCCACGAGCGCCTCGGGGCCCGGCGTGCCGTCGGCCTGGATGAGGCGCGAGCGCACCTGCATGGGGCCCCCCTCGCGGGTCGCCTGCCCGTCGAGCCAGAGCGCGAGCTGGCGCCCGTCGCCCAGGGAGAGCCACGAGCAGAACCCGTGCTCACCGGCCCCCCCGTCGTCGTGCAGTGAGCCCTGCTCCTCGAAGGCGCCCTCCGCGCCCCGACGCGCCCAGACCACGTGATAGTCGTAGGTGTCGGCCGCCACCTTCTGCAGCCAGGTGACGCTGCTGCCGTCGGAGGCCAGGGCCGGCGTGTCCGCCCAGTTCACGAACCAGTCCTCCCCCTCCACCGCGGTCTCGCGCGCGCCGAACGCGAGGGCGTCGCCGTCGACGGCGAGGGTGTGCAGGTCCAGGGCGAAGAGCCCGTCCCCGCCGCGGGTGGCGAGGACGGTCGGCCCCTCGGCGATGCGGGGCCAGGCTCCCTCGGGACCCTCGGCGCGGGACACGACCGTGAGGGTGCCGCTCCCGGCCTCGGACTCCGCACCGGGACCGTCCGCAGAGGCCAAGACCACCGCGACGCCTGCGAAGCCCAGGACGGTGCCGAGCACCTGGCGGGGAGTGGTCCGGGAGCTGCTTCCGCCGAGGCGCCCGAGCGGAAGGGTGAACAGCGGCGTCGTGGAGAACACGAGGGCAGCGATTCCGGCGGGGAGCTCCTGGAGAGCGAAGTGATAGGGGATCAGACCCAGGACCGAGCCCGTGACCGAGGCTACGAGCAGCGGGAGCAGGCCGCGCGTGGTGCGCAGGGGACGGGTGAGCTCGTCGAGCTCCTGACTGGCGCGGCCGCGAGGGAGGCCGAGCAGGAGGGCCACCGCGAAGGCTCCGGCCACGCCTCCCAGGAGCCGCGTGGCAGCCGCGGAGTAGACGCCCGCCTCCCCCATGCCGTCGCTGCCCGTGAGGATCGCCGTGGTGATGGCGAGCACATTCCCCAGCGCGAGCAGGACTCCCCGACGACGGACAGCTGGATCCTGCCCGTCGGTCTGGGCCGGAGCCCCGAGCAGCACGAGCAGCACGCCCGCCAAGACCAGCACGCCGCCCCCCAGGGTCCCGAGCCCCACGCGCTCGCCCATGAACAGGCTCGCGCCCGCGACCGAGAGAGGAACATTGGCCAGGGCGATCACCGCCGCCGTCTGCACGCCGCAGCGTGGCAGGGCGGCGAAGTAGAGGGCGTCCCCCACCGCGAAGCCGAGCAGGCCGCTGAAGGCGAGCTGCCAGGGATCCTCGTCCCCGAGGCCTCCATCTGCGAACGCCCAGCCCAGCCCCAGGAAGAGCAGCCCGGCGAGGAGGTTCTTGAAGAGGTTCGCCGCGGCGGCGCTAGGCGCATCCGCCCGCGCGAACAGGCGCGCGAAGAGCTGCGAGGCCACCGCCCAGGAGCACGCTGCGAAGAGGCCGGCAGCGAGGCCGGGGAGGAGCGGCGAAGTCATCGTGGTGGGAGCCCCGCCCATGGCGAGCACGGCGGGCTCGGTCGGTCGAGGCGCCAGAGCCTAGGAGACCCAGGCGGCCCGGGCCAGTTCCCGGAGCAGCGTGCCCTGTCCTCGAGGCCGCGCCGCACGAGGGTGCCGCTCCGAGCGGTCTCTGGCCCCAGGTAGACGAAGAGCCGCGTGCCCCGGTCTCGGGGCGCGCGGCGCGCTGGTCTTGGGACGCTCGAGGCCGGCAGGCCCCCCTGAGGGGGCCGCGAACAGCTCAGCCCTTGCGGGCCTTCTGCTTCGCGGTGTGGAACTTGCCGGAACCCATGCCGATCTTGCGGACGCGCTTGCGGCCACGGGTCGGGCCGCCGGCCTTGATCTGGGACTTCGCCATCGGAGGTGCGTTGGGGGTCGGGGATCGCCCCGGGCGGGCGATCGAGCGGAAGAAGATACGGACGGAGGGGGCCCCCAGCAAGCGCCGGAGGGTCCAGGACGCCCGGATCTCGGGGGGATCGCTGCCGGCCAGGGCCCTCAGGAGCCCTCTTTGGCCCCAGCAGCGGCCTCCGCGGCCGGCTCAGCAGGCTCGGCCGCGGGCCAGCCGGTGAAGCGGAAGGTGTAGGAGGCTCCCTCGATGTCCTCGGGGAGCGACTGCATCATCCGCTTCAGGGCGAAGCGCAGGCGCGAGTCGAGCAGGTCCTCGGCGGGCGGAGTCTCGCCGGCCGGGAACACCGGGACCCCCAGGGCGTTGTCCCCCACGAGCACATCCCTGGCCAGGAGGGAGGGCGCGGGCATCTGGATCACGACCTCGAGGCCGTCCTGATAGACGCAGGAGCGCGGCAGCTCGGTGATGTCGACCCCGAAGATCGCGGGGGCCTCCCCCTCAGAGGCCGGTGCAACCATGTGGGTGACGATCCACGGGCGCGCGGCGCTGAAGCGGCTCTTCGTGAGGGCCTCGTAGACCCCAGGGGCAGCCAGCTGCATGTAGAGCTGCACCCGGCCCTCGGCGGTCGTCGGGGCCTCGGCCCGGATGCGGTCGCGATTCTGGACCGCAAGCTCCTTCTGCCAGATGGTGAAGGCGGGGATCCCCATCCCGACCGCCACGATGGCGAACAGAATCAGCAGCCCCCACGGGCGCACGCGGGGGACCGGGGGACCGGCGTAGACGGGCTCGCTCACGCTCGCATCTTCGACCAGGGAGCCGGGCGGGGCAAGCGACCGAGGCCCCGGAGTTCACGCGGGCTCCGCGCCCGCGCGGCTGGTAGGGTCCTTCCCCATGGGCAAGCGCCGCATCTTCGTCGGGGACCTGCAGGGCTGCCGCGAGGAGCTCGAGGACCTGCTGGAGCTCCTGCGCTATGACGCGGCCAGCGACGAGCTGCACCCGGTCGGCGACCTGGTGAACCGCGGGCCCGACTCCCTGGGGACCCTGCGCCTCCTGCGTGAGCTCGACGCCGGCGGGGTGCTGGGCAACCACGACATGCACCTGGTGCGCACCGCCCGCGGCGAGCGCCGGGCGGGACCGCGCGAGCGCATGGAGGCCGTGCTCGAGGCGGAGGACCGCGAGGAACTCCTCGCCTGGCTCCTCGAGCGGCCGCTGGTGCGCGCGTTCGACGACCTTCTCTGCGTCCACGCGGGCCTGCACCCCCTCTGGGACGACCCGGAGGCAGCGCTCCGGGGAGTCGACCCCCTGTCAGGGGACCCGAGGGTCGAGTTCGCGGTCCTCGTGCGGCACTGCGATGCCGAGGGCCGCCGGCCGGAGCGGGACGACCCGCCGCCCTGCGCCCCGTTCGCCCCCTGGTGGACCCACTGGGAGCGCAGGCAGGCCCGCGAGGCCGCGCCGCGTACGGTCGTGTTCGGACACTGGGCCCGGCAGGGGCTCCTCGATCGTCCGGGCCTCAAGGGGCTCGACAGCGGCTGCGTGTACGGAGGGAGGCTGTCGGCCTACCTCCCCGAGGAGGACCGCATCGTCAGCGTCCCGGCCCGCCGCGCCTGGTGCCCCGTCTAGCCGCCATGCCCGAGCGCCCCGAGATCGACTGGTACGACACGCCGCGGTACTACGACCTGGTGTTCGACGAGGACACGCCCCTCGAGGGGCACTTCCTCGAGGCCATGGTCGAGCGCCACGGGCGCTCGCGCGGTCGGCGCGCTCTCGAGCCCGCGTGCGGCTCCGGCCGGCTGGTGGTCGAGCTGGCGCGGCGCGGCTGGCGCGTCACGGGCAACGACCTGTCCCGCCCCATGCTGGACTATGCCCGCGCGCGCCTGCGCGAGGAGGGCCTCAGCGCGCGCCTCGTCCACGGCGACATGGCGGAGCTCGAGCTGGCCGGGCGCTTCGACCTGGCCCACTGCCTGGTCAGCACCTTCAAGTACCTGCTCTCCGAGCGGGCCGCCACGCGCCACCTCGAGCGCGTCGCGGACCTGCTGGTCCCGGGCGGCCTCTACTGCCTTGGGTTCCACCTGACCGACTACGACAACCTGCGCTTCGACCGCGAGCGCTGGGTCGTGGACGAGGGCGACACGCGGGTCGTGTGCAACATCCAGGCCTGGCCCGCGGACCCCGGGCGCCGGCGCGAGCGCATGCGCAGCCGGATGAGGATCACCGAGGCCGGCCGCGTCCACGAGCAGGAGACCCACTGGTGGTTCCGCACCTGGGACGCCCGCCAGGTGCGCCGCCTCCTGCGGCGCGAGCCGCGGCTCGAGCTCGTGGCCGTGCACGACTTCCGCTACGACCCCGAGGTCGAGATCACGCTCGAGGAGGGCTTCGATGTCCTGCTCGTCCTGCGGCGGCGCCCCGACTGATGCGCGGCGCGCCCTACTCGTCGCGCGCCAGCAGCTCGTAGGAGCGCACGAATCCCCAGCGCTCCCCCATCGAGATCAGGGCGTCATCGTTGTGCCCCACCCGCGCCGCGAGGGTGCGGTGCCCGCGCGCCCGTAGCGCCTTGGAGGCCTGCTCCACGAGCCCACGGGCCAGCCCGCGGCGGCGGTAGGCGGGCGCGGTCCAGAGGAGCTGGATCATCGGACGCTCGTCCCCGGCAAGGGGATCCAGGAGGGGCCCGCAGACCAGCAGCCCGGCGTCACTCCCGTCCTCCCCGACGGCGCGCAGGACCAGGCCGCAGGGGGAGGCGAGCGCGCGCTCGAGCACGCCGCGGCCGGCGCCCTCCGGCGCACCGTCGTCGCGCTCCTCGGCCAGCGCCGAGGCCACAAGCTCCTGGGCGAGAGGCTCGAGAGCCGCGACCTCCGCGGCGGTCGTCAGGGTCTGGACGGTGAGGTTCATGCGGGGTCGGGGGAGGCTGAGGAAGACGGAGCGAGGTCGGCAGCGGAGTCGCGCTCCGCGCGACCGAGGAGCAGGTCGTCGAGACAGGCCTGGATGCAGGGCACCACCACCAGGACCAGGATCGTGGCGACCGCGAGGCCGAAGAACACGCTGATCGCCATGGGCTGCAGGAAGCGCGCCTGGCCCGAGGCGAAGAAGGTCAGGGGGGTGAGGCCCGCCATCGTGGTGATGGAGGTCAGGAGGATGGGGCGGAAGCGCAGGCGCGAGGCCTCGACCACGGACCGCAGGCGCTCCATGCCCTGGGCCCGGGCCTGGTTCACGAAGTCCACCAGGATGAGGGAGTCGTTCACCACCACGCCGCAGAGGGCCAAGAGCCCGATCAGCGACAGGAGGGTCATGTCGCGGCCCATGACGAGGTGCCCGAGCACCACGCCCAGCAGCGCGAAGGGCACGATCGACATGATCACCAGGGGCTGCAGATAGGACCGGAAGAGGGTCCCGAGGACCGCGAAGATCAGGCCCAGGGCCAGGAGCCCCGCCTTGCCGAGGCCCTCCAGGCTGCGCGCGGTCTCCTCGTGGTCGCCGAGGGGCTCGAGGGTCGTGCCTGCGTGGGTCTGCTCCAGGTCGGCGAAGCGCGCGAGCAGGTCGTCGACGACCTCGCGGGCATTGCCCAGGCTCTTGTCGATGTCCGCGGTCAGGGTGA
>JADHNZ010000002.1 GCA_016779225.1 Planctomycetota bacterium
AGGACCCTGGGGGAGGCTGACCCTCGAAGGCGTCGATGAGGCCTGGCTCGAGGGCGTGCGCCTCGAGGCCGCCGCGCTCCGGGGCCTGCGGCTGTTCGGCATGGAGCGCGGCGCCCCGAGCAGCGAGGGGCTGCTGCTCGAGCTGGTCGTGCCGGAGTCCGGGGCGCTCCTCTCCGTGCGGATGGAGACGCCGCTCGCGGTCCTCGACCTCGACGCGGATGGGCTGCGCGCGTCCCGCGCCGTGCCCTCGCACCGCGGCGATCGGCTGCGCATCGAGCTCGAGCATGCCTTCGGCGCTTGGCGTGAGTCGCGCGGCGAAGACGCGCCAGGGAGCGGGGGCGCCGAGCCCCCGCCTGCCGATGAGGAGGAGCATGGGCACTGAGCGCACGGGCGCCGAGCGCGACGCGGCCGCGGGAGCTGGCTCCGCCTTCGAGGCGGAGGGGGCGCCCTGCGCTCCGCCGCACTGGGCGTGGGTCCTCGTGCTCCTGCTGGCGCTGCTGCCCCGCGCGGTGCGCTGGGGCGAGCGCCTCGAGGATCCGGACCTGCGCTCGCCCGCGGTCGATGCACACTGGCACGACGCCTACGCGCGCGAGCTGGCGGGCACCGGCTCGTCCTGGCCCGAGGGCTTCCCCGTGGAGACCGTGACGGCCGAGCCCCTGCACCGTCCGCCCGGCTATCCCTGGTTCCTCGCCCTGCTCTACCGCATCAGCGGGGGCAGCACCGCCTTCGCCCTCGCCGTGCAGCACCTGCTGGGGCTCGCATCGGTCGCGCTCGTGGGCCTCGTGGCCTCACGCCTTGCGGGGTCCTGGGCGGGGCTGGCCGCCGCGGGCCTGTTCGGCCTCACCTGGCTCCCGGTCCACTTCGAGGGTGAGCTGCACGCGCCCGCCCTGCTCACGCTCCTGAGCCTGGGGGGCCTCACCCTGGCCACGACGCCCTCGGGTGCCGCACCGTCCGCGCGCCGCGGCTTCCTCGCAGGGCTGCTGTTCGCGGCCGCCACGCTCACGCGGCCGAACGCGCTCTTGCCGGGGCTCGCCGTGGCCGCATGGCGGGCGCGCGTCAGCGGTCCGCGGGCGGCGCTGCCGCTGCTTGCCGGGCTCCTCCTCGCGCCCGTGCCCAGCCTGGTGCGTAACCTGGCCGCAGCCGGCGAGCCCGTGCCCATGACCACGGCGTTCGGCATCAACCTCTTCCTCGGTCAGCGGCCCGAGGCCCGCGGCGTGATCGACAGCGACCTCGGTCCCGAGCTCGATCACCTGCAGTACCGCACCTGCTTCGACTGGCCCCAGGTCGTGGCGCGGGTCGAGGCCCGGGAGGGGCAGCCCCTCGGTCACGCCGGCGCGGACCGGGTGCTGCGCGGGCGCGCCCTGGCCAGCATGGCTGCCGAGCCCGTGGGAGTCCTTGCGCGCACGGCCCTCAAGGCGGGCCTCCTGCTGGGCGCACGCGAGGTCCCGCACAACAAGGAGGTCGAGGCCGAGCGGCGGCGCTCTGCGTCGCGTCTGTTCGCGCCCCTCTCGTTCCCTGCTCTGCTCGCGCTGGCTGGGATCGGCCTCGCGCTCGGGCCCCGGCGGCGGCTCGCCCCGGCCTCATGCTGGGTCCTGTTCTGGGCGCTCTCGATCCTGCCGTTCTTCGTGGCGGCCCGCTACCGCGAGCCGCTCCTCCCGGTGCTGGCCATCCCCGCGGGGGCAGGTCTCGTGGTCCTTGCTCAGCGCGCGCGCGCTGGGCGCGTCTGGGCCGTCGGGCTGCCGCTGCTGGCCCTGCCCTTCGCCCTCGACCGCCTCGTGACCGTGGACCTCGGCGTGCCTGGCGTGAAGGACCGCCTCGACCAGGGGCGCGCGTGGTTCCGCCTGGGCCAGCAGGGGGAGGCGCGGGCTGCGTTCGATGAGGCCCTTGCCCTCCAGCCGGACCTGCCCGAGGCGCTCTATGAGCGGGCCCTGGTGGACCTCGCCGAGGAGCGCTGGCGCGAGGGCGCCGCCCGACTCGAGCAGGTGCTCAGCGCCCGCCCGGATCACCCCAAGGCGGCCGCCAATCTCGCGCGGCTCCTGGCGGAGGGGCGCACGGCCGCGCCCGACCGGCCGCGGGCAGCGCGCCTCCTGGCCGTCGCCCTGAGGGGGGAGGGGCCGGTGCCCCAGTACCTCGCCCTCGGCCAGCCCCTGCTGCTCGGGCTTGCGACGGCACCCCAGGCCGAAGCTCGGGACGGGGCAGCCGCGCTCGAGCTGGGCGAGGCCCTCGTTGCCGCCTGCGGTGCCGCGGACGGCATGTCCCTTGCCCTGCGTGCGGCGGCCCTTGCCGAGGTGGGGCGCTTCGATGACGCCGAGCGCGACGCTGGGGCCGCCGAGGCTGCAGCGCGCGCAGCCAACAATCCCGGAGCCGCGCGCGCGGCTGCCGAGCAGCGCGCCCTCTACGCCCGCCGCCAGCCCCTGCGGATCCCTGACCGATGAACCCCCGCTTCCCCCGCTCGGCCCTCGCCGCGCTCGCGCTGACTCTGGCCGCCTGCTCCGAGGCGAGGCGACCCAATGTGCTGTTCATCGTCGTGGACACCCTGCGCGCGGACCGCGTGGGTCTGCTGGGCCAGGAGCGGGGCACGACGCCGTACCTGCAGCGCTTCGCGGCCGACGCGACGCGCTTCGAGGCGTGCCACTCCCACGCGCCCTGGACCCTGCCCTCCTGCGCGGCGCTCCTGAGCGGGCGGCATCCGGCGGAGCACGGGGCCGGGGGGAGCCTCGCCGAGGGCATGCGTCGTCTCGCGGACGGGGTGCGGACCCTTCCCGGCGTGTTCGGCGCTGCCGGGTATGCCACGCACGCGATCGTCAATGTCGCGTTCCTCGGGGAGGAGTTCGGCGTGACCCGGGAGTTCGGCAGCCTCGACGCCGTGCACTTCAACTCGAACACGGAGGTGCGCCGCGCGGAGCCCACCACGGACGCGGCCCTGCGCTGGCTGGGCGAGCGGGAGGGACAGGAGCCCTTCTTCCTGTTCGTCCACTACTTCGATCCCCACGCGGTCTATGACCCGCCCCAGCCCTTCCGTCGCAGGTTCGCAGAGCCCGAGGATCGGGACGACAGCTCCTGGGTGTTCGGGACGCGCCAGCACATGATGGCCCTTCGTGCGGGCCAGCTCCGCATCGACGAGCGCACGCTCACCCGCGCGGAGGCGCTCTACGACGGCGAGGTGGCGTACACTGACGCGGCCCTCGGGCGGCTCCTCGACGGCCTCGCCGCCGCGGGCCTCGCAGAGGACACCGTCGTCGTGATCACCGGGGACCACGGCGAGGAGTTCGGCGACCACGGCGGCTTCGAGCACGGGCACACGCTCTTCGACGAGCTGACCCATGTGCCGCTGCTCGTCCGCGCCCCGGGGTACGAGCCCGGGGTCGTTCCTACGGATGTTCGTCATGTGGACCTCGCGCCGACCCTGTGCGAGCTTGCCGACCTTGCGCCGGACCCCGGCTTCGTCGGGCGCAGCCTCGTGCCCGGGCTCGCGGGGGAGGCCCTCACCGCGCGCCCCGTGCTCGCCCAGGGGAACATGTGGGGGCCCGCGCTCACCTCCTGGCGGGAGGGCGGCTGGAAGCTCGTGCGTGAGCCCGGCCGCGACCGGCTGTTCCACACGGCGGAGGATCCGGCCGAGCTCCAGGACCGCGCGGCGGACTCCCCGGAGCAGCTGGGGCGGCTGGCGGCAGGCCTGGCCCGTGCCCTCGCGGGGTTCCGCGCCCTCGGCAGCGGCTCACAGGTGGCCATTGACGGCGAGCTGCTGGAGTGGATGCAGCAGATGGGGTACGCCGGGGGCGAGGAGCGCTAGCCCGCGGGTGCGTCCGCGGGGCATCCAGCACGCGAGCGCTCACGAAAGAAAGGGAGGCGTCCTGCGTAGGATGCTCCTGCCATGGCTCGTCCCCAGCGCAACCTGCTCCTCCTCGCCCTGCCGCTCCTGGTCCTTGGGGCGGTGGGGGCGCTCCTCATGGGAGGCGATCCTCCCGCCGAGCCGAGCGCCCTCGGGGGCGGCCTCGAGGGGCCCGCTGCCGGACCGCCCTCCGGCGGCGGAGAGGTGGCCGAGCTCACCGGGCCCGGACCGGAGGCCGGCGGTGACTCCCCGGAGGCCGCGGTCCGTAGCATTGCCGAGGATGAGTTCGCCGCGGCCGAGGATCCCGACGCCCCCGGGCGCGCCCGGGCCCGCGCCCAGGGCAAGGTCCCGCGCGACTCGCACTGGGTCGAGGGCCGGGTGACCTTCCCGGACGGAACCCCCCTCGATGAGGAGATCCGCGTGGTGGCCGGAGGGCGTCGCTTCCGCACCCTGCGCGGCCAGCCCGAGGAGTACATGGGCTCGGTGGACCGCGAGGGCCGCTTCCGGGTCGCGTTCGCCAATGGCACCCGCAAGGGCCGCCTCTGGGTCGATGCGAAGTACGCCTACATGAGCCGTCCCGTTGTGGTGGACCCCACCGCCGAGGAGGAGATCGCCGATGTCGTGCTCGAGCCGTCGCTCGGCGGGCGCCTCGAGGTGGAGGTCGTCCCGCCGCGGGTCGCCCTGGGCGATGCTTCGTTCTACGACGATGTGACGGTGGAGGTCCGCGCGGACCGGCGCTGGTCCCAGGTTCCTCCCAAGGACGGCCTGCGCCTCGAGGAGAACCGCTTCGCCGTCGGAGGACTTGCTCCCGGCGTGACGCTCCTCGCCGAGGCGCGGCACCCGGAGTTCGCGAACGGGGAGACCAAGGGCATCGAGGTCGTGGCGGGCGAGACCCAGTTCGTCGTGGTCTCGTTCGACCTGGGTGCGACGATTGCGGGTGAGGTCCTGAACGCCGAGGGGGAGCGCGTTCCCCAGGCCCGGGTCCTCGCCATGACCACCGAGCAGGCGAGCCGCCGCAACCCCTTCATGAACGAGGAGGTGGACGAGCAGAGCGAGGAGGGCGACGGCTCTTTCGCCCTGGAGGGCGTGCCGGCGGGCGAGCTGGTTCTCGTCATCGAGGCCGATGGCTACCTCGAGGGGCGCTACGAGCTCGGCGAGGTGCGCAACGGCGAGCGGCGTGAGGGGCTGCAGGTGCGCTTGGACCGGGGCAACCTCGTGGCCGGCGTCGTGCAGTGGCCGGATGGCTCTCCGGCGCGGGGTGCGCTGGTTCGGATCTCTCAGCGCGGCGGCTTCGGCGGTTGGGATGTCGAGCGGATCATGGGGGAGACCAAGGTCGGTGAGGACGGCCGGTTCCAGTTCAGCGCGCTGCTGGATGGGATGTGCCAGCTGCAGGCCAGCAGCTTCGAACGGGGCTACGAGCCTCCTGCCGATGCGAGCCTGCGCGAGCGGCTGCTGGATCCGCCTCCGCTCTGGCGCGCGGTCGCGGCGGATGTGAACCCCGGCACGCTGAACCTCGTGATGGACCTCTCCGAGGGCACGGCCCTCGCGGGGCGCGTGGTGGACGAGACCGGCGAGCCGGTGCGCTCCTTCCAGATCATCGCCACGCCGAGCGAGAACGACATCCTGTCGACCTCGGCGCGCAAGGCCGTCAAGGATCGCTTCCGCGCCAAGGACGGCTCCTTCGTGCTCGAGGGCCTGCCCCTGGGCAAGTGGGTCGTGACGGCCCGCGGTCTGGGCTACGGCGACGGCGCGGAGGTCGAGGTCTCCGCGCCGCGTGATGAGCCGGTGGAGATTGTCCTGCCCAGGGAGTGCCAGCTCGCGGGCAAGGTGCTGGATCCGGACGGGAAGCCCGTCGAGGATGTCTGGGTCACCGTGGAGCACGGGGCGGGGAACACCGCCCGCACCCAGTCCGGTGAGGAGGGCGCGTTCAGCGCGCCGCGCCTCAACCCCGGGGTGGCTCAGGTGAGCGCCAGCGGAGGCGGCTGGGCCAAGAGCTCTCCGGTGGAGGTGGTCCTGGCCGCGGGCGAGGAGCGCGACGACCTGGTGGTGTACCTGCGTCGTGGTGGGGAGCTCACGGTCCTCGTGCACCCTGCGGCCGCTCCGATCGCCGGCCGCAGCGTCCAGCTCAACGGCTCGGGCTGGCGGATGGAGGAGACCGACGCCGACGGCAAGGTCGTCTTCAAGGGGCTCGACCCCGGTGACTATGAGGTGACGCTCCAGCCGGCAGGTGGCGACGACTTCGGCGGGCGCGGCTGGATGCAGCGCATGGCGAACCAGAAGAAGGTCCAGGTGAGCCTCGCGGACCAGCAGCGCGTGCAGGTGGTCCTCGGGGAGCCGTCGGCCACTGCCGTGCAGGTCTCCGGGCGCGTCACCTCGGGCGGAGAGCCCGTCGGGAACGCGGCGGTCACGGTGACCCCGGCGGGAGGGGGCGACCCCGTGGCGGCCATCCAGGGCGATGCCTCCGGGGCCTACTCGCTCACGATCGACGAGCCTGGCGAGTATCGCTTCCTCGTTGGGCGCGACTGGCAGAGCCAGAGCGTGTTCACGCGCGAGGTTCCGGCCGGGCCGACGCACTCCCTCGACTTCGACCTGCCGACGCTCTCGATCTCGGGCGTCGTGCGCGGCGCGGGGGGGGAGCTCGTGGCGGAGGCGAACCTGACCCTGACCCCCGACGCCAACAACGGCCAGGGCGGCAACGCCCGCTTCATGGGCGTGCGCCGTGTGGCGACCGACGCGGGCGGGGGCTATGTCTTCCCCAATGTCTCTCCCGGCTCGTACACGATCCGCGTGGCCGATTCCCGGCGAGGTGATCAGCGTGCCGGGCACCTGCTGCGCGAGGGCGTGGTGCTGGGGGAGGAGGCGCTGGTCCTCGATCTCGACCTGCCCCCTGCGGGCGGCGTGGAGGGGACCTGCCGCGATGGGGCCGGGCAGCCGATCGGCCGGGCCCGGATCGAGGTCACGGCGGCCTCAGGTGTGTCCCTGCGCTCCTTCAGCCGGGACTTCAGCCGTCCCGGCGGCGCCTACACCCTCGAGGGCCTCCCGGCCGGCGAGGTGTTCGTCGAGGCGACCCAGGGAGTTCGGACCTCCGGCCGGGTCTCGGTGCAGGTCCCTGCGGGCGGCAAGGCCTCCCTGGACCTGGTCTTGGAGTGACCCCGCCCGGAGCAGGGCAGCGCCCTGGGACCGGCGCTCAGGAGCGCCTCTCCGCTGCGGCGGCCGCAGCGCAGAGGGCGAGGCAGTAGACGAGGCCGAGAGTCAGGTAAGCAGTGAAGAGGGTCGTGGGTCTTTGGGGGGCCCGCGACATCGGGCCTGATCGAAGCTGAGGCGGGAGTCGGTGTTCCCGGGTCCGCGTGGTGGGCGGGACGGGTGAAGCGTGGGGCGGGCGCAAGGACGCGGCGGGGTGCCGCTCTCGGCCCCTTCCGCCGCGGGCGGCCGCGGCAGGTCTCAGGAGGCGCGCCGCGCGGGCTCGCGCTCGGCCGGGGCGGTGGATGCCGGGACGGCGGAGGGGAGCGGAGCCTGCACCTGGTCCAGGTCGTGCTGCGCCAGGGCGGCGGCCACTTCCTGGTGCCCCCCGGAGACGGGCTTAGCCTCGCGCCGCGCGCTGCGCCGGCTGCTGCTCGAGCGCCTGCGGCTGCGCCGGCGACGCCCCTGGGAGGGGCTTGCGAGGAGGCGGCCCTGGATGCGGACCCGCTCCTCCTGGATCCAGGCGGAGCGGCGCTGGCTCTCGTGGACAATCCAGGCAAGGGCCCAGGTGGCGACGGTCAAGGAGGCCAGGAGGCCCAGTGCGAGATTAGGGGATATCGGCATGATGCTTGGGTGATTATCGGTGACCGTGCCCTGGCAGTCACGGATTGGGTCGACCCCGAGGCCCCGGATCCCATCGCTGGGAATGGCCGGCGCCTCCCGGACGCCCTGGCCTTGGGGACAATCCCCCCATGCGCCTTGTTCCCTTCCTTGCCGGGCTCGTCCTGGGCGGCGTTCTCGCGGTCGTGCTGCGTCCGGGCCCGGGAGCTCGAGAGGTCAGCCGGACCACGGCCCCCTCCGCGGCCGCTCCTACGGCTCCGGCCGAGGCCGCGAGCGATGCGGTGGCAACGACTCCCTCGGGCCCCGAGGTCCCGTCTGGTGAGTCCGAGGGCCGCGAGCCGGCCCTGGGTGCAGCGCAGCTGCGCGAGCTCGAGGAGCTGAGAGCCTGGACGCAGGGCCGCGAGCAGGAGCTCCTGACCGAGCTGGACCAGGCGTACTCCCGCTACGAGCAGCAGGTCCTCGCCAGCATCCCCCTCACCGCCGAGCAGGTGCTCGAGGGCCTCCAGGCCGGCGCGCCAGACCTGGTCCATCGGGTCCTCGAGCCGGGCGGCGACCCCGCCGCGGGGGGCGGGGTGGGCGAGCTCTTCTGGTCCCCGTCTCGGGGCTCGGGGGTGCTGACGGTGGAGGGCCTGCAGGTGCCTGCCGGGACCAGCCTGCAGGCGTTCGTCGTGGATGCGAAGCGGCCGGACGATGCGCCCGTGCCCGTGGCCCTGTTCACCGTTGGGGGGAGCGAGCGGACCGTCGTCGAGCTGCGGCCCGCACTGCCTCTGGGGCAGGTGGCCCAGGTCCTGGTGACGGCCGAGGCCGCGGGTGGGCGCGTGGTCTCGCTGCAAGAGCGCCTGCTGCTGGTCTCCCTCCGCTGACGGGCGAAGGGACGGAGGAGGGCCGGGGACTGTGGAGGGCTGGGGACTGCGGAGGGACCGCACCGGGAGCCCTTCCCGGCCGGGCTTCGTTTCCCAGTCCTGGGAGCAGGGGGCGCGTAGGGGCACGAGGGGAGGCCCGTGGAGAACCGGCCGCCCGCAGCGCATGGGGAGAGGCTGGAAGGCGCCCCGCCCGCGGCCTAGAGGTTCGTAGCCCGGGGGATCGCTCCAACGGGCATGCGCCGGAGCACCCGGGGGGGAGCTCCGGCGCCCTTTTTTCCGCTCGTGCTCGCGCTGGGTCCCTCGAGCACGGCACATGGCCCGGCCTCAGCCCCGGAGGCGCCTCTGCCCCGCGGCCGCGTGGGCTCAGCGCCGACGGCGTCGACGACCCCGTCCCCGCGGCTTCGGCGGGGCGTCCTGCCCAGCGGCCAGCCAGCCGGCGGGGGGCTGGCGCTGCTGGAGCTCGAGCACGAAGCGACTCGGGTGGCGCTGGACGCGCTGGCCGCCCCGTGCCCGCTCGAGGCAGAAGGACATCTGCAGGGCGCGCTGCGCGCGGGTGATGCCCACATAGGCGAGGCGCCGCTCCTCCTCGATCGTGTCCTCCTGGGCTGCCTTGAGGTGCGGGAGGATGCCCTCCTCGAGGCCCACCAGGAACACGCGCGGGAACTCCAGTCCCTTGGAGGCGTGCAGCGTCATGAGGGTCACGGTCAGGCGCTTGGCCGCCTTCTCCGCGTCGTCGCGCTCGTCGGCCTTCAGCAGCAGCTCGTCGATGAACCGCTGTAGCCGCGGCCGCTTGCTGCGGCGCGCGTAGTTCTCGGCCGCGTTGAGGATCTCGTCCACGGCCTCCCAGCGCTTGGTGCGGTCGCCCTCGTCGGGGTAGCAGCGGCGCACCTCCTCCTCGTAGCCGACCTCGTCGATGGTCGCGCGGATCAGCGGGACCAGGTTGGAGGTCGCGTCCGGGTGCAGGCTCCGCAGGGTGGCCAGGCGCGTGAGCAGGCGCTGCGCGGGCGCGATGCGGTCGGCCTTCACGCCGGGCACCTCTCCCTTCTGGAAGACCTCGGCCAGGGAGATGCCCTCGGCCGTCGCATGGGCGAGGCAGCGGTCGATGGTGGCCTTGCCGATGCCGCGCGGCGGGGCGTTCAGCACGCGCAGGAGGGCCTCCTCGTCATCAGGGGAGTCGAGCAGCCGCAGGTAGGCCAGCACATCGCGGACCTCCTTGCGGTCGAAGAAGCTCTGGCCTCCCACCAGGGTGTAGGGGATGCCCTTCAGCCGCAGCTCGGACTCGAAGGGACGCGCCTGCACGGCCGTCCGGAAGAGGATCGCGAACTCGTCCAGGGCGTGGCCCGCCTCCACGAGCTCGGCGATGCGCTGCACGACCTTCTCCGCCTCGACCTCCTCGTCGCGCATGGTCGTGAGCTGGATCGGCTCTCCGTCGCCGAGGGCCGAGCGCAGGACCTTCTCGTGGCGCCCCGGGTTGTTGGCGATCAGGCGATTCGCGCAGCGCAGGATGGGCGCTGTGGAGCGGTAGTTGGTCTCGAGTTTGACGACCTTCGCGCCCGGGAAGTGCTTCTCGAAGGACAGGATCTTGGTCATGTCCGCCCCGCGCCAGCCGTAGATGCTCTGGTCGTCGTCGCCCACGACGCAGAGGTTGCGGTGGCGTCCGGCGATGCCGCGCACGATCTCGAACTGCGGGCCGTTCGTGTCCTGGTACTCGTCCACCAGCATGTAGCGGTGGCGCTCGGCGACGAGGTCCTGGAGGGGGCGCTCCTGGAGCAGGCGGCGCGTCTCGAGGAGCAGGTCGTCGAAGTCGAGCTTGCGCCGGCGGCGGAGGGCGTCCTGGTAGCGCTCCCAGGCCAGGGCCACGAGCTCCCCGCGCTCGCCGCTCACCCGTCGCGCCAGCTGGTCGGGGCCCTCGAGCCGGTTCTTGGCGAGGCTGATCATGCTCAGGGCCTCGCGCGGCTTGACGGCGCTGGCGGGCGCGCGGACCTCCCGCAGGGACTTCGTGATGAGGGTCTGCTGGTCGCCGGGGTCGCAGATCGAGAAGCCCCGGGGCATGCCCAGGTCCTCGGGCCGCTCGCGCAGCAGATTCAGGCAGAAGGAGTGGAAGGTCGAGGCGATCACGCCCTCGCCCGCTGCGCCGATCAGCTGCTCGAGCCGCTCGCGCATCTCGGCAGCGGCCTTGTTGGTGAAGGTGACCGCGAGGATATGCTCGGGCCGCACGCCCTTGGCGATCAGGTAGGCGATGCGCGTGGTGACCACCCGGGTCTTGCCCGTGCCGGCGCCCGCGAGGACCAGCAGGGGGCCCTCTGTGGTCTCCACGGCCTCCCGCTGCTCGGGGTTCAGGCTGGCGATCAGGGGGCGGAGGTCGGCCATGGGGGCCGGGGACCCTAGCAGGGGGCGCCGTGAGCCTCCACCGTGACACGGGATCTCTCATGGGGCGCGCGGCCGGCGGATCTCCTCCATTGGAAGGGCGGTCCCCCGGAGCACCGGCCGATCAGGGGGGTAGGCTTGATGGCCCCTCGCCGGGACCCAGGCCCCTCCGAGATGTCCTCCTCCGCTCCGCAAGCCCCCTCGTCCCCCGAACCCGCGCCCGAGCCCCGCGAGCGAGTGCTCGTGGTGGGTGCCTCCAGCGGGATCGGCGCCGCCCTAGTGCGCCAGCTGGCGGGCGAGGGCTGCAGGGTGGCTGCGGTTGCTCGTCGCACCGAGCTGCTCGAGGAGCTGGCGGGCTCGTGCCCGGCGGGCGCCGTGCTCCCGTTCACCCACGATGTGACCGCCGCGGGCGAGGTGCCCGAGCTGCTGGAGCAGGTGCGTGCGGCCCTCGGCGGGCTGGACACCCTGGTCTATGTGGCCGGCGTGATGCCCCTGGTGGGCGCGCAGGAGTACGACCACGGTCCCGACCGCCGCATGGTCCAGGTGAACCTCCTCGGCGGCATGGCGTGGTGTGCCGAGGTCGCGCGCCTGTTCGTCAGCGAGCGGCGCGGGACGATCGTGGGGATCTCCAGCGTGGCGGGCGACCGTGGTCGGCGGATGAACCCTGCCTACCACGCCTCGAAGGCGGGCTTCACCACCTACCTCGAGTCCCTGCGCAACCGCCTGGAGGTCCACGGGGTGCGCGTGGTCACGATCAAGCCCGGCATGGTCGAGACGCCGATGACCGCCGAGGTCGACAAGCTCGTCCTGCCGATCACGGCCGAGCAGGCGGCGCGGGCCACCATCCGGACCTGGCGCGGCAGTCTGTGGAGCACGCGCTATGTCCCGCTCGTCTGGTGGCCGATCATGCGCGTGATCCAGGCCCTGCCAAGCCGTCTGTTCCGCCACCTGGAGATCTGAGGAGCGCTTCATGGCGGGGGTGGACATCGGGCGCGTGGGCGTCGAGCGCGTCGAGGGCTGGGGCATGGCTGTCGGCTCCACCGTGCGCGTCGTGCGCCCGCGAACCGTCGAGCAGCTGCGTGCTGCCCTGCGTGAGGCCCAGTCGGCGGGCGTGAGCCTCGCTCCGCGCGGCACGGGATGCTCCTACGGCGATGCCAGCACGACCCGCCACGGCTGGTCACTGGACCTGACCGGGATGAACGGCATCCACGACTTCGACTGCGGCACTGGCGTGGCCGACCTCGAGGCGGGGGTCACGATCCGCCAGCTCTGGCGCACGGCCCTGCCGCAAGGCTGGTGGCCCAAGGTGGTGAGCGGGACCATGTTCCCCACGGTCGCCGGCGCGGCCGGGATGAACATCCACGGCAAGAACAACTTCAAGGTTGGGACCTTCGGGGACAATGTCCTCGACCTGGACCTGCTGCTGGCGAGCGGAGAGCTCGTGACCTGCTCTCGCGAGGAGAACCCCGACCTGTTCCACGCCGTGATCGGCGGCTTCGGGATGCTCGGCGTCATCACCCGCGTGCGGACGCGCACCACGCGCATCCACTCGGGCGAGGTCAAGGTCAAGGGCATCTCGTGCCACGACCTGGCGGAGATGATGGCCTACATGGACGCGCACACCGGGGAGGCGGACTACCTCGTGGGCTGGGTGGACGCGTTCGCGCGCGACGAGTCCCTGGGCCGCGGCCTGATCCACCACGCGGACTACCTGGAGGAGGGGGAGGACGAGGACGCGGCGCGCACCCTCACGCTCGCCCACCAGGACCTGCCCACCTCGATCCTGGGCGTGCCCAAGGGTGAGGTCTGGCGCGCGCTGCGCCTGTTCAACCACCCGGCTGGCATGCGCCTGATGAACGCGGTCAAGCAGGTCGCGGGGCGCATGGAGGAGTGGCAGGGCTTCTACCGCCAGTCTCACGCGGCGTTCAACTTCCTGCTCGACTATGTGCCGGACTGGAAGTACGCCTACAGCCGACGCGCCGGCGAGGGGCTGATCCAGTACCAGGCCTTCCTGCCCAAGGAGCGTGCGCACGAGGGCTTCGTGCGCCTGTTCGAGGAGGGCCACCGCAGCGGCCACACGCCCTTCCTGGGGGTGCTCAAGCGCCACCGCCCGGATCCCTTCTGGATGACTCACGCGGTCGACGGCTGGAGCATGGCCATGGACCTGAAGGTGACCGAGGCCAACCGCGCCTCGCTCTGGGAGGCCTGCCGTCGCTTCTCCGAGATCTGCCTGGAGGTCGGTGGACGCTTCTACTTCGCGAAGGACCTTGTGATCTCCCCGGACGCTGCGCGCCGCGCCTTCCCCGCGGAGCGCCTCGAGGCGTTCCTGGCCCTCAAGGCGGAGGTGGACCCGGGGGGCCTGTTCTCCACGGACCTGTGGCGCCGCGTGTTCGAGGGGGACCCCGAAGGGGCGTCCCACGGTCCGCTCGGGGCCGAGGCCTGCGCCTGACCATGGGCGCACGCCACGAGCTCTTCGCCACCTGCCCGCGCGGGCTGGAGGCCGTGCTGCACCAGGAGCTCAAGGAGCTGCGCATGGGCCGCATCGAGCGTCAGGTGGGGGGCTGCCAGTTCCAGGGAGGGCCGGCCGAGGTCGCGCGCGCCAACCTGTGGCTGCGCACCGCGAACCGCGTGCTGCTGCGGGTGGACCGCTTCCCGTGTCCGAGCGATGCGGCCCTGTACGAGGCGGCGCGGGAGGTGCCCTGGGAGCGCTGGCTGCGCCCGGAGGGGACCCTGCGCGTGCAGGCGCGCGTGCAGGACTCCGCGCTCACCCACGGCCGCTTCGTGGAGCAGCGGGTGAAGGACGCGCTCTGCGACCGCTTCGTGGAGCGCACTGGCACGCGGCCCTCCGTGGGGGACGAGGACAGCGACCTGCGCATCCATGTCCACCTCTTCCGGGACCGCGCAACCCTGGCTCTCGACACCACCGGCCCGCCGCTCTACAAGCGCGGCTGGCGCGTTGCCCAGGGGCGCGCGCCCCTGCCGGAGACCCTCGCGGCCGGGGTCGTGCTCCTCTCGGGCTGGGATCGTCGCTCGCCGCTCGTGGATCCGTTCTGCGGCTCGGGGACCCTGCTGGTGGAGGCCGCGCTGCTGGCAGCCGGGGCCGCGCCGGGGCTGGGGCGCTCCTTCGGCGAGGAGCGCTGGCTGTCGAGCGACGCGCGCGCCTGGGAGCGGGCGCGCAGCGAGGCCCAGGCCGCTCGCCGCGCCACTCCGAAGCTCCAGGTGCTGGGCAGCGACCTGGAGGCCGAGCGCGTGGAGGACACGCGGGCGAACCTGGCGTCCGCCGGCATCGAGGCTGCGGTCCAGCTCGAGGTGGCCGACGGCCGGCGCTTCGAGCCCCGCCCCGGCTGGAACGGCCAGGTCCTCACGAACCTGCCCTGGGGCGTGCGCGTCAGCGACCCCGCACGGGTGCTCGCCCTCTACGAGGCGTTCGGGCAGCGGCTGCGGGAGGGGGCCTCCGGCTACGGCCTGGCTCTCCTCGCTGGGGAGCCTCGCCAGGTCGATGCCCTCGGCCTCCCCGGGGAGCGGGTGGAGCTCGCCAACGGCAACCAGCCCTGCGTGCTGCTGCGGAGTCGGCTGGCCTAGTCCCTGCCGCAGGTCGGCCTCGAGCCCGGCCCCGCGGCCGAGGGCGCTATACTGCGCCCATGACCGCGAATCCCCTGCGCGTGGAGGGCCTCGTCGAGGGCGGGCCCCTTGAGCTGAGCCCCGAGGACCTTGCAGCCTGCGCCGAGGAGCACCAGGTCGCGGATGTCTCGCAGCTCGTGGCGAGTCGCCAGGGTCGGGCCGTCCGCTTCCGCGCGCTGCTCGACGCCGCGCCGCTGCAGGAGGGCGCGCGCTGGGTCGAGCTGGAGAGCGAGGACGGAGCCTTCGTGGCGAGCCTGCCCATCGAGGAGATCGCCGACGACGGCGTCGTGATGTACGCGGGGCCCGAGGGGCCGCTGTCCGCCAAGGAGGGGGGCCCGTTCCGGCTCCTGATCCCGGGCTACCGCGACGCCTGCGCCAATGTGAAGTTCCTTGGCCGCGTGGCCTTCCTGGACCGGCCCGGCCGCGACAACCGGCCCTCCAACGAGGTGGAGCACGCGGCGCACCACGAGTCGCAGGACGGCCACGACGGCCACGCCTGCAAGCACGACGGGCCCATCGGCTGAGGGCCGTTGCGGGTCTTCCTCCTGACCGGCGCGGGGATCTCCGCGGACTCGGGCCTCGACACCTATCGGGACGCGGGTGGTCTCTGGGAGGGGCGCTCCTTCGAGGAGGTGGCGACCCCCGAGGCGTGGCGCGAGGCCCCCGAGTCCGTCTGGCGGTTCTATCAGGCGCGCCGTGCCCAGCTGGCCGAGGTGGAGCCCAACGCGGCGCACGCGGCCCTGGCGCGGCTCGAGCGCGAGGGCGCTGCGCTAGGGGTCGAGGTGACCCTCGTCACCCAGAATGTGGACTCCCTTCACCAGCGCGCGGGCAGTGCGCCGCTCGCCATGCACGGCGAGCTCGAGCTCCTGCGCTGCGAGCGCTGCGGGGTCGCGGTGCGGGACCGTGAGTCCCTCGAGCCGGCGCGCTTCGTGGCCTGCGCAGCGTGTGGGCACGGGCGCCTGCGCCCGGGGGTGGTCTGGTTCGGCGAGGTGCCCCTGCACCTGCCCGTGATCGAGCGCGCATTGGCGCGCTGCACGCACTTCCTCTGCATCGGGACCAGCGGCGCGGTCCACCCCGCCGCGGGCTTCCTGGCCTACGCGCGGGCCGCGGGTGCGCACACCTGGGTGCAGGCCCTCGCGCCGCCGGACAACCTGCACCCCGCCGATCGCTTCGTACAGGGGCGCGCCGTCGAGGCCGTGCCCGGGCTCGTGGACGAGCTGCTCAGCGAGGCGCGGGCATCGGGGAGCGTGTCCTCGTGACGCCTCCTCGCCCGGGCCTGCGGGTGCGCGTCGGGGCCTCGCTGGACGCGCTCCCGGAGCGCGGGGAGCGGCTGCTCCTCGTGGGGCTCCTGGCGGCCCTGCTCGGGCTGTATGTGCCCATCAACCATCTGACAGCGGCGCGCTCCGCTGCAGCCCCTGCCTCCTGGGTCGATGCGCGCATTCCGCTCACCCTCGAGTGGATGGGGCTCTATGGCCTGCTGTATGTGTTCCTGCTCCTGCCGGCCGCGCTGCCCATGGACCGGGCGTCGTTCCGGGCGGTGGCGCGGGCCTATGCGGCCACCACGCTCGTGAGCTTCGCCGTGTTCCTTGCCGCCCCGGTGCACATGGTCGAGCGTCCTGTCCTGGCCGAGCCGGACTCGTTCTTCGCCTGGCTCCTGGCGCTGACGCACTGGATCGACACGCCCTCCAACTGCCTGCCGAGCCTCCATGTGTCCCTCTCGCTGCTCGCCGGGCTCTCCGCGGGGAGCGCGGCCCCGCGCCTGGGGCGGCTGGCGGTTCCCCTGGGCCTGCTCATCGGGACCTCGACCCTCTTCGTCGAGCAGCACTGGTGGGCGGATGTGTGGACCGGCTGGCTGCTGGGGCTGGTGACCTGGGCGCTGCTCGTGCGCGGCCAGCTCCGGCCCGTCCCCGCCGGGAGCGCATGGCTGCGCAGGGGGCTGCTCGGGCTGGTGGCCCTGCAGGGGCTGCTGGCGGCCGGCGCGTGGCTGCTGTACGCCAGCGGGCGGGTCCAGCCCGCAAGCCTCCCGGACCTGACCGGCTGGGTCCGGGTGCTGACTGGCGCAGGGGGCGAGGGCTAGGCTCGCGGACTACCCTGGGGCATCCCGGGTCGCGGCTCGGGTGGAGCCCACAGCGATGGAGATCCCCGCCTTCCTGAGAGCCGACGCGGATCGGTCGGATCCCGCCGGCCCGGGGCCGACGGTGGCTGGCGAGGTCCGCGCGGGCGTCACCACCTTCCTCACCATGGCCTACATCCTGGTGGTGAACCCCGCGATCCTCGGGGCCGCGATCCGAATCGAGGGGGTAGACCTGGCTCCCGAGCTGATGGCGGCGACGGCGCTCGCCGCAGCGGCTGGGTGCCTGCTGATGGGGGTGCTCGGTCGCCAGCCCTTTGCCCTCGCGCCGGGCATGGGGCTCAACGCCTGGTTCGCCTACGAGGTCTGCGGCAGCCGAGGAGTGCCCTGGCCGGTCGCGCTGGGCGCCGTCTTCCTCTCGGGGATCGCGTTCCTCGCGCTGTCCCTCTCGGGCGCCCGCGCGGTCGTGGCCGCCGCGATCCCGAGGCCTCTCCAGGTGGGCATCGCCGCGGGCATCGGCCTCTTCCTTGCGCTCCTTGGCCTGCAGCAGGCGGGACTCGTCGTGGACCACCCCGCGACCCTGGTGACGCTTGGCGATCCCACCGCGCCCGAGGCGCTCCTCGCGCTCGGCGGGCTCGCGACGGCGGTGGCGCTGCAGGTCACGGGCCGCCCGGCTGCCCTGCTCCTCGCCATGGGGGGCGTGACGGCGGTTGCGGCGGTGCTCGGCCTGCCCGTGTGGGGCGGGGCAACTGCGGCCCTGCCCGAGGGCGGACTGCTGGCGGCGCCGGTGTGGCCGACCCACCTCGTGGGGGCCCTCGACCTCGGCGGCGCCCTCTCCCTTGGGGTCCTCGACCTGCTCTTCGTGTTCCTGTTCGTGGACTTCTTCGACACCACCGGGACCGTGCTGGCACTCGCGAGCAGGACCCGCCGCGGTGAGGAGGGGACTCTCCTCCGGCCCCGCGGGGTCTTTGCCTCCGACGCCCTGGCAACCGTGCTCGGGGCCTGGCTCGGCACCTCGACCACGACCAGCTACATCGAGTCGGCCGCGGGCGTGGACGCGGGCGGGCGAACGGGCCTGACCGCCTGGGTGGTCGCCGGGCTGTTCCTCGTGAGCCTTGTCGCCTGGCCGGCCCTCAGCCTGATCCCGCCGGCCGCCACCGCGCCGGTCCTGATCGCCGTGGGCCTCTCCATGGCCGCGAACCTCCGCCGCCTGCCGAGCGAGGCCGAGGGTGCTGAGGCTCGCCTCGCGCAGGTCTCAGGCCTGCTCGCTGCGGTGACCATGCCCCTCACGGCCTCCATCGCCCACGGCGTCAGCGCCGGAGTCCTTGGCTGGGTGGCGCTCCATGCGGTCACCGGCCGCGCCCGCCGGGTCCACCCCGTCATGGCCGTCACCGCGCTCCTGATCGTGGCGCGGTACGCGTGGCTCGGGGCAGGCTGAGGTCTCGAGGGGGGGCCTCACGGGGGCGTTGAGCGAGCCGGGCGAGCGCTCCGCCGGCGTCAGGCCATGGCCACGCGGACCATGCGCTCGAGCGAGGGGTCGAGGCCCGCGGCGAGGGCCTCCGCGCGGGTGAACCAGCGCAGGGCGTGGGACTCGTCGGAGCGCACCGCCGCCGCGCCCTCGGGTGCACGGGCGAGGAAGCGCACATCGAGGTGGTCGTGGGCGGGCTCGCTGCCGTGGGCTGGGATGCGGTGGATGTCCAGGTCGAAGGGCGCAGGCGCCATCCAGGCCGGCTCGATGCCGCTCTCCTCGACGAGCTCGCGCAGGGCTGCGGCGCGCAGGTCACCCTCGCCGTCCGCGTGCCCGCCGAACTGCAGCCAGAGGTCGAGCTTGCGGTGGTGGTGGAGCAGGGCCCGCTCGCCCGGGCTGTCCAGGAGCAGGCACGATGCCGTCAGGTGACCCGGCACGCAGGTCCGCAGGAGCGCGTCCGGGTGCGCGTCGAGGAACGCGAGGATGGCGCTGCGGTCGCGGACCTGGGCCTCGTCCGGAGGCTCGAACGCCTCCACCAGCGCGCGGGCCCGTGCGACCTCCGCCACCTGGTCCCGGTCAGCCACGGCTGAACTGGCGGTGCGGGCCCTTCTTGGCGTCGATGTCCTCGCCCTGGGCCTTCTTCCAGTCCTTGTAGGACTCGTAGTCGCCGTGGTGGAACACGACCCGGCCGTCACCCTCGAAGGCGAGGATGTGGGTGGCCACGCGGTTCAGGAAGTAGCGGTCGTGGGTGACGATGATCATCGAGCCGGGGTAGTGCTCGATGGCCTCCTCGAGGACTCGCAGGGTGTCGAGGTCCAGGTCGTTGGTGGGCTCGTCGAGGATGACGAGGTTGGCCGGCTCGCGCAGCATCTTGGCGAGCAGCACGCGGTTGCGCATCCCGCCCGAGCACTCGCGCAGGGGGCGCTGCTGGTCCTCGCCCTTGAAGTTGAAGCGTGCCACATAGGCCCGGCTGTCGATGGTGCGGCTGCCGAAGGGCAGCTGCTCGTTGCCCTCGGTGATGTTCTTGAAGACGCTCTCGTCGTCGTTGAGAACCGTGCGGCTCTGATCGACGAAGCTCATCTCCACGGTGGACCCGATCTCGACATCGCCGGAGTCCTGGGTCTCCTTGCCCATGATGATCTTCATCAGGGTTGACTTGCCGAGGCCGTTGGCGCCGATGACCCCGAGCTTGCCCTGGGGGGGCACCTCGAACGACAGGCCCTCGAAGAGGTTCTTGTCGCCGTAGCCCTTGGCAAGGTCGCGCACCACCACGACCTTGTCCCCGAGCCGCGGGCCCGGGGGGATGCGCAGGTCGATGGAGTCGGCCTGGTCGTCGGGCTTCTGGCTCGCCAGCTCCTGGTAGCGCTTCAGGCGCGCCTTGGACTGCTTCTGGCGGGCCGCCGGGGTGCGCCGGATCCACTCGAGCTCGCGGGCGAGGACCTTCTCGACGCGCGCATTCTGGGCGCGCTGCACATCGATCTCGCGCTGCTTCTGTTCGAGGTACTGGGTGTAGTTGCCCTCGTAGGGCTTGGCCTTGCCGCGCTCGATCTCGAGCATCCAGCCAACCACATTGTCGAGGAAGTAGCGGTCGTGGGTGACCAGGATGACGGTGCCCTCGTACTCGGCGAGGTGTCCCTCGAGCCAGCTGATCGACTCCGAGTCCAGGTGGTTGGTGGGCTCGTCGAGCAGCAGGATGTCGGGGTGCTCCAGCAGCAGCTTGCAGAGGGCGACCCGGCGGCGCTCGCCGCCCGAGAGGGTGGCCACATCGCGATCGTCGGGGGGGACCTGGAGGGCGTGCTTGGCCTGGGACAGGCGGCTGTCCAGGTCCCAGATGCCCTTGGAGTCCATGTCGTGCTGGAGGCGGTCGTACTCGTCGGAGAGCTTGGCCGCCTCGGCGCCCTCAGCCTCGCCCATGAGGGTCATGACCTCGTAGTACCGCGCCTCGAGCGCGCGGAGCTCGCCCACCGCGTCCTCGATGTTGCCCGCGACCGTCTTGGTCTCATCGAGGGGAGGCTCCTGGCTCAGGTAGCCCACCGAGAGGTTGCCGACCGCCTTGGCGGTGCCCTCGTACTGGGTGTCCTGGCCCGCGATGATGCGCAGCAGGGTGCTCTTGCCCGCGCCGTTGAGGCCGATCAGGCCGATCTTGGCGCCCTCCAGGAAGGACAGCGTGATCCCTCGGAGGATCTCGCGCTGGTCGTAGAACTTGTGCAGGTCCTGGAGCTGGTAGACGATCTTGTCGCTCATGGCGCGCACAGGATAGCGAGCCGTGCCTGCGAGGGGGCGGCCGGCTGCGCGGGCCTGGGGAGGAGCTCCTCGCCGCGCCCCGCGGGGGGCCGCCTTGGATCGGGCCGTAGCCCCTCGGCCCGGGCCCGGGCAGGGGCTATGGTGATGGGCTCGAGCGGCGCCCGCCAGGCGCCCCGGACCCCTCGGAGACGACCATGGACTTCCTGCGCGAACTCGGAATCGACGGTGACCAGTCGGGCGCCTACTGCGGCACCTGGATGGAGACGACTGGACCCTGGCTCGAGAGCCGCAGCCCGGCGACCGGCGAGGTCATCGGCCGCGTGCGCCAGGCCACGGCCGCGGAGTACGACCAGGTCGTCGAGGCCGCGCGCGAGGCGTTCCTGCGCTTCCGCTCCATGCCGGCTCCCCAGCGTGGCGAGCTCGTGCGCCGGATGGGGGAGGCCATGCGGGCCAAGAAGGACGCGCTCGGGCGCCTGATCACCCTGGAGATGGGCAAGATCGTCCAGGAGGGCTGGGGCGAGGTGCAGGAGTGCATCGACATCGCGGACTTCGCGGTGGGCCTCTCGCGCCAGTGCTACGGCCTGACCATGCCCTCCGAGCGCCCCGGTCACCACATGCGCGAGACCTGGCACCCGCTGGGCGTGGCCGGGATCCTCACGGCCTTCAACTTCCCCATGGCGGTGTGGGCCTGGAACTCGATGCTCGCCTTCGTCTGCGGGGACGCATGCGTGTGGAAGCCGAGCCCCAAGACGCCGCTGTGCGCCATCGGGATCACGAATGTGGTGCGGCCGGTGCTCGAGGAGGCCGGGCTCGGCGCGCTCGCCAGCCTGGTCATCGGCACCAACGATGAGGTCGCCGGACGCATGATCGACGACGGGCGCATGCCGCTGATCTCGTTCACCGGCTCCTCCGCCGTGGGCAAGTTGGTGGGAGGGCGCGTTGGCGCCCGCATGGGGCGCACGATCCTGGAGTGCGGCGGCAACAACGCCCTGATCGTGCTGGCCGACGCAGACCTCGGGATGGTCCTGCCTGCGACCCTGTTCGGGGCGGTGGGCACCGCGGGGCAGCGCTGCACCACCACGCGGCGGCTCCTCGTCCACTCCGAGGTCTACGACGAGGTGCGTGACCGGCTGGTGCGCGCCTATCAGGACATCACCATCGGAGACCCGATGGACGAGGGCACCCTCTGCGGCCCGCTCATCGACGAGGTGGCGGTGGAGACCATGGAACGCTCGCTGGCCGCGGCCCAGGCCGCGGGGGGCAAGGTCCTCTGCGGGGGTGGACGCGCCCAGCTCGACGGCGCTCTCGGCGGCGGGAACTTCGTGGTCCCGGCCATCGTGGAGGCCGAGAACGACTGGGAGGTCGTCCAGGAGGAGACCTTCGCGCCCATCCTCTACCTGATCCGCATCGAGGGGCTGGAGGACGCGATCGCCAAGCAGAACGGCGTGCCCCAGGGGCTCTCCAGCGCGATCTTCACCCGGGATGTTCGGGCCGCCGAGCAGTTCCTGAGCGACATCGGCTCGGACTGCGGGATCGCCAATGTGAACATCGGCACCTCAGGGGCCGAGATCGGCGGCGCGTTCGGCGGCGAGAAGGACACGGGCGGCGGGCGCGAGTCGGGCTCCGACTCGTGGAAGGCCTACATGCGCCGTCAGACCAACACGGTCAACTGGTCCGCGGAGCTCCCCCTCGCCCAGGGGATTCGCTTCGGCGGCCAGGACTGAGGCGCGCTCGCTCTCGTCCTTGCGCAGCGGCGCCGGCCCCTCGAGGGGGGGCCGGCGCCGCTGCTCTCTTGGCGTGGCCGGGCGCGCGCGCCCGGGCTCCCTACTGGGGGAGCGGGCGCTGGGTCAGGGCCAGGAGCGGCGCCCACTGGGCGAGGTCCTGGGTGCCCTGGGCCTCCAGCAGCGTGCGCAGGTTGCCGCCGCCGAGCATCTGGCTCGCGCGCCCCTGGAACAGCTCGTCCCCGCTGAGCATCGAGGCCCAGGCCATCATCGGCAGGGGGTTCAGGGAGTCGTGGTGCTCCGTGAAGGCATCCGAGGGGACATTGAAGCAGAACTCGCCCTCACCGCCGTCCCACGGGCCCACGCCCATGCGGAAGCGGGGCTTGTTCGCGGCCGGGTCCCAGAAGGGCGGGGTGACCGTGCAGGTCGCCGAGGCCAGCAGGATCTGCTCGGCCATGGCCGCGCGCTCGGGGTCGGCCTCGCCGAACACCGTGGTGGACAGGGACCGGAGGAGGGTCGTCATGAAGGCCTCCTCGAAGGTCTGGCGCAGGCGATAGGTCTGGTAGAAGAACTCGCTGAAGCCCGCCGACATCACATTGCCCGTGCAGGTGCTCTGGCCGTCGCGCAGCAGCCCGACGACCAGCTGGAACCAGGGCAGGAGCGTCTCGCGCGTGCTGGCGTCTCCCAGGGCGTAGGCGCAGGCAGCGGCATCCAGGCCCCAGGACTGGCTGCGACGGAAGTCGAAGCCGATGCCGGGGTGCTGGTCCACATACAGCATCCGCGCGTACAGCTGGCTGTTCTGGACCTGGTAGTAGGGCGTGAGCGGGTACTGGTGATAGGAGAGCCGCACGGCCTCGGTCGCCGCGAGCAGCAGGTCCTTCGAGAGCGCGTCGTTGCCGAGCCAGGCCAGCGTCTTCAGGTTCCGCGTGTAGCGGATCAGGTGCTGGTGGTCGATGTGCATCCAGTCCTCGAGCTCCGCCTTGTAGGGCGGCACGAGGCCGGCGTTCTGGGCGTGCTCGTTCTGGTGCTTGGGTGCCTCGCCGAAGCCGAACTGGTCGGAGTCGGGGTTCGGGCGCTCGAAGAACCAGCACTTCACATAGGGACCCTGGGCGCCGCTGGCCAGCAGGTCCTCCACCTGGGTGGGGCGGCCCTGCAGGTCGTAGAGCGACTGGGGCTGCCGGTCCGCGTAGCAGCGGGCCTCCAGCTGGGCCGTGCGGTACGCGGCCTGGCTGCCGGTCCACGCCGCCACGATCCCGTCCATGGGCCAGATCTCGTCGCCCCCGGCCATCCCGCCGTAGGCCACGCCCCAGGGGTGCGCCCAGCCCAGCGCGGGACTCAGGAACGGATAGGACCCCTCGGCGCCCTCACGCACCTGCTGGATGAGGTTGCCCCAGCGCGTGCCCTGCTGGCTGCGGAGGCCGACCATGTCCAGGTGGTCGAGCTCCGGGAGGCGCGCGTTCTGCGCAAGGAAGCGCGCGGTGCGCGGGTTCCACCACGACCAGCACTCGACCTCGTCGGCGTTCTCGGCGGGGGCCACGAACCCGCGCCAGCGGCTGCGGAGCAGGTCCAGCGCGGCCTCCTGCTCGGTGGGGTGGAAGACCACCAGCCGGCGGATCATGCGACCCTGCCGGGGGAACCAGTGCAGCTTGCCGTCCGAGCGGGCGCGGATCAGGCGGTGCCAGCGCCAGCCGCCTGCGTTCGCGGCGGGTCCATGCAGGGGGTTCTCGATCAGCGCCGCGACCTGCCAGCCCGGGGGCGTGCGCAGCTGGAGGTCCTGGAAGTGCAGGTCGAGGAGGGCGTCGTCCACGCTGGTGCCCGGATCCAGCCCGTCCATGCCGTTGTGCACCTGCAGGTCGAGGCTGAGGATGTTCCGTCCGCGCCAGGCCGTCGTGTAGGCGTGCACCCCGAACAGGTGCGGCAGGGTGGCCTGCGTGCCGGTGGTCGGCTCCTCGGGGAGGAGCACGCGGTGCGTGCGCACCGTGCGGGCGACCTGTCCATCGCGCAGGATGGTCGTCGAGGCGCGCACGGCCTCGGGGTCGTCGTCGGCGTTGGCCCAGCCGTCGAGCAGGTCGGCGCTGTAGCGGTGACCGAAGGCGTCGTGGGCCACGAGCTTGAGGGCCCCCGGCGAGTTCAGCAGGTCCGCCGTCAGGGAGCCCGTGATCAGCTCCTTGCGCGCGTGGGGGTTGTGGCCGACCTCGACCTCGAAGCGGTCGCCGGGCTCGACGCCCTCGGGACGCCGCACATGCGCCAGGACCTCGACCACATCGGCCCCGTCCTCCCAGCGGGGATAGCGCGAGACCACCTCCACCTGGGTGGGGCAGGCCACCCCGTCGGGGTTGCGCACGCTGAGGGGGACGCTGAGGCCTCCCTCGGTCAGGGTCCCGGCCGGGACCGGCACGGTGGCGGTGAGGAGGAACTCCTCGGAGGCCGGGGCCTCGACCGTGAGCACGGCGACCACATCCCCGTCCTCCACGGTTCCATCCGAGCCCTGGGCCAGGTTCTCACCCCCGGTCCAGACACCCGTGTCCCCGAAGCCCGTGGACGAGCGCGTGTCGGTTCCACACGCGGCCAATGCCAGTAATGCGAGCCCAATGCCCACTTGCGACGATCCCTTCATGTTGTCCCCTCGAGCGTGCGGTCACCCATCCGCCCTCGCTCACGGTAGGGAATCGGACCTCGAATCCAGAGGACTTGACGGCATCCCGTCCTGAGACGCTGTCCCCGGCCGTTCCGGGCGCCCCGGACCGCGCTCGGACACGCCTGCCGAGGGCAGCGCTCCGCCCCGAACGGAGCGCGGCCCGCCCGTCGCGCGGGGCGAACGGGCGGGCCGCGGAGCCGGCAGCGCCGGCGGGGGCAGGGCTCAGAGCTTCACATACTCGAAGTCGGCCGCCTGGCTGTTGATGCCGCGCAGCGGCGGGGCGATCCAGCCGGCGAACTTGCCGGGCTCGGTGACCGGCCGCATGAGCGACTTCACATAGGCCTTGTCCTCGGGGGTCGGCAGCCAGACGCGCTGGCCGGCCTGCCAGTCGGCCTCGCTGACGGCGTTGCCCTGCGGGTCGAAGCGCGCCCCGGCGAACTCGCCGATGGTGCGGTTGAAGCGCCGGTGGGGGTAGGCGAAGCGGAAGGGGATGCCCGCCTTCTCGCACTCGCGGTTCCAGTACTCGACGCCCTTCAGGTTCTCGTCCACATAGCCGTCGCGGAGGACCTCGTTCATGGCGTTGCGCAGCGGCACCTGCTCGCGCGTGATGCGCTCACCGTCCCAGCGCTCGAGCTCGTAGCAGTCGTCCTTGACGAGGTGGTCCTCGTACTTGTCCTCGTACGCACGGCCCTTGAGGCCGGCGGCGAAGAAGTTGGCGGAGTTGGAGGAGACCTCGGCGCCGAACAGGTCCAGGCTGCTGGCCGCCCAGAAGTTGATGTAGCGCTGGATCATCTCGAGCGGGATGGCACCGTGCTCGCTGGGGCAGGCGTCCGGGTGCTCGTTCATGACCTCGCAGGTGCGCCGCACCACGCGCGCGATCCCGGTCTGGCCGACGAACATGTGGTGCGCCTCCTCAGTGAGCATGAAGCGGCAGCTCCGCGCGAGGGGGTCGAAGCCGGACTCGGCCAGGCTGAGCAGCTGGTACTTGCCGTCACGGTCGGTGAACATCGTGAAGCAGAAGAACGACAGCCAGTCCTCACACGGCTCGTTGAAGGTCGTGAGGATGCGCGGCTGGTCGGCGTTGCCGGAGCGGCGCTGGAGGAGCTCATCGGCCTCCTCGCGGCCATCCTTCCCGAAGTAGCTGTGGAGCAGGTAGACCATGGCCCACAGGTGGCGGCCCTCCTCGACATTGACCTGGAAGAGGTTGCGCAGGTCGTAGAGCGAGGGCGCGGTGAGCCCCAGCAGGCGCTGCTGCTCCACCGAGGCCGGCTCGGTGTCCGCCTGGGTCACGATCAGCCGGCGCAGCCAGTTGCGGTACTCGCCAGGAACCTGCTGCCAGGCGGTCTCCCCGAAGTGGTCGCCGAAGCCGATCTGGCGCTCACCCTCGTGCGGGGTGAGGAAGATGCCCCAGCGGTAGTCGGGCATCTTCACATAGTCGAAGTGGGCCCAGCCGTCGCGCTCCACGCTGACCGCGGTGCGCAGGTAGACATCGTTCTCGTTGAAGTCCGAGGGCCCCATGTCCCGCCACCAGTTGATGTAGTCGGGCTGCCAGCGCTCCAGGGCGCGCTGCAGGCGCTTGTCGGAGGCGAGGTCCACGTTGTTGGGGATCTTCTGGCTGTAGTCGATTCCGGTCATTGGAGGCTCCAGGGGTCTCGAGGTCGTTGGGTCCTGTGGTCTCGGCTCAGGTGCGCTCGATGGCGAACTCCGGCCTGTTCGGGGTGCCGTAGCAGACGAGCGCGCCGCGCTCGCCCACCGCGTTGGGGCGCTGGAAGATCCAGTTCTGCCAGGCGGACAGGCGCCCGAAGATCTTGGTCTCCATGGTCTCGGGTCCGGGGAAGCGGAGGTTGGACTCCATCCCCGTGAGCGCGTCCGGCGAGAAGCTCGCGCGCTCCTCGATGGCGAGGCGCAGCTCGTCCTCCCAGTCGATGTCGTCGGGGGCGACGGTCGCGAGACCCAGCTCGTCGGCCGTCTCCGCGTCGAAGCTCTCCTGGCCGGCGTGGGCCAGGACCGCATCGACCGCCTCGGGCGTGCCGAGGAAGCGCGTCTCCAGGCGGGTCAGCCCGTTCGACATCGGGAAGCCGCCGCGGTTGGCCTCCGTGACGCCGAGGTGCACCTCGATGTCCGGGTCGTTCAGCACGAAGGAGCGGTCCGCCGCCAGGAGGAGCTCGAGGGAGGTCCCGACGAAGGTCGTGCCCTCGTCGGCAACGGCGTAGAAGCTCTTCGAGGAGAGGTCGAGGCGCTTGAGGACGCGGCGCACCAGGCCCGCAGTCTCCTGCACGAACCAGTGCTTCGCCCCAACGAGCAGGGCGTCGGTGGCGCGCACGGTCTCGGCACTCCCCTTGGCACGCAGCAGCACCAGGGCGATGTCGCGGAAGTTCATGCGCAGCTCGAGGATGGCCTGGTCGAGCTGGCGGTAGGCCTCGAGGACCCACCAGCCGGCTGCGGCCGCCACGGCCTCGTCCTCGGTGGTGGGGCAGGTCTCGGGGGCCTCGAGGGTGAGCTCGGCCGTGCGGGAGGCCTCGTCCAGGGTCAGGGTCACGAAGCCATAGCTCAGCGTGGTCCGTCCGGCGTCGTCGCTGGTCTCCTCCCAGGTCACGGCCGGCAGGGGCACGCCCGGGCCGGGCCGCTCGACGATCTCGGCCGCGAGCTCGGAGGCGTGGCGCGCGACGGCCTCATCCCACTTGGAGAGCGGAGCCAGGTCGTCCACCAGGTTCCACTCGACCGCGCGCTTGCCCTTGATGCCCTCGGCGACGGTGGAGAACACATCGCAGCGGTCGCGGCGCAGCTTGCGCTTGTCGGTGATGCGGGTCAGGCCGCCGGTCCCGGGCAGCACGCCCAGCAGCGGCACCTCGGGGAAGCTGACGGCGCTGTTGCGGTCGTCCACCAGCAAGATGCGGTCCGCGGCCAGGGCCAGCTCGTAGCCGCCGCCGGAGGCCGTGCCGTTGAGCGCTGCGAGGAACCGCAGGCGGTCCGAGGAGCTCGCGTCCTCGATCCCAAGGCGCGTCTCGTTGGTGTACTTGCAGAAGTTCACCTTGAAGGAGTGCGCGCTCGTGCGGAGCATCACGATGTTCGCCCCGGCGCAGAAGACGCGATCGAGGGCACCGGTCAGCACGACCGCTCGCACCTCCGGGTGCTCGAAGCGCAGGCGCTGGATCGCGTCCGCGAGCTCCACATCCACCCCGAGGTCGTAGCTGTTGAGCTTGAGCTCGTACCCGCTGCGCAGCCCGCCATCGGGGTCCACGGCCATGGCCAGGGTGGCGATGTCGCCAGCGATCGAGAGCCGCCAGTGGCGGTACTGGTCGGGGTGGGTCTGGAACGACAGGCGCTCCGAGGCGAGGGCGGCAGGGGACACGGACGACTCCAGGGCTCGATGGGGGGGTGGGCAGTGAGCCATGGCCGGTCGCGGGGGCGACCGGCATGGTGGGAATTATCTTGCCCACTCCGGCTCGAGCATGGCAGTATAGATCCGTGGCGGATCTCGATCAACCCCTCCTTCGGGCCCTTGGACGCCGGCTCGCGAGCCTCCGGGCCGGGAGGGGGATGTCCGCGTCCAGCCTGGCGGAGGCTGCCGGGGTGTCTCGACGCTATGTCACCGAGGCGGAGGGGGGCCGGGCCAACCTGTCCCTGGTCAAGCTCGCCAGCCTGGCGCGCGCCCTGCGCGTGCCCCTCAGGGAGCTCTGCGACCTGCCGCTCTCGCCGCCCGAGCGGGTGGCCCTGCTGGGGCTGCGGGGCGCAGGCAAGTCCTCGGTGGGGGCCGCCCTGGCCCAGGCCCTGGAGGTGCCCTTCGTCGAGCTGGACCGGCGGGTCGAGGCCCTCGCAGGGGCCCCCATGGCCACCCTGCTCGAGCTGGAGGGGGAGGCCACCTGGGCGCGCCTGGAGCTCCAGGCCCTCGAGGAGGTCCTCGCCTCCGGGCAGCGCCTCGTGATCGAGGTCCCGGGCTCGGTGGTGGCCCGGCCGGCCACCTTCGAGCGCGTCCTGGAGGCCTGCCGCACGGTCTGGCTGCAGGCCACCCCGGACGAGCACTGGGAGCGGGTCGTGGCCCAGGGGGACCTGCGGCCCATGGCCGGTCGGCCCGAGGCTCGCCGGGAGCTGGCCGCCCTGTGGGCCTCTCGGGAGCGGGCGTACCGCCGCTGCGACCGGCTCCAGCCCACCTCGGGGCGGACCGTCGAGCAGGTGGCGAGTGAGCTGCTCGAGAGCCTCCCCGGCGGCCGGCCCTGAGGCCTGGACCCTCCGCGCGCCCGGGCCCCTCCCCGAGCCTTCGCATGTTTCTCGCAAAGGTCCCTGGGAGAGTGTCCTCCTTGGGGCAGAACGGTAGGGTTGGGGGAGGTGGCGGCCACCCTGTCCGCCCCGTCCTCGACCCTCACCCTGAGCCCATGCTCCTCCTCTCCTTCCTTGCCCTGGGCCTGGCGCCCGGCGGGCCGACCCCGCTCCCCGAGGTCGTCCTCCTCAAGGACCGTCCGTCCCGCGCCTTCGAGGTGGTCCTGCCCGCGGAACGCTGGTTCCCGGTGGGTGAGCTCTTCCCGATCGCGCACGCTGCCGGCGCGGGCTTCGCCGTCGCCCCCGAGGGCGAGGGCCTGCTCGTCGACGCGGACGGCGACGGCGCCCTGGAGCGCACGCTCGAGGGCGTGCTCGACGAGGGGACCGGCGTGCGCTCGGCCTTCGTCGTCCTCGAGGGTGAGCGCGCCGGCGGCGCGCCTCTGCGCTACGGCGTGCGCCTGCGCAACGAGGGCAAGGGCTGGGAGTGGGCGCCCTCGGGAACCGTCCGCGGCCAGCTCGGGGACCTGCGCATTCAGGTCATCGACCAGGACGGCGACGGGGTGTTCGGCGAGGTGGGCCAGGACGCGATCGTCCTGGGCAGCTCCGATCACGCCACCTTCCTCTCGAGCACGCTGAGCATCGGCGGAGCGGTGCAGACCCTCACCGTCGCGCCGGACGGCTCGAGCCTCGAGGTCTCCCCGTTCACGGGCCCCACGGGCTCCCTCGACCTCGCGAGCGAGTTCGACGGTGACGCCCGCATCCTCGCCGCCGTGGTCCGCAGCACGGACGGCCAGCACTCCTTCGACCTCGCCTGGGCCGAAGGCCCCCTGCAGGTCCCGGTTGGCCGCTACCGCCTGCACGGCGCGGTCATCGGCCTGGGCGATGCCCGGGTCGAGGTGGCAGAGGGTGCCATGCAGCCCCTCGTCGTGGCTGCCCAGGCCGAGACCGCCCTCGCGTGGGGCGGCCCGACGCGCGCCGAGTTCGCCTTCCAGCGCTCCGGTGACCAGGTGGCCTTCGACCCCGAGCAGGTGTGGTGGTACGGAGCCGCCGGCGAGGAGTACCGCGGCTGGGCGCCGCGTGGCAAGAGCCCCGAGTTCACGATCAAGGAGCGCAAGCTCGGGACGGAGCTGCTGAAGGCGCTCTTCCCGGGCAGCTGCTGAGGCCGAGGCTTCGTGCCGGTCGCCGTGAGCGTGCCGCAGAACCTCGAGATCGAGATCACCATGGCCCACGACACCTGGGCCTTCGGCGTCATCCAGGGCAAGCCCCGCAGCACCCGCTGAGCCCCCGCCAATCGGAGGGACCTCCCTCCGCACCGAGCTCCCTCCGCACGGCCCGTCCCCCCCGGGCCGCACCCCCCGTGTCCCGCCTCCTGCTTCTTCTGGCAGCCCTGCTCCTCTGCGCGCCTGCGCTGCGCGCCCAGGAGCCCGTGCGTGGCCGGGTCCCGGTGACCCTCGTGGACGGGCGCCTCGTGGTGTCCTGCGACCTCTCGACGCCGTTCCGCCGCATCCCGGCCAACCTGCTCGTCGAGTTCGAGCAGCCCCACGGCCTGATCCTCCACAACCGGGCGGCCGCCCCCCTGCGCTGCGAGAACCCCGACGGCACGACGATCCCGATCCGGATCCACCTGCCGGAGTTCGACCTCGAGGTGCCTCGCCGCGAGCTTGGCGACGAGGAGTTCATGGAGGACTTCACCAAGTACCACTCCGAGGAGCTGGGGGAGAACGCCCTGGTCGGGAGCATCGGCTACGAGGTGCTGCGCGAGCACGCGATCCGGTTCGACCTGGCACAGGGGCTGCTCGAGTTCCGCCCGCTTGGGCCGGAGCCCGCGGGGCCGGTGCTGCCGGCGGAGAACCCGGACGGCTCGTGGACCGTGCCCCTCGATGAGCACGCCGGGCTGCTGTGGGTGACGGTCGTCGCAGAGGACGGGACGCCCTTCGCCATGGCGGTGGGCTGCAGCCGGGCCGACACCCTGGTGGACGCGCGCACCTGCGAGCGCCGCCGGCGACCGGCGGGGGACCTCGGGGTCCTGCGCCTGGGCGGCGTGGACCTCGCGGAGTTCGTGGCGCCGCGGCCCGAGCCCCTGGCCCTTGTCCACCCCGACACGCCCCTCGGCGTGCTCGGCGTCAACCTCTTGCGGCACCTGTCGGTGGATGTGGATCGCGGGGCGCGCCGCGCGGTGATCCGCGTCACCCGCCCCCCCGTCTTCCCCGAGGCGGACCTCGACTTCTTCCGCACGCGCCTCACCGAGGACGGCGATGAGCTCGAGGCTCACCTGGAGCGCCATCCCGAGGCGCGCCTGGCGCGCGAGGCCGCCGAGCTCCTGCTGACCTGGCGCTTCGACGAGGCCGCGGCCGAGGAGGACACCGTCCGCGCGGTGGACTGGATTGCGCGCACCACCCCGGAGGACCTGCGAACCACGCGGATGCTGGACCTGATGAAGGTCCTCTCCGACGACGCGCGCTCGGCCGAGCTCCTCGCGGCAGGCCAGCTCGGGATCGCCTCCGGACGCGAGGACCGCTATCCGAACGCCGTGCACGAGGTCCACGGCCGCATGGGCCGCGAGCGGCTCGCACGCGACGAGGGCCGCGAGGCCTGGCGCCACCTGCTGAGCGCCTCGTTCGGGCTGCCGGGGAACGGCCCCATCAACCTGGACCTGGGGCGCTACTACGAGAGCCAGGGCCGCTATCGGCGCGCCTTCTCGCGCTTCGTCCAGGCGGTCCTCGATCCCGAGAGCGGCCCGGCCGCCCTCGAGGCCATGGCGCGCGTGCAGCCGCTGCTCGACCCGGACGAGCCCTTCGGCGTCGAGCTGATCGAGCGCATGATCGCGGGCAAGGTGCGCAGCTTCGGCGCGCCCAACCGCTGGCAGCCCGACCCTGACGCGCCGCCGAGCCGCACCGTGCTGGTCGAGTTCTTCACCAACGCCTGGCTGGGGGACGACACGCGGGGCGCGATCGGCGGGGCCCTCGGATTCGAGGGCGCGGCCTCCTACTTCGAGGGGGGGCCAGTGGTCTTCCTCTCACACCACCTCCCCGACCCGCGCGTGGATCCCCTGTGCACCTCCCTCGCGGCGCGGCGCGCGGCGCGCCACGGCGTGGGGCAGCCGGCGGTCCAGGTCGTGGACGGCGTCCGGCAGGCCCCTGGCGCCGGGCGCTGGCGCGATGCGGAGGCCATCTCCCAGCGCGTTCGCAGCGCGGTAGAGGGACGCCTCGGCCAGCCCACCGACTGGGAGCTGGGGCTCGAGGGCGAGGTGGATGGAGACACCCTGCGCGGCGCCCTGGACGCCCTGGGCCCGACCGAGGCCGGCCGTCGGCTGGTCGTGGTCCTGACCGAGCGCGGCGTCCTGTTCCCCGGCAAGACCGGGGTGGTCGTGCACCGCCACCTTGCGCGCGCGGAGCTGACCGAGACCGGGGGCGCGGCCTGGGATCCCCTCGACGGCTACCAGCGAGTCGAGTTCGAGGTCTCCCTGTCCCAGGTGACCGCAGAGCTCGAGGCGCACCTCGACGAGCTGGCCCGCACCGGGGTCGGCACGACCGTCCGGGTCTCCACCGGGCTCGACCCCGCGCAGCTCGGCCTCGCCGCCTGGGTGGAGGACGCGGCGACCGGCGAGGTCGTGCAGGCGACCCAGCTCTTCCTCGGACCGGAGCGGGAGCGATGAGCGGCTCGCTGGGCGACCTGCGGGGCCAGCTCCAGGACCTGGCGGCCCATGTGGCCCGCGGCCTGCGCCGCGCCCGCGCACGCGCGGCGGCCATCAACGGGCTCGAGCGCGCCGCGCGGCACCTGTGGGTGCTCCCTCTGCTGGGGCTGGGGTGCGCGCTGGTCGGCCTGCCGGCAGCTCCTGGCCTCCTGCTCCTCGCGGGGCTGGGAGCGCTCGTCCTGGCGGCGGGCGTCCCCGCCTGGCGCGCGGGCGCGCGGGCCGTGCCGCAGCAGGAGGCCCTCGCCGTGGTCGACGAGCGCCTCGCGCTCAGCGGCCGCCTGCAGGTCGCGGGGGAGTTCCTGGACCGCGCCCGGCGCACGCCCTTCATCGTGGCGGCGCTTGAGGACGCGGCGACCTGGGTCCGCGGGGCCCGCGGCGTGGACCTGGTCCATCCCGTGCCCGTCCTGCGCCGTGGGTGGCTCGGCCGTCGCCTGAGCGGAGCGCTGGCTCTCTACCTCGCCCTGGCCCTGGTCGCGCCGGGCCCGTTCCGCCGCGGTGCCGAGGACCTGCTGGACGAGGTGCAGGCGGTGGCCGGCCCGCTGCTCGACGCGGTCCGCGAGCAGGTTGCGGTCCTGGATCGCGACCCCATCGCGGTGCCCGAGCCGAAGGCTCCCGAGACGCGGGCCGCCGAGGCGGCCGGAGCCTCCGAGCTCACCGAGGACCCGCGCGGGGACCTCTCCGAGCGCGAGAAGGACAGCCAGGGCAGCACCGGCCAGGGACGCTCTGCCGAGGCGAACTCGACCTCCAGCGACTCGAGTGCGCGCGGCGCGCCCTCCGATCAGGCGCAGCCCTCCCAGGAGCCCGAGAAGCGGCCCAAGCCCGGCAAGAAGCCGGTGGCCAAGCCGCGCAAGCAGGAGCCCAAGCCGCGCTCCAAGGAGCCGGAGCCCTCGGCCACGACCACGGGGTCGGGCTCGTCCAAGGGCTCGGGACGCAACCCCACGGCGTCGGAGTGGTCGAGCCCCGAGCAGGCTCCGGCCCCGGACGACGCCGAGATCGACCAGGACGAGGAGGTCGACGACGACGAGGAGGAGCAGGAGTCCCGCGGAGGCGTGCAGCCCTCCCTCCGCGACCGCCGCCCCCCCGTGAGCCGCGACCTGCGCATTGGCTTCGGCAACCGGCCCAACCCTGACGCCAACGGACGCGGGGGACCCTCCGAGCAGAAGAAGTCCCGCGGCGTGGCGAGTCTCGTGCTTGGCGTGCCGATCCCCGACCGCGTGAAGGGGCGCCCCGGCCCGGGCCGCACGAAGGTCACCCAGGAGCGCGTGCTCCCCAAGGCCGAGGACGCGCCGCAGCGCCCCGCCCAGCCCGTCACGCCCCGCGCCCAGCAGGAGGGCCGCCTGCCCGAGCTCGACCTCGAGCCCTGGGTGCGCGGCATGGTGCGCGACTACTTCCAACGCCTGCGCCAGGGCGCAGGCGGAGACGATCCCAGGACGAACCCATGACGACGACAGACGCATCCGGCGCGGCCCAGGCGGCCGCGGCTCGCTTCCGCGAGGTGCACGACAAGGTGAAGGCCGAGGTGCACAAGGCCATCGTGGGCCAGGAGGAGGTGATCGACGCCGTCCTGGCGGCGCTCTTCGCGGGAGGCCATGTGCTGCTCGAGGGCGTGCCCGGCATCGGCAAGACGATGCTGGTGCGCGCCGTGGGCGATGCGCTCGACCTCTCCTTCTCGCGCATCCAGTTCACGCCCGACCTGATGCCCGCGGATGTGCGCGGCACCGAGGTGCTGGTGGAGGCGGCGGGCGGCGGTCGTGACCTCGAGTTCCGCGCGGGCCCGATTGTCGCGAACCTCGTCCTGGCTGACGAGATCAACCGGGCCACGCCCAAGACCCAGTCCGCGATGCTCGAGGCCATGCAGGAGCGGCAGGTCACGGTGGGGGACCGCACCATCACTCTCGACGAGCCCTACTGCGTGATGGCGACCCAGAACCCGGTGGAGCAGGAGGGCACCTATCCGCTGCCCGAGGCCCAGCTGGACCGCTTCCTCTTCAAGGTCCTCGTGGGCTACCCGAAGGAGGCGGACTACGCGCGCATCCTGGCGCTGACCACCGGCGTGGAGGTGGAGCGCCCCGGCTCGGTGTCCAACGCCGAGGAGGTGCTCGAGCTGCGCCGCACCGTGCGCCAGGTCGAGGTGGGCGAGGCCGCCCAGGAGCACGCCGTGCGCCTGGTCATGGCCACCCAGCCCGGCTCGCCCTATGCGCCCCAGCTGGTGGAGGACTCGGTCGCCCTGGGCTCCTCGCCCCGCGGCGCCCAGGCGCTGATCCTGGCAGCCAAGGTGCAGGCCCTGCGGGCGGGGCGCTTCGCCGTCGCTCCCGAGGATGTGCGCGCCGTGGCGATGCCGTGCCTGCGCCACCGCGTCCTGCTCTCGTTCCAAGGCCAGGCCGACGGTGTGACCGCCGACCGCGTGGTTCAGGCCGTGCTGGACGCGGTCCCGCTCCCCGGCGCCGGCCTGTAGGTCCTCCCATGCCCGCGCTCGCCCGCACGGATCTCGTCGATCCCGCCCTCTTCGAGGCGGCACGGCGCCTGCACCTCGAGGTGCAGCGCGTGGCGCCCCGTGGGCGGTTCGCCGACCACCGCTCGCGGGATCGGGGGACGGGCATCGAGTTCGAGGACCACCGGCCCTACACCCCGGGCGACGACCTCCGCGCGGTGGACTGGAACCTGGAGCGCCGCAGCGGGCGGCTGTTCGTGCGGCTCTTCGAGCAGCAGGAGGATGTCCCGCTGTATCTCCTGCCCGACATCTCGGGCAGCGCGTTCCTCGAGTCGCCTCCGCGAGCTCTCGCGGGTCTGCGCACGACGGTCCTGCTCGCAGCCGCCGCGCTGTTCCAGCACGACACGGTCGGCGTCTTTCCCTTCGCCGAGGACCTGCAGCTCCTGGCGCGTCCGGCGGCCGGACGGAACCTGGCTGTGACCCTCGCCGAGCGCCTCGCGACCCTCGAGCCGGGCGGGGAGACGAATCTCTCGCGGGCCCTGGAGCGGCTCGCGTCCATGCGCCTGCGCCAGGGCATCGTCGCGGTGGTCAGCGACCTCTTCGACCCGGCGGGCATCGAGGCGGTCACGCGCGCCCTGGGCCGCCTGCGGCACAGGCTCCTGCTCGTGCAGCTGACGCGGGCGAGCGACGCCGAGCCGGGCCTCGCCGGAGACCTGCGGCTGGTGGACTGCGAGAGCGGGCGGGCCGAGGACATCTCGATCACTCCGGCGGTGCGCGCGCGCTACCGCGAGGCCTACGCGGCCTGGGAGGGTGAGCTGAGCGCCTTCTGCCGGCGCCGCGGCGTCGCACGCATCCAGGTCGACTGCGACGGGGATGCGGTGGCTCAGGTGGCCGCAGCCCTGCGCGGCGGCGCTGCCAGCCCCGCGCCGACCGCGCGCGAGGAGGCCCCGGCATGAGCCTCAGCCACCTGTCCCCCCTGGCGTTCGCGGCCGGGCTCGCCGCCCTGGCTGGCGGGCTCTACCTGCTGCAGCGGCTGCGCGTCAGGCATGCGCGGGTGGAGGTGGTCACGACCCTGTTCTGGAAGCAGGTGCTCGAGGACACCCACGCGCGGGAGCTCACCCAGCGCTTCCGCCACTGGCCGGCGTGGCTGCTGCTCGTGGCCCTGGCCTCTGCCCTCTGGAGCGGCGTCGCTGGCCTCGAGGGGCGCGCGGAGACCGAGCGCCGGACCCTGCTGCTGTTGGACCAGTCCTCGCTCGCCGCCGTGGGCGATCGCTGGGACGGCTGGACCCGGCTGCTGCAGGACCTGCACGAGCGCTGCGACCCCGACGAGACGACGGTCCTCGCCTGTGGTTCCAGTGCCCGGACCCTGGCTGCGCCCGGGGAGGCCAGCACGGTCCTGCGGGAGCGCCTCGTGGACCTCGAGCCGGAGCTCACCTCCCCGACGGTCGAGGCCACCCTGCTGGGCCTGCTGCGGACCAAGCACGACCTGCTGCCGTGGGAGGTCGTCCTGGTGGGCGAGGCGCCCCTCGACGCGGGCGTCGTGGCCGCGCTGCCCGAGGAGGTGCGCCTCTCGCGCGCGACCCTGCCCACCGCCTCGGCCCTCGCCGAGGAGGGGCTGCTCGCGGTCGGCGCGGGCCATGGCGCCGGGTGGAGCGAGGCGTCGGTGCTCGTGCGCGCGCGGGCCGTGACCGTTGCCCCTGAGCTGCAGCTTGACGGGCGTCCCTGGGGCACCGCCGGCGAGCGCGATGGAGACACCTGGCGCTTCACGGGGCTGCCGGCGGAGGGCGGGCTGCTCGAGGTGCGGCTCCCCGGCGCGCGCCCGCCCCACGACCGGGCGCGCCTCGTGCTTCCCCTGCGCACGCCGGTGCGGCTCGCTCTGGACCCTGCGCTCGAGCCCCTGTTCGGTGCGGTCCTCGCCGCCCACCCCGGCCTCCGGCAGGTGAGCGCCGCCGAAGCGGAGGTGGTGCTGCGCTCCGCGGGGAGCACTCTGGGCGCGGACCTGCCTGCGCTCGAGGTGGCGACCGCCGCCGCGGGCGGCGCAGCGGTGGAGCTCGTGGAGCCGGGCGCGAGCGGCGCCGGGAGCGCGGACCTCGCGGAGCTCCTCGTGGCCACCGGCCTCGACCGCCTTGCGGGCAGCGAGCTCGCGACCCAGGTGGGGCGCACGCTGGAGGCCACGCTGCAGCCCGGCCCCGTCCGCACGGTGCGGCTCTGGGAGGAGCTGATCGCCCCGGAGGACGAGGGGCTGCGCGCGAGCAGGGCCTTCCCGCTGCTGGTCGGACGAGCCCTGGAGTGGCTGCGCGGAGCGCCCGCCCTCATCCCCGAGCTGCGCGCGGGCTCGAGCCTGGCCGCGGCCTTCGCCCCGGAGGCCCACCGCGCCGTCGCTCCCTCCGCCCGCCTCGCGCTGCCCGCGGCGGGCAGCGCCTCGTCCCTGGCGGGCGACCTGGTCGTGAGCGCCTTCCTCCCCGAGGACCTCGCACAGGGCGGCGCCGAGGTCGCGGCCCTGCCCGCACCAGACCTCGACGGCGAGGCCGCCTGGGGCCTGGGCACCTGGGTGCTGCTCCTGGCGCTCGCTCTGCTCCTGTTCGAGGAGCGCCTCCTGCGCCTGGGCCGCATGCCCTGAGCGCGGGCTCCGTCCTTCACCCGTCAAAGAGCCCTCCTCCATGGTCCTCCTCGCTCCCTCCCTGCTGCTGCTCCTGCCGCTGGCCCTCGTGGTCCTGCGGCGCGGAGGGCAGTGGGACCTGCGCGGCCCCGGGGCCGTGCGGGCCGCTGCGGTCGCCGCGCTGGTGCTTGCCCTCGCGCGGCCGGTGGTGCCCGGGGACGAGGAGCGCAGCCACCAGGTGCTCGTGGTGGACCACCGCTCGGGAGCGGAGGCTGCGAGCGCGGCCACGGCGCGCCTGGAGGGGCTGGAGCGCACCGACCGGGTGGTGCTCGTCGAGATCGGCGGTCCCCTGCCGGACCAGGCCCTCGCGGGGCGCAGCGCCGAGCGCGTGCCTGCGGCCAGCCTGGCGGACGCCCTGCTTGCCGCGACGGCCGCGATCCCGGCGGGCGCGCGCGGGGCGGTCACCCTGGTCAGTGACGGAGGGGACGAGAGCCTCGCGACCCTGGCTCCCCTGCAGGACCTGATCGAGCGCGGCCTGCCCCTGCACGCCGTTGCGCTGCCCGCGGCGGACGACGCAGCGCGGCCCGTGGTCCTCGATGCACCCGAGGGCCTCCGCGCGGGGGCGACCGGCGTGGTGCGCGTGGTGCTCTCCGGCCTCGGGGAAGAGGTGCGCGTGACCCTGTCTGGCGACGGCGAGGAGTGGGGGAGCCGCGTGCTGGCGGCCGTCGATGGGCGCACCGAGCTGCGCTTCGCCGTCGAGCCTCCCAAGGAGGGCTTCGTGGAGGCGCGCGTGCGCGTGGAGGAGTCCTCAGGTGGCCCCGCTCGCGAGCGCAGCGCCACGCTCGCCGTGCAGGCGCCCACGCGCGTGCTCGCCCTCACCGCGCGAGTGGTCGGCTCGGGTGAGCGGCTGGCGGAGCTTGCGGGGCCGGGCTTCCAGGTGGACGAGCGCGGGGCGGATGACGGTGCCGACGGCCTGCCCGAGCCGGGGGACTACGACCTCGTGGTGGTGGATGACCGCCCGGCCTCGCTGCTCCCGGCAGCCTTCCAGGCCCGGCTGGTCTCCGCAGTTCAGGGCGGCGGCGTGGGCCTGCTCGCCAGCGGAGGCGAGGCGGCCTTTGGTCCTGGGGGCTGGCACGACACGCCCCTGGCCTCGGTCCTGCCGGTGGACGCGGTGCAGAAGGAGGAGAAGCGGGATCCCTCCGTGGCCCTCGTGATCATCATCGACACCTCCGGCTCGATGGGCGGCAACCGCGTCCAGCTGGCCAAGGAGGTGTCGCGCCTCGCGCTCAAGCGCCTGCTGCCCCACGACAAGGCGGGCATCGTGGAGTTCTACGGCGCCAAGCGCTGGGCGGCGCCGCTGCAGCCGGCCTCCAACCACATCGAGCTCGAGCGTGCGCTCAACCGCATGCAGGCCGGCGGCGGCACCGTGATCCTGCCGGCCATCGAGGAGGCCTGGTACGGGCTCAAGAATGTGAATGTGCGCTACAAGCATGTGCTCGTGCTCACCGACGGTGGCGTCGAGTCCGGGGCCTTCGAGCCCCTGCTGCGCGCCATGGCGGACGACGGCATCACGGTGTCCACCGTGCTGATTGGCGGCGACGCCCACTCGGAGTTCCTCGTCAACCTGGCCAACTGGGGCAAGGGGCGCTTCTACGGCGTGCCGAACCGCTTCAACCTGCCGGAGATCCTGCTCAAGCAGCCCGCGAGCGCGAAGCTGCCCGCGTGGCGGCCCGTGCCGACCGCGCTGGAGGCCGGCGGCGGCCCGACCTGGTGGGGCGAGGTCGATCCCTCCAGCGTGCCCTCGCTCGCCGGCCATGTGGAGACTCGCCTGCGCCCCGGCGCCGAGGAGGTGCTCTCCACGGCCGGAGGCACGCGCCCGGTGCTCGCGTCCTGGCGCCACGGCCTGGGGCGCGTGACGGCCTTCACCAGCGAGCTCACCGGACCCGGCGCCGGGGACTGGGCGGACTGGGACGAGCGCGGCGCGTTCCTCGCGCGGGTGCTGCGGCGCACGGCGAAGGACCTCGGGGGCGCGTTCCGCTTCACGGCCCGGCGTGAGGGAGCACGGCTGGTGGTCGAGGCTGCTCGCCGTGAGGAGGGCACCGTCCAGCCTCGGGTGCTCCTGGGCGACGAGGAGCTGCGCCTGAGTGAGCGCGCTCCCGGCTGGTTCGTGGCCGAGCGCTGGCTGCGCGGAGACGAGGTGGAGCGCGACGCGCGGCTCGTGGCGGGCACCGGGCCCGAGCTGCGGGACCTGGTCTTGCTCGTGGGGAGCGCCCTGCGGCCCCGCGCCGTTGCGGATCCTGCGCGTGCGCTCGATCCCGCCGCCGCGGCTCGCTGGGTGGGGGGCGTGCAGCTCCGCGCAGAGGCCACGCCGACGCCCGCGGGCGGACCCGAGCGGGCTCCGGGGACGGACGACCTGCGGCCCCTGCTCGCCCTCCTCGCCCTCGCCCTGCACCTGACCTCCGTCTATCTCCGCCGTCGTCCGCTCGAAGCCCCTGCCGGAGCCGCCGCGTGATCCTCCCCGTCCTCCTCCTCGCCGTGGTCGCCCCCTGGACGACCTCTCCGGTGGCCCAGGCTCCCGAGGACCTCGAGGCCGCCCTGCGCGCGCCCGGCAGCGAGACGGCTGCCGCGCTCTACCGCGCCTGCGTGGCGGAGCACGGCGCGCTTGCACCCCTTGAGGAGCGGCTCCTCGCCCTTGGGGAGGACGCGTCCCTGCCCCCGGACCGGCGGGCCGCCGCGTGGACCCTCCTGGGGCACGCTCGCTGGCGCCTCGGTGCGCTCAGGGGCGCGCGCGAGGCGCTCGAGCGCGCGGTCGAGGTGGACCCTGCCCTTCGCGCGGGGCGCGTGGGCCTCGCCCGCCTGCTCGACGCGGTCGGGGACCTGGAGCCTGCGCGCGAGGCCTATGCCCTTGCCCTGGAGGGGCTCGACGACCCGGCACTCGAGCTCGAGCTGCGCATCGCGCAGGCCCTGCTCGCCATGGACGCGGGCGAGGAGGAGGACCGCGACGCGCTGCGGACCTTCGCCACGGACCTGGCGGCCGAGGACCGCAACCGCGCGGCGGTGGTGCTGTCGCTGCTCGACCGCCCGGCGGACGCGCTGGTCCTCTTCGAGGTGCGCGAGGATCCCAAGCTGCGGGCTCGGGACCTGCTGCGCGTCGCGGGCTGGCACCTGCGAGCAGGGGACCCGGCGGCCGCGGCCGAGGCGGCCTGGCAGTCCTCGCTGTGCGCGACCCTGGGCCGAGAGCGGCGCCAGGCCCTGGCCCTCTGCATGGAGGGGCACATCGCCGCCGAGTCTCTCGACGCGATGCTGGAGCGGTTCGTTGGCCTGGCCGAGCCCTCCGCGGAGCATCAGGAGGCCTGGAACGAGGTGCTGCGCCAGACCGCCCGCTACGACGAGGCCATCGCCCGCTTCGAGGGGGCGGCTGGGGACAGCATCCAGCCGGAGGCGCGGCTCGAGCTGCTCGAGATGTACCGCGAAGCGGGGCGGCGGGAGGCCATGCTCGCGGCCTATGGCGACCTGATTGCCGCGGAGCCTGCGCGCGTGCTGTGGCGCAGCGGTCTCACGCGGGTCCTGCTCGAGGAGGGGGACCGAGATGGCGCCCTTGGGGCCTGGGCGGGCTTCGAGGAGGCTGCCTCTCCCGCGGAGCTGCTGGAGGGCGCGCGCGCCCTGGCACGGGTGGGGCTGCGCGAGCGCGCCCAGGCCTGGGGTCGGGCGTGCGAGGCGAGCGAGGAGACGCAGGTCCCGGCGCAGCTGTTCCTGTTCGCCATGGAGCGCGACGCGGGGCGCGTCCCCGAGGCGCTCGAGGTGCTGCGGCGCATGGAGGCCGAGACGGATCCGGGCTCGCCGGCCCGGCTCGAGCTCTCCGAGGCCTTCGAGCAGGTCGGCGCCCTCGAGGACGCCGTGCGCGTGCTCGAGTCGGTCAAGCGCACGCGGCCGGATGGGGAGGCAGGCGAGGACCTCGAGATGCGCCTCGCGTGGCTCTACAGCGAGATCGGCCGGGAGGAGGAGGCACAGGTCGCCTGGCGTGACCTGTGGCGCCGGGTGCAGGCCCTTCCGCGCCGGCGCTATGTGGAGGACCGGCTCATGACGGTGTCCTCGCGGCTGGGGACGCTGGCGGACCTGGCGATCGAGCTGGAGGAGGCCGTCCTCGCCGGGGAGGCGGACGAGAAGCAGAGCGCGCTGCTGGTGCGCCTCTACACCAAGGTGGGGGACTCGGTCTCCGCCACCGAGATCGTCGATGAGTTCTTCCGCCATGCGGGTCGCGGCGAGCGCGAGTCCCTCGAGGAGAAGGCGCGGATCTACCTCGCGACCAACGACTACTTCGCCTACGAGGAGTCTGTCCAGCGCCTCATCGAGCTCGATCCCGAGGGTGAGGCGGAGTACCTGCGCCAGCTCGCCATGAGCATGATGGAGCGCGGCAAGCCCGAGCAGGCGCGCGCCGTGCTCTCGCGCCTAGGTGAGCTCGAGGCCGACACGGTCGCTGCCGAGTTTGAGGCGGGCGTGCTGGCCCTGGCGGGCATGCGCGACGAGGCCCTCGAGGTGTACCGTCGCGGCGTCGCAGCCCATCCTGGCCGGATCGACACCTACCTGCTGATGGGCGACCTGCTCAAGCAGACGGGCCAGCAGGGGCTGGCCCTGGGGATGTTCCAGTGCCTTGCGGCCCACGCGGATCGTGACGACCTCTTCACCGTCGCGATTGACGGGATCCTGAACCAGTTCGCCGACGGCGGCACGCGGCCCGAGACGATTGCCTGGGCTCGCCGCACGACCCTCGCACGGCTGGCCCTGCGGCACGACAAGACCTACCTGTACCAGCTGCTCGCGGACCTCTACGAGGAGGAGCAGGACCGCCGCGGAATGATCCGCGTGCACGAGACCTCCCTGCCGATCACTGGCCCGCGCGTGGCGTCCGTGCTGCGTGAGCTCATGGACCTGTCACGCGGCGAGGGAGACAGCTTCCGCGGCAGCGGCTGGCAGGGAGACCCGCAGCTCTTCCTGACCTTCGGCAGGAGGCTCGTGGCGAGCGGCGAGCTGGTGCCGCCGCAGGTCTACCTGGATCTCGGCGAGGCCTTCCTCGACGCGGGGGACGCGGACGCGGCGCGGCGCACCTTCGCGCTCACGCGCGACATGCCCGATCACGAGCGCTTCCAGCGGGACGCGGCGCGGCTGTTCGAGGCTGCGCAGGAGACGCGGCTTGCGCTGGATGCGTACCGCGCCCTGCTGGCCACGGCGCCCACGGACGAGGGGCTGCTGGTCAAGGTGGGGGAGCTCCAGGAGGCCCTTGGTGCCGACGCCGAGGCCGCCGACCTGTACGGCCGCGCCCTCGAGCTGCTCCTCTCACGGCGCCCGCTGTCGATCACGCGGCGCGCCGACGAGGACGAGGCCGACAACCCGTTCCTGTGGTGGGGCGCCCGCAACACCGACGACTGGGATCGCTGGAGCGCTCGCACGCTGGAGGGCCTGCTCGCCTCGTGCTCGGCCGCGGAGCTCGAGGAGCGCGCCGCGGGGCACGCGCGGTTGCTGGCGGCCGAGCTCGAGCAGGTCCTGGCCGAGCGAGCCGCGCGGCCTGTCGTGGAAGGGGAGGCGCCTGCGCCGGACCGGCTCCAGGAGCACCCGCGCCTCGTGCGCCGCGGCGAGGTCGTGCGCCGCCTCGCCTTCGCCAGCCAGCGCGTCGAGCGCGCCCTGGAGGTCGATCAGCGCCTCGCGACTGCGTTCGCGGAGGACGACGACTCCGTCGAGGAGGTCCTGCGCGCCTGGATGGCGGCTGGCTACCGGGCTGCCGCCGACGGGCTGCTGCGGGACCTTGCCCTGACCGACCCCGTGCGCCTGGCGCGCCTGGGCTCTGCCGTCGGCCGCGGGGGCTTCGTCGCCGGCCAGGGCCTTGGCATCGAGGAGGCCCTGCGCTCGATCCTGCCCCTGGTGTCCGCTGGCGACGCCGACGGGGTCCGCGAGCTCCTCCTGCGCGTCGAGTACGGCACCGGAGCCGCCGAGGACCTGCCGCGCCTGGGGACGCTGTTCGGCGCGGCGCGCTGGCTGGGCGATCAGGACGCGGCGCTGCGGGTGGGGCGCCAGTGGCTGCGCCTCGCCATGGATGAGGGCCGCGGGAGCTACGAGGCCGAGGCCGCTCTTGACGCGATCACCGAGGGCCTCGACGGAGAGCGTGCGCGTGCCTTGAACCAGTACCTGGTGGGGCGGGTCCTCGAGGACCCCGCCACGCGCGCCGACTACGCCACCGTGATCGCGGGCATCCAGCGACGCACGGGGGAGCGGTTCGTGGAGGAGGAGCAGGCGCTCGAGCTGCTGGAGCGCTCCGGCCGCTTCTACGCGCTGCCAACCATCCTCGAGCTCCTGCCACTCGAGGCGCGGGCCGCGGCGCTGCGCAGCACCTGGCCGCGGGTGCCCGCCAACATGCGCGCGAACACCCTCCTCCAGTGCCTGCAGGAGAGCCAGGACGAGCTGCCGCAGGAGTTCGTGGCGGCGCTCGTGGACCTCGCCCCGGACGCGTACCGCGAGGCCCCCGAGTACATCCAGTGGTTGCTCGGGAACCTGTCCGACCTGAGCGTCAACCTCGGAGCCGGCGTCGCCCTGCTCGACGCGTGGCTGGAGCTGCATCCCGGTCAGCCGCTGCCGCGGGGCGCGCGAGCCGTGCTGCTCGATCGCTTGGGCCGTACGGGGGAGGCGCTGGCCGTGGTCTTCGAGCTGCTGCCCTCGCTGCCCTCCCGGCCGGACGGGGGCAACTGGGAGGAGATGCGCGTGCGCACCACCCTGCTCGAGCGCTTCGCGCCCCGTCATGCGGATGCCCTCACGCCCGTCCTCGAACAGCTGGCTCCCCGCGCGGCCTTCGACCTCGAGCTGGAGCTGATCGCCGGCCGGGCCGGAGTTCGGACCTGGGAGGACCATCCGGCGCTGCGCGAGGCCTGGGCGTCCGTTCCCGAGCGCTTTCCTGACGACGAGGTGCTGCTCGAGGAGAGCCTCGGCCGGAGCCGCACCGTGCGCGGCTTCGTGGCCGCGACTCGCCGGCTCCTGGAGCTGCGCTCCGATCCCGGCGAGCGCGAGGCCCTGCTGCGGCGCCTCGAGTCGCGGCTGCGGGTTGCGGGCTTCGAGGCCGAGGCGCTCGAGGCGCGGCTGGAGCGCATGGGCGCGGAGGGGGGAGCGGCCTCACCCGCTGCGGATGGCGCCATGGGTGCCCTGCTCGCACCGACCTCGGTGGCAGCCGTCGTCGTGGGCGGTGCTTCCGGCGCCTCTTCAGGCGGTGCCGTGATCGTGGCGGGCGTTGCGGCGCCGGCCATGCCGGCCATGTCCGTCATGCCGGCGATTGCCCTGACCCCGGCCTCGGGGGCCGCCGTCTCCCTCTCCGTCGCAGGGTCCTCGCTCGAGCTGGACGAGCTGGAGCTGTCCTCGGATCCCGGGGCCGTGGCGGATGCCGTGCGGGCCGGGGATGTGTCCGGGGCCGCGCGGGTCCTGCGCCGTCACTGGCGCGAGTTCCAGGTCGGCATCGAGCCGGACTCTCCCTACCCGATCTTTGGCTGGGGCTCTTCCCCGCTCGGTCGGTTCCGCTGGATGGGCGAGGTGCCCTCGCTGGCGGCTTCGGGCTCCGAGGGGGAGCCGGTGGAGGGCCCCACGGAGGAGTCCTCTCCGGGCGCGTCGGAGGGCGCCCCCCCGCGTACCGACGCGCCGGAGGAGGGCCTCGCTGAGAGTGTTGAGGCCGCCCCGCCGTCCGACGACGATGCGCCGGCCACGCCCGTGCCCGCCGGCGGCCTCTCCACCTGGCAGGACAGCGTGGAGCGCGTCGCTCAGGAGCGCCCGGAGGCGCTCGAGATCCTGGCCCGGTATCCCGAGCTGCGCAGCGAGCTCGAGCGCAGCCTGCAGGTGCGCGAGACGCGCGCCCTGGATGCCGAGCAGCCCGTGATCGAGGCCCTGGCGCAGGCGGACGCGGCGGCGCGCGGCGTCGAGCGCGCGACGCAGGAGCGCATCGCGGCCCTCGAGGGCGGCACCCTGGGCAAGCGGGGGCAGATGGAGCTGCTCGCGCTCCTCGACGAGACCCCTGATGCGGGGGGCGCTGAGCAGGTGGTGCGTTCGCTGGTGGGGGCGGTGAGTCCCCTCGATGCGGAGCAGGCACGCCGGCTGGCGCGGGTGCTTGCGCGCGCCGGAGCCCAGGACGAGGCCATCCGGCTCTACCGCTGGTGCGCGACCACTGCCGGCGGGGGTGCGGCGCGGATGTCGTTCAGCCCCTTCGGGGATCAGGGGACCACGGTGACCGTTGCCGAGCTCGTGCAGGAGGCGAAGGAGGTCATTGATCCCGACCGGCGCCTGGGGCTCGTGGAGTCGATCCTCAGCCTGTCGGTCGCCCCCCGCTATCCGTGGGCTCGCGAGCAGGCGGAGCTCGAGCAGCTGCGCGTGTGGGAGGAGCTCGTGGGGCCGGCCGAGGCCTTCGCGCGAGCGCGCGCCGTCTGCGAGGCCAGCATCGACCTGAGCACCGGCCTGCGCCGCCGCGTGGCCCTGCGCGCCGCTGCGCTCTTCGCCCACGGGGGCGAGGTCGCGGGCGCTGTCCGCGCGCTCGAGGTGGCCCTTGCCAGCCTGCCGGAGGGCGCAGTGGCCCAGCCCGAGGAGCTCTGGTACCGCGTCGACCCCAGCGAGCAGGGGCGCCTCGGCGTCGAGGACCTGCGTCGCCTGCTGGCTCCCGAGCTCTGCGAGGGAGAGGCCGGCGGGCGCCTGCTCACCGCCCTGGAGGATGCTCTCAGGGCCTGGCTCGCTGCCGGCCGCGTGCGCCCCGAGAACGCGGTCCAGGCCCTCTGCGTCTGCGGCCTGCGGCGTCTCGAGCGCGGCGAGGTTGAGCGTGCGCGGGCCCTGGGCCTTGAGCTTGCCGCGCGCGAGGGAGTGCTCGACGACTTTGCCCTGTGGGTCGCGGACCTCTGCGCACGCGCGGGCGCCGCTGAGGCCCGCGACCGCATCGAGGAGGGCCTCCTTGAAGACGGACGCCTCGGCTTCCAGCGCGAGCTCCCGGCCCTGCAGCGCCTCGCTGCGCGCGAGGGCGCCGCGCCCGCCGTGCAGGCTGCGGAGGCCCTGGCCGGGGAGACGCGCCCCAAGGGCCTGCTCGCCTGGATCGTCGAGCAGCATCGGGCGCTCGGGGACGCACCCGCGGCAGAGCGCTGGGAGGTCCAGCGCGCGGCGGACGAGGCGGCCGGCGCGCGGCTCGCAGAGCTGGACGCCGCCGAGGCCAAGGCGGCCGAGGAGGGGCAGGCCAGGGGCCCGGCTCCTGCCATGACCGTGGTGCCGGGGACCCTGATGCGGGCGATCCGGATCGGCCCCTGAGGCCCGGGCGCGCGGCGGAGCAGAGCCCTGCGCCTCAGCGGGGCTCCGCCGGTCAGCGCGCCGTGATCCAGAGGAAGTCGCCGCGGTCGGAGTCGCCGGCCGCATCGTAGTCGCCGTTCTCGCGCTTGCGCCCGCTGATCACGGCGAGGTCGAGGTCAGGGCGGCGGCGCGCGACGCGCTCGACCGTGCCCAGACCGAAGTCGCTGTGGAACCGGCCGCACCAGTGCACCACGAGCGGCCGCTCCGGAGCGACGGCGCTCAGGTGGTCGGTGATGGCCTCGGCCATGGCCTCGTCCTTGAAGCACTGGGCCTCGAAGAAGCGTCGCATGCGGGCGGTGGGCATGGCCTGTCCATGGCCTGCCATTTGGGACATGACCTCCATGAACAGCTCCTCGTAGCGCCCGCCCATGGGGATCACCTGGCGCGGTCCCCAGGGGTCGCCCTGCCCGGCGGCGGTGCCCTCCTTGGAGACGAGGGAGGCCAGGGCCCGCTGCGCGTTGCCGGCGAGGACCGGGATGCCCTCGGCCTTGGCGAACTCGATGGCGGCGCGGTAGTGCTCGGGGTAGTTGGGCCAGGGGCGCGAGCGGGCGAGGAACTCCTCCTCGGTCAGCGCGCCCTCCAGGTACAGGTTGAGGGGGCCCTGGGCGTCGCGCTCGAACATCTCCATGCTCAGGACCACGGCGCCGCCGCGGGCCGCGTGCAGGGCCTCGAAGACCTCTTGCTGGAGGGCGTGCACGCCATCGGAGTCGTGCTCCTCGCCCAGGAACACCACATCCGCCTCCGCCAGCTCGGCGACCATGGCCTCGAGGGTCACGGCCGAGCCGTCGCTGCGGAGGAGCTCGGTCCCACGGGAGCTCGGCAGGGTGGCGCAGGCGCCGAGGACGAGGGGCAGAATGGGCAGGAGGAGGGATCGCATGGGCGGATTCTAGGCCACGGGCTCAGCCGGTGAAGTCCGGCTCTCCCGGGGTCACGCTCTCCGGGGAGTGGCAGGCCGATGGCGCGTCCGACGCGCTACCCTCTGAGGGCGATGCTCTGTGCTCTCCCTCTGCTGTTGGCCCTCGCAGCCCCCCAGGACGAGCCCGCCGTCGCCGCTCCGCCGGACCCGGCGCGCTCGCGCATCGAGGCCGGGCGCGCTGCGCGAGCGGACGGCCGGCTGGAGAAGGCCGCCCGAGACTTCGAGGCCGCCCTCGAGTTCCGCCCCTTCGATCCAGAGCTCCTGACCGATCGCCTGAGCGTCGCCGCCGAGGGCGACGAGCGGGCGCTGTGGACCCAGCGCCTGGTGGAGGCGCTGGCCGACGAGCGCGGCAGCTACCGCCTCGAGGGCGAGGCCAAGAAGCTCGCGCCCACGGACAAGGGCATCAGCGCCGTGATCAAGGCCCGGACGGCGGCCTTCAAGGAGCTGATGGGCATCGTGTCCAAGGCGGCCAAGAAGGGAGACCCCGAGGATCAGGTGGTGGCCTGGTGGGCGAGGCGCCTCGCCCTCGAGCTGGCGCAGGCCCAGCCCGGCCTGCGCGAAGGGCGCGACGCGGAGGACCTGGATCCGCGGCTGCGGCTGGGCGCCGAGGACGACTGGCAAGAGGCCGTGCGGGCCCTCGAGTCTCTCTGGAACCGCGCCGGGATCGAGGGCAACGACAGCCTCGTGATCGAGGCGGCGCGGATCGCGGTGGGCCTGCGGGCCCAGACCGGGTTCCAGTGGCTGATGGACGAGCCGGCGCGAAAGAGCCGGCTGCAGGGCCAGATGGCGAACCCCGGCGGCAAGGCCGCCAATGCCCTGGGCCTCGCGCGCGAGCGCCTGCGCGCGCAGCAGGGGCGGCCGTGGACGCTCGAGGAGCTCGACCAGCTCCTGGCCGACCAGGGGGAGGCGTTCACGCGGGAGCACGACTCCTTCGGCCTGCCCGGCGTCGCCCTCTCGCCGCGCGAGTGGTACCGCTGCGAGACCGACTGCGGGTTCGAGACCCTGCGCGGCGTGGCCCTGACCATCGAGCGCCACCACACCCGGCTCGTGAACTTCTATGGCACCGACCCCTTCGTTGGGCGTCAGGGCCTGGTTCGCATCGTCCCCGAGGCCACCGGGCTCGAGTCGGAGGGCGCGGGCTACTACTGGGTCGGCGGCTTCCAGGGCGGCGATGTCACCACCTTCCGCTTCTCGATGGGGACCATCGAGGGCCTGGGGCACGGCCTGACCCACGAGCTGACCCACCGCTTCGACGGCGCGCTCTTCCCTGGACAGCCCTCATGGCTGGTCGAGGGCAAGGCCGTGTGGACGGGTGCCGCCTACGGGCGCAGCGAGGAGGAGGAGTTCGTCCCCAACCACGCCCAGCCCGGAACCCTGCGCGGCGTGCTGGGGGCCGGCTGGACACGGCTCGACAAGCTGCGCGAGCTGCTGTCCGGGGACCTGGAGGACTACCGCGCCAACTACACCGCGGGCTACGCGCTGTATGTGTTCCTGAACACCTGGGTCCCAGCCGAGTTCGACGAGCTGCCGGACGAGGACGAGCCGCGCCTCTTCCAGCACCGCCTCGACGCGTTCATGGCGAACGCGCGCCAGGGGGCAGGGGACCGCATCGCCCAGTTCGAGCGCTGGTTCTGCGACGGCGCCGAGGGGAGGCCGGAGGACCTCGAGGGCTTCGCCGCCGAGTTCCGACGCTTCCTGGAGGGCTTCCACCCCTACGAGCCGGCCGAGTGGACGAAGCGCTACACCACGCAGGTCCCCGGCGGTGGCCCCGACCCGCTCATCTACGACGAGCCCACCTGGGTCTGGTCGCGCGGGCGGCACGAGCCCTACTTCGGAGACGGCCAGGCGACCCTGGCCGGCTTCCTGCTCGACTCCAACGGCGACCGGGCCGGTGCGGCGCGAGCCCTCCACTGGGCGCTCGCGAACGAGGGGCGCATGACCCTGACGGAGGAGCGCCTCGCGGGCGCTCTCGAGGCCCAGGGCGAGGAGGCGGCCGCATGGGCCATGGACCAGCAGCGCGCCTTCCCCCTGTATCCGGCTCCCGGCCCTGTCCCGGGCTCGCTCGTGAAGGCGAAGAGCCGCCTGTTCGCCCTCCTCGAGGCCCTCGACGCCGCGGCGGCGGAGCACCGCGACAAGGAGTGGCGCACCTCGGCGCTGCGCTTCGAGGCGGACCGCGACCGCCTCGCGCGCTGGCTCGGCGCGCCCGAGCGGAGGCCCGACGCGGCGGGCCAGGCCCCGACCGGCTGGCTGGCTCGCTTCCCCGTCGAGGGTGAGGGCTGGGTGGAGGACCTGCTGGTCGGGCACCACACGCCCCAGAAGCCCATGAGTGGCAACTGGTTCGCGGCGACCGACGGCGACCTCGAGGTGGGGCGCCGCCAGGAGCGCAGCGGCACGGGGCAGTTCCAGCGCGCCGACTGGGGCGCGGCCTTCGTGCGCGGCTCCCGCTACGAGCTGCCGGGCACCTGGCGCCTCAAGACCCGCGTGCGGTTCACCAGCACCTCGGCCAGCGGCAAGATCGTCGTGGGCTGGACGCGCCGGGACCGGGCCGTGACCCTCAGCCTCTCCGGGACCGCTGGGCGCCCGGAGGACAACCGCGATGCGGACCCCGTGCTGGACCGGATCTCATGGAAGCTCTCCGGGGGCTTCGAGCGTGACGGCAGCCTGCAGGGCGCCGAGCCCGGTGGGGGGCACAAGCTCAAGCCGCCCCGCAGCGCCTTCGAGGTCGAGCTGCTCGTGGACGGGGCCAGCTGCACGCTGTTCATCGACGGCCAGCGCATGGGCACCTACCACCTGGCGGATGGCGCCCCGATCGAGGGCTACAGCGGCTTCGCCATCGGCGGGGGAGCCCTGCGCTTCGAGCATCCCATCGTCGAGCGCCTCGACCGCCACCGCACCCTAGGCGTCCCGGGTCTCGACGCGCCCGGCCTCGATCTGGCGACGGGCAGGACGCTCTCGTTCGAGGCGCTCGAGGGCCGCATCGTGGCCGGCGTTCCGCCGCGCTCCCAGGGGACCGTCGTCCTGTGGATTCCCTGCCCGCCCCGCCTCGAGGGCGAGCCCGTGGACACCCACGCCATCGAGCGCAAGGCCGTGGCCGCGGCGGAGGACCTGGCGCGCGGAGCCCTGCGCGCCGACATGACCCAGGGGGTGGCCATCGTGCTCCCCGAGGTGCTCGGGCCCCTGGAGCTCGCGGCCCTCGAGGATCGCCTGCGGGATCTCTTCAAGCAGGAGCTTGGGGAGCGAACCTGTGCGGTGCCCGACCTCTACCGGCACCCCTTCGATGGGCGGATCCCCACGGGCTTCGAGGATGTCCCGGACCTCGGCAAGCGCTGGGTGTTCTTCCTCGACGCGGCCGGCGTCGCGCGCTTCGCTCGCCCGGCCTATGTGCTGGGAGCAGGCTTCGACCCGGACTTCGCCCACTGGCTGAAGGTGTTCCGCGACTATGGCCGTCCGCCCCGGGACCTGCGCGCGCCCACGCGGCTCGAGTCCGAGCCGGGGGGCGAGGACGAGGGCGTGGCGCCCTCTGCCGGGGACCAGGACTAGCGCTAGGAGCGCACCTCAGGCGACGACGCAGGAGCTGAACGCGGAGGTGACGCAGGCGTGGGCCTGGGCCGCGAGCTGCTTGCGGTCTTCTCCCTCGAGGCGCTGCTCGGAGAACCACAGCCGCGCGCGCACCGAGCGCAGCTGGAGCGCGCCCCAGAAGTGCGGAGCGAACGCCATCTCGCCCCACCAGCACACGGCCAGGTGCGCCGGCGGCTGGTCGCGATCCGTGGCGTAGTGAAGGGTGAAGGGCGCGACGGGGATCGAGGCCTCCGCCGCGACCTGGAACAGGGAGGGGCGGAACTGGAGCACGCTCGAGCCGCGGGTGCTGGTGCCCTCGGGGAACACGATCACCCCCTCTCTGGCGGCCAGGGCGCGGCTGAGCTCCGAGCCGGCACGCTTGAGGTCGCGCTTGCGCTCGCGGTTCAGGTAGAGCGTGCCCGCGAGGCTGGCCAGGTGCCCGGCGAGGGGCCAGCCCGCGACCTCGGCCTTCGACACGAAGCGGGCCTCGAGCTGGCTGAGCAGGACGAGGATGTCGAGCCAGGAGAGGTGGTTGCCCACCGCGAGGAAGGGCGACCTGGGGGCCTCGCCTACGCGCTCCACCCGAACCCCCATGATCGCGAGCGAGGCCCTGGCCCAGGCTCGTGTCAGGCGCGTGCGGAGGAGGAGCGCGGCACGAGGGGCCGGCCGCTCGAGGAGGCGCGCCGCCACCAGCAGCGGGTAGAGGGGCGCGAGGATCGCAGCGAGGCCCAGGAGCCTGAGGGCTGCGCGGAGACGGGTCATGACTGGGCGAGGGGGATGCCGAAGCGCTGCAGGTGCAGGGGCCCGATCCGAACGAGGGTCAGGAAGTCGAGTGTACCGAAGACGCGGTCGAGGGCGGGCGGGCCCAGGATCGTGGCGCCATAGCGGAGGTAGCTCGCGAAGAGGCGCGGGGTGGGGAGCGGCGGGACGGCCTCCACCTCCGCGGCGGTGGCTCGACACTCGTACTCGGGCAGGGGGACGACGCACAGCTCTGGATCCATGCGTCCCTGGGCCTCCAGCTGGGCGGCGAACCGGAGGGCCGTGGCCGGATCGCGCCCGTTCAGCGAGCTGCACCCGAACAGTGCCGTGCGCCGGTTGTGGCGCGCGTAGGCCATGATGCCCTGCCACAGCAGGAACAGGACGCGTCGGTCGCGGTGCTCGCGCTCGACGCAGGCCCGGCCGAGCTCGACGAGGTCCCGCTGCCTCTCGCGAGGGATTGAGCTCAGGTTGAACTCGCTCGCCGCGTACCAGCCGCAGCCGGCCACCGCGGCCTCGAGGATCTGCATCCGGTAGGTGCCGACGACGGCGCCGGTGGGCAGGTGCTCGACCAGGAGGTGCTGGCACTGGAGGTCGTACTCGTCCTCGTCGCGACCCGAGAGGTACGAGTCGGGCAGCCCCTCACCGAGCTCGAGGTTGAACACCTCGAAGCGCAGGCGGCGTACGCCGTCGAGATCCTCCTCGGTCCGTGCGAAGCGCAGCCGGTACGAGCCGCTCACCTGATCCAGGTCGGGGATGCGGTGGGCATGGGACAGCAGGCTGCGACGCCTCGAGGGCACACGCGGCGGAGCGAGGGGGAGATCGATGCTCATGACCCCACCATTGGGCAGGGTGGCGAGGCGAGGCCTCCAGTCAGGTGTCCCTGAGGGCTGCGTGAAGGCGCTGTTGTGTCGCTCGCCGAGAAAGACGGGCTCTTGACCGTCCCACAACAGAGGCTTCCCGTAGGGTTGATCGAGCGTCATGAAGCTCCCCCTCTCGCTGGGCCCGTGGGCCCTTGGCTCCCTGCTTGCCGCGGCCCATGTCTCGCCTCACGCCTGGGCGCAGGCCGGCGACAGCTGCGCGGCTCCGATCACGATCCTCGGGGAGGGGCTCTTCCCGTTCGACACCAGCGCCATGACGACGGACGGGGTGCCGGACACGGCCTGCCTGGCCTTCGGCACGGCCCAGATCGAGCGGGACATGTGGCTCCTCTGGACCGCCACGGTCGACGGCCTGGCCGAGGTGTCCACCTGCGGTGGTGCGGCGTTCGACACGCGGCTCGCGGCCTATCCTCCCTTCCCGTGTGGAGCCGCGGCTCTCGCCTGCAACGACGACGGCTGCGGGGTGCAGTCGAGCCTGACCTTCGCCGTGGAGGCGGGGCAGGACTACCTCCTCCGCCTCGGGAGCTATCCCGGAACTCCGGGAGGTCCCGGGGTCTTGGCCATCACGATCCAGGCGCCGGTCGTCGACGCGGCCACCGGCCACGCCTACCTGGTCATCCCGAAGAAGCTCGACTGGTACACCGCGAAGGCGGCAGCGGAGGCCCTCGTGTTCCAGGGGCAGGCAGGTCACCTCGCGACCATCGGCAGCCAGGCGGAGCGTGACTTCATCATCAGCAGCCTGTCCTTCGGCCGCGTGTGGATCGGCCTCGAGCAGGACACCTCCTCCAGCATCTACACCGAGCCGGCCGGGGCCTGGGGGTGGGTCACGGGTGAGATCTTCTCCTACACGAGCTGGCGGGCGGGGGAGCCCAACGACACCCCCGCGGGAGAGAACCACGGCGAGATGTTCGCGGACGGCACCTGGAACGACGCGGAGTTCTTCAGTGGAACCGCGGAGGCCTACCTGGTGGAGTTCGAGCCCGGCGCCACCCTGTTCTGCACGCCTGCGTCACCCGGATCGGTCGGGACCCCCGTGACCCTGGCCGACTCCGGACCCGGAGGTGGGGTCCTGCACCTGGAGGCCACGGGCGGGCCGCCAGGCGAGTTCGGGATCTTTCTCGTGGCGGCCCAGTCCTCCGCCCCGGTGACGATCAGTGCCGGAGACCTCTGCCTCGCTCCTCCCCTCGGGCGGTACGCCGCCGCGGCCGGGCCGGGGCTCAACAGCATCGGGCAGTTCGACGGTGGCGGTCGGCTGGCGAACTTCGCGGGGACCTCCAGCGTGGGCACCGGCTTCGATGTCCCCGCCGTGCTCCCGGCGCCGCCCGGGGGCCTCATCCTCCCGGGCAGCACCTGGTGCTTCCAGCTGTGGTACCGCGACGCCGGCGGCGTCAGCAACTTCTCCGACGGACTCGCCGTCAGCTTCTGACCGGCGCCCGGCGGGCTGGCGAGCCGCTCAGCCGAGGAACGGGTAGCGCCAGTCGGTGGGCGGGACGAAGGTCTCCTTCACCGTGCGCGGGCTGACCCAGCGCATGAGGTTCAGGATCGAGCCGGCCTTGTCATTGGTCCCGGAGGCGCGCGAGCCGCCAAAGGGTTGCTGACCGACGACCGCGCCAGTCGGCTTGTCGTTGATGTAGAAGTTGCCGGCGGCGAAGCGCAGACGGTCCATGGCGCGGCGGAGGCCGTGGCGATCATGGCCGAAGATCGCGCCCGTGAGCCCGTACTCGCTGGTGTCCGCGCAGAGGTCGAGGGCCTCGTCCAGGCGCGCGTCGTCGTAGGGGTAGACCGTGAGCACGGGGCCGAAGAGCTCGGTGCGGATCAGGTCGTGCTTGGGGTCGGTGGTCTCGACCACCGTGGGCTCGATGAACCAGCCCTGGCTCGGGTCGCAGGTTCCGCCGAGGACGACCTTGCAGGAGCTGTCCGCCTGGGCGCCCTCGATGGCCTTGGAGAGCTTGGTGTAGCTGGCCTCATCGATGACCGCTCCGAGGAAGTTCGAGAAGTCGCGGACATCGCCCTGCTTCATCTCGGAGAGGATCTGCCCGAGCTCCTCCAGGACCTGGGGCCAGATCGAGCGCGGGACATAGGCCCGGCTCGCGGCGGAGCACTTCTGGCCCTGGTACTCGAAGGCGCCGCGGGCGAGGGCCACGGCCAGGGGCCGCACCTCGGAGTCCGGGAGGGCCATGACGAAGTCCTTGCCACCGGTCTCGCCCACGATGCGGGGATAGCGCCCGTAGGTCGGCAGGTTGGAGGCGATCGTGCCCCAGATGCCGTTGAAGACCCGCGTCGAGCCGGTGAAGTGCACGCCGGCGAGGCGGCTGTCGGCCAGCGTGGGGTCCCCGATGCGCGCGCCGCCGCCAGGGATGAAGTTCACGACGCCGGCGGGCAGGCCGGCCTCCATGAGCAGCTGCATCACGAACCAGTTCGACAGCACCGAGGTCGAGGCCGGCTTCCAGACCGTCGTGTTGCCCAGCATCGCGGGCGCCGTCGGCAGGTTGCCGGCGATGGAGGTGAAGTTGAACGGGGTGATGGCGAAGACGAAGCCGTCCAGCGGACGGTGCTCGAGGCGGTTCCAGCAGCCTGCGGAGGACTCGGGCTGCTCCGCGTAGAGCTGCTCCATGTAGCGCGCGTTGTAGCGCCAGAAGTCGGCCAGCTCGCAGGCCGCGTCGATCTCCGCCTGGTGGGCGGTCTTGCTCTGACCGAGCATGGTCGAGGCGTTGATGCGGTCGCGCCAGGGACCCGCGAGCAGGTCGGCGGCCTTGAGGAAGATCGCGGCGCGCTCCTCCCAGGGCAGGCGCTCCCACGAGTGGCGGGCCTCGGAGGCGGCGTCGATCGCGCGCGCCACCTCAGCCGGGCCTCCCTGGTGGAAGGTGCCGAGGGCGAGGCCGTGGTCGTGGGGACAGCGGATGCTACCCAGGTCCCCGGTCCGCACCTCCTCTCCGCCGATCACCAGGGGCACCTCGATCTGGGCGCTGGCCTGCCGGGCCAGCTCGGCCTCCAGGGAGGCACGCTCCGGGCTGCCGGGGGCGTAGCCGAGGACCGGCTCGTTGTGCGGGGTGGGGGTGGTGAAGGTGCCGTGGGTCATGGTGGAGGGGGCAGGAGTCGTGGCGGCGCTGCGCATGGAGTACGGCGCCGGAGGGCGATTGTCCGTGGCCCTCCCCCCCGAGTCCACCCGCGAGTGCGCCTTTGGGACCCCGCGACCTGCGCACCTGGGCCCCATTCGCGCACACGACGCTCTTTCGCCCCGCCCCCTTGCTTCCCATCATGGGTGCCGCCGCGCGCGCGGCGCCGTCCCGAACCCCTCCACGACCCATGCGCTCACCCTTCGCCCTTGTCCTCGCCTTCTCGCCTCTCCTCCTGGCGTCCTGCACCGTCTCGGTGAAGACCACCGCCGACCTGCCGGAGCCGACCCCGGCGGAGGCCGCCAGCCCCGAGATCGAGGGGGCCTCGGCACCGAGCACGAGCGCTGCCGACTCCGAGCGCAAGGAGGCGGAGGCCGCCCGCAAGGCCGCCGTGGCCGAGCGTGAGGTGCGCCACGCCCGCATGGACCTCGAGCTCGCGGAGCTCGAGGCCAACCTGTCCCTGCGCGGGGCGCGCGCTGCGGTCGAGTCCGCCGAGGTCAAGCTGATGGCTGCCCGTGAGCGCATGGAGCGCTTCGAGGGGATCGAGGTCGAGCACCTCACCGAGCAGACGCTCATGGGGGTCGACCGCGCCGAGGACCGCCTGATCGGCGAGCAGCAGGACCTGCAGGGGATCCTGGACATCTACGCGGAGGAGCAGGAGGCGCGCTCCCGCGACGAGATCATCCGCCGTCACCGCATGAGCGTGCAGTTCGCCGAGCGCGGCCTGGCAGGGGCCCGGAGGGCCCACGCCCTGCAGGTCGAGCACGAGCTCCCGGCGCGCATGCGCGAGCTTGAGCGCGGGATCGTAGAGGCGGAGCAGGGGCTCGAGGCTGCGCGCGGGCGTCTGCGCAAGCAGGAGCTCGAGAGCGAGCGTGACCTCGACCGCAAGCGCGCGGCCCTCGAGGACGCGCAGTGGAAGCAAGCGCACCCCGAGGCGGCCGGCGGCGACCGCGGGGGGCGGCGCGGGGCATGAGCGTCCTGCTCCTCGCGGCCGCGGCGCTCCTCGCGGGCCCGGCAGCGCCCCAGGACGAGCAGCCGCGGGTCCTGCCCCGGGTCGCCCCTCCGAAGAAGCTCGAGGTCCCCGAGCGGCTCTCGACCGAGGAGATCGTCGAGCCCCTTGACCGGGCCGTCGGGTTCCTCATCGACTCCCAGCGGCCCGACGGCACCTGGGGCAGCCAGGCGCCGGACTGCCTGCTGGAGCTTGGCTTCGCCCTGGAGACCTACTACTCCTGGCAGATGGGCGCGCATGCCCTCGGGACAATGGCCCTGGCGGCCGGCCCCGAGAATCCGGCCCGGCGCGCCGCCCTCGACCGCGCAGTGGAGTGGCTGATCGAGGCGCGCCCGTCCACGCGGGGTTCGGACTGGGATGTGGACAAGGTCTGGAGCACCCTCTACGGCTTCGTCGCCTGCGTGGAGCTGCTCGAGGATGAGCGCCTCTCGCAGGGCGAGCTGGGGGCCCGGCTCGATGCCCGCGGGCGAGAGTTCCTCGAGGTGCTGCTCGCCCATCAGTCCGAGATGGGGGGCTGGGCCTACTACGACGACCCGCCCTACGACCGCGTTCAGACCTGGGCCACGAGCTTCTGCACGGCCCTCGTGCTGCCCTCCCTGGTGCGCGCCAAGGAGCGCGGGTGGGAGCTCGAGCAGCGCGTGATCGACCGCGCCCTCAAGTATGTGCAGCGCTGCATGCTCCCGAACGGAGCCTACGAGTACGACCTGAACCCCCAGGCGCGCATCACGGGCATCGAGCACATCAACCGCATCGAGGGCAGCCTCGGGCGGACCCAGGTCTGCCACTGGGCACGCGTCCGCTGCGGCGACGCCCGCGTCACGCCGGAGGAGGTGGAGCAGGGCCTCGCCGCGCTGTTCCAGCACCACGGCTTCCTCGACCACGCGCGCACGCGGCCCATTCCGCACGAGGGCTTCCACGCCAACGCCGGCTACTTCTACTTCTTCGCCCACTACTACGCCTCGAAGGTGATCAACACCCTCCCGGCGGAGCGGCGCGAGGAATGGCATGCCCTGCTGCGGCCGCACATCACCAAGACACAGTGGACCACCGGCGCCATGAGTGACTTCATGGACGCGGGCTACGCGCTCACCTCCGCGACCGCCTTCTCGATCCTGGCCCTCGAGGAGGGCATGAAGCGATGAGCAGCCAAACGGCGGACCTGCTCACGGGCTGGCTCGAGACGCGCCTCCCGGAGAGTGCGGCTCGCTTCTTGCGGGAGGCGCGCGAGGAGCTCGCCGGCGGCGTCGAGCCGCGGCGCCTCGGCATGCTCCTCGGCCTCGCCAGCCGCCACGCGCGGGACCGAGTGGCCCTGGCTCCGTCGGGCTCAGAGCTGGAGGCCGCCGCGGTGCTGCACCCGGGCTGGACCCCCGAGCGCTGGGGCCAGCTCGAGGCCCTGCGCGTGGCGCTGCTGCTGTCCTTCTCCGATCTCACCAGCGAGGCCTTCGAGCAGGCGGTGGAGTTCCTCTTCTCGCGCGCCGACGAGGGGGAGAGCCGCGCCCTCTTCCGTGGCCTGGGCCTGACCCCCGACCCCGCGCGGTTTCTCTGGCGTCTGCAGGACGGCTGCCGCACCAACATCGTTCCGGTGTTCGAGGCCATCGCCTGCGACACGCCCTTCCCGGCGGTCGGCTTCGAGGCGGTTGCCTGGCGGCAGCTGTGCATCAAGGCCGTCTTCATCGGCGCCCCGCTCTGGCGCGTGGTCGGCCTCGACGGCCGGCTCGACGCGGACCTTGCGCGCATGGCCCTCGACCTAGTCGAGGAGCGCCGCAGCGCGGGCCGTCCGATTCCCGCGGACCTGTGGCTGTGCATGGGGGAGTTCGACCCCGAGCGCGCCCTCCCCGCCCTTGAGCGCGAGGCGCGCGAGGGGACGGACGAGGGGCGTGCCGCGGCGCTCCTGGCCCTCGGCCGCGCGGGCCAGGCCCCGCGCGCACAGGCCATCGCGGGCTCTGGACCCGACGCGGCCTGGGCTCAGCAGGCGGCCGACGGGGTCACGGGGCAGGCGCTGTGGGGTACCCTGCCCGGCCGCGCAGCGACCGCGACGGCCTGAGATCCCCTCGCCGGTCCGCTCCCGAACCACGAGCCGCTCCTGACTCCATGCGCTTCTTCGACCCGCACATCCACTGCACCAGCCGCACCACGGACGACTACGAGGCCATGGCCCGCGCCGGCATCCGAGCGGTCATCGAGCCCGCCTTCTGGCTGGGGCAGCCGCGCACGACCCTGGGTGCCTTCGAGGACTACTTCGCGAGCATCCTGGGCTGGGAGCGCTTCCGCGCCTCGCAGTTCGGTATCAGCCACTACTGCGCCATCGGGCTCAACTCCAAGGAGGCCAACAACGAGGGCCTCGCACGGGAGGTCCTCGAGATCCTCCCCGACTACGCCCTGAAGGAGGGCGTCGTCGCCATTGGCGAGATCGGCTATGACGAGATCACGCCGGCGGAGGAGCGCGCCTACGAGGCCCAGCTCGCCTTTGCGGTCGAGCACGACATGCCGGTGATGGTCCACTCGCCGCACCGTGACAAGAAGCGCGGGATCCAGCGCTCCCTCGATGTCGCGCGCAACGCGGGCGTGGCCATGCACAAGCTGGTGATCGACCACAACAACGAGGAGACCGTCCAGGATGTGCTCGACGCCGGGGCCTGGGCCGCGTTCACGATCTATCCCCACACCAAGATGGGCTCGGAGCGCATGGTCGAGATCGTGCAGAAGTACGGCCCGCGCCAGATCATCGTGGACAGCTCCGCGGACTGGGGGGTCTCCGACCCCCTGAGCGTCCCGAAGACGGCCGCCCTCATGCTGGAGCGCGGGGTCGAGGCCGAGGCCGTGCGCCTGACCACCTGGCAGAACGCCCTGGATGCCTACGCGCAGTCGGGGCAGATCGATGTGGAGGCCCTGGAGGCCGGGCTCGAGGTCGACCAGCGCCAGCTCTTCAGCGACAACTCCGTCCTGCGGGGACAGGAGCCGCGCGTGGACAGCGCGGTGCCCAACTGAGCGGCTGCCGCGGCCGACGCCTAGGCCCCGGCGCGCGCAGGGGTGAGACCCAGCAGCCGGGCGGCATTCCCGCCGAAGACGGCGGCCTGCTCCTCGGCAGTGGCCCCAAGCGTCTCGAGGATCGCGCGCTGCTCGGCGTAGCGGTCGTCGCGCCAGCCCCGCGGCCAGGTCCCTGAGTCGGTGCCGAACAGCACGCGCTCCGCACCCAGGGCAGACAGCGTCCGGTCGAACACCGCGTGGAGGTCCACTCCCTCGGGCTGCGTGCGCACCCAGGCATTCGAGGACGAGGTGTCGACGAACACATTCTCGCACTGGGCGCCGGCCATCAGGCACTCACGGAAGTACCCGGCGCCGAAGTGGGGGATCACAAAGCGCGTGCTGGGGTGCGCGTTGGCTGCGGGCACCACGAACAGCGGGTCCGCGAGGGAGACCTGCGCCGTGCGCGGGAAGCCGAGCTGGTCGCGCAGCGGCACCGTGAACAGGCCGCAGTGCACATAGGCCAAACCGCCGACCCGGTCGAGGACCTCGAGGACCGGGGCCACCCGCGGCTCGTCGATGCGGTAGCCGTGCTGGGCGGGGAAGAGGAGCAGGCCGCGGAAGCCGAGCTCACCCAGGAGGCGCTCGGCCTTCGCCTCGGCGTCGGCGGCCGTGGGATCGAGCACGGCGACCCCGGTGAGGGACCCGGCGGCCGCGGCGACCGCCCCGGCGACCGTGGGCGTCTCGGCCGGATGGCTGGAGAAGACCACGGCGTGCTGCACGCCCTGGCGGCGGAACTCGTCGAGCCAGCGCTCACGGTGCTCGGCGCCGTCCTCAGCGGGCAGCTCGAGCCCCGTGGCCTCCGTCAGGGCTCGGAGGTGCTCCTGCGGGGTGCCCGCGCGGGGGCTCTCCTGGGCGAGCGCCTCGAAGAACGGGCGCGAGAACCAGTGACAGTGCGCGTCGACGAGGGGCGCTCCACCGGCCAGGGGGCCGGGGGAGGTGGGCTTGGAGTGCGGCATGGTGGTGAGGGGGCGGTCAGCGGGCGCTCGACGCACTCCACAAAGGTAGGCCACGGACCGCCCCGAGCCCATGCCTCCGCCGCGCTGCGAGACCATTCGTGCGTCCGGAGGCCGCATGCCGGCGAACAGGAGGGCACCGCGCGGTACCCTCGCCGCGCTTCGCTCCCGCAGGACGCTCCCTGTGCCGGGGCCAACCGCGACCCAAGACCACCTGAACCGCCATGGAACGCTGGGGCCTCGACATGGCCAAGGAGTACTTCAAGTTCTCCGCGGCCCACTTCCTGATCTTTCCGGACGGGAGCGCCGAGCGCCTCCACGGTCACAACTACCGCGTCTTCGTCGAGCTCGACGCAGGCCTCGACCAGTTCGGCCTCGTGCTCGACTTCAAGCAGGTCAAGCCGGTGGTGCGGGAGCTGTGCGACTTCCTCGATGAGCACTTCCTCGTGCCGGGGCTCCACGCGGAGCTGGAGGTCGGTCCTGTGGAGGACGGCCACCGCCTCGTGGTCTACCGGGCGACCCGCTACCTCGTCCCCGACGAGGACCTGATCGTCCTGCCCATCAACAACTCGTCCTCCGAGAACCTGGCGACCTGGTTCGCGCGGCGGCTCAAGGAGGAGCTCGAGTCCCGCTTCGTGGGCGTCCAGATCGAGCGCCTGCAGGTGGCCGTGGAGGAGACCTCGGGCCAGCGCGGGGTCTACCTGTTCACCCGCGACGGGGACGAGGGCTAGCGCGCAGGCTCCTGAGCCTCGGCTCGACGCGCGCGCAGCTGCTCGAGCAGTGAGGCGTCACCACTGAGATCCGCAGCGGCGCCGCCGGGTAGGGCGACCTGCAGCGTGACGCCCTCGGGCCAGCCGGCCTCGAGGCTCTGGTCGTGGAGCCAGCCGTCGAGGGCGTCCACCACGAAGTGCGGGTACATGACGACCAGCGCGCGCAGCTCGTCCGCGCCCAGGGCCTCGGCCGCCGCCGAGCGCCAGGCCTCGCGGCTGTCCTCCAGCTCGGCGGCCTCGAGCAGCCGTGCCGCAGGCACGCGCTCCAGGCCCGCGGCCGACGCGTCCTCACACAGAGCATGCAGGCCCTCGAGGCCGACGCGCTCCGCCGCTCGGCTCACGAGCAGGTAGGCCAGGCCGTAGAAGCCGCGCTTGGTGCCCGTGGTGAGCGCCGTCGACGAGAGCCCCGCCTCCACGGCGAACACGGCGCGCTGGGGATCATCGCCCTGGTCCTCGCCCGCGAGCGTGACGCGTGCGATCCACTGGCGGCCGTCGTCGCCCGACTGCAGGCGCAGCTCGAGCGCAAGGCCTCCGCAGGCCAGGGCGGCGGAGCAGAGGCGCCCGGCGCGCAGGCGCGTGGCTCCCTCGGGGCAGAGCAGCTCGCTGACCAGGTCGCAGAGCCCCTCTTCAACGGTGCCGGGCAGCCGCGCCCACTCCGCGCCCAGCGCCGCGTGGGCCAGCTCGTGAGCGAGCGTGCGCTCGAGGTCGTCCGCTGCCCGCGAGAGCAGGATGCGGCTGTGGTGTGCGCTGTACAGGCCCTCGGCGTCGGCGACTCCCATTCCGGGCAGGGCGTAGAGCCGCGGGGACTCCTGCACCCAGACCTCGAGGTCCTCCGGCAGGTCTGCGCCAGGGACCAGCGCCTGGACCCGGGGAGCCAAGCGGTCCAGCAGGAGCGAGACGCGGGCGGACTCGGCCGCGTCGTCTCCACGCACGATGCCCTCCGCGGCCTGGACCCTGGCCGCCGGCGGCTGGACCATGCAGGCGCCCATCAGGGCCGCGACGGCGAGGAGGGGGGCCTTGGACGAGGAGGGCTTCACGAGGAACCGTACCTCGCCTCCGCAGCGCCCGGTCAGGGTGGGGGTGATGGGCCCCAAATCGGGGCTCCAGCCCCCCCCAGGGCCCCTGCGAAGGGGCCCGGTGGGCCTGGAGGGCCCGCGCGTCCCGCGCCTGCCTCCGGCCCGCAGCCCGCCGGGGCGCGGGCCTCAGCGCCAGGGCTGGCAGCGCTCGCAGGCGCAGTCGGGATCGATCAGGGCCTCACCCGTCGAGGCCTGCCCCGTGGCGTACCCCAGGGCCGCCAGCTGCTCCTCGAGCTCCGGCGTCATGTTCATCTGCGTGCCCAGGCCCTCGGTGGGGGCGGCGAGCAGCCACTCCACGAGGCGCGTCCTCAGGAGGCGCGCGCGCTCGGTCTCGCGCTCGGCCAGGTTCGTCGAGCACGAGGGGTCAGCCTCGAGGTCGTAGAGCTCGACCGCGTGCCGCCACTTCCACTCCTCGAGGGACCACTCCTTGTGGTCACGCAGCTGGAGGATCAGGTGCCAGCGCCCCGCGTTGATCGCCGCAGACATCTCGTGTGCCGCAAGCAGGAAGCGTGGCGCACCGTCCGGCGCGTCCACGAGCGCACGCAGGTCCTGCCCGGGGAAGCCTGCGGCCCCCGCGCCGGCCGCTGCCAGGAGCGTGTGGGCCACGTCGTACTGGCGCGAGGGCCCGTCGACGACCACGCCCGCGGGGACCCCCGGGCCGGCCAGCAGCAGCGGCACATGAATGGAGGCCGGGTACAGCTCGGCGTGGTCGAACCACACGCCGTTGTCGCCGAAGCACTCGCCGTGGTCGGCGGTGAAGGCCACCAGGGCCTCCTTCATGCGCGGCCAGCCGAGGACCTGCCCCATGGTCGCGTCCACATAGTCGACCCCCGCGCGATACTCGGCGCGGGCGAACTCAGGGTCGCGGAGGGCGGCGAGGCGCGGCGGCGGCTCGATGGCCTCGGGGTAGCCCAGGGGAGTGTCCGGGCTGAAGGGGTCCACCTCCGAGTCCCAGTAGCGTCCGGCGAAGGGAGCGGGGGGCTGGTAGGGCGAGTGGGCATCGAAGAGGTGCAGCCACACGAACAGCGGCTCGCCCTCGGCATCGGCGATCCAGCGCTCGAGCGTGTCCGCGGCGATCCCCCCGGCGCGCTGGTCGTAGCGCGGGGCGTCTAGGCGGTCGAACCCCTGCCCGAGCCCGCTCTCGCTGTCCTGCAGGTGGAACGCGCTCGTCGCCGCGTAGCAGCGGAAGCCGGCGTCGCGGAAGCGCTCGGCCAGGGTCTCCGCCTGGGCGGTCAGCGGCGAGTGGTTGTTGACGATGCGCGTCTCCCGAGGCGTGAGCCCAGTCATCAGGCACACATGGCTGGGGTTGGTCACATTGGTGGCCGTGAACGCGTTCTGGAAGCGGATGCCTCGCGCTCCCAGGGCGTCGAGGTGCGGCGTCCGCACCAGCGGCCCGCCCAGGTGATCCGCGCGGTGGGTGTCACTCGTGACCAGCAGCACGGTGGGGGCCTCGGTCCCCGGCACCGAGAGGGTCGGCTCGGCCACGAACGCCCAGCCGGCGCTGTCCGCGTCCGGATGGATCAGCATCCGGAACTCGATGTCCACCTCCTCACCCGCCCACGGGGCGAGGTCCAGCTCGTGCTCGTGCCAGCTCGAGGGCGCCGACATGCGGTTCTCGAGCTGGTGGCGATCGATGTGCCGGTCCCGCTCGGGGACGATCACATGGACGGCCACCTGGGGGACCTGGTCCGGACGCCGCAGGCGGTGGATCAGGGCCAGGGAGTAGCGCAGGCGCGCGCCCTCGGGCACGCGCACGCGCGTGGAGAGGGGCGCCTCGGAGGAGAGGGTCCAGCCCGCGCGGGCCTCCGTGCCGATGGCCATCATCGCGGCCCCCCCGTCGTTCGGCGGCGCAAAGCTCCGCAGGGGCAGATGCGCCAGGGTGATGCCCGCGATGGCCACCAGGTTGGTGTTCCCGTAGAGGTCCACGCGGATCGCATCGAAGGGCTCGCGCTGGCCGCGGGCCTCGGGCATGGCGCAGGAGATGGGCGCCGGACCCTCCACGCTGGACGGCAGCTCCATCCAGTCGCCGATGAGCACCTCCTTCTCGCCGCGGCACAGCACGACGCGCAGGCGCTCGGGGGCCGTGCCGAACGCGTCGGCGTGGACGATGACCGCGTTGAAGGAGCCGGGGTCCAGCTGCTCCTCGAAGCGGACGCTCAGGCCCTCCCCCCCGACGACGAACGCCGGGACACGGTTCTCCGGGAGGCGGTCCTCCGGGCTGTCCCCGCGCGGGATTGCCAGGTACTCGGCCTTGGTCGAGCCGGTGCCGCTCCAGCGTGGGTCCTCGGGCGACGGGGTGAAGTCCTCCACCTGGCGCGCCTCCTCAGGGAGGGGGTCCACCAGGGGCGCGAGCTCGAGGCGCTGGACATAGCCCCGGCCCTCGACGCGGCGCACGGGCTCGCTCCCGCCCCCGCAGGCGGCGGGGAGCAGGGCCAGGAGGACGGTGAGGGCGCGTCTCATGGGGCGAACCAGGGTGCCCGATCTCAGCGGGGGCGGTCCAGCAGCAGGGCGGCGTTCCAGGTCGGGTCGACCCAGGGGGCCTCCTCGCTGCGGTCGGCCTCGCCGGTCGCATAGCCCAAGGCGGCGAGCTCGGCGAGGTCCGTGTCCGAGGCGGCACGCTCGCGTGCGAGCGGGGCGTGGTCGCGCGCCCGCAGGCGCGCCAGCAGATCGTCGAGCATGGCCCGGGCGCGGTCGGGTTCGCGCGCCTCGAGGCCCTCCATGCACAGGGGGTCGGCCTCCAGGTCGAACAGCCCCACCCGGCCGGCGGGGGCAGGCCGCAGGAGCGGGAGGCCCTGGTCGCGCAGCTGGAGCACGAGGTGCCAGCGGCCCTCGGTCAGGCTCGCCGAGAAGCCGTGGGCGGACAGGGCCAGGACGGGCTCTGCGGGCTGCTCCGGCTCGGCTTCGAGGTGGCGCAGCAGGTTGCGGCCCGGATAGGCGGACGCGCCCAGCCCGCTGGCGTCGAGGAGCGTTCTGCCGAGGTCGAGCTGGCGCACCGTTCCGGGGACGCGAGCGCCCTGGGGGACTCCGGGGCCGGCCAGGAGCAGCGGGACCTGGAGGACCCCGGCGGTGAGGGTGCGGTGGTCGAACCGAGCCCAGCCACCGTCCAGCTCCTCCCCGTGGTCCGCCGTGAAGGCCACGACCCCGCGCGCGACGCGAGGGTCGTCGAGCAGCGGGGCCAGGGCCTCGTCCAGCCAGGAGACCTCGCCCCGGTAGAGGGCGACCGGCCAACCCGGGTGGCGCAGGCCGGCCAGCCGCGGCGAGTAGGTGCCCGGGGCCCAGTCGAGCTCCGGCGCGCTGGGGTCGAAGGGGTCGACTGCCGGGTCCCAGTACGCGTCGGCCCAGGGCTTGGGGGGCTCGTAGGGGTCGTGCGCGTCGAAGAGGTGCAGCCAGAGGAAGACCGGCCTTCCCGCAGCCTCCGCCAGCAGGGCGCGGGCCTCTCCGATGGGCAGGTCCGCGCGCGGGGGCGGCGCGACCGGGGCCCACACGCGGTCGAAGCCCTGGGTCACATGGGTCCCCTGGGGACCGAGGTGGCGCACGCTGACTACGGCGATCGTCCACCAGCCGGCCTCCTGGTAGGCCTCACCCAGCGTGCGCGCCTCCTCGAGGAGCCGCCCGGTGTTGCTGGTCAGACGGCTGTCCCGCGGGTGCACGCCGGTGAGCAGCGCCGCGTGCGAGGGAGAGGTCACATTGGTCGAGGCGAAGGCCTGCTCGAAGAGCACGCCGCGGTCGGCCAGGCGGTCCAGCTGCGGCGTCCGCACGGGTGCCGGCCGCGCCGCGCGGCCCAGGTGGTCCGCACGGTGCGTGTCCGAGGTCACGAGCAGCGCGGTGGCGGGGGGGCCTGCCTGATCTCGTACGAGGGCGAGGCCCGCGAGGGCGCAGGCCGCGGGCGCGCTGCCGTCGGCGAGCAGCTCGATGCGCACCGTGGCCTGCTCGCCGGCGAGGTCAGCGAGGTCGAGGCTCTGCTCCACCCAGCCGGTCAGCTCGGTGGTCGCGTCGGGGAGGGGGAGCTCGAGGACCTTGCCGCTCTCCGCTCCCTCTGCGGTGACCTCGACCCGCACGCGCGCGCTCCGGCCCGCCATGCGTGTCTCGGTGGTGAGTCCAGCGGACACCAGCAGGCGAGCGCCCTCCGGAAGCGCGGGCAGCGCGCAGGCGACCGGGACGCCGAGGGGCAGGCCCCAGCCGTGTCGCGCGTCCGTGTCGATGGCGATCGCCCCCCCGGGCCCGCCGAGGAGGGGCAGAGCCGCAGCGGGCGGCCGGTCCCAGAGCTCGAGCAGCTCAAGGTCGACGGGTCCGCCCTCGATGACACCCTCGAGGCCGTGGAGCGCGCCACGGCCCGGAAGGAGCGGCGCGTCCATGACGAACAGGACCTGACCGCTCTCGAGGGGCGTGCGTGCGGGCACGGGCAGGGGCACGGGCTGGCCCTCGCCGTCGCGCGAGGCCAGGCGCAGCCGCGCGGGACGCGCGCCAGCGGGCTGTTGCGTGACGACCACGATCCTGTTGGTCCCCGGGTGCAGGGCCTCATCGAGGACGAAGCGCCCGCCCGCGGCGGTGGGGAACCGCAGGGCGCCGTCCTCGGCGCGCGGCTCGGCCTCGCCCGTGCTGGACGCGGCCCAGGCGGAGGGGTCGGTCGGCGCGCGGTGGACGGCGAGGCGGCGCGCCTCCGGCAGCTGCACCGCGCCGAGCGGGCGCGGGACGAGGCGCACGACCGGCGGCTGCGCGCTCGCGTCCCCGCCGCCGCAGGCGGGGGCCAAGAGCAGCGCCAGGGCTGCGAGGAGCCGGTGGTGGGGCTTGGGGCGTCGCACGGGGCAGGGAGGGGAGTCTAGCCCCCTGGTCCCTGCCCTCGGGCCTCAATCCTCGTTCCGGACCGGCTGCGCAGGATCCCCTTCGGTCAGCCAGTCGGCGCGCGTGCGCAGGACCGCAGCGTCGAGATCCTGATCGGGTGCGGAGCCCGTGCGGAACCCGGGGTGCGGACGGGCCTCGACCTCGAGCTCCCAGGAGCCGCTGCCCAGCCAGGCCGCGCAGACCCGCACCTGGAACGGCCCGACCCAGTCCACGAGGAACGAGGCGCTGTCGGAGCCCCAGTCGTCCGAGACCAGGACATAGGTCTGGAGCCCCTCGTCCCAGACGGCGAGGTCGAAGTCCGTGTCCGTGTCGTCCCCAACGCCATTCAGGTGCAGCCGGACCTCCATGGGGGCGAGCGCCTCGAAGCCCACATGGTCCTCGTTGTCGTTGAACAAGCCGACATGCCCCTCGATCCACAGGAGGTCCCCCGGGGCGAGGGGGTCGAACACGGTGGTCTCCCAGGGCGTGTCGTTGGGCTCGACCTCCCCAAGGAGGGGGTAGCCGCCCGAGTGGCGGTCGTCTAACGGGGGGACGCAGGACGCTGTCGAGAGGAGAGCAGCGAGGAGGGTCAGGCGGGATGCGGCGTGCGAGGCGAGCATGGTGGACTCCTTGGGGAGAGGTGCTGAGGGAAGCGCAGGGGGCCGGCCTCCCGACCGGGGGCACGAGCGGGGGCCGGCGCCTCCTGCACCGGGTGAAGGACAAGCGCCGTGCCAACCGGCGCGCCGCGGGCTCCGGGGCCGCGTGCCGGGGGCGTGTGCTCTCCCGGGGACACGGCCTGCACCCCTCGAGGGACGCGCGAGGGCGGGGGACGGGCGCGGGCTGGGGAGCCGGACCTGCTGGGGCCTTGGGGCCGTCCCCGCGCGCAGGCCAGGGCCGGAGTGCCCGCGCTCTGGACTCCGGGAGCCGGAAAGGCCCACCATGAGTCCGTGCCGCGGCTCCGCCTCCTCGTCGCCTGGTCCGTGCCCAGCGCGCTGCTGGTGGTCCACCAGGTGGCCGCACCCCGCGGCGGAGAGCTGTGGCTTGGGCTCCCCGAGGAGTGGTGGCTGCGCCTCGGCTGGTGCGCCGCGGCATGGGTCTACCTGCTCTGGTTCGCGCGGGCCGTGTGGACCGGCAACGAGGCCGAGGGTGAGGGGGGCGAGGGATGACGCCCGCGCTCCTCGTCCTGGCCGTCTATGCCGTGGCCGTCCTCGCGCTCGGGTGGCTCGCCGCGCGGCGGGCGAGCGCCTCGCCCGAGGACTACTTCCTGGCGGGCTCCGGCCTCGGGACCGTGGTGCTCTTCATGGCCCTCTTCGGGACCAACTGCACGCCCTTCGTGCTGGTCGGCATCCCCGGCCGGGCCTACCACGACGGGGCCGCGGTGTTCGGCCTGAATGTCCCGGTCGTCGCGCTTGGCATCCCGCTCTCCTTCTGGGCAGTCGGCGTGCCCGCGCGGCGCCTGGCCCGTCGCCTGGGGGCCCTGACCCCCGCGGAGCTCTACGCGCGACACCTCGGGAGCCGGCCCCTTGGGCTGCTGCTGTTCGCGGTGTTCACCCTCTACACCCTGCCCTACATGGCCACGGCCGTGGAGGGCGCCGCGCGCAGCCTGGTCGCCGCGCTGGACCTCGCGCCGGAGAGTGCGCCCCTCGCCGGCGGCGCCGTGCTCGCGCTGGCGGTGGGCTACACCTCGCTCGGCGGCATGCGCGCAACGGCCTGGACCAATGTGCTGCAGGGCGCGCTGTTCCTCGGGTTCATGGTCGCTCTGGCGGTGATCCTGCCGGGCAGGCTCGGCGGCCTCGGGGAGGTCTTCCGGACCCTCCGGGAGGAGGCCGGCCCGGCCTACTTCGAGCGCCCCGAGACGGGCCTCTACTCGGGCGGGGCCCTGGCCTCCTGGAGCCTCGTGATCAGCCTCACCGTGGTCGCGTTCCCACACATGCTGGTGCGCCTCGTGGCGGCGCGCAGCGAGGGAGCCCTGCGCCGCGTGTGCGTGCTCTATCCCCTGGCGCTGGTGGCCCTGTGGCTCCCGGCGGTCCTGCTCGGCCTCCTGGGGCGCGCGGCGTTTCCCGGCCTCGAGGGGCGCGCCTCGGACCAGGTGTTCACCCGTCTCGTGGAGGAGGTCGCGCCCGCCGGGCTGGGGGCGTTCGGCCTCGTGGCGGTCCTCGCGGCCGTCATGAGCACCCTCGATGCGCAGCTGCTGACCCTGGGCTCCATGCTCTCGCGGGATGTGCTCCCCGGGAGGCGCGACGCACGCGCCGAGGTGCGGGCGGGGCGGGCCTTCGCCCTGGTCGTGGCCGTGCTGGTGTTCCTGGTGTGGCGCCTCGCGCCGAGCTCGATCTTCGCCCAGGCGGCGGTGGCCTTCTCCGGCTATGTGACCCTGTTCCCGCTGCTCCTCCTCGGGGTGCGCTGGCGCCGGACCAGCGCGGCTGGCGCCCTGGCCGGCGTCGTGCTGGGCAACCTCGTGCTCTGGGTCGCGATGGGGCAGGCGGAGGGGCCCGCCCCGGCAGCCCTGACCCCGGTCTGGGCCGGACTCCTGCCCGCGGCCTGGGCCTTCCTCGCGGCCGCCCTCGCCACCGTGGTGGGCAGCCTCCTGCGGCCCGGCGCTGCGCGGCCCGAGGCCGCCCTTGCGAGGGGGGCCTGAGCGCCGCGGTGCGCGCCCTCTCCTCTGTCCCGGAGGGGGAGGTCCGAGAGAGGGAACCCCACCGGCCGGTGGCGCCCGTCTGGCATCATGGGGGACTCGCGGGGCGTGCCCCCGAGCCGCCAGGGCCCATGACGACCACACGCCACACCTCCGAGCGCTCCGGGGACGCAGAGGCGCCGCGCCTGTGCGTGGTCACCTTCGGCTGCCAGATGAACCAGTACGACTCGTCGCTGGTGGAGGGCAAGTTCCGCAAGCAGGGCTACGCCACCACCGACCGGGTGGAGGACGCCGATGTGGTCCTCTTCAACACCTGCAGCGTGCGTGACCACGCCGAGGAGCGCACCTGGAGCTGGGTGGGCGAGCTCAAGAAGCTCAAGCAGGACAACCCCGAGCTCGTGATCGGGCTCATGGGCTGCATGGCCCAGCGGGTCGAGGAGGAGGCGTTCAAGCGGGCCGCCCATGTGGACCTGGTCGCGGGCACGCGGCAGTTCCACCACCTGCCGCGCATGGTGGAGGAGGTGCGTGAGCGTCGCGACGAGCCCGGCCGGCGCCTGGAGGACCAGCGCGTGGCCTACACGGACATGGCCTCCGAGGTTGCCTTTGACCGGGCCGGCGAGGAGTGGTCGGGCGGCATGCACGCCTACCTCGCCGTGATGCGTGGCTGCGACCTGTCCTGCACCTACTGCGTCGTGCCGCACACCCGGGGCGGCGTGCAGAGCCGGCCCATCGCGGACCTCGTGGCCGAGGCCCGCTGGTATGCGGAGCAGGGCGTGAAGGTGCTCACCCTGCTCGGCCAGACCGTGAACAGCTACGGCGAGGACTTCCCCGCCCCGAGCGCCGGCGAGGCTCGCGGCACGGGGCGCCAGGGTCGTCCGGGCCTGGGCGACCTGCTGCGGGCCCTGCAGGAGGTCGAGGGCCTCGAGCGCATCCGCCTCATCACGCTGCACCCCTCCTACGCGACCCGCGCCCTGGCGGAGGCCATCCGCGACTGCGACAAGGTCGACCGGTTCCTGCCCCTCCCGGCCCAGGCGGGCTCGGATCCGGTGCTCAAGCGCATGAAGCGTGGGTACACGCTCGACCTGTATCGCCGGCGGGCAGACACGCTGCGCGAGGTGGTGCCCGACCTCGAGCTGGGCAGCGACTGGATCGTGGGCTTCTGTGGCGAGACGGACGAGGACTTCGCGGGCTCGCAGGGCTTCCTCGAGGAGCAGGGCTTCGTCGTCAACTACATCTTCAAGTACGACGAGCGGCCCGGCACGAAGGCCGTGGGCTACCCCGACGACATCGAGGTCGCCGTCAAGAAGGAGCGGCACCGCATGCTCATGGAGACCGCCGAGCGCGTCCAGCGCGCGCGCTTCGAGGGCTGGCGCGGCCGGACGGAGCGCGTGTTCGTCGAGTCGGTGTCCACGCGCGACGCATCGATCGTCCTGGGGCGCAGCGTGCACGGCCTGCCCGTCTCCCTGCCCGGCGACGCCTCCTTCGTGGGGACCTACCGCGCGGTGATGCTGGACGAGTGCACGGCCTACGGGCTCTCCGGGCGGGTCGCGGAGGCGCCGGCGGGGGCGTGAGGCGTGCGGCCGCCGTCGCGGCCCTCCTCGGGGCGAGCGTGGCCTGTGGCGGTGCGGAGGAGGTCCGCTTCGCCATGCGTGAGGTGGACCTCGAGGGGCGAGTGGTGCATGGCGCGATGCCGCCCGAGCAGCTCCTCGATGTGAAGGGGGGCGGGCTGGCCCTCTTCGACGCCGACGGTGACGGCGACCTGGACCTCTATGCGCCCGGCGGCGCGCCCTCCTGGGCTGCTGGGGGGGCGGGACCGGGGGGGCGCCTGTGGCTGGGCGACGGCACCGGCGCGCTCCGTCCCACGGAGGACCGGCTTGGTCTCGACTTCCGCGGGCGGGGCTACGGGGTGGCCGTGGCCGATGTGGACGCGGACGGATGCGAGGACCTGCTCGTCTGCGCCCACGGCCAGAACCGCCTCTTTCTTGGCACGGCCGACGGGCGCTTCGTGGACGCCACCGAGGCCAGCGGCCTGGGCGAGCACCGGCGCTGGAGCGTGGCCGCGAGCTTCGGGGACCTGGACGGCGACGGGGACCTGGACCTGTATGTGGCGAACTATGTGCGCTTCGATCCGGTGCGGCCGCCCGAGGGCATGGAGTTCCGCGGCGCAGAGGTGTTCGGCGGACCCATGGGCCTCGAGGCCGAGCCCGATGAGGTGTGGGAGAACCTCGGCGGGGGCACCTTCCGCGAGGCCACCGACGCGTGGGGCTTCGGCCGGGTCGCGGCCTCCTATGGGCTGGGCGTGGTCATTGCCGACCTCGATGGCGACGGCAGCCAGGAGGTCTTCGTGGGCAACGACTCCCAGCGGAACTTCCTGTTCGTGCGCGACGCGGAGGGCGGCTTCACCGAGCGCGGCCTCGCGAGCGGGCTGGGCTTCGACGAGAACGGCTTCGGCCAGGCGACCATGGGCATCGCCCTTGGGGACAGCGACGACGACGGACGCGTCGATCTGTTCACCACGAACTTCATGGCCGATCGGAACACCCTGCACCGCAACCGCGGCGGGCTGCTGTTCGAGGACCGCACCCGCCTGGCCGGGCTGGGCCAGGTCAGCGTCCCGTACCTCGGCTGGTCGACCGCGTTCGTGGACCTGGATCAGGACGGCCGCGAGGAGCTGGTTGCCTTCAACGGTCATGTCTACCCCGAGGCCACCTGCGTGGAGATGGGCTGGGCGCATCGGCAGGAGCCGCTCCTGTTCACCCGCGAGGGCGATCACTTCACCCGCGTGGCCGCCGGGCCTGGGCTGCTTGCGTGGCTGGGCCGGCCGCTCCTCTCGCGGGGGTCAGCGTGGGGGGACCTCGATGGGGACGGGGACCTGGACGCCGTGCACCTCGAGCTCTCAGGTGAGGTGCACGCTCTGCTCAATGAGGGGGCGCACGGGCGCGGTCTCGTGGTGCGTCTGCACGATCCCGACGGCCCCAACCCGCGCGGGCTCGGCGCCTGCGTGCGCGTGCGTACCGCGGTCGGGACCCAGTCGCGCTGGCTGGTGAGCGGAGACGGCTACGCGTCGGCACACGAAGCCGCCGTGCACTTCGGACTGGGGGAGCAGGAGGGGGCTGTTCAGGTCCTCGTGCGCTGGCCCGATGGACTCGAGCAGGAGGACCTCGCGCCCGCGGGGGCCCTCCACCACGCCGTCACGAGGTCGAGATGAGATCGCTTCAAGGCTCCGCAGCCGCGCTGACCCTGGCCCTGCTCCTGGGGTGTGGAGGCTCCTCGGAGCCGGGCTCCGCCGCCGGGACGGACCCCGCCCTGGCCCTCCTCGCCCAGGCCCGAGCGGAGCTCGTTGGCAAGGGAGTCCCGCGCGAGAGCGGCCGCCCTCCTCTTGCGGCCGCCCGCGCGCACCTGGCCTCGGGGCGCGAGGAGCGCGCGCGCGAGCTGGTCGTCCCCGACCTCGAGGGGCCCGCGAGCGCCGAGGCGCACTACCTCCTGGGCGTCCTGGAGTCGCGCGCCCTGCGCTGGGGGCGGGCGGCCGAGGCCTTCGAGCGCGCCTTCGCGCCCGGGCCGGGGTACCCCGAGCGCGTCCTGCTGCCCTTCAAGTACGGCCGCGCCCTCGAGGAGCTCGGCAGGATCGACGCGGCCCGAGCGGCCTTCGAGCTGGACCACGAGCTCTCGGGGGACGGTGAGGCGCTCTTCCGCCTGGGGCTGTTCGACCTCGAGGCCGGCGACCTGGTCTCGGCCGACGAGCGGCTCGCGGACGCGCGTCGGCGCTTCACCGTGCCGCGGGATGTGGCGCGCGTGCTCGTGGCCCAGGCCGACCTCGCGCTGGCGCGTGAGGACGCCGCGGCCGCGCGGAGCCTGCTCGAGGAGGCTGTGCAGCGGGCGCCCCAGCGGGCCTCCCTGGCGCGCCTCGCCCGCCTCTGCCGGGAGCTGGGCGACGAGGAGAGTGCCCTGCGCTTCGAGGCCGCCCTCGAGCGCCTGCCCTAGGCGGCCGCGGGCCCGCCGCATCGCGCGCTTCGCCCCGCGCACGAAGCCCAGAACGGGCGCCGCCCGCGCTCTGTGCCACGGATGGCACGGAGCGCGGGCGGCGCGAGGGGAGAGGGCTGGTGCCCCCGCTGGGCTCTGAGCCCCGGTGCCGTCAGCTGAGGAGGTCCGCCACCGTGTCGCGCTCCTCGGCGAGCTCTGCGGCCGACGCGGCCAGCTTCTCGCTGAGGAAGGGGGTGAGCTCGAGGCCCTGGACGATCTCCCAGCCACCGGCGCCGTTGGAGCGCACGGGGAAGGAGCTGATCAGCCCCTCGGGCACGCCGTAGCTCCCGTCGGACTTCACGCAGACCGAGCGCCACTCGCCTTCGGGCGTGGCCACGGTCAGGTCGCGCACATGGTCCACCAGGGCGTTGGCGGCCGAGGCCGCGCTGGACAGGCCGCGGGCCTGGATGATGGCCGCGCCGCGCTTCTGCACGGTGGCGAAGAAGTCGCCGGTCAGCCAGGCCTCGTCGCCGATGACCTCGGCGGCGCTCTTGCCGTCGATGGTGGCGTGGACGAAGTCCGGCACCTGGGTCGCAGAGTGGTTGCCCCAGATGAGGGAGTTCTTCACGGCGCTGGTGTGGACGCCCGCCTTGGCGGCCAGCTGCGCCTGGGCGCGGTTCTGGTCGAGGCGCGTCATGGCGGTGAAGCGATCGTCGGGCACATCCGGAGCGGAGTGCATGGCGATCAGGCAGTTGGTGTTGCAGGGGTTGCCGACGACCGCCACGCGCACATCGCTTGCGGCGTGGTCGTTGATGGCCTTGCCCTGGCCGGTGAAGATCGGCCCGTTCTCGCGGATCAGGTCGCCGCGCTCCATGCCCGGGCCGCGGGGCTTGGAGCCCACGAGCAGGGCCCAGCTCACATCCTTGAAGGCCTCGTTCGCGTCGCTGGTCAGGACCATGTCCTGCAGCAGGGGGAACGCGCAGTCCTCGAGCTCCATGGCGACGCCCTTCAGCGCGGCCATGGCCTTCTCCATGGGGATCTCGAGGAGCTGGAGGATGACGGGCTGGTCCGGACCGAACATCTGGCCGCTGGCGATGCGCGGCAGGAGGGCGTAGCCGATCTGGCCGGCGGCGCCGGTCACGGCGACGCGGATGGGGGCCTTGCTCATGGTGATGGGGGAGGCTGGTGGGTGGGGTTCGCGGGGCAGCGCGGCCCGGGGGCCGGCGTCGAGCCCGACAGTTTGCCCGCGGACGGGGCCCGGTACGAGGAGGCCGGCCTGGGATTCGACGGGCCTTTCCCCTGTGACTGCGATGTGAGGCTGGACTAGCCTTCACTCTCCGCCGGAGCTTCCGGCGCACCGCCAGGCCTCATGACCCTCGACCTCGATCCCGGCCTCCTGGAGGCCCAGCTGCGGGAGCTCGCTCTCGAGGCGCGCGCGCACCGCTTTGAGGTCGCGCCCAACCCGTGCGTCGGGGCGGGGATCCTGTCCGGCGGACGGCTGGTGGCTCGCGGGTTCCACGAGCACTGGGGGGGCGCTCACGCGGAGCTGCAGGCCCTCCGTGAGGCCGACCGGCTGGGGATCCCCCTGGCGGAGCGGGACGCGCTCCTCGTGACGCTCGAGCCTTGCTCCAGCTTTGGCAAGACCCCGCCCTGCACGGAGGCCGTCATCGAGGCCGGACTGCGCCGCGTCGTGGTGGGCGCCACGGACCCCGATCCGCGCCATCGCGGCCAGGGCCTCGAGCGCCTCCGTGGGGCTGGCGTCGAGGTGGTGGAGCTGCCGACCGGCAGCCCCCTTGAGCAGACTAGCCCACACTTCCTGCGCTGGACCTCCCCGGCCAGGACGCGCAGCCGACGCCCCTGGGTGGTGGCGAAGTGGGCCCAGACGATGACCGGGCAGCTCGTCCCCCCGCCGGAGGTCGGGGAGGGCCGCTGGATCAGTGGCCCGGAGGCCCTGGAGGAGGTGCAGGTCCTGCGCAGCCGCGTGGACGCGATCCTGACCGGCTCTGGCACGGTCCTCGCGGACGATCCGCGGCTGACCGTGCGCGGGCCCGCGGCCGCCGGGCTCACGGAGGGGCCGGGGCGGGTCGTCCTCGACACGGACCTGCGCACGCCGCCGGAGGCGAAGCTCCTCCGGGCCCCGGGGCCCGACGAGCGCGGCGGACCGCTGCTCTTCTTCGCGCGCACCGACATCGACCCCGTGCGCGCGCGCCGCCTGGTGGAGGCCAGCGAGGCCCCAGGGATCGAGGTCACGACCGCGCGCATGGCCGACCGCACGCACTTCGACCTGCGCGATGTGCTCGAGCGACTGTGGGAGCGCGGGGTGCGGCGCCTGATGGTCGAGGCCGGGCCGAGCCTGCTGCAGGCCCTGTTCGACGCGGGGCTCGTGGATCAGGTCCGCATCTACACGGGCTCCGTGCGAGGAGGAGAGGGCCCTACCCTCGGCCCCTGGCTGGCTCAGGCCCGGCTCGAGCAGCGCATGGACTCCGAGGTGGGAACAATGGCGCGCCTGGACGCGTTCGTCTCATGAGGGCCCGCTGCCTTGCCGCGGTCCTCGTCGGAGCTCTCGGGCTCGCGAGCTGCCGCCTCCTGCCCGCGCCGCTGCCGCCCGGTGCGCTCGAGGTGGCCGAGCAGGCTCACCTCGCCCAGCGCCTGGGCCGGGAGGCGGAGGCCGCGGCTCTCTGGGCGCGCGCCGCGGAGCTCGCACCCGACTGGGTGACGCCTCGTCGCGCCCTGCAGCTCGCGGAGCTCGGGGCCCTGCGCGGCCCGGCGGCCTATGCGGCGGCGTTGGCAGCGGCGCGGGACGCGGCTTCGGACCCTGCGGGAGCGGAAGCCTATCTCCTCGCGCGGCTCGAGCCCCCCGCTCGCGACCCCTTCCTCGCCGGCGCGCGGGCAGGCTCGGCCTGGTCCGCCCACGGGCTCGGCGTGCACCGGCTCGCTGCCGGCCGGGTGGACGAGGCGGTGACCTGGGCACAACGCGCCGTGGAGCGCGCGCGCGGACCGGTCGACCGGGTGCAGTTCCTCCTGGGCCTGGCGCGGGCCGAGGCCGCCACAGGAAGGGAGGGTCCCGAGCGGGCCCGCCGGCTGCTGCGGACGGAGTACTTGGCCCTACCGGAGAGCTCGCCCCTGCGCGCGGACCTCTTCATGGGACATCTCGAGGTGCCCGGACCAGCGGGCTCGCCCAGCTCCACGCCGGAGCGCGCCTGGTGGGAGGCAGAGGCCGCGGGCTGGCTCGACGACCCGCGCCTCTCGGAGGCCGAGCTGCGCGCCGTGCACCGAGCGGCCCTGGGTCCGCGTCTGGCCCGTGAGGTCGACGCGGTTCGCTGGCTGGGCCCGAGCGGCCCGCCCCCCTGGCCGACCCTGGACCTGCCCAGGTTCTTGCCGGGCTCACAGGTCCCAGCGCGCCCGCCCAGCTGGTCGCCCCGCTGGAGCGCCTGGGCCGCCGACCTGCCGCGAGTCGTGTTGGATGAGGACCTCCTGCCGCGTGATCTCGCGTGGCGCGAGGCGGTGCGTCTCGCGGAGCGGGAGGGCCCCTACGAGGGCGAGATCGCCGCGGCGCTCCTCGCCGTGGGGGCCGTGGACGAGGCGCTTGCCGTGGCCAGCTCCGCCCGCAGCGGGCTGGCGCACCTCGAGGCCGGGCGCGAGGGCCTGGAGCGCCTAGCCCGGGCGCTGGGACGCATGGCCTCGGGGGAGCTGGAGCTCCGGGCGGGCGACGCGACGCTCTCCTTCGAGCCTCCGCGCACTCCCCAGGAGGCCCTGCGCGCCCTGGATCAGGCCCTGGCGCCCGTAGCCCGGCTCTCACCCGAGCTCGCGGAGGTCACGCTCGAGGAGGCGCGGCTCACGAGCCTCGGACCGCTCGCCACCCTGCTCGTGCCGGTGGACGCCAAGGGCGCGCCCGTGGGCTCCGCGGGGATGCTCCTGGAGCGCCTGCGCACCTGGCTGCAGATCACCTGGCCCCTTGGCATGCGCCCGCAGGTCGTGCTGGGGCAGGCGCTCTTGGTCGAGGCGTGCGAGGGCGAGCTCCTGGGCCGACCCTGGTCAGGCACCCGCGCGATCCTGCGCGCTGTGCAGGGCACCCCCGTAGGCGGAGCGGCGCACCCCGGGGGCTACTGGGTCGACGCGGACGCCGCGGCCTCGGCCGCTCGGCGCTGGCGGAGCCTCCGCGCGCGCTTCCGCGGGGCGGCCGACCTGCGCGCGGCCCTCGAGTGCCCTGCGCCCCTGGGGGGAGCGACGGAGCTCCTGCCGCTCCTGGGCGAGGGGGATCGCGTGGCCCTTGCAACCATGGCCCCCGAGGGCTGGAGCGACGGCGCGGAAGAGCTAGAGCTCGACGCCCCCTCGGTCTCTGACCTGCTCGACCTCAGCCTGCGCCACGAAGAGGCGCACCTGGCGGACTACCGCCAGTGGCTGCCCGTCTGGCGCGCGCTGCCCTCGGTCCTTGGTTTGGTGCTCGAGGGCTCCTTCTCGGTGCGCGGGACCTGGGCCCTCGTGGAGGCGCGCGCCCAGCTCGCGTCCCTCTGCGTGGCCTCGGAGCCGCGCCTCGCGCTGGTGGAGGTGCTATGGCTGGTGGAGGACCTGCAGCGCGGGCTCGCGCGCGGCGAGTATCCCCACGCCGAGGGCTACGAGCGCCTGCTCCGCGGGCTCCTCGCCCACCTGCCCGAGGCCGCTCCCGACCTCGACCCCGGCCGCGCGCTCTGCCACCAGCTCCATCGGGTCGGGCCGGAGGAGCTCCGCCGCGCCGCCCTCGCGCTGGCACGCGAGTGGGGCCTCGTCGCGCCGGGGTGGCAGCACGACGGCTGAGCCGCTCAGCCGACGCGCGCCGGCAGCAGCTCGTCCGCCGCGGCCAGGAGCTCGTCGAGGCCGGAGAGCGTGTGGTCGCCCATGTGCCCGATGCGGAAGGTCTTGCCCTTGAGGTCGCCGTAGCCGTTGGAGATCTGGAAGCCACGCGCCTTCAGGCCGTCCACGAGAGCAGCCACATCCAGCCCCTCCGCACGGATGCAGCCGACGCCCGGCGAGCCGAAGCGCGGCTCCGGCAGCAGGCCCAGGCCATGGCTCTCGGCCCACGCGATCGTGCGGCACTGCATGCGGCCGTGCTCGTCGAAGCGCTTCTGCCAGGCGGCGGCGCCCTCCGCGGGGCCCATGTCCGGCGCAAGGGTCACGCCGGCGGTGATGTCCTCGAGCTGCCTCGCCAGGGCGAGGTAGTGGGGGATGGCCGGCGTGGCCGGGGTCTTGCGCGCCTCGTGCCCTTCGACGATGCGCACGGGGTCGTGGTACCAGCTGCGGCGCGTGCGTCCGCGGGCCTGCGCCAGGTAGCGCTCACTCACGCAGCAGACGGCGATTCCCGGGGGCAGGGCCAGGGCCTTCTGGACGCCGGCGAAGGCGAAGTCGACCCGGTTGGCGTCGAAGTCGATTGGGGCGGCTGCGACCCAGGAGACGACATCCGTCAGCAGCATGGTGTCGGGATAGGGCGCGAGCACCTCGGCCATGGGGCCGAAGGGAGTCGCCGTTCCGGTGGAGGTCTCACTCGACACGACGGTGACCGCGTCGAAGGGGCCCTGCTCGGCCAGCGCGGCGGCCACGGTCTCCGGAGCCACGCGCTGCCCCATGGGCACCTCGAGGCGCACCACCTCCTTCCCCAGGACCTCGGCGATGTCGGCGAAGCGCTTCGAGAAGGCGCCGTTCACCAGCGAGAGGATGCGCGGGCCCGCGCCCACGAGGGCGGCCTCCATCATCCCCGACGCGCTCGTCGAGTGGACCGCCACATGGCTGGTCGAGCCCTCGCCGAGGCCGAACGCGAGGCGCAGGTGCGGATCGAGCCGCTCGGTGACCTCCACCATGGCGGCGGAGCGGTGGCCGATCGCGGGGCGCGCGAGCTCGGCGAGGACTTCGGGGCGGACCTGCGTGGGGCCGGGGATCCAGAGCTTCATGACGGGGTGTCGAGGGAGGCGAGCTCCTCCGCAGTGAGGAGCAGGGGGAGCAGGGCGTCGAGGCCGGGTCCGCTGCAGACCGCGTCGGCGGCGTCGGCCACGGTGGGGCGGTGGGCCACGGCGGTGAAGGCGATGAAGCGGGCACACGCTGGGGCGGCCTCGAGGTCGGTGGCGCCGTCACCCACCAGGGCCAGCGGGCCCAGGTCGCCCCAGGAGCGCAGCAGGTCGAGCTTGCCCCCGGCGCGTGCCAGGGGGCTCGCTCGGTCGAAGTCGAGCCAGGAGCCGTCGGGGGCGGTCTTTGCGTCGACGGCGAAGACCAGCTCCGGGTCGATGCCGAGCCCTTCGGCGAAGGGGCGGACGCAGGGCAGCAGGCCGCCGCTGACCACGCGCACCTGCTTGCCCAGGCTCAGGAGGGCTCGGACGGTCTCCTCGGCCCGGGGGAGCGCCTCCTCCCGGTAGCGCTCGGCCACGCGGGCGAGGTCCTCGGCGCGCGGGCGGATCAGCTCCAGGCGGCGGCCGTAGACCTCCTCCAGCGGCACCTCGCCTCGCATGGCCTGGTCGGTCAGGGCGCGCACCTCGTCCGCGTGGCCGCGGGCCAGGTCCTCGATGCCCTCGATGCGCGAGAGGGTCGAGTCGCAGTCGAAGACCACGACCTCGAAGGGCGGCGCGCCTTGGGTGCGGAGGGACATCGGGTCGGGATCGTAGCGAGGGGTCGCGGGTGCGTCAGCGGCGGACACCAAGATCCCTCGATCTGGAACGGTCCGGCGGGGCAGCCTGTCGCGTCCTCCCGGTCAGAGCTGGAGGTGCTGGACCTGCTCGACCACCGGGAGCCCCGCGATGGAGCGCACGGCCTCGTCGCTCGGCGCGTCGTAGAGGGAGAGGAACGCCGCGGCGAGGTTGTCCTCACCGTGGGGCGGCGCCAGCTCCACGCGGCGGATGTTGACCCCGTGGTCGCCGAGCAGCGAGCCGATGGAGCCGAGCACTCCGGGCCGGTCGTGGTGGCGGGTCAGCAGGAGGTGCCCCCGGGGCGAGAAGTCCACCCGCGCCCCGTTGACCGCGACGACGCGCGGCTCCCCGCCGAACACCGTTCCGCACAGCTCGACGCGCTGTCCCTCGCGCGTCGTGGCGCGGGCGCGGATCATGCTGCGGTACCCCAGGGAGTCCTCCTCCGTGCCGGAGAGGCTCTGCAGGCCGCGCTCACGGGCCAGCAGGGGGGCGTTCACGAGGTTGACCCCGATGTCGAGGGACTGCCCGAGGACGGCCCCGAGCAGGGACAGCTCCAGGTAGCGTCCCTCGTCCAGGCCGCTGACCTCGCCGCTGGTGATGCACTCGACCTGCTGGATCGGGCCGGTGGCAGCCTGGGCCAGGAGCGCCCCGAGGCGGTCAGCGAGGACGCCATAGGGCCCGAGGACCCGCAGGCTGCGGGCGCTGAGGACCGGCGCATTCACCGCGTTGTGGGCCACGCCCTCCAGGAAGAACGAGGCCAGCTGCTCGGCGACCATCACGCTGACGGCCACCTGGGCCTCATGGGACGAGGCGCCCAGGTGCGGGGTGACCAGGACATCGTCGCGCGAGAGGAGCGGGTGGTCCGCCGGGGGCGGCTCCACCGCGAGGACGTCCAGCGCGGCGCCCGCGAGGTGCCCCGACTCGAGCAGCTCGACCAGCGCCTCCTCGTCCACCAGGCCTCCGCGTGCGGCGTTGATCACGCGCGCACCCTTGGGGAGCCGGGCCAGGCGCTCCCGCGAGAGCAGGTTGCGGGTCTGGTCGGTCAGGGGGACATGCAGGGTGACGAAGTCCACGCGCTCCAGCAGGTCGTCCAGCTCCAGCAGCTCGACCCCATCCACGGGCGAGCTGCCCGGAGGGAGGAAGGGGTCGTGGGCGACGACCTTCATGGAGAGGCCCATGGCACGGTCGGCCACCACGCGGCCGATCCGACCGAGGCCGACCACGCCCAGGGTCTTGCCGGTCAGCTCCGAGCCGAGCAGGCCCTTCTTGCTCCAGGTCCCCGAGCGCACGCGTCGATCCGCGCGGGTCAGGTTGCGGGACAGGGCGCACATCAGGCTGATCGCAAGCTCGCCGGTGGTCACCGTGTTCCCCGTGGGCGTGTTCATGACGACCACTCCGCGGGCGCTCGCCGCGGCGAGGTCCACATTGTCGACGCCCACGCCCGCGCGCCCCACGAGCTCGAGGTCCTGCGCGGCCTCGAGGACCCGTGCCGTGACCTTCGTGGCCGAGCGCACGAGCAGCGCCTGGACTCCGTCGAGGCGTGCAATGAGCTCGTCCTCGCTGAGGCCCGTGGCGACCACGGGCTCGAAGCCACGCTCACGCAGGAGCGCGACTCCGTCGGGGTGGAGGTCATCGGCGATGATGACGCGGACTTCGCTGGCCTGGCGAGGAGTCATGGCTGGTTCTGGCGCTGGTACTGGCGCTGGGGCTGATCAGGGGCGAGGGGTGTGAGCGGCGACCGGTCGCCCCTCGGGAGGCTGGCGCGGCGGCGGCGGGGGAGACTGGGCCGGGCCGGGGCCGGATGCAACCGGCTGGCTGGCGGGCCTGCGGACTCGGGGCGCGGCGGGGAGCAGGCGGCGGGGACGAGGAGCGGGGAGGCGGGCGTGCAGCGACTCAGCTGCGCAGGGCCGCGCGGATCAGCTGCTCGAGATCCGCGTCGCCGGTCTGCTCGAGGGCGGCCTCCACGCGCTGACGCGCGTCCTTCTCGGCATAGCCGATCGACACCAGGGCTGCGGTCGCGTCCGCGACCCGCGGGTTCTCGGGGGCCGTGGCCGCGGGCTTGAGCACCCCCGGCCGCAGCTCGCAGCCGGCGGCGAACTCCTCGGCGCGGTCGGCCAGGTCGAGGACGATCTGCTCGGCGGTCTTCTTGCCGACGCCCTTCGCGCGGGTGAACACCTTGGCCTCGCGGGCCTGCAGGGCCTGGACCAGCTCGGTCCGGTCGAGGGCCGAGAGGATCGCGAGCCCCATGCTCGGGCCCACCCCGCGGACCTTCAGCAGCAGCCGGAAGAGGTCGCGGTCCTCGCGGCCTCCGAAGCCATACAGGGTGTGTGCGTCCTCGCGGACCACCAGGTGCACCCACACGCGCGCGCGCTCGCCGAGGGCGGGCAGGCGCCCGACGAGGGGCGTGCGCAGTTCGTAGCCCACGCCGCCCACATCGAGCACCAGCGCGGCGGCGAGCCGCGCAGCGACGGTCCCCTCGAGGTACTCGTACACGGGCTCAGTCTTCGCCCTTGAGCTTCAGTCCGTACTCGGACAGCTTGCCCTTGAGCTCCAGGAGACTCGTGACGCCGAAGTTCGGCATGCCCAGCAGCTCGTCCTCGGAGTGCTGGGTGACCTCGCCGAGGGTGAGGCAGCCCAGGTTCTCGACCGTGCGGCGCGCGCGGATCGAGAGCTTGAGCTCGGTGATCGACTTGTTGCGCGGGTCGTTGGGGTCCCCGCCGCCCACGGCGCCCGGGCCGCGGTCGATGGCGTGGACGGCCTCCTCGCGCTGCATCCCCAGGCGGAGCCCCTTGCTGGTGAGGATCTCCTTGATCTCCTGCAGGCTGGTCTCACCGAAGTTCTTGTAGGTGAGCAGCTCGTTCTCGGTCTTCTTGACCAGGTCACCGAGGGTGACGATGTCCATCTTGGCCAGGCAGTTGCGGGCGCGGACGGAGAGCTCGAAGTCCGTGATGGGCGTGCGCAGGATCTGGTTGAGGCGATCCTCCTTCCGCTCCAGATCCTCGTCGTAGTACATCTCCATGCCGGCCAGGGCATCGCGCAGGTAGAGGCGCGCGCGGCCGTCCATGGGGTAGGTCTTGGCGACCATGTCGTAGCAGGCGGCTGCGTCCTGATCGCGCCCCAGGTCCTCGTAGAGAACGCCGAGGTTGTTCAGCACGGAGGCGTCCGCCGGGAGGATGCGCACGAGCACCTCGTAGGCCTCGAGGGCCAGGTCCTCGTGACCGGCCCGCTCGGCGAGGTAGCCCAGCCGGAAGAGGTTGCGGCGATGGGTGCCGTCCACATCGCGCGCCTGTCCGTAGGCCTCGAGGGCGGCCTCGTCCTCGCCGCGCAGCTCGGCGACGCGCCCGGCGAGGTAGCGGCCCTCGGCGCTGGGGTGGAAGGGCTGCGGAGCGGCGGCGAGCGCCTGCTCCAGGGCGTCCGCGGCGGCCTCCTCACCGTCCTTGTTCAGGGCCTCGTCACAGAGGGCGTCGAGCGCGGCTCCGCGGGGGCGCGGCTCGTCGGGGTACTTCTCGCTCAGGCGCTCGAAGATCGCGCGGGCCTCGCCGGCGCGCCCCAGGCTCATGAGCGCGTTACCGCGCGTGAAGGCAGCCACATCGTCACCCTCGTGCGCGGCCAGGAGCGCGGCGGCCTCCTCGTAGCGACCGGCCATCCACATCCCCAGGCCCTTGCGGCGTCCGGGGTCGCCGCCGTCCTCGAGGCGCTCGACCTGGCGGGAGAAGGACTGGAAGCTGTCCTTGCGTCCGTAGACGTCCGCGCGCTCGGTGAGCAGGGAGCCGAAGCTCGGGATGGGATCGGAGGCGATGTCGAAGGGGGCCATGAAGGGGTCCGGGCGGGGTTCCGGTTCGGGGGGAGGGGGGCTCGTGCGCTCCGGCTCGGATCCGGTTCCGCAGGGCCCCCGTGAAGCCCGGGAGTTTAGGAGCGGGCGGCTGCGGGCGTCAAATCCAGGAGGGCATCCCCGGGACGCCAGCGGGGGCGTCACGGGCCGCGGGCGTGGCGCTTGGATCGCGCTGCGACCGTTGCTAGCGTTGCCTCGGCAGCGCCTCTCGGGCGCCGTGCGCCAGCGGGCCAGGCTCTCACCGAGAGCGGCCTGCGGGAGCGCGGTCCCCCGCCGGGGCGCGCAGCACCCTCCGGGCCCCGTGGCCCGGGGGCGCTCCGAGCTCCCCTGGGCAGGGGAGGGAGGGGTGACCGCACACGGCGACATCACCGCCGGCAGCCCGCACGGCCGCCGGCACCACGCGCTGCTCCCCCGGGAGGAGCGCCAGACCGCATCGAGGGGACAGGCTTGAAGAAGATGATCGTGGAGGGGGGGCGCCCCCTCGAGGGGGAGATCCACACCGCAGGGGCCAAGAACGCCGTCCTGCCGATGATGGCCGGGGCCCTGCTGGGCCGCGGCCGGGTGCACCTGCGCGGGGCTCCGAAGCTGCGGGATGTGCGCTTCATGACCTCCCTCCTGCGGGATCTGGGGGCACCGACCGAGCAGGCGGCCAATGGGGACCTGGAGATCGACGCCTCGGGCGACCTCTCCTCCCGCGCGCCCTATGACACGGTCCGTCGCATGCGCGCCTCGATCTGCGTCCTGGGCCCGCTCCTTGCCCGCCAGGGCCGAGTGGAGGTGAGCCAGCCCGGCGGCTGCGTCTTTGGACTGCGGCCGATCGATGTGCACATCCGCGGCCTCCGCGCGCTGGGCGCGGACATCTCCCTCGAGAACGGGAACATCCAGGCCAAGGTCCCCCCGGGCGGCCTGAGGGGCGCGCGGATGTACCTGGGCTCGGCCTTCGGGTCCACCGTGCTCGGGACCGCGAATGTCCTGATGGCCGCGACCCTGGCCAAGGGCATGACCCAGATCCAGGGGGCCGCCTGCGAGCCCGAGATCGTGGCCCTCGCCGACCAGCTGAACGCCATGGGGGCGCGGATCACCGGGCACGGCTCGCCCATCATCGAGATCGAGGGCGTGGACGAGCTGGGCGGCGCCGAGGTGGATGTGATCCCCGATCGCATCGAGGCCGGGACCTATGCCCTGATGGGGGCCATGACCGGCGGCCGGGTGCGCGTCACGGGCTGCCGACCCGATCACCTACTGATCCTGCTGGACATGATGAGCTCGGCGGGCCTGCCCTTCGAGGTCGGCCCCGACTGGATCGAGACCCAGGCTCGCGATCCCCGCGAGGCGCCCGTGCGCTCCACGGATGTCAGCACCAATGTCTACCCGGGGTTCCCCACGGACCTGCAGGCCCAGTGGATGGCCCTGATGACGCAGGCCGACGGGATCAGCCTCATCAGCGAGCGCATCTATCCCGAGCGCTGGACCCACATCCCCGAGCTGATGAGGCTTGGGGCCGACATCCGGCGCCAGAACAACGCGGCCGTGGTGCGCGGGGTGGACCGCCTCAGCGGTGCCCCTGTGATGGCCTCGGACCTCCGTGCCTCGGCGGCCCTGGTGATGGCGGGGCTGGTGGCCGACGGGCGTACCGAGGTGCGCCGCATGTACCACCTCGAGCGCGGCTACGAGGCCATGGAGCAGCGGCTCGAGGCCATTGGCGCCGGCGTGATGATGGTCGAAGAGGACGAGTGACCCGCAAGGGCGGTGGGGAGGCCTCGGCCGGCCTCTCTGCCGGCCCCCTCGCTGCGGCGGCCGGCCCCTCCGCTCGCCCCGTCCGGAGGCGCTCCTCGTTGGCGCTGCCCGGTGGCGCCCCTCCGCCCCAGGGGCTAAGTTGCCCGGTCCACCGGCCATGTTCGAGACCCTCACCAAACGCCTCACGGGCTCCTTCTCCTTCCTGCGCGGTCGCCAGGAGCTGACCGAGGAGAATGTCGCCGAGGGCCTCAAGCAGGTGCGCCAGGCCCTGCTGGAGGCCGATGTGCACTTCCAGGTCGCCCGCCGGTTCACCGACAGCGTGCGGGAGCGCGCCCTGGGGGCCGACCGCTTGGCCGGCGTGGACGCCTCGAACCAGTTCGTCCACGCGGTCCATCAGGAGCTCGTGGAGCTCATGGGCCCCGAGGACGCCCGGCTTCCGGTGGCCAAGCAGGGACCCACCGTGGTGCTGCTCGCCGGCCTCCAGGGGGCGGGCAAGACCACGACCTGCGCCAAGCTGGCCCGCCTGCTGCGGGACGAGCACAAGCGCCGCCCCCTGATGGTCGCGGCCGATGTGAAGCGACCCGCCGCGGTCGAGCAGCTGCGCGTCCTGGGCCAGCGCCTGGATGTTCCGGTGTTCCACCTCGAGGGCGCCACGCCCCCCGAGGTCTGCCGTGCGGGCCTGGAGGAGGCCCGCCGCACGGGGGCGGACCTCGTGCTGCTGGACACGGCCGGGCGCCTGCACGTGGACGAGGCCCTCATGGACGAGGTGGCGCAGATCGCCGCCGTGACCCAGCCCCACGCACAGGTGCTCGTGGTGGACGCCATGACCGGCCAGGACGCCGTGCGCTCGGCGGAGGCGTTCCACGAGCGGCTGGACCTCACGGGCGTGATCCTCACCAAGCTCGACGGAGATGCCCGCGGCGGGGCAGCCCTCTCCATCAAGGAGGTCACGGGCGCCCCGATCCTGTTCGTGGGCACGGGCGAGAAGATCGAGGACCTAGACGCCTTCAGCGCCGAGCGCATGGCGGGGCGCATCCTCGGCATGGGCGATGTCGTGGGGCTCGTCGATCAGGCCCAGAAGACCATCGACGAGACCGAGGCCCAGGCGAGCTTCGAGAAGCTCGTCATGGGGACCTTCACCCTCCAGGACATGTTCTCCATGATCCGGATGGTCCGGAAGCTGGGCCCCATGAAGAAGGTGCTGGGGATGATGCCCGGCATGGGCCAGCTGGCCGACATGGATGTGGACGAGCGTCAGTTCGACCGGCTCGAGGCCCTGTTCCTCTCGATGACCCCCCGGGAGCGGCTCAAGCCGGATCTGCTGGACCTCTCTCGGAGGCGGCGGGTCGCCCGGGGCGCCGGCCAGCCGGTCAACGCGGTCAATGACCTGGTCAAGCGCTACGGCCAGATGAAGAAGGCCATGAAGCAGCTGGGCAAGCTGGGCCTGGGCTCGCGGATCGGCGCCAAGGACAAGCGGGCGGCCCTGGCAGGCCTCTCGGACACCGGGGCCATGGTCGATCCCGGGGCCGGCGGCGGCGGAGGCCTCTTCGGGGGCCTCGGAGGCGGCCTGGGAGGGCTCTTTGGCGGGGGCGGAGGCATGCCCGACATGGGGGGGATGGACCCCTCGGCCCTGATGGGAGGCACCAACCCCATGGGCTCCTCGGCCACCCGCAAGAGCGGCCGGGCCGACGACAAGCGCCGCAAGGAGAAGGCCAAGGCCAAGCAGCGGCGCAAGAACCGGCGCAAGAAGTAGCGGTCCTTGGTGGACAGCGGGGGGGGCCGTTGGCATCATGTGCGGCCGATATCAGCGCCCAGGGCCCTCCAGGGCGCCCCGGGACACCCCCCGATCGCCCATGGCCGTCGTCATCAGACTCAAGCGTACCGGTCGGCGCAACCGCGCCTGCTACCGCATCTCCGTTGCTGACTCGCGCTCGCCGCGGGACGGCCGCGTCCTCGAGAACCTGGGTCTCTACGACCCCGTGCACCCGACCAAGGAGCAGCAGAGCACCCTCGATGTCGAGCGTGCCCGCCACTGGCTCGGGCTGGGGGCAACCCCCAGCGAGACCGTGCGCTCCCTGTTCAAGCGCCACGGCGTCTTCACCGACTGGGGCCAGCCGGCCAAGCCGCGCAAGCGTCCCGGTCGCAAGAAGGTGACCGCAACCCGCACCGCCCGCATCGCGACCAAGGCGGCCCGCACCGACGCCAAGAAGGCGCGGCACTCGGCCCGGGTCGCTGCCAAGCGGGCGGCCGCCAAGGCCGAAGCCTCCGCCGAAGAAGGCGCGTGACTCCAGGCCCCGCGCCGCCAAGCGGCGCGTGCGCACAGCGATCCGCCGCGACCGGGGCCTCCCCGGCGCGGCGGTTCCCCTAGACAGGACCCCCGTCCGCCCCTCGGCTCCCCCGACCCACACCCCTCTCCGTGGCCAAGAAATCCGAAGTCGTCGCGCGCGTGGTCAAGGCGATCCAGCCTCGTCACCCGCTCCCCGAGTCGCCCGCCGAGGGCTTCACTCTGCTGGAGCAGGGGCTCTACGCGGTTCTCCACCGGCACCTGACCGCCAAGCAGGCGGAGCAGACCGTGGTCGCCCTTCGCGGGGGCTTCGACGACTGGAACGAGCTGCGCGTCAGCCAGGCCCAGGAGATCGCGCCGTTCATCAAGACCTCCTCGCGGAAGAAGGGGCTCGACCTCCTGAACGACCGCAAGGAGACCGCCCTGCTGGTGAAGGACTACCTGCAGGATGTGTTCCAGGAGGTCCACGGGCTCGAGCTCGAGCCTCTCCTCGAGGACGCCGCCTGGGCCGGCCAGATCATCGCCGACTTCAAGGTGCTCGGGCTCGTAGGGGGCGCCTGGCTCCTGTGGGTGGGCTCCGGGGGCAAGGTCCCCGTGCACCTCCCGCTCCTGAAGATGCTCGACAAGCTTGGCTGGGCGGCGCGCACCACCTCCCTCACCAAGGGGCGCGAGATGGTGGACAAGCTCGTGCCGGCCGGCATGGAGCGCGAGTTCACCATTGCGATGCACGAGATCGTGGAGCGCTGGGGTGATGAGGACGCTCCCATCTACGCGGAGGTCGAGGCCCTGCGTGAGGTCCCCGCGGCCAAGAAGGCCCACACGGACTGGGTCCAGGCCGTCAAGCGTGCCGAGGTCCAGCGCGAGCGTGAGGAGGCCCGACGCATCGCGGCCGAGAAGAAGGAGGCCGAGCGCCTCCGCAAGGAAGAGGAGAAGGAGCGCAAGCGGATCGAGGCCGAGGCGAAGAAGAAGGCTCGCGAGCTGGAGCAGAAGCGCAAGGTCGAGGAGAAGAAGCGGGCCGCAGCCAAGGCGAAGGAGGACGCCGCCAAGGAGCAGAAGCGCAAGGCCGAGGAGAAGAAGAAGGCTGCCGAGGCCAAGAAGCGCGAGGCCGCTGCGAAGAAGGAGGCGGCCAAGAAGGAGGCTGCACGCAAGGCCGCCGCCGCGAGGAAGGCGGCAGAGAAGAAGACGGCCGCGAAGAAGACGGCTGCGAAGAAGGCCGCCGCGAAGAAGACAGCGGCCAAGAAGCCGGCCGCCAAGAAGCCGGCTGCGAAGAAGGCCACCGCCAAGAAGGCAACGCCGAAGAAGACCGCCTCGAAGAGGAAGCCCGTCACCAAGAAGCCCGCCGCAGGGAAGAAGGCGACGACCTCCAAGAAGAAGACGGTCACCAAGAAGGCGGCGCCCAAGAAGACCGCCTCGAAGAAGAAGGCCACGGCCAAGAAGACTGCGCGCAAGCGCTGAGCGCCCCGTGCCGCACCTGCCCCTGGTCCTGGCCTCCCAGTCCCCGCGTCGTCGGCGGCTGCTCCAGGAGGCCGGCCTCGAGTTCGAGATTCGCCCGGCGGACCTCGACGAGACCCCGGAGCCCTCTTGGACGGTGGAGGAGGTGCCGCGCGAGCTGGCCCTGCGAAAGGCCCAGGCCGTTGCGAGCTGCCTGGAGCACCCCGCCCTGGTCCTGGGCTCCGACACCGTCGTGGTCGTGGGCGAGGGGGAGGCCGCGGTTCAGCTTGGCAAGCCCGCGGATGCCGACGAGGCGGCGGCCATGCTCGCCCGCCTCTCGGGCACGCGTCACCGGGTCCTGACGGGCGTTGCCGTGGTGGAGGCGCCCGGGGGACGCTCCGCGAGCGCCGTCGAGGTGACCTGGGTGACCATGAGGGCGCTGTCGGCCGCGGAGCAGGCCGCCTATGTGGCGACGGGAGAGTGGCAGGACAAGGCCGGGGGCTATGCCATCCAGGAGTCCGCGGACGCGTTCGTGACCTCCCTGGAGGGGGGGGGCTTCGACAATGTGGTGGGACTGCCGGTCCCCCTGACCCTGGCTCTTCTCGAGCAGATGGGCTCCGCCGGGCTTGCCGGAGGGGGGGGGCAGCAGTAATCTGCTCGGCCCTCGAACGCCGCCGGAGGCCCATAGAAACGGCCTCCCCGCACCCGGCATGGGGACACCATGAAGCAAGGCATCCACCCCAAGTACGACTCCTGCACCGTGACCTGTGGTTGCGGGAACACCTTCCAGACCCGCGCCACCGTGCAGGAACTGAAGGTCGAAATCTGCAGCGAATGCCACCCGTTCTACTCGGGCAAGGCCAAGTTCGTCGATGCCGCCGGCCGCGTCGACCGCTTCCTCAAGAAGTACGGCAAGGCCAAGAAGGGCTGAGCCCTCTGAGGCGCAGCGTCCAAGGGCGCGCCCCGCGGGTGCGCTTGGGCGCGGCGTCCTGCGCGCCGGGAGCCCCTCGGGTCGCGTGAGCCCAGATCCCCATGGCGAGCGAGCAGGTGCTGCGGAACAAGCTCGCCGAGCGAGCCGAGCGCTTCGAGGCCCTCTCCAGGGAGCTCGAGGATCCCGCTGTCGCAGGCGACGCACGCCGCTTCCCGGGTCTACTGCGTGAGCGCGGAGCGCTCGAGGAGAGCGCTCGCCTCCACGCGTCCTGGTCGGAGCTCGAGACGCGGATCGCCGAGGGAGAGGCCATCCTGGAGGAGCCTGACTCGGAGCTGGCGGAGCTGGCTCGGGACGAGGTCGCCGAGGCGCGGGCTGCGCTCTTGGAGCTGCAGGAGAGTGCTCGCGCGGCCCTGGTCGCCGACCCCGAGGACGAGCGCCGACGGGTGATCGTCGAGATCCGGGCGGGCACGGGCGGCGACGAGGCGACTCTGTTCGCGGCCGACCTGTTCCGCATGTACGGCAAGCTGGCGGACGCCCGGCGCTGGCGGATCGAGCCCATGGGCGAGCAGGCCTCGGACGTGGGGGGGCTGCGCGAGATCGTCTTTGGCGTCGAGGGTGAGGGTGCCTGGCGCGCGCTGCGGTTCGAGAGCGGCGGGCACCGGGTCCAGCGCGTTCCGGCCACCGAGAGCCAGGGTCGCATCCACACCTCGGCCGCGACGGTGGCGGTGATGGCGGAGGCGGAGGACGCCGAGATCGAGGTGCGGGACGACGACCTGGACATCGACACGATGCGGGCGGGCGGGGCGGGCGGCCAGCATGTGAACAAGACCGAGTCGGCGGTGCGCATCACCCACAGGCCCACGGGCATCGTGGTCGTCTGCCAGGACGAGCGCAGCCAGCACAAGAACCGTGCTCGCGCCCTGCGGATCCTGAAGGCCCGGCTCCTGGAGGCCGAGCGGGACCGCCTGCACGCGGAGCGCTCGGAGATGCGGCGCACCCTGGTGGGCTCCGGGGATCGCAGCCAGCGCGTCCGCACCTACAACTTCCCCCAGAACCGCGTGACGGATCACCGGCTGGAGGGCGAGGTCAAGAGCTTCAGCCTCGAGCAGGTGGTGGAGGGGCGGCTGGACGCCCTGCTCCAGGCCCTTGAGGAGGCGGAGCGCGAGGAGCGCCTGAAGGCGCTGTAGGGGCGCTCCCCCGGCTCGGGAGGCCCTCCGTGGGCAGCCCCTCGGTAGTCCTCGGGCCGCTGCCGTGGTAGAACCCTGCACCGCAACGCGCCCGGGTCCCCCTGGCCGCGGCGCGCAGCGGGGCCACGGCGCCCTCGCGGCCCCCGATTCCCGAGGCCCGCCTCGCCGGCCTCGGCCCCTCGAGCCCCTGTCCCCGGGGGCTCCCGAACGCGATCCCCTCCCCGGCACCCGCCCACGGGCCTGACCAGCACCCCCTGCCCAGCATCCCCCCCGATGAGCAGCCCCCACGACGACCTCGAGCCCCTCGACGACCTGGAGCCCATGGACGAGCTCGAGCCCCTCGACGACCTGGAGCCGGTGGAGGAGCTGGACGCTCTCGAGCCGGTGGAGGAGGCCCCGGCCGTCCAGCCCGAGACCCCGGCGCCCAGCGCAGGGAAGGCCGAGGAGCCTGCGCCCGCGGCCGCTCCGGAGACTGCTCCTACGGGCGCTCCTGAGGCCGCGGTGCCTTCGGGCGCTCCCGAGGCCGCGGTGTCTTCGAGCGCTCCAGAGGCCGCGGCTGCAGCCGCCGCGCCAGCCGAGGCCGGCGCCCGCCGCAAGCGCGGCGAGGAGCTGGGCTCCCAGAAGCGCGAGCTGGAGCAGGCGCCGCTCGAGCTGCGCAAGGCCGCCCAGGTCCTGACCATCGGCGCGCTGTTCCCGTTCTATTACGGCGTCAAGTTCGCCGTGACCGCCATCCAGCCCGAGGGCAACCTGGACGGATTCGCCCAGTGGGCCGAGGGCAGCGGCGCCTTCCCCTTCGCCGCCTTCTTCCTGGCCAAGGCGCTGGCGATGGCCGGAGGCTGGCTGCAGCTCGAGGGCTACAAGGGCGCCGCGGGCGAGGTCACCAAGGGCATCGGCCTGACCCTCGGCAAGGCCCACAAGCTCGCTCCCATCGGGGCCGCCGCGGTCCTCTGGATCCTCGCTCTGCTCATCCCGATGGGTGCCCTGGGACTCTCCGTGTCGAACTCCTACCTGACCGTGGGCGGCGTGGACGGCGTCCTCGGTGGGGGCCTCATCGCCGTGGAGCTCCTCGCCCTGATCCTGGCCCAGGCGACCCTGGCCCACATCTACGCCTACGAGCACGGCGGCAAGTTCAACCCGATCTTCCCGCTCATGTTCCTGGGCCCTGCCCTTGCTGGCGTGCTCCAGCTGGTCAATGTGGCCCGCATCGGCTCGAGCAACGACCCGGCCTGGGGCTGGCTCGGCCTGCTCGGCAGCGGCGTCTGCGCGGCCGGCGGCATCATGGCCATGAATGTGATGATGAAGGCCATGAAGGAGGCCAAGGCCGAGGGCGAGCGCAAGGCCGAGATCATCCGCCAGCAGCGCAAGGCCGAGCGCGAGGCCAAGCGGGCATCGCGCCAGAAGAAGTGAGCGCTCCGAGCGAGCGACCGGGCGGGGGGCCGGGGAGCGCAGGGCGCCCCTCGGCCCCCCGCGCTGCTCCCCGCACCGTTGCCGAGCTGCGGCTGATGGGCCGGGAGTTCCTGGAGCGTCAGGGCATCGAGGGAGCGCAGCGCGACGCGGACCTGCTCTTGTCCCACGCCCTCGGGATCGATCGGCTGCGCCTGCTGATGCGCCTCGAGGAGCCGGTCGAGGAGGGTGAGCGGGACCGTGCGCGAGAGCTGCTCGTGCGCCGGGGGAAGCGCGAGCCGGTGGCGTACCTCACCGGCGAGCGCGAGTTCTATGGGCGTGGCTTTGCGGTCGGTCGCGGCTGCCTGGTTCCGCGGCCCGAGACCGAGCTCCTGGTGGACCTCTCTCGCGACGAGGCGCGGCGGCGGCCCCTCGAGCGCATCGCCGATGTGGGGACCGGCAGCGGAGCCCTGGCCGTGACCCTGGCGCTGGAGGTCCCCGGCGCGGTGGTGGAGGCCGTGGATCTCGAGGAGGAGGCGCTGGCGTTCGCGCGCCGGAACGCAGAGGCTCTCGGGGCGTCCGTGGAACTCTCTCTGGGCGACGGCCTCGAGTGGCTCGAGGCACGCGGTCCGTTCGACCTCGTGGTCTCCAATCCGCCCTACATCGACCCTGCCGTGGCGGCGCAGCTGGCACCCGAGGTGCGCGAGTGGGAGCCGGCCGCGGCGCTGTTCTCCCCCGCGGGCGACCGCGACCTGTGGGTGCGCGAGCTCTGCGCTCGCGCGGGCGCGGGCGCGCTCGGTCCAGGGGGCCTGCTCCTCGTGGAGCTGGGCTACGACCAGGGGGCGGCCGCGCTGGAGGCGGCCCGCGCCGCAGGCCTCGAGGCACACCTCGAGCAGGACCTCGAGGGCCTGGACCGGGTGCTGGCGGCGCGGCGAGCCTGAGGAGCTCCCGGGGAAGCCCCTCCGCCGGGCGGCTCAGGCCATGAGCGCCGCGTCGACGAACGAGTCGATCGAGGCCCGGTCGGGGTCCGCCATGTCGGTCAGGAAGACCGCCACCTCGTAGTGGTCGAGAGCCTTCGAGATGCGCTCACAGCGGACGACGGCCCCGGTGCCGCGGATGCGCCGGATCCCGGCTCCCGCGGGCAGGTCGAACTCGACCCGCAGGAGGGTCATCTCCTGGATCGGACGGTCCAGGAAGAAGGAGACCCCGCCCCGCGAGACATCCCGCACCCGGGCCTGGTGGGGGCCATCGGGCAGCTCCACGGTCACCGGCCAGTCCCCGCGCACCCGCGGGTGCCGGCGACGCTCACGCCCGCCTGTGGCCTTGGGGGTGGGGTCCTCGTGCGACATGCTCAAGCTCGGAAGGGAGGGTCCTTGGCGAGGGCCCTGGAGGCCCGCCGGAAGGCCCGCCGGAAGGCCCGATCCTAGCCTGCCGGACGGCCCCCGACCACGGCGCTCTCGGAAGGGTCTCGGAGGAAGGCACGCCCCTTGGTAATCTGGCGCGCCAGCCGGGCCCGCAGGCCCGGCACCAAGCTCCAACCGACCCCACTTCGGCAACGAGACAAGCATCATGGCCTCCTACAACAAAGTGATCCTGATGGGGAACCTGACCCGTGACCCCGAGCTGCGCTACACCCAGGGCGCGAACTCCACCGCCGTCTGCAAGGTCGGCCTCGCGGTCAACCGCCGCTACAAGAACCAGCAGGGCGAGTGGGTCGAGAAGCCGACCTTCGTCGATGTCACGATCTTCGGGAACCGGGGCGAGGCCTTCGAGAAGTACCACCGCAAGGGCGCCACGGCGTTCGTCGAGGGCCGCCTCGAGCTGGACACCTGGGAGGACAAGAACAGCGGCCAGAAGCGCAGCAAGCTGTATGTCATCGCCGAGAACTGGGAGTTCGCGGGCGGTGGCCGCGCTGAGGGCGGCGGAGGAGGCGGCGGCGGTCGCCGCGACTCCGATCAGGGCGGCGGCTGGGGCTCCCAGGGCGGCGGCGGCGGCTCTCAGGGAGGCGGCTCGCGCGGCGGCGAGGAGGGCTATGGCGACTACGGCGCCCAGCCCGCAGGCGACTCCTTCGAGGACACCCCCTTCTGATGCCCGCGGCGGCCCCAGGGTCGCCGGAGCACCATGGACCTCGTCGTCCGCCTGTTCGCCGGGCTCCGAGACCGGGCCGGGTCCGATGAGGTCCGCCTGTCGGGGTTGACCGAGCCCGTCACCATCGCCGCGGTGAAGGCGGCGGTGGCCGAGGCCTGTCCTGAGCTGGGCTCGCTCGAGGGCGTGGCGGGCGTGGTCGGCACCACCTACGCGCCGGACCACGCCACCGTGGAGCCGGGCTCCGAGGTGGCCCTGCTTCCCCCGGTCTCCGGAGGCGCCCCCGGCGGTCCGGGTGACGACGAGGCCTGGTCGAGGGGCGTCTTCGAGCTCTGGGAGCAGCCCCTGGACCTGCCGGCCCTGGAGGCGCGGGTGCGCGACCCGCGCTGCGGGGCCGTGGTGAGCTTCGTGGGCACCACCCGGGACACCCACAAGGGGCGGCGCGTCCTGCGGCTGGAGTACGAGGCCTTCGAGGCCATGACCGGACCCGAGATGGGCCGGATCTTCGCGGATGTGCGCGCGGCCTGCGGGGAGGTCCAGGGGGGCGAGCCGCGGATGCTCTGCGTCCACCGGGTCGGGACCGTGGAGGTGGGGGAGCCCTCGGTCGCCATCGTGGTGGCCACGCCCCACCGGGCGGACGCCTTCGAGCTCGCCCGGGGCCTGATCGACACCCTCAAGGAGCGCCTGCCCATCTGGAAGCGCGAGGTCCTCGAGGACGGCTCCCACTGGGTCGGCGAGCGCTCCTGACCCGGGCGGGAGGGCCGTGGCGGCGGGTCCCCCGCGCTGCTATTCTCTTTGCCCGATTCTCGGCCTCTCCAGCCCTTTGGTCCCCCGCGTGGATGGGCCAAGAGGGGGCCGAGGTCACCCCAACGGCCCCCCAGGATCCCATGAGCGAACGCGTCACCAGCCTGAACGCCTGCGATGTGGAGCGTGATGAGCTCCCCGTCGACGTCCTCGTGGTGGGCGGTGGACCTGCCGGCCTGGCGTGCGCGATCGATGTGGCGCGCCGCTTCCAGGCCGCGGGGGAGACCGAGAAGACGGTCCTCGTGATCGACAAGGCCGAGGAGCTCGGGCACCACACCCTCTCGGGCGCGGTGATGAAGCCCGAGGGCATCGCCGCCCTCTTCCCGGACTGGCGCGAGCGCGGGTTCCCGATCCTCGCCGAGGTGAAGGACGACTGGGCCGAGATGCTGCGCCCTGGCGGCGGGAGCGTGCCCCTGAAGGGCGCCCTGTGCCCGCCCCAGCTCAAGAACCACGGCAACTGCATCGTCTCCCTCAACCAGATCGTGCGCTGGCTCGGTGAGCAGGCCGAGGCGCTCGGGATCGAGGTCTACGGCGGCTTCCCCGCAGCGGAGCTGATTCGCGGCGAGGGCGGCCGGATCGAGGGCGTCGTGACCCGCGACAGCGGCATCGCGAAGGACGGCTCGCACAAGGGCACCTTCGAGCCCGGCATGCGCATCACCGCAGAGGTGACCGTGTTTGCCGAGGGCACGCGCGGCTCGCTCGCGAAGCAGCTCCTGCGCGATCCCGAGCTGGGGCTCATGGAGGGGCGCAACCCCCAGACCTGGGGCACCGGCATCAAGGAGATCTGGGAGGTCACGCCCAAGGTCGGTGCCGAGCTCAAGGGCAAGGTGATCCACACCGGCGGCTACCCGCTCGACCTGAACTCGTACGGCGGCTCCTGGATCTACGGCCTCCCGGGGAACAAGCTCAGCATCGGCTTCGTGGTCGGGCTCGACCACGGCGACGCGCGGCTCGATCCCCACGCCCTGTTCGTCCAGTGGAAGCAGCACCCGCGCATCGCGAAGCTGCTCGCGGGCGGCAAGCCCATCCGCTACGGCGCGAAGACCGTGCCCGAGGGAGGCCTCCACTCCATGCCGAAGCTGTTCGGCGAGGGGTTCGTGCTCGTGGGGGACTCGGCGGGCTTCCTGAACGCCGCGACCCTCAAGGGGATCCACCTGTCCCTGCAGTCGGGGATGCTCGCCGGCCAGGCCGTGGCCGAGGCCGTCCTTGCCGGCGACACCTCCGCCGCGAAGCTGGCGCGCTACGACGAGCTGTTCCGGGCCTCGTCGGCCCATGCGGAGCTGCACGGCGTCCGCAACTACCGCCAGGCCTTCGCCAAGGGCATGTTCGCGGGCCTCGTGGACTTCGGGGTCCAGATGGTCACCGGCGGGCGCGGCCTCGTGGCGCGGCGCGGCGGTCATGCCGACCACGAGTGCATGCAGCCCGTCGCCAAGAGTCGCCTCGAGAAGCCGGCCTTCGACGACGGTGCCTCCATGGACAAGCTCTCGGATGTGTACCTGTCGGGAGCCATCCACGAGGAGGACCAGCCGAGCCACCTCGTCGTCGCCGATCCGAGCATCTGCGTCGAGCGCTGTACCAAGGAGTACGGCAACCCCTGCCAGCACTTCTGCCCGGCCGCGGTCTACGAGTGGCCCGAGTCCAACGCAGGGGTCGTCATCAACGCCTCCAACTGCGTCCACTGCAAGACCTGCGACATCATGGACCCCTACGAGAACATCGAGTGGGTCGTGCCCGAGGGCAGCGGCGGTCCCAAGTACCTCGACATGTGAGCCCGACGCGCGCTCCCTCACCGCTCACCATCATGAAGATCACCGTCACCACTCCGGCCTCCCTCAAGAAGACCCCGCTCCTGTTCGTCCCGGCGTTCGCTGGGGAGAGCGTGGACCTGCCCACGGGGGTGGAGGTCCCCGCCGCGTTCACGCAGGGCTTCGAGGCCGCTGCGCGGACCACGCGCGAGTCCTTCGCCACCGGAGGCCCCGCGGCGCAGATCGTCCTCATCGGCTGCGGAGAGCGCAGCGCCCTGGACATGGAGGGCCTGCGCCGCCTGGGCGCGGTCATGGCCAAGAAGGCCGAGGCCCTGGGCGTGTCCAAGGCGACCGTCCTGGCGACCGACCTGCAGGGGCTCGAGGGCATCGACGACTGCGACGCCGGCCAGGCCCTGGCCGAGGGCGCGATCCTGGGCGCCTACCGCTACACCGAGCTCAAGAGCGAGGCCAAGGCCGCGACCTGCAAGGGCCTGGTCCTGGCCGCCGATGGCGCCACCTACAAGCGTGGCGTCGCCCGGGGCACCGTCATGGGGGCGGCCTGCTCCCTGGCGCGCGACCTCCAGAACAAGCCCGGCAATGTGCTGACGCCGACCGCCTTTGCCGCGGCCGCTCGCAAGGTCGCCTCCGGGTCCCCGCGCATCACCTGCAAGGTGATCGACGAGGCGGGCATGAAGAAGCTGGGGATGGGGCTGTTCCTGTCCGTGTCCCAGGGCTCCGACGAGCCGGCCAAGCTCGTCCACCTCACCTACAAGCCCAAGGGCAAGGCCAAGGGCCGCATCACGCTCGTGGGCAAGGGCCTGACCTTCGACGCGGGCGGTGTGAGCATCAAGCCCTCGGCCAAGATGGACGAGATGCGCTTCGACATGTCGGGCGCGGCCGCCGTCCTGGGGGCCTTCCGCGGCCTGGCCGAGCTGGACCTGCCCCTCGAGATCCACGGCATCCTGGGCTGCTCCGAGAACACCATCAACGGAAAGGCCACCAAGCCGGGTGATGTCCACACGGCCATGGACGGCACCACCGTCGAGATCCTCAACACCGACGCTGAGGGGCGCCTCGTCCTCGCGGACTGCCTCGTCTACGCGGCCCGCAAGACCAAGCCGGACACGATGCTGGACCTCGCGACCCTGACCGGAGCCGTGATCGTCGGCATCGGCCACGAGGTCTCCGGCATCTTCCCCTCCACCGACGAGCTGCGCGACGCCCTCGTTGCGAGCGGCCTTCGGACCGGCGAGAAGTGCTGGCCGCTGCCCCTGCTGCAGGAGCACCTGGACGCCATGAAGGGCGCCAGCGCCGACCTCGCCAACATCGGCTCCCCCGCCGTGGGGGCCGGCTCCAGCCAAGGCGCCGCCTTCCTGCGCGGCTTCGTGCCCCAGGACATCGCCTGGTGCCACCTCGACATCGCCGGCACCGCCTGGAACACCGTCAACCGTGACTGGGTCGGTGGCCCGACCGGTTCCGGGGTGGGCGCGCGCCTGATCCTCGACTATCTCTTCTCGCGGTCCTGAGACCGTCCCCCTCGACCCCCCCGAGCCCCGACCCTCCCCGTGTCCACCCCGGAACTCGTCCCCGGCCTCGCCGGCGTCCCCGCCGCCGAGTCCTCCGTCAGCTTCATCGACGGGACCCAAGGCATCCTCGCCTACCGCGGTCACCGCATCGAGGTGCTGGCTGAGAAGTCCACCTTCGAGGAGACCACCTGGCTGCTCTGGAACGGCGTCCTGCCGACCCGCGCCCAGCTGGACGCCTTCAAGCAGGAGCTGCAGCCCTACTACGCCCTGGCCCCGGAGCTGGTCGCCGCCCTCAAGGCGCTCCCGCGCAAGGGACACCCCATGGAGGCTCTGCAGGCCATGGTCGCGATGCTCGGCATGGTGAGCCCCGCCTGCGACCTGAAGGATGAGGCCTCGCGGCACGACGCATCCCTGCGCGTGCTCGCGGCCGTCCCCGTCCTGGTCGCGTGCTTCGAGCGCCTGCGCCGCGGGGAGGAGCTCGTCGAGCCCGATCCGAGCCTGTCGATCGCGGCCAACTTCCTGTGGTGCATGAACGGCGTGAAGCCGAGCGCCATCGAGGAGCGCATCCTCGACTGCGCCCTGGTGCTGCATGCCGAGCACACCATGAACGCGTCGACCTTCGCCTGCCGCGTGGTGGCGTCCACCGAGACCGGCGCGTACACGGCGGTCAGCGGAGCGGTCGGCACCCTCTATGGCCCGCTCCACGGCGGTGCGAACGAGCGCGTCCTGAAGCAACTCGAGGAGATCGGCGGTCCGGAGAACGCCAAGGCCTGGTTCGACGCCAAGGTCGCCGCCAAGGCCAAGGTCATGGGCCTCGGGCACCGCGTCTACAAGACCAAGGACCCGCGCGCGCACTCGCTCCAGAACCTGGCGCGCGAGCTCTTCGAGAGCCACGGCTCGACGCCGCTCTACGACACCGCCCTCGAGATCGAGCGCCTCGCCGCCGACACCTTCGGCTCCCGCGGCATCTGGCCGAATGTCGACTTCTTCAGCGGCATCGTCTACCAGAAGCTCGGCATCCCCACGGATGTGTTCACGCCGATCTTCGCCATCGCGCGCACCGCGGGCTGGCTGGCGCACTGGCGCGAGCAGATGGGGGACAACAAGCTCTTCCGCCCCGGCCAGATCTACACCGGCGTGCACGACGCCGAGTGGAAGGACCTGGACGACCGCGGCTGAGCGCGGCGGGTGCCCCTCGCGAGTGCCTCGCGACCGCCGGCACGAGCAGTGAGGAGGCGCTCCGGGTCGAGCCCGGAGCGCCTCCTCTGCATTCTGGATCCAGCGGCCCCCTCCTCGGGGGGCCTCAGCGCGCCTCGACGGGGTTCGGGTTCGGGCGGGGCATCAGGGCGCCGACGCCCTCACGCCAGCCCTGCAGCCGGGCGGCGAGGGCAGCGGCCTGGGCTGGCCGGGCCCGGGCCAGGTCCTGCTGCTCCCCGGGATCGCGCGCCAGGTCGAAGAGCTCGAGCTTGCCGTCCTCGTACCACTCGATGAGCTTGAGGTCGCCCACGCGGATGGCGCCGCTGGGGGCGCCGCCCTGGTTGCCGTAGTGGGGGTAGTGCCAGTAGAGCGGACGGTCGGCGAGGGCGGTCCCCTCGCGCAGGAGGCCCGCGAGGCTCAGGCCGTCCAGGTGCTGGCGCGGGGCGGCCGGCAGCCCGCACAGCTCGAGGAGGGTGGGCGCCAGGTCGCTCGAGATCACAGGCGTGTCGTCGGTGGCCCCCCTGCGGATCCCCGGTCCGCGCACGATCAGGGGCTCACGGATGCCGCCCTCGTAGAGCCAGCCCTTGCCCGCGCGTAGGGGCAGATTCGAGGTGGGGTGACCCTCGCTCGTGGAGAGGCCGCCGTTGTCGCTGAAGAGCATCACGATGGTCTCCTCCGCAAGCTCGAGCTCCTCGAGGCGCGTGAGGAGGGCGGCCACCGAGCGGTCCACGGCCTCCACCATCGCGGCGTAGACCGCGTGCTCCTGCACGAGGCGCACCTTGCGCCGGCGCTCCCGGCCCCACAGGTCCTCCTCGGCCACGCCGAGGGCGCGCTTCTTCTCGCGGTAGTGCTCGACCCGGTCGGGCTTGGCCTGGAGCGGCGTGTGCACGCTGTAGTACGAGAGGTAGAGGAGGAACGGCTCCTCGCGGAACTCCTCCATGAAGGCGAGGGCGTCGGCCGTCAGGCGCTCCGGCAGGTACTCCCCGTCCGGTCCGTTCTCGAGAGCGGGGTTCGTCCAGGGGGCGAAGTAGCCGCCAGCGGGCGAGCCGGCGCGCCAGCCGGCCACGTTGCGCTCGAACCCCTGCTCCAGCGGGCCGAACCCCTCGCCCCCGAGGTGCCACTTGCCGAAGAAGCCCGTCCGGTACCCGCCGTCCCGCATGCGCTCAGCAAGGGTCTCCTCCTCGAGGGCGAGCTGCGGGTCGTAGTCCGCCGGCAGCAGCGGCCCCGGCCGCCGGCCGCCGAACCAGTCGGTGTTCCGCAGCCGAGCCGGAGCCTTCCCCGCCAGCACGCTCGCCCGCGTCGGCGAGCACACCGGAGCCGCCGCATAGGCCTGCGTGAACCGCACCCCCTCGGCCGCCAGCCCGTCGATCGCCGGCGTCTCGTAGAAGGACGACCCATAGCACCCCAGGTCCGTCCACCCCAGGTCATCCACGAACAGGAAGACCACATTGGGCGGCTCGCTCGGCGGGAGCGCCTGAGCCGTCGTCGAGGGCGCGCCTCCGTCGGTCAGGGGCCGTCCGGGAAGCCCCCACAAGGGCGCGCAGGCGAGGAATGTGCAAAGGACGGCGTGGGGTCGCATGAATCTGGGGGGTCGATGTCCCGGCCGCGGGGACGGAGGGGTTCTGTAGAGAGGCGCGCGTTGCGCGCAGAAGAACAGCCTCCCGACCATGCTTCGTTCAGTCCAGCACTTTGCAATTGTGTTCGCGCTCGCCGCCGCGGCCTCGGCTCAGAACATCCACTACGCAGACCCGGCGATCGGTGGGACCGGGGGCAGTGGAGACGCTACCGACCCCTTCCACTCCATCCAGCAGGCGGTTGATGCTGCCGCTTCTGGCGATCGGATCGTGGTTCTCAGCGCGGGCTTCACCGAATCAGTGACGATCCTCGATCGCGATCTTGAAGTGGAAGCGCCGTTTGGCTTCCTTGCCGATTGGTCCCCCGAGGGAGATGAGCCGGCGCTCTCGCTCGATGGAGCCGCGGTCGTCACGCTCCGGCGCTTCAGCATCGCCTCACAGAGTCCTCTCACGGGAGGTTCGCAGGCCCTGCTCGAGGTTCCCAGCTCCGCTGAGCTGAGGGTCGAGGCCGTGTCCTTGGAGGTCGTGCACGATGGGTGGCGTTGGGCGGATGTGCTGGGCGGCACGCTCACGGTGTTCGATTCATCCTTGAGTTCGATGGCGGAGACGCCGGCTGCCAACGGACTCCTCGTTCAGGGCGGCTTCGCCTCGGTGTTCGACTCACTCCTTGAGGTCGACTCGTTCACGGATGGACTTGCGCCCTGCTCAGGCCTGCTGGTCCAGTCTGGAGGTGTTCTCTCTCTTGTGGGCTGCTCCTATGAAGCATTGGGGATGCAGGATCTTGAAGCCGCGTGGCCGTATGCGGCTGCGTCCATCGAACTGAGTGACTCTAGCCTCATCTCATGGAACACTACGTTGACGTCCTTTGATGCCTGTGGTCGCCTGCTCATGTTGAGCGGAGGAGAACTCACTACGGCCTACAGCACTCTTCAGTTGAACGCCGCCAACTACAATTGCTTGGGCGCGCACAAGAATTGCCTCCTCGTCACGGGCGCCTCGATAAGCTTGGTAGGAACCCACTTTGATGGCTGGCATAACGCCGAGTTCCGTGCCATCGGCGATATCGTCGGCCAAGGAACGATTGAGGGCTGCTCGTTCACATGGAGCAGCAGCAAGGACTACGGGAGTCCACTTCACCTGCGGGGTCCAGGGCTGTCGGTGGTGGACTCATATTTCGGCAATCTCAATCTTGGCTCGTGGGGCTTGGGAGCAGTGAATGCGATTGATGTTGAGTTCTTACGGTGCCGATTCCAAAACTGCTTCGGGGCAGAAGAGGGCGCGCTGCGCATCGAAGGTGCAGGAGTCGTCAATGGGTGCGAGTTCTTGGATTGTCACACGGCGAGTGACCTCTACTGCCACGCGGGTGTTGGGGGCGGGCTCAGGTCCGAGAGCGCGGTCGTAGTCCGAGACTCTGTGTTTGCGAGGAACCGCTCTGGTGGCCCTGACTGTTTCATGCCTTGGGGCGGGGTCGGAGCCGCAATACATGCGCCATACGCGATAGTGGAGGCGTGCACATTTGTTCAGAACGAGAGTTACGTTCAGCCTCTCTTTGGTGGGGTGCCGGGTCCGACTGTCGTCGCTGCTGACCTCCACAACTGCCTCTTCATGGGGGAGCAGCCACTCGCCTCTGAGGCGCCCACTCTCGTCACCTACTCCCTCAACTCCGGTCAAGCCGGGCTCGGGAACCTGGAGGGGGCGCCGCGGTTCGTAGATGCCGCGGCCGGTGACTACCGCCTGCTTCCGTGCAGCCTCGGCATCGACGCTGGCGATCCGGCCTGCGTTGATGAGTTTGGGACGGTGTGCGAGATGGGAGCCTTCTCCTTCGATCCGGCGGATGGGGCTGCTGCTGTGCAGGTGTGCTCCGGCTCGCCCATGGCCGGCTGCGGGGCCCAGCTCAGCGTCGTGGGCTGCGCCTCTCTTGGAGAGGACGGGATCGAGGTGGCCGTGGATCAGCTCGCTCCGGGGTCATGGGGAGTCCTCCTGGTGGGGGCGCCCGAGACCACTCCCGCGGCGTACAGCAGCGTCCTGTGCGTGGGGACGCCTCTACTCCGCTACGAGCCCGGCCTCGCCCAAGGGACGGGTGCCTGCGGCGGCACGCGGAGCTTCGTCCTGGATGACGGGCTCCTGGGACTCCTGGGCGTGACGGCCGGGGACTCCCTCGTGCTGTCCTATCTCTCCAGGTCTCCGGGCAATCCCGGGACCCTCGAGACCTCGAACGGCATCCTCATCGGACCGCTGCGCTGAGGACGGCTGTCCTCCGGAGCCCGGGCTGAGTCCGGGCTCCGGGGCCTTGCGCGCGTGCCGTCGCACGCGTCGGCTGGGTGGTGAGCGGCTCCTCTTGCCAGCGCCTCACCCGTCCACCCGGGTCATGGTGATCTCCATGACCTTCTGGTGCTCGCCCTGTTCGTCGCCGCGGTAGAAGGTGCTGGTCTGGGTCGTGGCGGTCTGGATGGTGTCGGACCAGTTGTCGACCAGCTTGCCGGTCATCCAGTCGGGGGCCTGCCAGCGCATGCGCAGGGTCTCGCCGTCCTCGAGGTAGCTGCCCTCCATCCCGGCGAAGGCGGCGGACATGTTGTCCACCCAGTCGCCCACGAAGAGCCCGCGGTCGGGGTCGTAGCCCACATGTCCATTGCCCTTGTAGGGCATGCCCATGAAGTCGCAGGTCATGGTGCACACGGTCCAGAAGCCACCCACGGCCTCGACCACCTGGGTGGCCTCCATCTGCACGGGGTCGGGCCCGGCCTCCCAGGAGGTGAGCGTGCCGGTCCAGCGCCCGACGCCCTCCAGGACCCTTGCGTGCTCCGGCGTGGGCTCGGGCATGGCCATCATCTCCTCACCCGCGCCCGGCAGCTCCTGAGCGGCTTCCTGGGGAGCCTCCTCGGAGCTGGCCGTCGAGGCGCACGAGGCGAGGAGCAGGAGGAGGGTCGTGGTCTTGATCGAGGCGGCCTTCATGGGATGCGCTTGCGGTGTCGAGGGTGGTAGGGACACCGGGACTCGAACCCGGACGGCCTCGCGGCCTGCGGCTTTTAAGGCCGCTGCGTCTACCGATTCCGCCATGTCCCCACGGGGTCTCGAGAGAGCCCCGGGGCTCCGAGCATACGGGGGCAGCGTCCCGGAGCGAGGCCTCCGACCCTGCCACGCTTGACCGGCCCCCCGGTGCGGCTATCCTTCCGACGCCTCCCCGCGGCGCGGGGACACCTGGGCGGCATGGCCAAGTGGTAAGGCGTCGGATTGCAAATCCGAGATCCCCGGTTCGAGTCCGGGTGCCGCCTCCAGCCCGACGGTCGAGCCTGGCTCCCGTCCCCCGCGAGGGCTACCCGCTCGCCCCGCGACGCCCTAGGCTCGCGGCCATGAGTTGCCTGTCCCTTCTCCTCGCCCTCGCTGCTCCCGTCCTGCAGGACCCCGCCGAGGCCTGGCGGAGGCCCCCCGCGGCGATCGAGGAGGCCGTGCTCGCTCCCGTCCCGCCGCGCGTGCAGGCCGGGCCGCGCGGGCAGTGGCTGCTGCTCCTCGACCGCGAGCCCCTTCCGCCGCTCGCTGAGGTGGCGCGGCCCTGGATCGGGCTCGCGGGGATGCGCGTCGATCCGGCGACGGACGCATCCTTCAGCAGCACCTCCTACCGCTCCGCGACCCTGCGCCCCCTCGAGGGGGGCGAGCCCCAGGCGCTGCCCCTGCCGGAGGGGACTCGCCTCGAGTGGGCCACCTTCTCACCCCAGGGAGACCGGCTCGCGTGGTGCGCGCGGGCGGCCGATCACCTGGAGCTCTGGCTCGCCCCGACCGCCGACCTGGCGCGCGCACGCCGCGTGACCGACCGGCTCTCCACCGTGATGGGCGGGGTGGAGTTCACGGCCGACGGCGGCCTGGTCTTCCGGCGCGTGCCCGAGACGCGCGGGGCGGCCCCGCGTCCTCCCGCGGTGCCCCGGGGCCCGCTCGTGCAGGAGACGCGCGGCTTGCAGGCGCCCGCCCGTACCTACCAAGACCTGCTGAAGAATCCCGACGACGAGGCCCTCTTCGAGCACCACGCGCGCACCGAGGTCGTCCTCTGGCGCGCGGGCGTGGAGCAGGTGCTCGTGACGGGACTGGCCGGCGGCATTGACCTGGCTCCTGGCGGGGGCGCCGTCCTGGTGGAGCTGCTGCGGGGCCCCTGGTCACGCACGCTCCCCGTCTACCGCTTCTCGCGCGACAGCGTCGTCCTGGTGCGCAGCGAGGCGGGCTGGTCCGAGGTGGCCCGCTTCGCCCAGGACCTGCAGGAGGAGATCCCCATTGGCGGCGTGCAGGTGGGGCCGCGGAGCCTGCAGTGGGACCCCCTGGAGGCGGCGCGCCTCGTGTGGTGCGAGGCCCTCGATGGCGGTGACCCGGGCCGCGAGGCCGAGGCCCGTGACCGCTGGCTCGCCCAGCGCTTCCCCGAGCAGGCCGAGCCCGTCGAGCTGCTCCGCACCCAGCACCGCGCGCGCGGGCTGACCTTCCTCCCCGAGCCGGGCCAGGTGCTGGCGGAGGAGTACGACCGTGACCGCCGCTGGACGCGCACCCTGCTGCACACGGTCTCGGAGCGTCGAGGCTCCGTGGCCTCCATGGTCCTCGAGGACCGCAGTGCCAAGGACCTCTACGCCGACCTCGGCTCGATCCTCACCGAGCCGGGACCGCTGGGCGCGGAGGTCGCCGTGGTCCGCGACGGGTTCCTGTGGCGCAGCGGCCGCGGAGCCACGCCACAGGGGGATCGGCCCTTCCTCGCGCGCCAGTCGCTCGAGTCCGGTGAGCCGGCCACCCTCTGGAGGTGCCCGGAGGACGCCTATCACTCCCTCACCGCCCTGCTCGAGCCCGAGGCCTCCGCGCCGCGCTTCCTCGCCTGGCACGAGTCCACCTCGGAGGTCCCCAACCTCTTCCTCCACGAGGGCGACAGCGCGCGCCCGCTCACGGAGCGCGAGGATCCCCAGCCCATGCTGCGTGCGGTGAGCAAGGAGCTGGTGACCTACGAGCGCGCGGATGGCGTGCCGCTCTCCGCGACCCTCTACCTGCCGCCGGATCACGAGCCGGGCGACCGCCACCCGCTGCTCGTCTGGGGCTATCCCCTCGAGTACTCGGACGCGAACACCGCGGGCCAGGTGAGCGGCAGCCCGCACCGGTTCACGCGCATGGGGGGCTCCTCTCACCTGTTCCTCACCCTGCACGGCTACGCCGTGCTCGACGGAGCGACCATGCCGGTGGTGGGGGACCCCGAGACGATGAACGACACCTTCATCGAGCAGCTGGTGCTCTCGGCGCAGGCCGCCGTCGACTTCGCGGTCGAGCGCGGGGTCGCGGACCGGGAGCGCTGCGCGGTCGCGGGGCACAGCTACGGCGCGTTCATGACCGCGAACCTGCTGGCGCACTCGGACCTGTTCCGCGCCGGCATCGCGCGCAGCGGCGCCTACAACCGCTCGCTGACGCCGTTCGGGTTCCAGAGCGAGCGCCGGACCCTCTGGGAGGCCACCGAGACCTATGTGAAGGTGTCACCCTTCTTCCATGCCCACCGCATCGACGAGCCCCTGCTGCTCGTGCACGGGACCGACGACAACAACTCGGGAACCTTCCCGATCCAGTCTCAGCGGCTCTACCACGCGCTGGTCGGCAACGGGGGAACGGCCCGCTTCGTGCAGCTTCCGGGGGAGAGCCACGGGTACCGCTCCGAGGAGGCGGTCCTGCACACCCTCGCCGAGATGGCGGACTGGCTCGATGCGCATGTGCGCGACGCCGCGCCCCGGGAGCGCTAGGAGCTCAGTGGACGGGCGCCAGGAGCATCCGCCGGCCCAGCACCGCGCCGATCGCTCCGAGCAGCAGGGCCACCGGCACCGGCGCCCCGTACTCCATCCGGGCTGCGAGGGCGACCAGGAGGCCGGGGGTAAGGCCCATGGCAAGGACCATGGCGTCGAGCATGCTGCGGAGTTCCATCGGGTGCGTCCTTCGAGTCTCGTTTTAAGGCACCCGCCGAAGGATGGGGGTATCAAAATGCGATTTCTATGGGTGGACCGCCCGGTAGGGGTGCTCAGGACGGCGTGAGTCGCCCCGCCGGAGGGGGGAGACCCGCCCCGGAGGCTTGAACGGGCCCCTCTGGATCGGTACTCCAGGGTCCTGAAGGGCCTCCCCCCGGCCCTGCACCGCCCCACACCCCCCATGCGCACCCTCCTGCTCCTCGCCCTGGGCCTCGC